>USQQ01000001.1 GCA_900556875.1 uncultured Collinsella sp.
AAGGGCGGAGGCGGGGCATGCCCCGCCTCTTACACCACATCTCTGCGCGCTACCCAAAACGGGCTCCAGACCGCTGAATCGTGCCGCATATGGCACGTCCGCAGTCCGGAACCCGGTCAAAGTTAAGTTATTTCGCTGTGTTAGGCCAAAACGTCCGACAGGATCTCGATCAGACTGTCCACGTCGGATTCCTCGCAGACGAGCGGCGGCAGGAAACGCAGCGTATGGGCACCCGTAGCGTTAATCACGGCACCAGCCCCCAATGCACGGGCCACAACGTCGTGTGCATCACCCGCAGTATCGTCCAGATCGCAGCCGAGCATCAAGCCGCGGCCACGCACCTCGGTCACGTTCGGCAGCTTGGCGAGCTTTGCCTCCATATAGGCGCCTACCTTGGCAGCGTGGTCGGCATAATCGCCGCGCACGAGTGCGGAGAGCGTCGCGGCACACGCCGCGATGGCCAAGCAGCTACCGCCAAACGTCGAGCCGTGGTCGCCCGACTTAAACACGTCGGCAATCTCCTTCTTTGCTACGACGGCACCCATGGGCACGCCATCAGCAATGCCCTTGGCAAGGCTCATGATGTCGGGTTCCACGCCATAGGCTTGGAATGCAAACGGCTTGCCGCAGCGGAAGATGCCGCACTGGACCTCGTCGGCGATAAGCACGGCGCCCACTTCGTGTGCCAGGTCGCGCGCTGCCGCCATAAACTCCTCGGTCATGGGGTGCACACCGCTCTCGCCCTGAATCGGCTCGAGCATCACGGCACAAATTTCGCTCCCCAGCTGCTTAAAGATCGCACGCAGTTCATTGATATCGTTGGGCGTACAGGCCACAAAGCCACCCGGCAGCGGGCGGAAACTATCCTGCAGCCAATCCTGCATGGTGGCGGCAATGGTCTCGAGCGTACGGCCGTGGAAGCCGCCGCGCATGCACACGATAGTGTTGCCGCCGTTACCGGCACGCTTGGCGTACAGGCGCGCAAGCTTCATCGAGCCCTCATTGGCCTCGGCGCCGGAGTTGGCAAAGAAGGTCTCCCAAACCTGCTCATCCGCAGCCGGGGCACCAAGAGCAGCTGCCGTGGTCTCATCGCCGGCGGCAATGGCATCGGCAAGCACGCGTGCACCATCTAAGTCGTCGTTGGCAAGCTTGGACAGCAGCGCCGCGACCTGTCCACGCTGCTCGATGTAGAAGTAATTGGAGACATGCATGAGCTTTTTGGTCTGTGCCTCGAGCGCCGAGAGCACAGCCGGGTCGCCGTGACCTAGGCTGCACACGCCGATGCCGGCAAGAAAGTCGAGGTACTCACGACCATCGTCGCCGGTGAGTTTCATGCCGTGGCCCTCGACAAACTCGACCGGAGAGCGGCCAAAGGTATGCATAACGTAATGGGATTCAAGCGATTGCTGAGCTGCAAGTGACATGGGATGCCTTTCGTTGAGCGCCGGACGGCGCAGGCCTATGGGTGCAGGAATGGGGCGGCTGCGGGTCAGTTAGACCGTCTGAAGCTTCTCGACCTCGTCGAGGTTCTCGGTCAGACGCGCAGCAAACGTCGAAAGCGGATGCGGATGCGTATCGAACTCGTAAGCCGTCTCGGTGGAGTGGATCACGGTACCGACGCCGGCGTCGGTCAGCAGCTCCAGCAGCAGCGAATGCGGCGTGGTGCCGTTGATGATGTGAGCGCGAAATACGCCGCCGGCAAGCGCATCGACGGCGGCACGCAGCTTGGGAATCATGCCCTTATCGACCTCGCCGCCGTAGAGCATTTCGTTAACCTCGTCGAGCGTTAGGTTGGAGATGAGTGAGTCTTTATCGCTAAAGTCCTTGTACAGGCCGTCAACGTCGGTCAAAAAGATCGCCTTATGCGCATGCAGTGCCGCCGCAACGGCACCGGCGGCGGTATCGGCGTTGATGTTGAAGAAACCGCCGTCCTCCCCCGCCGCGACGGTAGCGATGACGGGGATGTACTCGCTATCGAGCAGGCGCTCGATATAGTCGGTGTTGACGTGCGTGACCTTGCCTACGCGGCCGAGTTCGGGGTCGAGCGGCTCGGCGATGAGCGTACCGGCATCGCTGCCCGAAACGCCCACGGCCAGGTTGCCGTGGTGGTTGATGGCAGCAACCAGCTCCTGGTTAACCTTGCCGCCCAGCACCTCGCGCACGATATCCATAGTCGCCGGCGTGGTCACGCGCTGGCCGTTCTTAAACTCGACGGGAATATCGTAATGGCTCAGCGCCTCGTTGATAGCCTTGCCGCCGCCATGCACGATGACGGAGCGCATACCGATGATCTTAAGCAGGACGATGTCGCTCATCACGTCACGGCGCAGCTGCTCATCAACCATGGCGGCTCCGCCATATTTGATAACAACCGTCTTGCCGGTCAGGTTCTTAATCCACGGCAGCGCTTCGAACAGCAGCTGCGCGGTTGCTTCGTTGGATTCGCTCGAACGACAATCGCGTGCGAATTTCAAAATCTGCCTCGTCTTTCGTATCGTTATCGCGCCGTGCTCCGCTGTCCGCAATCGCGGCAAGATGCGCAGCGTGCCTGGAATCTAGGAACGGTAGTCGCCGTTAATGGAGATGTACTCGTGCGTGAGGTCGCAGGTCCACACAGTCGTTGCCGCGTCGCCTGCGCCCAGGTCGGCCGAGATCACAATCTCGGGCGCCTCAAAACGTCGTAGAGCCTCGTCCTCGTCAAAGGGAACAGTCAGACCGTCGCGACAGACAGGCATGCCCATCATGTCGATGGAAACGTCTTCCTGATTAAACTTCACGCCGCACTTGCCGAGTGCCATGGCAACGCGGCCCCAGTTGCAGTCGTGGCCGGCTATGCAGGTCTTAACGAGCGGCGAGTTGGCAACGGCACGGGCGGCGATATCGGCCTCCTCGTCGTTCACGGCGCCGGTAACGTTGACTGTAACAAGCTTGGATGCGCCCTCACCGTCGGCGGCGATATTGCGCGCCAGGCTCTCGCACACCTCGTGCACGGCAAATGCCAACTCGTCAAAAGCATCGGAGCCCTCGACGATAGGCTCGGCATCTGCGGCAGCGGCGCCGGAGGCAAGCATGATGCAGGTGTCGTTGGTCGAGGTGTCGGAATCGACCGTTACCTTGTTAAAGGTCTGCTTGACGGTCGAGAGCAGCAGGGCATGAAGTGCCGCCGGCTCGACGGGGGCATCGGTGGTGATAGCTGCGATCATGGTGGCCATGTTGGGCATGATCATACCCGAGCCCTTGCACATTCCGCCTACCGTATAGACATTGCCCGCATGACCCGCAGCCTCACTGACGTAGGACACGGCGTACTCCTTGGAGTGCGTGTCGGTCGTCATGATGGCGCGAGCGGCATCGGCGCCACCGTGGGCGGAGAGCGCCTCGTAGGCAGCAGGAATGGCGGTCTCAAACGTGTCGATCGGCAGAATCTGGCCAATCACACCCGTGGAGGCAATCAGAATCTGCTGAGGCTCGCAGCCGATGACCTGCGATGCGATGCTGCACGTCTCGCGCGCGCATGCAAGGCCGGTCTCACCCGTGGCGGCGTTGGCATTGCCAGAGTTGACCGAAATGCCGGCGATGATACCGTACCCCTTGTCGGTACCGCCCAGGTTGGCACGGCTCACCTGCACGGGCGCCGCGCAAAAGCGATTGGTGGTAAACACGCCAGCACCGGGACAGGGTTTATCGGGCACGACGAGCGCGTAATCCAGACGCTCGGGGTTCTTGCGGAACCCAGCGTGGATGCCTGCAGCCTTAAAACCAGCCGCAGCCGTAACGCCACCCTCGACGGCGCGAATCTTGATATCAAACAGCTCGGTATTCATCGTCTTTATGACTCCTTATGTCAAACAAAAAACGGACATCGGTTGGTGCGCCATGCCAGTCGTGATCATGAGACCAGCTTAAGAGTGGCGCCCCATTCGATGCCCGACTACCAAATCGTTAACAATCGAATGTGCTACACCGGGCACGCCACTGTGGGCAAGCCTCGTCGCTCGTCAAAGCCAAAGACGATATTGGCGCACTGGACTGCTTGGCCCGCAGCGCCCTTGCACAAATTGTCGATAGCACCCGTCGCCACCAGCACGCCCGCGCGCTTGTTGAGCGCGAGGCCAATCTGGGCAGCGTTGGTGCCGACGACCGAAGCCGTCTTGGGCTGCTGGCCGGCATCGAGCACGCGCACAAAGGTGCGACCGGCGTAGAACTGCTTGTAATGGTCGACAACGTCCTCAAGGGTCAAGGTATCGAGAGCCTGCGGCGTGAGCGGCAGCGTCACCGTGGAGAGCAGACCGCGCTTGAGCGGTGCCAGGTGCGGGGTAAAGACGACGCGATCGGTCAGGCCAAGGATTTGCTCAATCTCGGGCGTGTGGCGATGCTTGCCCACGCCGTAGGCCTCCAAGTTCTCGTCGGCGCTGCAAAAATGGGTGCGGGCGTTGCAGGACTTACCGGCGCCCGTCACGCCGCTAATGGCATCGACAATCACGGGGCCGTTCTCGGCCACCCAGCCCGCGCGCACGGCGGGCGCGGCGGCAAGGCTCGTTGCGGTGGGATAGCAACCGGCGCAGGCGACCAGCACGGATTTGCCGTCGGCATGGTCGGATGCGGCGGTCTCCAAGTCCTGGCAGAACAGCTCGGGCAGACCGAAGGCACGGGTCTTGAGCAGCTCGGGGCTCGCATGCTCGGCGGCATACCAAGCCTCAAAAACGGACGCGTCGTTCAGACGGTAGTCGGCCGAAAGATCAAAGCAGGAGACGCCCGATGCAAGCAGCGCGGGCACCTGTGCCATGGCAGCCGTGTGCGGCACGGCCAAAAAGACCGCGTCGCAGTTCTTGAGCTCGGGGGCATCATGCGTGGTGAAAACCAGATCGCTCACACCAGCAAAGCTCGGATACACCGCGGACAGCGGCTGGCCGGCATCGGCGTTGGACGTAACGGCAACAAGTTCAAACTCGGGATGACCGAGGACGAGGCGAATGAGCTCGGCGCCGGCATATCCAGCCGCACCGACGATTCCAACCTTTACAGACATATCAGACTCCTTGTCTGCAGTTATGCACCAATGCGCATCCCGCAGCCGTCGCTATGAAGTGGGTTGAAACTTTAGCACCAAAAGATGCATGAATACGTAAATGGCTTGCATATTCATGCATTGAAACATTCCCGACACATTCGCTTGAAGGAATTGACAAATGGAGCGGGCCCCGTATTGACCGGCGCTCCTAACGGCGCCGGGCAATACGGGGCCCGCCCATGCGAAACCAAGTTGTTAGGATGAGCCAGCTGGCTAGAGCTCGACCGGCACCCATTCGTCGTGATTGCAGATAAAAGCCTCGGGATCCTCGACGCTAAAGAAGACGAGCGTGGGGTCGTTAGGCCCCTCATAGTGCTCGCCCAGGCGCTCTAGATGCTTCCACCCAGCTTCGCGCATTTCGCCTAAAGCCCGGTCATCCAAGCCGGCACGCCCGCGCAAGATGAGCCAGCCATGGCCCGGCCACCAACTCGTGGCCTCAAAGCGCTGGTTTTGCAGCAGCTCTTGCCACACATCTTTGGTGCGCGCTGTTACAAACCACAGCTTGCCGTCCTGGATCTGCGCAAACGAAAACGGACGCACATGAGGCTGTCCGTCAACGCTCGTCGCCAAATACCATGCCGGCACCGACGTCAGATACTCCAACACCGTATTCAATCCGTCCATGTGTCCTCCTGGCGCTAGCTAATTCGGAACGGGTAGTTAATTTGAGACGCGCTAGAGCTCCAGGCGCTCCTCGCTGCCGTCGATATCACAGAAGCGCGCGGCAATGTTGCGGACCGAAAAGAAAGCAAGGCGGCCGTCGTTGGCACTCTCGTGTTCCTCGCCGATGCCCACCATGTGCTTAAAACCCGCTTGACGCACCTTGTCGCTCGCAACTGCGTCGTCCTCAAGTGCGGCTTCGCCGGTCAATACGATCCAGCATTCCCCCGGCTTCCAGCCCGAGAGCTCAAACTTGGGATTCGCACTCAGCTCCGCCCACACATCCTTGTCGCGCGACGTGCAAAACCACAGCTTACCTTCATCGACCATGGCAAACGAAAACGGCCTCACGCGAGGCTGATGCCCGTCGGCCACATCGGTCGTGGCCAGATACCACGCCGGAATGCGCCTGAGATACGAGCAGGCGCGCTCAAGCTGAGCTGTGCGGTCGTTGTCGGTCATAGGGACCCCTTTCTTGCGCTCGAATCGCGCCTAAACAAGTTGAAGGTTGACGACGATGACACACGCAAACAGCAGCATCGTCACCACCGCAGCCAGCGCATCCCCGCGGCGAAATGCAAGCGCATGCAGACGCGTACGTCCCTGCTCGCCGTGATAACAGCGCGCATCCATGGCGGCCGAAAGCGTCTCGGCATGACGGAACACGCCCGTGAACAGCGGAATCGCCACGCTACCGAGCATGCGCACGCCGCCGAGCGGGCCACCCGTTACGCGTGCACCGCGGCTTGTCTGCGCGTCCGCCGTCTGCTTCATCTCGGTGGCAAACTGCGGCATAAAGCGCAGCGCGATGCCCATGATCATGCCGAGCTCGTGCGCAGGAAGTCCTACACGCGCAAACGGTGCGAGCAGGCGCTCGAAGCCCGCGGTGAGGTCGAGCGTGGGCGTGGTGAGCGTAATGGCGCTCATGCCGGCCATCATCAGGGTCAGGCGGCACGCCATAAAGGCGGCAGAACGCAGTGAACCCTCGCTTATCTGCAGAAAGCCGAGCTGCCACAGGATGCGCCCACTCTGATCGGTAAACAAGTTGAGCACCGCGACCACGACGACAATTGCCAGCAGCGGCGCCATCGACGACAGAACGCGACGAGCCGGCACCCGGGACACGACATAGATCAGCACAACGAAAAATGCGACAGGGGCCAATCCGCGGAAGCCGCCGACGGTCAGCGTCGTGATCAAAAACACAAAGCCCAGGAGCAGCTTGGTGCGCGGATCCAGGCGATGGATCGCGCTATCGCTCGGATAGTAGCTGCCAAACGAAAACGCCTCCATCAGCAACCCTCCTCTCGCGCGACCGTTTCGGATTTGGCCTTGTCCGAGACGTTAGAAGAACCGCCTGAGCGACCGATCGGCAAATCTGCCAACTCGTCGGCCAACGACTCAACCGTATAGAGCCCGCCGCGATGCAGCGGCACGCCCGCTTCCGCGAGCGCCAACGCCATGCGCTGGGCAGCGGGAACACCCAAGCCGATTGATTTAAGCTCATCCGCATGCGCAAAAACCTGAGCGGGCGTGCCCTCAGCAAACACCGCGCCCTCGTTCATCACGACAATACGATCGCAGCAATTGGCAAGGTCATCCATACTGTGTGAGACCATGACGACGGTCAGGCCCCCATGGTGAAGTCGATCGATGAGCTCCAGGAAATCACTGCGCGCCGCCGGATCGAGCCCCGCCATGGGCTCATCGAGTACCAGGACCTCGGGCTCCATGGCAAGCACGCCAGCAAACGCCACGCGCCGCTGTTGGCCACCCGAAAGCTCAAAGGGACTCTTGTCGCCCACCGTGGCCAAGTCGAGGCCCACGCGAGCGAGCGATGACTCAACGCGGCGCGCGACCTCGGCCTGCGACAAGCCAAGGTTGTGCGGGCCAAACGCCACGTCCTGCGTCACGGTTTCGGCAAACAGCTGACGCTCGGGATATTGAAACACCACGCCGACCTTGGCCTTAACCGCGGCGGCATCTTTCTTGTTTGCCAGGTCGAGCCCCAACGCGTAAACGGAACCCTCCTGGGGGCGAATCAAACCGTTGAGATGCTGGACCAGCGTCGACTTACCCGAACCGGTATGGCCCGCAAGGCCCAGGAACTCGCCACGGCGCACCGTTAGCGACACATTGCGCAACGCCCAGGGGCTGCTAGGGTCGTTGCCCCAGAGGGCCTGTTTGTTCGATGCGCCCTCGGCGGCTGAGCGCTTGTGCCAACGGCGACGCTCGCGGGCGCTCAGCGAATAGCTATACGAAAGGTGCGAAATCTCGATGACGGGCTCCGGCGCATCTGCGCCATCGAGCGCAGAGGCAACGTTGTCGGGAATACGAGGATCGGATGCGAAAGGCCGCCCGGCGATGCCTGTCCTACTCCGCTCGGCATAGGCCTGCGCTATATCGGCGACCATATCCGCCTCGCGCACCTGTGCGCAAATGGGCACGCCCTTCGCACGAAGCGCCATGCCCAAACGGCACGACTCTGGCATGTCAAGGTTGAGCTGCGCAAGCTCATCCGCCCGCGTCAAGATTTCCTCGGGCGTACCCAGCATGGCAACACGCCCCGCCTGAAACACGGCGACACGATCGGCCTCGGCAGCCTCTTCCATAAAGTGCGTAATCATCACGATGGTCATGCCGCGATCGTGGAGTGCGCGGCACGCTTTCATAAGGCCCTTGCGTCCACGCGGATCGAGCATCGAGGATGCCTCGTCCAATATGAGCACGCGCGGTTCCATGGCAAGCACGCCGGCAAGCGCCACGCGCTGCTTTTGGCCACCCGAAAGTGCGTGGGTCTCATGGCGCTCAAAGCCCACCAGGCCCACGCCCTTCAGCGCCTCGCGTACGCGCTGCGCAATTTGCGCCGATGGCACGCCAAGGTTTTCGGGACCAAACGCAACGTCATCTTCGACAAGCGTTGCCACCAGCTGGTCATCGGGATTCTGAAATACCATGCCCGCGGTCGAACGAATGTCGTAGACCAGCTCGGGATCGGACGCGTCCATGCCGTTGACGCACACCGTTCCCGCATCGGGCTGCAGCAGCACGTTCAAATGCTTGGCAAACGTCGACTTGCCCGACCCATTGCCACCGAGGATGCAGAAAAACTCGCCGTCCTCGATGTTCAGATCGACACCGTCGAGTGCCGACACGGCACCGTCATAGCTAAAGGAAACGCCCCGACACTCAATCATGCGCGGCCTTTGACCTGGTCCTTTTTAGGCGTGATGAGGTTGGAGACCGCCTTGTACACCGCAAGCGTCAACACCGAGTTGAGCACGGTCTTGATGAGGTTGAACGGCAGCACGGCAGGAAGCATGAGCGGGGCGATCACATCGACCGAGCCATACCAGAACCATACGCCAATGGTAAGGTTTGCGACCATAGACAGCGCCGTAGCGGCAATGACGCCGAGCACCAGGCCAATCACGGCACCCTTATAGGTGTGCATCTTCTGGTAGACGATAGCTGCGGGCAGAATGTAGCCCAGCGTGGCAACCAAGTTCATAAGCGCACCGACCCAATCGCCCGTGGTAAGCGCATGGATAACAATCGCCATAGCGGCAACAGCAGTACCGGCGCCAGGGCCATACGCAAATCCACACACCATCGCCGGCACCAGCGACGGGTCATACGTCAAAAACGGCGCCGAAGGAAGGATGGGCAGCTGCACATACATAAACAGGGCGCCCAAGGCGCACATCAGCGCCATGGTAACGAGCTGTTTGGTGCTCCACCTATTCGTGTTCTCAAAATGGATATGCTGCGACTGTTCAGACATAAGATCACCTGCCTCTTTCATCCGGACTCTAACCGTTGGTACTGGGATCTCACCAGTTCAGCCGGCATGCGAACCAACGCACACACGGGTCGCGGACTCATCGGCTCGGCCGCAGGCATCTCGCCTGCGCCACGGCGCCCCTTTGACACCGCCCGATTTACCGCCAGTGGGGAATTCCACCCCGCCCTGAAACAGCAATTGCAAGTGTAGCACGAGCAATCGTTCGCGCAAGTATGCCAAGGGTAATTTGTGGTGGGAAACGCTCCAGAAATGCGGTAGGGACAAGTTAGCGCAACAACCACGTCCTCCATCCGCCCCAAAGTAGCGCGCCTTCCGCGGCAGAGCCGCGAAACAGCGACCGGGACACGCATCCCCCTCAACCACGTCCTCCTCCGCCCGCCGACCTCAAGGCCGTAAACGCAGGGAATCCGGGGGCGTGACGGGGGCTTCTCTCCGGAACATTCCGCAAAGGACGCAAAGAGGCTCCGCAGCGCGAAGCGCGATGCGGAGCCTCTTTGCATGTCCGAGGACGTTCCGGAGAGAAGCCCCCGTCACGCCCCCGGATTCCCGGTGGGAGTTCTAGACCTTGTCGGCCTTAGTACATACCGCCGCCCTGCTGACCAGCGGTAGCAGCAGCGATAGCGTCCTCAAGCTGAGTGTTCTTGGGCACATCGGAGACGGTAGCCTCGGTGATGAGGATCAGGCTGGCGACAGAAGCAGCATTCTGCAGGGTGACGCGGCTAACCTTGACGGGGTCGAGGACGCCCATCTCGATCATGTCGCCCCACTCGCCGTTGGCAGAGTTGAGACCCTGGCCGGCGGGCAGCTCGGCAACCTTGTCGACCACGACAGCGCCCTCAAAGCCAGCGTTCTTGGCGATGGTAGCAACCGGAGCGGTCAGAGCCTTCTTGACGATGTCGACACCGATCTTCTCCTCAGGGTCGTCAAGCTCAACGGCGTCGAGCGCAGGAGCAGCATCCATGAAGGCGACGCCGCCACCGGCGACAATGCCCTCCTCGACAGCAGCGCGGGTAGCCTGCAGGGCGTCCTCGACGCGATGCTTGATCTCCTTGAGCTCAGACTCGGTAGCAGCGCCGACCTTGATGACGGCAACGCCACCGGAGAGCTTGGCCAGGCGCTCCTGGAGCTTCTCACGGTCGAAGTCAGAGGTGGTGTTCTCCATCTCACCCTTGATCTGAGCGATACGAGCGTCGATGGCCTCCTTGGAGCCAGCGCCGCCGACGACAACGGTGTTGTCCTTGGAAATGGTGACGGACTTAGCGGTGCCGAGCATATCAGCGGTGATGTCAGCGACCTTCACGCCCAGCTCGTCCAGAGCAGCCTGACCACCGGTGAGGACGGCGATGTCCTCCAGGATGCGCTTGCGGCGATCGCCGTAGCCCGGGGCCTTGACGGCGCAGACGTTGAGAGCGCCACGGATCTTGTTGAGGACGAGGGTCGGCAGAGCCTCGCCGTCGATGTCCTCAGCGATGATGAGCAGGCCACGGCCGGCGCGCTGGACAGCCTCGAGAACAGGCATGATGTCCTGAACGCTGGAGATCTTCTGGTCGGTGATGAGGATGTACGGATCCTTCATCACGGCCTCCATGCGGTCGTTGTCCGTGACGAAGTAAGCGGAGACGTAGCCCTTGTCGAACTGCATGCCCTCGACGGTGTCGATGGTGATGTCGAACGTCTGGGAATCCTCGACGGTGATGACGCCGTCCTTGCCCACGACCTCCATGGCCTCGGCGATCTTCTCGCCGACCTCGGGGTCACCGGCGGAGATGGTACCGACGGAAGCAATCTGCTCCTTGGTCTCGACCGGCTTGGCCTGCTTCTTCATCTCGGCGACGGCGGCGTTGACGGCCTTGTCGATGCCGCGACGGATGGCCAGCGGGTTGGCGCCAGCGGCGACGTTGCGCAGACCGTCGTTGACGATGGCCTGGGCGAGCAGGGTTGCGGTGGTGGTGCCGTCACCCACGGTGTCGTTGGTCTTGGTGGCGACCTCCTTCACCAGCTGAGCGCCCATGTTCTCGATGTTGTCCTCGAGCTCGATCTCCTTGGCGACAGAAACGCCGTCGTTGGTGATGGTCGGAGCACCGAACGTGCGCTGCAGCGCAACGTAGCGGCCCTTGGGGCCCATGGTGACGGTAACGGCGTCGGCCAGAGTGTTGACGCCCTTGGCAAGCTTAGCGCGGGCATCGGTGTTGAACGTAATGTTCTTTGCCATGGTAGGTAATCCTCCAAAAGAAATGTGACTCGCGTCGCCGCTTCCGAGTCCTATGCGGCGGGCGCGTTCAAAGACGAATCAGAGATTCTGACGAGACTAGGCCTCGACGACAGCGTAGATGTCGTCGGCGCGCATCAGCAGATACTTCTCGCCGTCGACCTTGACCTCGTTGCCACCGAACTTACCGTAGATGACAACGTCGCCGACCTTGACGTCCATGGGGATGCGCTCACCCTTGTCGTTGACCTTGCCGGCGCCAACGGCAACGATGGTGCCACGCTGCGGCTTCTCCTGAGCGTTGCTGGCGATATACAGACCAGAAGCGGTCTTCTGCTCGGCCTCGTCGGGCTTGACCAGAACACGATCTGCAAGCGGCTTCAAAGACGACATGCTTGTCTCCTCCTTTTTGGGCCGCGCGGTTATACCACGCGAATTAACCCTTTTTGTTTGCGTACGCGTTGAATGGTACCCACGAATGGCGGGTTATACAACACGGAGTCAAAAAATCTTATTTTTTGGCACTTAGATTTTCTGAATGCCGGGGGATAACTTGTGCGCGGCTCCCGTGTGGCGCCGGAGGGGCGGGATATAAGGTTTCCTGCTCGGGCAGTCCTGCTCGCACGAAGGCCACATTAAGTGGCCTTCGGCTCGTGCGGAACTCGCGATAAACCTTATATCCCGCCCCTCCGGCGCCACACGGGAGCTGAGTCAACGTTATCGGGTCCGGTATTCAGAAAAGTCAGTGCAGCAAAATGACGATGCGGACAGCGACTTGGGCATGGTTTTCGCCGCTCGCACGGGTCCCCTGGGGAGCAGCGTGCATTTTTGGGAGTTTTCAGCAGGCCAGGACGGCTGCATACGCGCCGGACACACCATATTGGTCCCAAGAACGCCTTTGACCGGCGATTTGGGTCGGCGGGCAAACCCTGTCAGGACAAAAAAGCGTGCCTCGCACCGCACCGGACCCCAAAATGACGTCGATCTCCGCAATGCCACCCGACTGCAGCGGCACCGGCAGAGCTCACGGTGCTGAATACTCCATTTTTTGCACGGCCCAGGCGGGGGTACATCAGGACCGGAAAGAACATCTCAACTTTTTTTGCAATCTGCAACTGGAAGTATGCAAAACGCTAAGAGAAAGCATCGCTGATGTCCCAATTGAGCGCGCGGAGCAGCAGCGCTTCCACCCTGCGCCCAAATCCAGCAGAGAGGGGACGCTCCTAACGAACCCCCATCGGCAAACAAACGCGGCTCGAGCGCCATCCCAAAATAGGCTGCCCGAGCCGCGTTTAACGGTACGACATGAATATTAGCGCTCGTAAATCAAGTTGCCTGCCAGGTAGGTGGCCTGAACCTTGGTGGCTTGCAGCTCTTGGGGGTCGATGGTGAGCGGGTTTTGGTCCAGGACTACCAGGTCGGCGTATTTGCCGGGCTCTAGGCTGCCGAGGTTTTGCTCGTCGCCCGCTGCGTACGCGCTGCCAAGCGTGTAGCTGCGCAGGGCCGTTGCCGCGTCGATACGCTCGCTCGGCAGCCAGCCGCCCTCGGGCCAGTGGCTGCGGGGATCTTGGCGCGTGATAGCCGTGTAGAGCACGTTCATGCTGGTAACGGCCGTGATGGGGCTGTCGGTACCGAAAGCTTGACGGATACCGCGCTGCTGATAAGTTGCGAACGGCCACATGATGCGGCTGCGTTCCAGGCCCAGGTCGCGCTCCGGGCCACCCGGGTCGAGCGTGATGTGGCAAGGCTGGCTCGAGGCAATGACGTTGAGCTTGCGCAGACGATCGATGTCCTGAGGCAGCAGATTCTCCAGGTGCTCAAGCGTATTGTGGCCGTGCTGGGGCAAGCCGTAGAGCTCTGCCGCCTCCTCAAAGATATCGAGCGCAGCATGGATGGCACCGTCGCCGATAACGTGGATGCGCACGGTATGGTCACGCTCGGCTGCCGCCAAAACCAACTTGCGCATACGCTCGACAGGGACCGTCAGGCGGCCCTGGTCGCCCGGGAAGCGCGGGTTGGTATAGGGCTCAGTGAGGTATGCGGTATGCTCGCTCGACACGCCGTCGAAGAACTGTTTAAAGCCTGGCGCCGAGAGCAGCGCGTTGTTCGCGTAGCGGGTCTGGAGTTCTTCCAAGCGCGACTGGTCATCCAGCAGCGTGGGAAACAGATGGGCGCGGATGCCCAGCTTGCCGGCGGCCTGCAGCTTGTCGTAAACATCATCGCGAATAAAGTCGCAGCCCGGCATGGGCATGAGCGACATATCGCAGATTGAGGTAATGCCTTGCTCGGCCATACGCTTCATCTGGTCGGCGTATGCGCTCGCGATGCGGTCCTCGCCCAGCCACTCCAGGCAGCGCGGCAGCAGCTGCATGGCCGCAGCCTCGTGAGCGATACCCGTAAGCTCACCGTTTGAGTCTTTGTCGTAACTGCCACCCGCCGGAGGCTCGCTGTCGCGCGTAACGCCGAGCGCCTCGAGTGCGCGGCTGTTGAGCCACAGCGTGTGCCCGTCGCCCGAGTACATAACGCAGGGACGATCGGGAAATGCCGCATCGAGGGAGGCCTTGGTAGGGTGCTCGGGCGGATCCCAGCGGTAATCGCGCCAACCCTGGGTCACGACCCAGGCGTCATCTGGCAAGCCTTTGGAAAACTCGAGCGCATGCTGCACCAATGCTGCCTCGGACGTGCCCATATCCATGAGCATGTACGGCGAGGAACCAACCGAAGTATGGAAGAAATGCAGGTGCGCATCGTGGAAACCGGGGCAGACAAACTGCTCGCCGTAATCGACCACCGGCGTGGCGGCAGGTGCGGCGTCAATCACGTCATCGGGCGCGCCGACTGCGACGATGCGATCACCCGCGATGGCGATCGCCAGCTCGCGGGCGGTATCGATACCGTCTTGGGCGGTAAAAACGTTCTTGGAGCGGATAATCCGATCGATATGCTGCATGAGCATCCCCATCTCTGGCAGGTAATTCAACACCCCCGAGTGTACTCCCCCGCCCTTGCAACAAAACCCCAAGCGGCAAACGGCAACTTTACCAGCCCTAGCGGCAGGTGGCATACTGGAGAGAGCCTGTACGATTTTGCGATCGAGCCAGCAAGGAGCAAATCGACCATGACGAAGACCAAGGCACAGCAGATTATGGCGGCAACCGAGGTTCGCGCGGCAGACGACGTCACCGCGGCCATCCATGATATCGCCGCCGAGTTTGAACCCTACATCATCAAGCAGCGCCGGCACTTCCATAAGCACCCGGAGCTGAGCCTTGCCGAGGAGCGCACGACTTCCGACATCGCCAACCAGCTCGACGCCATGAATATCCCCTACGAGCGTCCACTCAAGACGGGCCTGGTGGCGACACTCCGCGGCACCGCGCCCGATGCCTACCGCGAGGACGGCACGCCGCGCCGCCGTATCCTGCTGCGCGCCGACATCGACGCCCTGCCCGTCACCGAGCAGACCGGCGAGGAGTTCGCCAGCGTCAACGAGGGCTGCATGCACGCCTGCGGCCACGACTGCCATATCGCCATGATGCTCGGCACGTTGCAGATTCTGCGCCACATGACCGATGACATCCACGGCGAGATTCGCATCGTTTTCCAGCCCAGCGAGGAAAACGGCCAGGGCGCCAAGCTCATGATCGGTACGGGCGTACTCGATGGCGTCGACGGTGCCTATGCCGCGCACATCTGGAGCGAGGTCGATGCCGGCACCGTGAGCTGCGAGCCCGGTCCGCGCATGGCAAACACCGACTGGTTCCGCATTGATGTCCGCGGCACCTCGTGCCATGGCGCCATGCCCCAGCGCGGCCACGACGCCGTTATGGTTGCCGCCGAAATCGTCAACGCCCTGCAGACCATCGTCTCGCGCGAGATTAGCCCCTACGAACCCGCCGTCATCACCGTCGGCGAACTGCACGGCGGCACCGCGCGCAACGTTATCGCCGGCACGGCATACCTCGCCGGCACGGTGCGCACCTATGGCGACAAGACGCATGAGGAAATGCCCGAGCTTATGCGCCGCATCGTGGAGCACACCGCAGCAGCACTAGGCGCCGAGGCAGAGCTCACCGACTACACCATCGCCAATTATAAGGTCGAAAACGATGCCGCCTCGAGCGAGCGTTGTCGTCAGGCCGTGGTCAAGTGCCTGGGTGCAGCCGGCGAAGGCCATTATCGCGGCACACTTTCGGGCGAGGATTTTTCGGAGTACCTGCGCCGTGTACCGGGCGTGCTCGCCTTTGTAGGTACGCGCAACCCCAAGATTGGCGCCACGTACGCCCAACATTCCTGCTTCTACAAGATCGACGAGACTGTGCTGGCAAAGGGCTCCATGGTGGCCGCCCAGTATGCCATCGACTTTTTGGCCGAGCCCACGCAAGAGGAGCTCGACGGCCCCGCGATCACCGCGGTCGCCGAAACCAACCCCGACCTGGCCGCCAAGTTGCGCTCTGCCAAGGCAACGACCGCCGAGGCTCGCGACGCCATCCATGACGCCCGCACGGCACGCCATGCCGCGATCAAGGGCATCCACGATGCCCGTGCCGCTGCTCGCCACGAGGAGAAGCGCGACGAGTAGCCGTCACGCCCACCCGTAACAACCTGGCTAGAGCAAAGCGGGGGCGAACGTTATCTCAACGTTCGCCCCCGCTTATGTGTCGACCGCTTTTCCAACGTATCCTCCGTCACGACAGGTAAGAGCGAAGGATGATGAGCCAGCGTGGCTGCTCGAGATAAATGATATCGGCAGGAACCCCCACAGGAACATGGCCCCCAAAAAGCAGGCCGGCGTCTGCGGGGTTGACCAGGCGGATTGCCCACACCGCAACCAGCAGCAAGCATATTGCGACCAGCGCCGCATCGATTGTCTTTCGGGTGCGCGAAGTTGTGACATAGTCCCTGGCGCACGCCAGCGCAAACATAGGGGGAACCATCCAAAACAGCGGATGATACGCAAGCGCGGCACGCCAATCGAGCCCAAACGCCGCGAGCCACGCGCGCGTCATGCCGCAGCCCGGGCACGGAATGCCCGTAAGCGCCCTAAACGGGCAGCCGATGCCCGTCACATACAGCACAAGGCACGACAGCGCCAAGATAGCGGCGAACAAAAGGGCGCGGCGGAATAGCCCCGCCGTGCCCCTTGTCTTGGACCGTGCTTGTGAATCCGAGTTGCTACGCACGTGCCGTAACCTGCGCAGTGTAGGCAGCCGCCATCGCGTTGACGTTCTTGACGATCAGATAGAAACCAATAATCGGTCCGATGCCGCACTGCAAGGCGCCGATCAGCTGCCACAACAGAAGCGTCGTGCCGCTCTCGGCAATGGTAAGACCATAGCGAGGACCGTTGGCCTGGATGCGATTGCCGAAACGGTATGTCCACCACAGGCCATAGATGCCGCAGGTAATGAACGACAGCAGGATTGCAATCAGGTAGTTGGGCATATCGTCCCCGTCGCCCGAGCACATAGTTGCGACATCCTCAGATATTTTGTAGTACGCATAGATGCCGTAGATACCGCACGTGACAATAGCGAGCAGCAGTATCATGCCAAAGTTACGATCGAGCTCAACCGCACCGGGCATGGGTGGCGGTGTGGGTGCGCCCTGAGGCGCAGGCTGAGGTGCCGGGGCGGGCTGAATCTGTACCGGCTGAGGCTCAGACGCGGCAGCCGACGTAGCGTTGACGGGCTCGCCGCAAGCAGGACAAAACTTTGCATCATCCAAAACGGGTGCTCCGCAATTTTCGCAAAACATAGATCCTCCTTCCCATAAGACGACATGCGTCTTTGGTCTCACATGCCGCATCCCAACGGGATACCTTCAATCACGCCGGGTCGATTACCAAAATGAAGGCAACCAACCCGGCGGCATCGGCTAAAACGGACCATGGCCTTAGGCACTCTGGACCGCAGCCCCCCTCAAGCTATTCGGCCTGGTCTTCTTCGGGCTGATCGGTCGCTGCCTGATCGCCCTTATCGCCCAACGCCGGCGCAGTCTGCTCAGCAGGTTCGCCAACAGGCGGGCACTCCTGCTCGGGAGCAGAACTCGGCGCGGGCGACGTTGCAGGCGCAGGTGCGGGTGCCGGCTCAGGCACAGGCGCCGGCTCGGGTGCAGGCTCAGGCGCAGACTCGGGCGCGGGCTCGGGCTCGGGCGCAGGTGCCGGCGAAGCATCCGGAGCGCTGTAACCCGAAGGAGCAGACTTCTTCTCAAACGGCAGCACAAAGGTCAGGACGTCGTCCTTGTCCTCGTCGGCCCACTCGCTTGCGTAGCGCGCCACCCAATAGCCAACGGCACGATGCTTGAGCATGTTGCCAAAGACCGTAAGGAATACCGTGACAAACGCCGTCAGCACCAAGAACAATACGAGCGTAATGCCACCGCCGGTAACAAGCGCCTCAATAGCCGTAGGACGGTAGTAGTAGCTATACATACCGACAGAGGCAATGGTGCCAAAGACGAGCGTCAGGATCCATGTGATAACGTTGGCGACCAGACCCGTCAAAAACTCGGGAAGGAACGATGCGCAGAACAGCTTGGTCTTATTGTTCTTAAAGGCCGCCCAGACCTTATCGAGCGAAAACGCGCTCTCGACGCGACCGGTCACCGCAAAGTGCATCACGGCGATGTCGGCGAACATAGTAAAGAAGACACCCAGGACCGCCGTGGCAATCATAGCCAGAACAAACAGGCCCAGCGAGCCAAATAGAGCGGCCTCAAGCGCATAGGAGCCGTAATAAGAGTACGCACCCGCGGCACCAATTACCACGCTCTCCACCAGCGAAAGCGCTACACCAATAACGGGAATAGCCGCGATAACCTTGAGCACGCTCGAAATAACGCCCGAAAAGACGCCAAGGCCAAACGACGTGGAACGCATCAACGGACGATCCATGCCGTCATCAACCTTGAGCGACAGATCGCGACCCCACTCAATACCAAAGCCGGAACCACACACGCTCGCAATGCAAGCTGCCAAAAAGCCGATGGCAGCCGCGATACCGCCGATAACGGGAATGAACAGCACGAGCACCGACACAACACAAATCAGCGCCGGCAAAAAGGCGATCTGGCACACGCGCTGCAGCACGCCCGGCGTCTTGGTCATGTCCTCAAACGCCTGAGCCACACAGCCCTTGGACGCATTCGCCACGGGCGGTTGCGGAACAAACTGCTGGGGCTGACCCTGAGGGGCAGAGGCTGCGGCACCGGCATTGGGGGCACCACACGCACCACAGAACTTATCGTTGTCGCCCATGGGGGCACCACACTGCGAACAGAACATCGAGATCATCCCTTCGTATCTTGAGCGAATCATCTGGATCGCAAACGATGTCTTTGGCATCATTATCACCCAATGTGAGGACAAATACTCCAACATGACGCATTTGCAATGCGCAGGGCGCTATTCGATTGTTTGATAAGCTCGACCGCGTTAGTTCGTTCCGCGGAAACCCTTGCCGACGATCTCGGAGCTGTCGACGATCGTGATAAAGGCACCCGGATCGATCTCGCGAGCGTAGCGACGCAGCTGCACGGCCTCGCGACGACTCAGCACGCTCATGATCACCGTCACGCACTTGCCCGAGAAGGCGCCGTAGCCGCGGCTGATAGTCGCCGTGCGGTTGAGATGTTTGACGATAAACTCCTCGACCTTAAGGGGCTCGGAACAAATGACCGTGCAGACTTTGCGCAGGTGAATGCTCTCGATGGCCTTGTCGACCACGAGCGTCTTGGCAAACAGGCCAAGCACGCAATACAGACCGACGCGCGGCCCGTACAAGAAGGCCGCGATGGTCACAATGCCGATATCGACCAACAGCAGGGCGCGGCCAATCTCGAGCGTCGTGCGGCGTTTGAGGATCATGGCGAGGATGTCCGTGCCGCCCGTCGAGGCACCAATATCAAAGACGATGGCGCTGCCGAGCGCCGGCAGAATCACGGCAAAGCACAGGTCGAGCCACATATCGCCCGTCATCGAGACATCGGTCGGAATAAAGAGCTCAAACAGCGAAACATAGGCGGACAGCGCAAACGAGGCAAAGACACTCCACAGGATTGCCTTGCGCTCCAAAAAGATAAAGCCCAGGATGACGAGCACCGCATTGATAATCCACATAAAGACGCCGACGGGCAGGGTCGGGAACAGCGTGGACAGAATGACCGACACGCCCGAGGTGCCGCCAAAAGCAAAGTGATTAGGTGTTTTAAACGCAACGATGGCAAAGGCCGTGAGGATCAGGCCCAAATTGAGCTCGGCAAAAAAGCGCGGAAAGCCCGGCTCCTGGCTGCGCTTGCGACCAGCGCGCTCGCCCCGCTCGATAACATCGCGATCGACCACGCGCTCCATCGGCACTACGGGAGGACGATGCACCTCCTCGGCAGCACGCGACGCCGCTTCTGCCGCAGCGGCCTCAATTGCCCATGCCTTGCTTTCTGTTTCGTGCTCGTCGGCCATTACGGCAACCCCTCGTTAACAATTTGGAAACAATGCGCCCATTAGAGTAACGCGGAACGTGGGGATTGCAACCCCTAGTTAGACGAGCGGTATGACTACATCGGGAGCGTACAAAAACGGCCGGCCACGCTTTTGCTTGCGCGGTCGGCCGTTTAACGTTTTCGCTGATAAAACCTGCCAAAACAAACCTGTCTCTTTTTGGAAGGTTATTCGTGCTGGCTGGTACGGTGCTCGTACTCCTCGGGGGTGATGACGTCCTCGATACGCAGGTTGACGCCCGCCACCTCAAGGCCAGTCATCGCGGCAAGACGCTCGGTGACACGTGCCTTGACATCGTCGAAGATCGCGGGCGCATAGGCGCCGTACTCGATGATGACGGAGATGTTGACGACCACGCGATTGTCATCGGTGACCTCGACCGTCACGCCCTTGGTCAGATTCTCGGCACCAAACTGCTCCTGAACAAAGTGCATGAGGTTACCCTTCATGCCCAGAACGTGCGGAACCTCGCGGGTGGCCATGGCAACGATCTTCTCGATCACGCCGTTGGAATAAGTCAGCGAGTCCTCGTACTCGTCCGTTTCCTCGTCATCCTCATCCGCATCGGGCTCGGCCTCTGTCTCGGCGAGGGACTGACCTTCGAGTTCTACATCCTCAGCTTCGGCGACGACCGCCTCGTTCTCCTCGAGCTCGGTATCGGCTACATCGACCTTCGTATTAAAAGCCATGGTTCCTCCTTATGCCTGCCGCGGATGCGACAGTCGAATACATATTAGCGGCCGCTAAACAGACGGCCGAAGAAGTTGACGATCCCGTTCTCGCCGTCGCGAATTTGACCGATCACGGCGCCGATCAGCACGAAGAATGCAATGACGAGCGTATCCCACAGGCCCAACGTGAGCACCAACACGGCAAGGATAAAGCCGGCGACGGCACCGAGCGTGGTGTTGGGATGACGCACAGCATAGCTCCAGATGGCAGCGCCCGTACCCTTGATGAGACCCATAGCCTCGTCAAAATCCGCGGCTGCCGCGTCTTGTAACTCGGTTGCCTCTGCTTTGGAATCAACAGGTTCGCTCGCCGGCGTAGCGCTCTGGTCAATCGTCAGGCGCGGCGTACGAGCGGTCTTATCTTGATTGGTATCACTCACCGGAAACCTCCACGGTCTGGACGGTAGTCTTGGACGGCAAAAAACGGACACGCGCGGTCGTACCCGGCGTGCCGAGCATGGTGTCGCAGGCCTTCTCGATGCGCTGCTGCATCGAGGTGGCAAGAGCGGCAACGTCCTTATCATCGAGCGCGATGGCCTCGACCTTAAAACGGACGTGCGAATCGTCGGAGCCTTGGACGCGGGCCTCGACATGCTCGACCATTACGCGGTCGTCGCGCTCAGCAGCAGCCCTGGCACACGAAGAAAGCGCCGCAAGAGTAACCTCGATATTGCGCTCCCCCGCCGGATGCACGCAGGACGGCTCGCGACGAGCAAACATCAGGCGGAAGAAGCTTGCCAACACGCCGATCGCCACAACTCCGCCGCACGCCGTGACGACGATACGCGGCATGGGGTCGCGCATCAGCAGCATAAAGCGATACGTATACGGCCCCCAAAACTGGCAGACAAGCGTACCCAGCGCCACGATGGTGGCGGCAAGGTACACGATCGCTAGGGCTCGTTTGAGTACGCGCACGCGGCGCTCCCTTCAAATCTCGGCTCTCGAAATGCAAAACGGTTCGCATCATTATAAAAGAGCCGGGTCCGGTGCTCTACGCACGCGGATCCGGCTCATCTATTCCACGAGGCTTGCATGCTCGCTTCATTATGCCCAGATATGCACGGCTTAACCCGTGCGGGCGCTACTCCTCCTCGAGGGCAGCGATGACCTCGTCGGTCATGTCCATGGTGCTGTAAACATCCTGGACGTCGTCGAGCTCCTCAAGACGGTCGATGAGGCGCTGGACCTTCTTGGCGTCGGCGCCGGAGACCTCGGTCGGGGTGGTCGGGACCATGGTGGTCTCGGAGCCCTTGACCTGGACGCCCTGCTCCTCGAGCGCCTTGGAGACAGCCATGACTTCGTTGGCAGTAGTCCAGACGATCCACTCCTCGCCGGCGTCCTCGTAGTCTTCGCCACCGGCCTCGGCGATGGCCATCATGAACTCATCCTCGTCACCGGCAGCACCGTTGGCGATCATGGTCTCCTTCTTGGCGTTCTCGTCCAGGATCTCCTTGGCAACGACGATCTGGCCCTTGCGCTCAAACTGGAAGGCGACGGAGCCGGAAGTGCCCAGGTTGCCACCAGCGTGGGAGAAAGCGGAACGGACATCGGCGGCGGTACGGTTGCGGTTGTCGGTCAGGCAGTCGACGTAGACGGCGACACCGGCGGGACCGTAGCCCTCGTACACGATGTTCTCGTAGACGGCAGCATCGGCACCCGAACCAAAAGCCTTGTCGATAGCGGACTTGATCTTGTCCTTGGGCATGGACTGAGCCTTGGCCTTAGCAACGGCAGCGGCGAGGCTGGCGTTGTTCTCGGGCAGCGGGTCACCGCCGAGACGGGCAGCAACAGTGATGTTGCGGCTGAGCTTGGAGAAGAGGGCGGAACGCTTGGCGTCCTGCGCGCCCTTACGATGCTTGGTTGTGGCCCACTTAGAGTGTCCGGACATACGTGTCTCCTATCGGTTTCGACCTAAAGCCCAGCGCAGATGCTCGGGCAATATAAACAAACGCTATAAATGATATACCTACTGGCCTGTGAGATAAACAAAAAAAATGAAGGCGTCGTGATGATGCCACCCTTTGGTGCAAAGTAACCTGACCCCAATGCACCAAGTTAGGACCAGAGGAAGTCGCTGCGGGTAACGGTGGCGCCGATGGCGAAGGGCATGCAGGCAATGACCGGGTACAGGTAGCGCATGTAGGTCGATCCGTTGCACGGGCCAATCAGGCACACAGCGAGCACGCCCAACAGCGGCACCCAGATTGTCAGCGCACGCCATGAATGACGACGCAGCAGGTAGACCACCACGGCGATCATGATCCACACATAGGTGGCCGAGCTCATGGTGAGCGAAATACACGGGATGCGCTGCACCGCCACACGGTACAGATTGATCAGGTGGTCGCACCAGCGCACCACGTTGCTGTCAACCGGATGGAAGTCGAAGTACTTGAGGTTGTCGGGACGCGCCATGATCTCGGCACTACGCGCCGTGCTGTAGACCCAGGCATCGCGCGCGCTCGGATAAAAATAACCATAGTAGTTATTGATAAGCGCCGAAATATAGCACTCGGGATCCTTCTTAAACATCTGAGCCCATACCTCAAAATAGGCATCGATGTCCTCCTGCGAGGCGTATTCGTTAAAGCAGTTCTTGACGGCATCGGACTTGTCGGGGTTGTAGCGGCGGCCCAGGTTCTCGTACTTGAGCACGCGATCGATCACGACGCGCTCCTCGTCGGTCACCAAGCCGTCGCAAGGAGCCTCCACGATGGTGCCGTCCTCCTTTACCGTGGGGTTGACGCCCGAGTTGAGGCCGTCGTGCTTTTGGACGAAACGAGCCGTCTGTTGGAACGGAATCGAGAGGATTTCGCGCTTGGAACCAGGCGTGATGTCGTGCGCCGGCATAAAGACCTTGGTGAAGTACATATTAGAGGCAAGGCAGAGTGCGAGCACCGCGAGGACGCCAACCCAGCGGAAGCGCGGCGTGGCGCATGAGACCGCGGTGCCCGTCTGCTTAGCCGCACGACGGGCGACATGTACATCCCATGCGCAAAACGCCGCCGCAATCACGCAGGCCGCCAACGGAAAGACCAGACCGCCATTGCGCAAAAACGTGGAACCCATGGCAGCCAGCGCAAGCAACAGCCAGTCGTGGCGCGCAAAGAGCACGGGCCTCTGTTCGCCCGCACGCTCGGCATTGGCATCACGACGGGGCAAGCCACATGCCACGAGCTTGACGGTCTGTACCAGCAGCACCAAAAACGCGTCGGCAAAGAGCACGTCTTTGGTGAGCAACGCCGCGTAGTTAGAGAACATCGGCATAAACGCAAAGAACAGCAGGATCGCACCGCGAACCGGCAGGCTCACGCCCAGTTTGCGCAGCGACGAAATGGAATAGGCCATGCAGGCAGCCGTGATGACAAACTGAGCGCAGGTATAGATGATGAGGCCCGCGTTAGCGCTGTTGAACAGCGAAAGCCCCAGCTGAACGCACGAGCCGATAATGGCCGTGTGCACTACGGGATGGTGCCCGTTGAGCAGCACGTTGGGGTTGAGCAGGCGCAGGTAGTCGCTCGTGCCATTGGGATAGTTGAACCACTGGCGAATCTGCGCACCCGTATCTCCCATAAAAAGGCCGGGCAGCGAAGCGATGAGCGTGGGCGCCCAGGCGATCATAAGCACCAGGAAGGGCCCGGCAAAGGGATGGACCGAGAGCACGGCGTGAGCCACACGCCATACGCGGCCAAAGTGCGCTTCGGAAAACGGAATGCGCCGAGAGCTCAGCCAATCCAGGCACTCAAAAGCCAGATAGAAGGCCACGATCGCTAGGAGCATCCAGCCCGCGCCGCCAATCCAGGCGCAGATGATGCGGGCCTTGTCGCCAAGAACAATCTCGGCCGAGTCGATAAGGTCGTAGCTGCGGCCAAACACCATGCAGATGGCGAAAAACAGCGACGGCAGAATAATCGATGGGCGCCAGGTGTCGCCACGGCCAAAGAACACGTAGCGAAACGGCAGCGTGAGCAGGCAGGCAAGCGCAAGCAGCATGACCGCGTCGGTATGGCCGGCAAACGAGAGGAGCACCTCGTAGCACACGTACAGCATGCCCGAGGCTTTGGGGTCAATCGCCAAGACTGCGTTGCTCGACACCGGGGCGGGATCGATGGAAAACGCCGTGGTCGCCAACAGCGCGAGCAGAAATGCGATGAGCGTCTGCTTGGCGGGGTAGCGCTTAAACCAGACGATGCGGGCAGCGTCGCGCGCAGCCGTTGTGGAGAGATCGGAATCCTTCACAGTCCGAAAGCCTTTCTAGAAACCTATCAAACTCAGCAAAACCACCACAAAGGTGCCTGTGTCCCCTTTGTGGTGGTTAGGCGTCGAGGTAGATGCGCTGGGGACGGTTGCGGTGTCGCGCGAAGATGATGAGCGCCAGGCCGGCGATCACGAGCGGAAGACTCAGCAGCTGCCCCATCGTGATGACGCCGCCCAGCAGATAGCCAAGCTGGGCGTCGGGCACGCGCACGAACTCGACGAGGAAGCGGACGATGCCGTAACCCATCACAAACACGCCCATAAACGTGCCCTGGGGCAGTAGCGGCTTTTTGCGGCTGAGCACCTGCAGGATGCAGAAGAGCACAATGCCCTCAAGAAATGCCTCGTAGAGTTGGGAGGGGTGACGCGGCATATCGCCCGCAGTCCCGCCAAAGACCACACCCCAGGGCAGATCGGTCGGCTTGCCCCACAGCTCACCGTTGACAAAGTTGGCACAACGGCCCAGACACAAGGCCAGCGGCGCGCCGATGACGGCAAGGTCTGCCAGAGTCCATGCATCGAGCTTATACATGCGGCACACGATGATGCCGCCCAAGATGCCGCCGACCAGGCCACCGTGGAAGCTCATGCCGCCTTCGTTGGTGGCAAAGATCTCGAGCGGGTGCGCCCAGTAGTAGCCATCACCGTAGAAAATGACGTAGAACAGACGGGCGCCAATGATAAGGCCAAAGACCACGCCGACCACGACACTCGTCAGGTCATCAATCGTGATGTTAAAACCCCAGCGACGCTGCGTGCGGTACATGACAACCGCCGTGAGCAGGGCGCCGACCACATAGGCCAGACCATACCAGTAAATCGTGATAGGCCCCGCCGAAATCGCGACGGGATCAAGCATATGGTAGAAGTCGTTGAGCATGTCGACCCTCCTACTCCCTACATACAAATGCGGCCGCAGGCCTTGCGCTCGCAGCCGCATATTTGGGCGTAACGTCTATGCGGAGTATGCCGTCCGCAGCTTTCGCATCTTAGAACGGCGCGTACTCGTCGTACAGGTCGTCGGTCTCGCCGGAGGCATTAACCTGCTCGACACGGGTAACGCCGGGCACATGCTCCTTGAGGATACGCTCGATACCCATGGACAGGGTCAGCGAGCTCATGGGGCAGCCGGCGCAAGCGCCCTGCAGCTCCAGCTTGACGACGCCTTCGTCGTCAACGCCCACATACTCCATATCGCCGCCGTCGGCCTGCAGGTTGGGGCGAATCTCTTCAAGAACCTTCTTAAGCAGCTCTTCGTTAACAGCCACAGGGGCTCCTTTCTCACAATAACGCGGGCGCGCCCGCGGACAGGGGCTATGTTACTACAGCCATGTACCCGCTCACGAGCCATCCATGCGCGCGGACACGACTTTCACGAGCAGCCAATTTGGGACGGGGCTCTTTTAGCTGCGTTCGTCGTCAGATAGTGACAACGCATATTACTGCCGAGCCTGTCCCCCGGTACCAATCTGGACATCGACGATAACCTGGCGGTAGCTGATGCCACAGGAGTCGAGGATGCGGCGGCTGATGCGTCCATCATCGGTGTCGGCGTACTTGTTGTCCAGGTAGACAACCTCGCCCACGCCCACCTGCGCCAGGATCTTGGCGCAGTCGTGGCACGGGAACAGCGTAACGTAGACCGTGGAACCCTCGAGATCCTTGAGCGAGCCACGGTAGTTGAGCACGGCATTGGCCTCGGCATGCACCACGTAATTGTGCTTGTCCTGTAGCGGGTCGTCGCTCGTACCCCACGGGAAAAAGTCGTCGTTGAGCGCCGAGGGCGTACCGTTGTAGCCCACCGAAAGGATGCGGTGGTTGGTGCTGGCGATGCACGCACCCACCTGCGTGTTGGGATCCTTGCTGCGGCGCTGCGCGGCGATGGCTACGCTCATAAAGAACTCGTCCCAGCTAATGACGTCCAGGCGCTTGCCTGACGAAGTTTGATGAAGATCGTCCGACATGGCAGACACCTCCGTAATCGCAATAGTTTGACCCATTGTAGCAAGTGAAAGGTGGAGGCGTTTGTCCCACCGGCGCCCTCACTTTTACACGCGGCGGGGCTTTTGGTTGATGCGGTAGAGCTCGGCGAGACCCCGCAGCGTCAGCGCGTCGTCGACCGTCAGACTATGACCGACCAGCGACGCGAGCGCCTCGGCGTCGTCGCCGGTAATGACGATGGGCACGTCGCCCTCCCCCGCGGCCTTGGTCGCGCGCATCTCGGCGAGCACCATGTCGAGCATACCGTCGATGCGGGCCACCTCGCCCAAGACCACGCCCGAGCGCATCGCCTCGCGCGTGTTACGGCCGATTACATGCGTGGGTGCCGAGGGCTCAACCTGGGGTAGGCGCGCCGCAGCGGCCGAGAGCGAGCGGGCGCCGAGCGCCAGACCCGGCGCGATAACGCCGCCGACAAAGGTTCCGTGCGTATCGATGACCTCGATATTGGTCGTAGTGCCCAGGTCGATCACGATGCACGGAGAGCCGTAAACGGCCCGGGCCGCCACGGCGTCGGCGATGCGGTCGGGGCCGATCTCGGCCGGGTCGTCGTAGTGGACGGGCATGCCGGTCTTGAGGCCCGGCCCCACCGTGAGCACGCGCCCCGTGCAGGTGCGGGAAAGTGCCGCCTTCCACGGACGCTCGAGCGCCGGCACCACGCAACTCAGCACTGCAGCTGCGGGAACGAGCGCGCCGGGCATGCCCGCATCGGCCGCCAGCGCGGCCATGACTTGAGCGAGTCGCATACGCGCTTCGTCGGCCGTAATGCTCGACGGCGTGGTAATCTCGCACGTCGCGAGCGGGCATTCCTGCGCCGCGGCCGAATCCTCGGCAAATAGGCCAAAGCGAATGAACGTGTTGCCCACGTCAACCGTCAATATATATGCGCACCCATTAAGCATCGTCGGCGCTCCTTTCGTCTGCCCAGCAGTATATCGCCTACCTAAACCAGTCATCCCAAAATGACTAGCTTGCGGCTATACTGATGCGCGGTCGTGCGCGAGCTCACGCGGCGGCCCTTGGTAACCCGACTTCCCGCGCCGTATCCGTAACGGCGCTCCCGGGGGAAGCGGATATACGCAAAGGAGTTTTATATGAGCAATCCCTCGAACCGCGCCTCGATGCGCGGGCAACTCACGCTGCGCGGCGTCGTCATCGGCGTCCTTGGCTGCGTGATTATCACGGCAAGCTCGGCCTACACCGCCCTCAAGATGGGCGCTCTCCCCTGGCCGATCGTCTTCGCTGCCGTCATCTCGCTGTTCTTCCTTAAGCTCATGGGCAACGCCAGCCTCAACGAGGCCAACGTCACCCACACCATCATGTCCGCGGGCGCCATGGTCGCCGGCGGCCTGGCATTTACCATCCCGGGCGCCTGGATGCTGGGCTATGCCGACCAGATCAGCTGGCTCGACATGTTTATCGTGGCACTCGCCGGCACTATCATGGGCTTGCTGGCCACGGCACTCATCCACCGTCACTTTATCGTGGACGCCGCGCTTGAGTTCCCCACCGGCAACGCCGCAGCTCAGACCTTGCGCGCGACCGAGGCTGGCGGCAAAACCGGCAAGCAGCTCTTTGGTTCCATGGCCATCGCAGGCATCTACAGCGTGCTTCGCGACGCTCTGGGCGTGGTGCCCAGCATGCTATGCACGCTCAACATCCCCGGCGTGACCTTTGGCATCTACAACTCGCCCATGCTGCTCTCCGTCGGCTTCCTCGTGGGCTTCGCCCCGGTCGCCTTCTGGTTTGCCGGCGCCCTGCTGGGCAACTTTGGCATCATCGTGGGCGGCACCGCTGCCGGTCTGTTCGACGTTGTGACCGCGCAGGGCATCGTCAAGTCCCTGGGCATGGGCCTCATGATGGGCTTTGGCGTCGCCGTCGTCCTCAAGGACATCCTGCCGCAGGTCGCCGGTATCGTCCGCGGTCTTGCCGCCGACAGCTCCACCGACACCGACGAGCAGTCGCTCATCTCGGGCTCCCTTAAGCTCGACGCCGGCATCATCGGCCTGGGCGCTGCCGCCATCGCCGTGATCGTCGCCATCGCGCTCGACCTTGGTCCCGTCCCGGCCGTCATCGTGACGCTGTTCACCTTTGTCACTACCATTATGAGCGCACAGAGCTGCGGCCAGACGGGCATCGACCCCATGGAGATCTTTGGCCTCATCGTCATGCTCATCGTGGCTGCCTTCGCACAGATCGCTCAGGTCAAGCTGTTCTTTATCGCCGGCATCGTAGCCGTGGCGTGCGGCCTTGCGGGCGACGTCATGAACGACTTTAAAGCCGGCGCCGTGCTGGGCACCAACCCGCGTGCGCAGTGGATCGGCCAAGCCATCGGCGGCATCGTGGGCGCCCTGGTCGCCGCAGCCGTCATGGTCGCGCTCGTCACCGCCTATGGTCCGGACGCCTTTGGCCCCGACAAAAGCTTTGTTGCCGCGCAGGCAAGCGTCGTCGCCACCATGGTCTCGGGCATCCCGAGCGTGCCGTGGTTCGCAGGCGGCTTTATCGCCGGCATCGTCATGTACTGGCTCGGCATTCCGGCCATGATGATCGGCCTGGGCGTGTACCTGCCGTTCTACATGTCGCTCACGGCCTTCTTGGGCTCCTGCGCCAAGCTCGCCTACGACAAGTGGGCCGCACGCCGCGACGCCGCTGCCGGTCTTTCGGACGAGGAGAAGGCCTCCAAGGATGCCGCCTTCCAGGAGCAGGGCCTGGTCGTCGCCAGCGGCCTGCTCGGCGGCGAGTCCATCGTCGGCGTTATCCTGGCGTTTGTCTCTGTTGGTCTGAGCCTGCTGGGGTAGGCCGAACAACAACGCACCAGCGCAGAGCGCGGGGTCGGAATCAAACCGGCCCCGCGCTTTTTTGTCTATTTGACTCTTATGATCCTCACGGCGTTTTAGCCATGTCGATTGTCCTGACTTCCAGGTCAACAAACCTTGTCTGACACCTCGCCTAACGCGGTGTAGAGTAAAGACGACAGACGCAAGAAGCGGCTCAGAAGCTAAACGAGGTAAGCATGGAACTCGACAAACAACAGATCAAGCGGCTGCGCGAGCGTCATCATCGTCGTCACGGTATACGCCCTGCACACAGCGAGGCCATGGAGAATGCCACCCGTTTCCTTAAGCAGGCGTTCAACATACGCGAGGGACGCGCGCCCTATCACGTGATTCGCAAGCGCTTTGTAAACGGGGCGCGCCTGACTGGCTCGCACTTATGCATCCTGATCATTGCCATGTTGATCGCGAGCATCGGCCTCGATATCGACTCGGACATTGCCATCGTGGGCGCCATGCTCATCTGTCCGCTCATGGGCTCGGTCCTTGCCATGGCATACGGCATCGCCACGCTCGACCGCGAGATTGCCGTCGAGGCAATTGCCGGCCTCGCGCTGCAGATGGTCTTTTGTCTAATCACGTCCACGCTGTACTTTAAGCTCTCGCCCCTTGGCACCACCACGGCCGCCATCATCGACAACTCGACACCGACTGTGTGGGACCTTGCCGTCGCGCTCGCGGGCGGCTTTGCGGGCGGACTGGGCAACTCGCGCGACCAGGAACCCGCCACGCTCATCGCCGGCGTGGCCGTGGCGACCGCGCTCATGCCGCCCCTGTGCGCGGCGGGCTATGGCATCGCCATCGCGAGCGGGTCGCTGTTTCTCTCGGCCCTCTACGAGTTTGGCATCAACGTCGTCTTTATCGCGCTGGCGGCCGAAGCCGTACTACTTCTTTTGCGCGTGCCGCTCAAGCGCGACCTCAACGGCGACGGCATTGTGACCGCCGAGGAAAATGCCGAGGTCGATGAGCTGTCACACAAGGTACGCCGCCGCATCATCGTGGGTACGGTGATCTTTGCCATCCCCTGCATCGTCATGACCGCGGGGTCCATTGGCTCGGCACAGGCCGGCGTGCAGGACGGCTACGGCGTCACCGAAACCACGCGCGAGCTTGCCGCGGTGCTGCCGGGCTTTAAGGATTACACCGTTGCCGTCGAGACCTCGGCCACCGAAGGCGAGGAGGAGGGCCTTGTCGAGCGCGAGGTTGTCGCCCACGTGACGACAAGCGAGGCGCTTGGGGCACACGACCGCCGTGTAGCCCGCAAGCTCATCGACCTCAATGTGCCCGAGCTCGATCGCGTGGAGTTTGATGTGCAGTAATACGCGACGTGGGATGGATGCGCGCAGCCGCGAGTCACGACATGGCGCAGACGTGACGCGGGCCACGAGCAAATAGCGGGGCGCGATTCATGTCCGTGCCCCGCTCGCTGTTTTATTGCCGTGAATCAACTGTCCGCATCGGCATCGCCAGACCCCACCGTAAACGCCGGACCGGTACTCACCAGATAAAAACGGGTCACCCTGGTATCTCTAAATAGGTAGAGCAAGCCCTGATCGCGTCGGCGTGACAAGTACGCCACGTGGACCGTACCGAATTCTTCACCGTTTTCCTTCTTTAATATCAGGATGTTGGGGTCATCCGTACGCTTAAACTGCCCGTCTGTGCAGATTCCGTCTTGGTCGACCAGCTGCCATCGACAGTTGTCCTCCTCAAGAAAAGCCAGGGTTACCCGACTCGTTTTGTCATCCCGATAGAAACCATCAATGGCAAACCCTTCGGAAGCGCATTCCTGCATATAGGACGTTTCTCGGCTTATAGCAAACAGCCCTGTAGCGCCCAGGAGCACAGCCAGGCAGACCACTGCAAGGGTTATTGAGATAGTGCGGCGGCCCATGCTAGCCCAGCCGATAGTTGCTTAACGGAGCGTGAAACATACCTGGAACCTCCGATATCAGGGGGAACGTCGCCTATGGCCTGCCGGCAATCATATGTTTCCAACATCAAACCATATGGTTACAACTCGTTGGAGATAGGTTCCATGAACGGACGATAATTTGCGGCGAACGGCTACATATGTTCATTATCTCAGGGTTCTGGAGGCAATTTTTGGTGCCACCGAGACGTTGTTTTCGGAAGTATGCGGCAAATTCCGGAGCCCTCGAGCACACCCCGGTTTTTCACCAATAAAACCGCAGGTACAAAGCTTGGGCATATCCAGTGTGCTCGGCCTATTCAAATTTTGCCGCATACTTCCGAAATCCGAGTCCGCTGAAGGCGCCTGCAACGCTATTTACGCAACATATGTGCAATAAAAACGGGTGGCAGCCGGTACGGCTACCACCCGTTTGTCTCATATCCAGCACAAAGCAGGCCAGTTACTTCTTAATGCCGCGTCCCAGGCGCTCGGCGACCGATGCCACGGCCTCCTCGCTGGCCGGCCCGCAGCTCACACAGCCGTCATGAGCACGCATCTGGCCGGTGACCTCGTCCATCGCGAGCGGCGCCACCTTCTCGAGCTTAAAGCCCTTACCGGCGCGCATGTTCTCCTTGGCCACACTGATCATGAGCTTAATGCGGTTGAGCTGGTTGACCTCGGACGCGCCGGGGTCGTAGTCCACCGCGACGATGTTGCTCTCGGGGTGCTGACGGCGCAGCTCCTTGATCACGGCCTTACCCACCACATGGTTAGGCAGGCACGCGAAGGGCTGCGTGCAGATGATGTTGGGCGCGCCATGGTCAATCAGGTCGAGCATCTCGGCCGTGAGCAACCAGCCCTCGCCCATGTTGTTGCACACCGAAAGCACCGTGCGGGCCTTGTCGGCCATGGTGCCGATGCGCTCGGGCGCCTCAAAGCGGCGGGACTTCTCGAGCAGCTCTTCCACCGGCGTGCGCATCCAGTCCACAAGCTTGATGAGCGCCTGCATACCAGCGCGCGTGGTAGCAGAGCTTCCCAACTCGTCCTTCTGCAGCTCGGCGTTGCTCATGGAGTACAGGAAGAAGTCGAGCAGACCCGGCACCACGGCCTCGCAGCCCTCGCGCTCGATCACGTCGACCACGTGGTTGTTGGCCGTAGGGTGGAACTTGACCAAGATCTCGCCAACTACGCCCACGCGCGGCTTGGTGCCCTCGCCCACGAGCGGCATGGTGTCGAACGCGCGGATGGCCTCGCGGCACAGCTTGGTGTAGTTGTGGCGGTTGAACTTAGGCGCCAGCTTGCGAGCACGCGCCATGTACTCCTCGTAGAGTGCGTTCGCCGCACCGGGCGTGGCCTCGTACGGACGGCAGCGGTAGAGCATCTGCATCATCACGTCGCCAAAGAGCACCGCGTAGACTGCCTGCTTAAGCAGCGCCGGCGTAATCTTAAAGCCGGGGTTGTCCTCGCCGAGCGCCACTGCCGAAAGCGAGATCACCGGAATCTCGGGGTGGCCGCTCTCGCGCAGGGCCTTGCGGATGAGCGCGATGTAGTTGGTGGCACGGCAGCCGCCGCCGGTCTGGCTGATGACCACGGCCGTCTTGGACAGGTCGTACCGGCCGCTCTCGATAGCCTCCATAATCTGGCCCGTTACCAAAATCGACGGGTAGCAGATGTCGTTGTTCACGTAGCGCAGGCCTGCCTCGACGGCGTCGTGATCGGTCGAGGGAAGCAGCTCCAGGTTGTAGCCGGCACCACGGAACACCTCTTTGACCAGGTCAAAGTGGATCGGTGCCATCTGCGGGCATAGGATGGTGTAGCCCTCCTCGCGCATCTGCTCGGTAAAGGGCACCTTGGGCCACGCGGTCGAGGCGCTCTCGCGTTGCGCCTCGAACGTGTACTTGCGGCTCGCAAACGCGGGAGCATCCGTGGAAGGCGCCACCGGCGCGGCATCGCCCTGCTCGTAAGCCTCGCCCGCGGCGGTTGCCTCGGCCAGACGTTCGGCCTCCTGGTCCTTGAGGGCAGCCATGAGCGAGCGGATGCGGATGCGCGCGGCGCCCAGGTTGGACACCTCGTCGATCTTGAGCACGGTGTAAATCTTGCCGCTGGCCTCAAGGATTTCCTGCACCTGATCGGTGGTCAGGGCGTCCAAGCCGCAGCCGAAGGAGTTGAGCTGAATCAGGTCCAGGTCGTTGCGCATCGTCACAAAACGGGCGACGGCGTACAGGCGGCTGTGGTACATCCACTGGTCGACCACGCGGATGGGGCGCTCGGGCTTTACCAGATGCGCGAGCGAATCCTCGGTAAAGACCGCAAAGCCAAAGCTCGAGATAAGCTCGGGCAGGGCGTGGTTGATCTCGGGGTCGTTATGGTAGGGACGACCGGCGAGCACGATGCCGTGACCGCCGTGGTCCTCGACCCACTTAAGAGCCTCCTCGCCCATGGTCTGGATGTCCTCGTGGAAACGCGCATCGGCCTCAAAGGCGGCGTTGACGGCGGCATCGACCTCGGAACGCGTGATCTTGGGCCCACGCACGCGACCGCGACCGGCTTGCGCATCGGCCACACGGTCGACGGCGAGCACCTGGTACAGACGGCGCTTGAGCTCGGTCTTGTCATGATAGGGCACAAACGGGTACAGGAACTCGATATTCTGCTCGCGAATCTCATCGATATTGAGCGCCAACGCCGTGGGGTAGCTCATGACGATGGGGCAGTTGTAGCAGTTACCGGCCGTCGGGTCCTCCTTGCGCTCCCAGCGCACGCACGGCATCCAGATAAAGTCGACATCGCGGTCGATGAGGTTCATAACGTGGCCGTGGCTCATCTTTGCCGGGTAGCACACGCTCTCGGACGGCATGGACTCGATGCCCGCCTGGTAGGTCTTTTTGCTCGACTGGTCGGACAGCTGCACGCTAAAGCCCAAGCGCGTAAAGAACGCGTGCCAGAAGGGGTAGTTCTCGTACATGTTGAGCGCGCGCGGGATGCCGACGATGCCGCGCGGGGCCTCGTCGGGGCTCAGCACCTCGCGGTTAAAGAGCAGCTCGTTTTTCTTTTTGAAGAGGTTGGGGGCCTCGGTCTTTTGCTTTTTGTGGCCGGCACCCTTCTCGCAGCGGTTGCCGGTAATGAAGCGCCTGCCGCCGCCAAAGTCGTTGACGGTGAGCTGGCAGTTGTTGGAGCAACGGCCGCAGCGGACATGCTTTTGCGTCACGGTGAGGTGCGCGATATCCTCAGCCGAAAGGATGGTCGAGGTGCCGTCGACGCCGGCGCGATCGCGGGCGAGCAAGGCCGCACCATAGGCGCCCATGCAGCCGGCGATGTCGGGACGCACGGCGTGCACGCCGGTGAGCTGCTCAAACGCGCGCAGCGTGGCATCGGACATAAAGGTGCCACCCTGGACGATCACCTGACTGCCGATCTCCTGGGGGTCGCGCAGCTTAATGACCTTGAACAGGGCATTCTTGATGACGGAATAGGACAGGCCGGCCGCGATGTCGCCCACCGTGGCACCTTCTTTTTGTGCCTGCTTGACGCGCGAGTTCATAAAGACCGTGCAGCGGCTGCCCAGGTCGACGGGGGCCTTGGCATGGATGGCGGCGTCGGCGAACGCGCGCACGTCCATGTTCATAGAGACGGCGAAACTCTCGATAAAGCTGCCGCAGCCCGACGAGCAGGCCTCATTGAGCATGATGTGCTCGATGACGCCGTCCTTGACGCGCAGGCACTTCATGTCCTGGCCGCCAATGTCCAGAATGAACTCGACGCCGGGCAGGAACGCCTTGGCGCCGCGCAGGTGCGCGACGGTCTCGATCTCGCCGGAGTCAGCCTTGAGGGCCTCGATGAGCAGCGCCTCGCCGTAGCCCGTGGTGGTCACGTGGCCGATGGTGCAGCCCGCGGGGATGTGGTTGTAGAAATCGGCCATGATGACCTTGGCCGTGCCCAGGATGTCGCCGTTGTTGTTGCCGTACCAGGTGTGCAACAGCTGGCCGTCCTCGCCCACGAGTGCAGCCTTCATGGTGGTGGAACCGGCGTCGATGCCGATGAACACGCGGCCGGTGTAGCCGTCGAGCTTGCCCTTGGGGACGACTTCGGTGTCGTGGCGACCCTTGAACTCGGCAAAGTCCTCGTCGGTGGCAAAGAGCGGATCCAGGCGCTCGACCTCAGCACCCTGCGTGTCGCCCAAACTGTCGATGGCCTCGATAAGCTGTGGGAACGTGCTGAGCTTGTTGGACTCGTGCGCCATGGCGGCGCCGCTCGCTACAAACAGGTGGGCGTTTTGGGGCACGATACGGTGCTCCTCGTCCAGGTTGAGCGTGAGGTAGAAGCGGTGGCGCAGCTCGGAGAGATACTGCAGCGGGCCGCCCAGGAAGGCGACGTTGCCGCGGATGGGGCGGCCGCACGCCAGGCCCGAGATGGTCTGGGTCACAACGGCCTGGAAGATGGAGGCGGCCACATCCTCGGGACGGGCGCCCTCGTTGAGCAGCGGTTGCACGTCGGTCTTGGCAAATACGCCGCAGCGACTGGCGATGGGATAGATGGTGGTCGCGTTGGCCGCGAGCTCGTTGAGGCCGCTCGCGTCGGTGTGCAGTAGGGTTGCCATCTGGTCGATGAACGCGCCCGTACCGCCGGCGCAGGTGCCGTTCATGCGCTGCTCAATGCCGTTGTCGAAGTAGATGATCTTGGCGTCCTCGCCGCCCAGCTCGATGGCGACATCGGTGGCCGGGATAAGGGTCTCGACGGCGCGTTTGCTGGCGATGACCTCCTGGACAAACTCCAGGTCGAGCCACTGGGACAGCAGCAGGCCGCCCGAGCCGGTAATGGCGCAGGTCATCTGGGCCGTCGGCAGCACGGTCGCGGCACCCTCGAACAGGTCGCGGGCGCAGGCACGGACGTCGGTGTGATGGCGCTGGTACTTGGCGTAGACGATCTGGTTGTCGTCGTTGAGCACGGCGAGCTTAACGGTGGTGGAGCCCACGTCGATGCCCAGGTGCAGGTTGCCGCGGGCGGCCTCGGGGTTGAAGATCGCGCCTTCGGGGGCCTGGGCGGCGGCTACGGGCTCAGCGGCGGTAGCGGGCTCGCCAGTGACGGACGCCTCCCCTGCCGCGTTCTTGGCATCGGCAACTGCCTCGGCGACTTTCTCGGCTGCCGCGGTCGCCGCCTTCTGTGCAGCGTCCACCACGGCGGGCGCGGCCTCGCGTGCGGCAGCAACCATGCGGTCCTTGATGCCCTCGACGAGTTTGCTCATCTGTCTCTCCTCTTAGTTGTTGGACTCGACGGTTGCAGCGGTGTCGGCCGCGTCCTCGAGCTGCAAGTTCAATAGCTTCATGCCGTATTCCGGCACGTTGATATCGATGGGTTGGCCATACAGGTCGCCGGGGCGCACAAAAGCGAGCACCGTCATAATGCGCGCCATGGCCTCGGGCGATTCGGTGAGTCCGCGCTCAAACCAGCGCTGAATCATGCCGACCTCGGCGCTCACGACGTAGGTGACGTAGTAGTCAAAGAACGTGCCCAGCGCCAGGCCCAAAATGCCCGTCTGCGCACGCGGCACCACAGCCTCACGCGCGGTGTCGATAATCCTTTTAATGAAGGCCTGGTCGCCGCCCGGACCCAGCAGCGCACCGATTAAGTCGCGGTTGGCCGCAAGATAACGCAGCAGCTCAACCGAACCGGGCGCCGGCTCGAGCTCATCGATGTTGTGATAGAGATCAGGCAGCTGAGCTGCGGTGATGAGCTCAATGCGCTCACGGATCTCGGCCAGCAAGCCGTCCTCGATTTGATTGATAAAGTCGGGGATATCGCGGTAGTGCGAATAGAACGTGCGACGCGTAAGGCCAGCGCGCTCGGTGAGCGACGCGACATTAATGCGCGAAAGGTCGCCGCTTTCGGCAAGCTCGCTGGCAAGTGCCTGGCGAAGGGCACGCTGCGAGCGAAGGGACCGGCGATCGCATTTCTCGAGCTGGGACAAGCGTCCTCCTTGTTACTCAGCCTGTGCGCTATTGCACAGTGCGAGTATTATTGCACACCGTGTGCATCAACACGTAAAGGCAATATTTGGGTTGTGACAAAGGGACAGTCCCTTTGTCACATTAGGTTGCGCTCAGCTTTTAGAAGCGGCATTGTCGATTGTCCAAAATGTCATTCGTGGGTAGAATAGTGTCGACGGCAGCCCAAGTTCTGGAAAGCTGGGCAGCGCCGTTGCTTGTTTTAGGGGGTCAACGTCTTAACGGCGGCGACCCCTCTTACGTTGCTTCGAACGTTGCTTGAGTGCCTCGGAAAGTCCGATAAGCGTCGTGAGGAGCGAGACCAAAGCGGTCAGGAGCTTCACGAAATCAATCAAATCGGTCATGGGCATCACCTCCCATCAGATGGAGGGCGCTGCCCGGCACATGGAACTGCCGTCAACGATACCGATTCTATCAAAGCGCAGTTAGATATGCGAATGTTTGTTCGTATTTCAGAAGATCGGAGCTCGGGTATGGCGAAGGAACAGTTCCTTTGCCATACCCGAGCTTGTCGCCGAACTGCCACCTACATTTTTCGAGTTATTCGGCCACGCTACTGGTTCTGTATAAATGCACCGCCGGGATTATCTGAGGGTTTTTGTCCTTATTTGAGCGTATACATGCCCATTTGCGCACTTACGTCACCGAATCAAACACCATTAGAGGCATGAATGTTCCCGAGAGGGCATCTTTAGCCATTTAACGTCCTCCGACAGGCCGAATAACTCGAAATTTGTTGGTGGCGAAAGCGTAATAGTCCTATACGCCAAAAGCCGGTATCTCCCATGTGACAAAGGGACAGTCCCTTTGTCACATTATTCGATGATGGTGCGGGAGTTCTGCGTGCGCATGGTGGCGAGCATGTGTTTGGGGACGGCGTGGACCATGCAGCTGCCGATAGTTGCGCTCGCGGCGACCTTGGCTGCATCGCTGCCGTTTTTGGTCGCGTAGCTGTGGCGGAAACGCTTGAGCATGGCGATGTCGTTGCCGCCGTCTCCATAGACCGCGACCTCGTCCTCGGCAATACCGTAGTAGCCCGCCAGCCAGGCCACGCTCTCGCCCTTGTTGCATGCCACGTCCGTGATCTCGAACATCACCGGATCGAACGGCGCGTTGACCACATGGTCCGAGCGCTCGGCAAGATATGCCTTAAGGTCACGCTCCAACTCGGGCGAGGTCACACGGCAGTTGATCTTGCACACATCGTGGCGCAGGATGTCACCAATCGACTGGTCGAAATACTGTTCCTCGTGATACCCGCCACGCGCACGCATGCCACGCATCACGATGCGCTTGATAGGACTGTCTTTTTTAAAGCCCGCCTGATGCATCTCGAACGAACCGCTCGAGTACATGCCATCGGGCGTGGAGCAATCAAAGCAAATGTCCGGAAACGCCTTGAGCAGTTCCTCAGTGACTTGCGGATCGATGGTCCAGGTCTTGAGCACCTCACCATGGCTGTCGCGCACGATGGACCCATTGGAGCAGCAGGCGTCAAGCGCCAGGCCCGTAAAGCCATGCTCGCCGATCGGCAACGTCGAGCGTCCAGTCGCGGGAACCACATGCAAGCCAGCCCCGGTCAGCTCGCGGATGGCACGGCGGATGGTCCCATCCGCCTCATGCAGTGCGTTCAGCAGCGTTCCGTCTAAATCACTCGCGAACATCTTGATCATGAGCGTGCCTCTCCTTCGTCTGCACGATATTGTAGACGAGAACGGGCGTGCCCCAAGAGAGGCACGCCCGTCAGGCGAAAGATTGTCCTACACCGCGGCGGGGCCGTGCTCGCCGGTGCGGATGCGGATGACTTCTTCGACCGGCTCGACCCAGATCGTGCCATCTCCAACGGTGCCGTAATCTTGGAAACGGAGCGGCAACGGACGCGAAACCAACGGGAAATACGCAAGCAAGGGAGCCGTGAGCGCGCCCGTCCCAGCTAGCGCCGGAACAGCTCGCGGGCTCGGTCGCGGAGGTCGGTAGCTCGAATGACACCCTCGTAACGATTGATGCGCAGACGCGGGAAGGCGTTAAAGAAGCGTAGGTCGCGGCGGCTGAGTGACACGCTCGGTACCGGGCGGCTCATGCGCTTGCCGGCAAGGCGACGACCGAGCGACGGACGCGGCATACTCGGCGCGGCATCGGCCACGCGGCGGGCAGCGAGCGCCAGGCCGCGAGCACCATCCGAGATAAACGTCGGCATCGAACTCTTCTCGCGCAGGGCATCGAGCGCCGCGTCGCCCAGCTCGGCCAGCCAAGCGTTAACGGCGCGACCGCGGATATGCGTCTGCGCCACCGAGTCAATCGCCGAATCGGGAATACGTTCGAGCATAGAGTCGGAGGCGTCGGCAAGCGACTCATTGATGCGGTCGGCAAGGTCGGCACGCACACGCTCAAGCTGATCGGACAGACGCCGCCAGCTCGCCAACGAGCACACCGCATCGACCATCATCGCGACCGCGACGATAAAGGCGGCCAAGCGCACGATTAGCACCGGCAGATGGCCAAGCAGCCCCAGCAATGCCGGCTCCACTAAACGGCAAATACACAACGCGCCCAAGCCAAACGCGCAGGCCCAGTACAGGCAAATACGCCCATGTAGGTTAAACGGCAGATGCGAATAGTCCCAAAAGCGAGCGCCCGTCGTTTTTTCGAGTAACACGCCCACGCTGTACTCGATTACGCTGCATACGAGCGCGGCAGCGACAAACTGGCTCGAGGCGTCTGGGATTCCACGCAGCAGCAACCAGCACGCGATGCCGCCCGCACCGTAGATGGGACAACACGGCCCTAGCAAAAAGCCGCTGTTGGCAAAGCGTCCGTGGTTGAGCATGGCGCAGACTGTCGACTCCCATACCCAGCCGCAAAAACCGTAGAAGGCAAACGAGAGTACCAGCGCCGAGAGCGGACAAGCGGCAAGCGTCGCGCCGTCAAATGCCATGCCGATCGCGGTTCCCACCGTCTACCCACTCCTCTTTTCGTTCGATTCTTTGCTCGAGCCGTCGCTCGAACCCTCGTTCAAATCGTTCGCGCCGCCTTTGCGCGGCAGACGGCCGGCAATCGTCTCGCGCAGCGCGCACCATTTATCCGCCAGGCACACAATCCATGCCTCACGACACGTCGGCGGCACCGGCACCAGCGGAAACATATGGCGCGCGATGATATTCCGCTCGCGCGACGTCAGCTCAAAATCTTCCTCCGCACGCGCCAGGGCAAAAAACGGGTGACGAAAGCCATGCAGTCGATGGCTTGGGTCGGGGTCGTGCCAGTCATAGAGAAAGTAATCGTGCAGCAGGGCCCCGCGCAGCAGCGATAAGCGGTCGACGGAGATACCGACGCGGCCCAGGCGCTCGGCAAAGGACAGACTTGCCCGCGCTACCGAGGTCACATGTGTATAGACCGTCACATCGCCATGTTGGATAAACTCATGCATCAGGTCCAAGCGGCCCGCCTGGGCAAGCTGACGGGCGGCATCGTCGACCTCGCGCGCGATTTTCTCGGCACGAACGGTATCGGACATGCGGCCTCCTTCCGGCGGCGCTCGGCGGCAAGCCGCAGCCTGCACGCAATGAATAAAATCATCATCGAATTTACCAGTATGGCATCGGACAAAACGTTTTGCCCCACCAGTTGGCGAATTACCGCGCCGCCGTCACATATCAAACGCCAAAATGTGCGAGACTGTCTTGTGCAATTGTGCCGGCCGAGGGAGTGCCGGCGCACGATTCGCATGGAGTAACCCACAACGATGCTGCTTACGCAAACGACAACGCCCGAGGACGTCAAGGCTCTCGATCGCGCCGAGCTTCCGCTGCTCTGCGGCGAGATCCGCCACGCCATCCTCGAAAGCTCCGCCGCCGTCGGCGGGCACGTTGCCCCCAACCTGGGCGTCGTTGAGCTTACGGTTGCGCTCCATCGCGTGTTTAACTCCCCCACCGACAAAATTGTCTTTGACGTGTCGCACCAGACCTATGCCCACAAGGCGCTGACTGGGCGCGCGTACACTTATATCGACCCGGCACGCTACGGCGAGGCCTCTGGCTTTGCCAATCCCGACGAGTCCGAACACGACCTGTTCGCCATGGGCCACACCTCCACATCGGTGAGCCTGGGCTGCGGCTTGGCACACGCCCGCGATCTGGCGGGCGACAGCTACAACGTCATTACCATCATTGGCGACGGTTCGCTTTCGGGCGGTCTGGCGTTTGAGGGCTTTAACAATGCCGCCGAGCTCGACAGCAACCTGATCATCATCGTCAATGACAACGACCAGTCCATCGCCGAAAACCACGGTGGCCTGTATCGCAATCTGGCCGAGCTGCGCGCCAGCAACGGCACCTGCGAGCGCAACGTTTTCCGCGCGATGGGGCTCGACTACCGCTATCTGGACGCCGGTAACGATGTGTTGGCCCTGGTCGACGCGTTGCAGGAGCTGCGCGATATCGATCATCCCATCGTGCTGCACGTCTCCACCGCAAAGGGCAAGGGCTTTGAGCCAGCCCAGAGCGACCCCGAGCGCTGGCATCATGTGGGTCCGTTTGACATGGCGACTGGGCGCAAGCTCTGCCCGGGCCATCCGAGCGAGCCTGCGCCGCGCACCTATGCCGACATTACGGGCGAGGCGCTCAGCGCCGCCATCGAGCGCGATCCGCAGGTCGTGGGCATCACGGCCGCCACGCCCTACATCATGGGCTTTACACCCGAGCTTCGCGCCGCGGCAGGCAAGCAGTTTGTCGACGTGGGCATTGCCGAGGAGCACGCCGTGACCTTTGCCACCGCACTCGCCCGCTCGGGTGCCAAGCCGGTCTTTGGCGTGTACGGTACGTTCTTGCAGCGTGCCTACGACGAACTGTGGCACGACCTGTGCCTCAACGACGCCCCCGCGACCATCCTGGTATTTGGCGCGTCGATCTTTGGCACCACATCCGAGACGCATCTTTCGTTCTTTGATATTTCCATGCTGGGCGCTCTCCCCAATATGCGTTGCCTGGCGCCTTCCTGTATGGAGGAATACCTGTCCATGCTGAGCTGGTCGCTCGATCACCGCGAGCATCCCGTGGCGATTCGCGTGCCGGGCATTGGCCTGGTAAGCCGCCCCGATCTGGCGCCTGCCGAGGGCGACGATTACGGCGTCGCGCGCTACAACGTCGTGCGCCAGGGCCGCGACGTTGCCGTGCTCGCGCTTGGCGATTTCTTTGAGCTGGGCGAGCGCGTGGCAAACCGCTTGGCTGCCGAGTACGGCATCGAGGCCACGCTCGTCAACCCGCGCTTTGCGACCGAGCTCGACCGCGAGTTCCTCGACAGCCTTGCCGCCGAGCATCGCGTTGTCGTCACCCTCGAGGACGGCATCTTGGACGGCGGCTGGGGCGAGCGCGTGGCGTGCTACCTGGCCTGCACGCCGCTGCGCACGCGCACTTTTGGTATCGCCAAGGGATTCCCCGACCGCTACGACCCCAACGAGCTGCTCGCTCAGAACGGCATGACGGTCGAGAACATGGCCGCCGAAGCCGTAAGGCTACTGAACGAGTAAGAAAACCTCCGCAAGGAAAGCACCCCTGCGGAGGTTTATATTTTCGCGACGCGAAAAACGAATAACCGTTCATACTCGATCTCCTTACTTATATATGTCGCGTTGCCGCCATTATAACGACCGCCGCGAGCGGCCACGCCGACCGCAAAACGTCATCTCAGCAGCAATAACCGACGTTTTCCCAGATAAAACCTACCAAAATAAACCTGTCCCTTTTTGGTAGGTAGAATAACCCATAAGGTAAGTATGTTTCTGAGTTATTTCGTGTTGACCCATTTGAGCGGGATAGGGTATAACTCTACTCAACCGCTAGGGATTTTATTGAGAAAGGTGTTCTACCATGAGCAAGAACCTCTCCCAGCAGGTCGTTCTCGACCGCCGCGGCTTCGTCGCCGCCACCTTCGCAACCGTCGCCGGCCTTGGTCTTGCCGGCTGCTCTGACACCAGCGCCGAGGCCGACAAGGGCTCCGCCGCCTCCTCCAAGAGCTCCGAGGATACCGAGGCTTCCACCACGCTCGACGCTAAGGCATTCGACAAGCTCGTCGACAACGGCCCCAAGGCCGATGACGACGCCATCGCCGCCAGCGCCTGGGCGACGGCCGTCAAGGACGCCGGCGTCTTTAAGATCGGTGGCGTTCAGACCTCCACGCTCTTCTCCCTCCTCAACGAGAAGGACGGTCAGACCCGCGGTTTCGACGCCGGCATCGCGCAGCTTCTGTCCAACTACATTCTGGGCGAGAACAAGGTCGAGATCACCCAGGTGACCTCGGACACGCGCGAGTCCGTCCTGCAGAACGGCCAGGTCGACGCCGTCTTTGCCACCTACACCATCACTGACGAGCGTAAGAAGCTCGTCTCCTTTGCCGGTCCCTACTACTACACCCAGCAGGCTATCCTGGTGCTCGCCGATAACGACGACATCAAGAGCGTCGACGACCTGGCCGACAAGAACGTCGCCGTCCAGTCCGGCTCCAACGGCCCCGCCATTCTGGAGGAGTTCGCCCCCAAGGCCAGCCAGCAAGAGTTCAAGACCGACGAGGAGGCACGCCAGGCACTCCAACAGGGCCGCGTTGACGCCTACGTCATCGATAACAACATGCAGCAGAGCGCCCTGGTCCGCGAGCCCGGTAAGTACAAGATTGCCGGCAAGCCCTTCGGCAGCAAGGAGCCCTATGGCATCGGTCTGCCGCTCGATTCCGACGGCGTCGCCTTTGTCAACGACTTCCTTAAGAAGATCGAGGACGACGGCACCTGGACCGAGCTGTGGCAGATCTGCATCGGCGACCGTACGGGCGACACCAATGTTCCCGAGCTGCCCGAGATCGGCGCCTAAGCAGCGAGCCTGGTAACGGCCGCAACGAAACCATACGGAAACGCATGATTCGCTTTATTGCGCTAAACTGTTTCATCACTGAGTTGTCGGGGCTTCCGTACACACGGGAGCCCCTTTCCTTATCGGCGGGAGGTCCGCATGAGTCTCTCCGAGCTCTGGTCGCTCTATGGCCAGAACTATATCGACGCGCTGCTAGCAACCTGGGGCATGACGCTTGAGTCGTTTGCCATCGCCATGGTGCTGGCCGTCGCCGTCACCGTGATGCGCGTGTCGCCGCTCAAGCCGCTGCGCGTCTTTGGCGACCTGTATGTCCAGGTCTTCCGTAACATCCCCGGCATCGCGCTGCTCATTATCGTCGTCTACGCGCTGCCGCCGCTCAAGGTCGTCCTGCCCTACCGCACCTGCGTCATCGTCGCCACAGTGCTCTTGGGTTCTGCCTTTGGCTCCGAGAACTTTATGAGCGGCATCAACACCGTCGGTGTCGGCCAGGTGGAAGCCGCCCGCTCGCTGGGCATGAGCTTCAGCCGTATCCTCGCCAAGATCGTGATTCCGCAGGCGCTGCGCTCGAGCGTGCTGCCCATGACCAACCTCTTTATCGCCGTCATGCTCACCACCGCGCTCGGCAGTCAGGTGCCGCTGAAACCGCAGGAGCTCACCGGCGTGGTGAGCTACATCAACACGCGCTCGCTCGGCGGCGTCGCCGCGTTCTTTATCTCGGCGCTCGGCTACCTGGGCACAGCCTTTGTGGTGAGCCACATTGGCAACTATATCGATAAGAAGGTGAGGATCCTCCGATGAGCAAGCACTCCACCTCCGCGCTCACCATGCGCGATGCGCTCTACGAGGCTCCCGGCCCCAAGATGCGCGCCAAGATTCGCGTCGGCACCGCCATCTCACTTGTTGCCGTGGCCGCGCTCATCGCTCTGGTACTGCAGCGCTTTTATGTGACCGGTCAGCTTTCAGTCCACTATTGGTATTTCTTTACGCACCTCACTACCTGGAAGTTCTTACTTGCCGGTTTTGAGGGCACGGTAAAGGTCGCGCTCACCGCTGGCGCCATCGCGCTGGTACTGGGTCTGGCCCTCATGCTCGGCCGCACCAGCGACATCAAGCCGCTGCAGCTGGTCTGCCGCGTGCTCACCGATTTCTTCCGTGGCGTGCCGAGCCTACTGTTCATCTACTTCTTCTTTTTGGTGCTGCCCCAGTACAAGATCGCGCTGCCGTCGTTTTGGATGCTCACGCTTCCCGTCGCGCTCGCTGCAGCCGGTGTGCTTGCCGAGATCTTCCGCGCCGGCGTCAATGCCGTGCCGCGCGGCCAGGTCGAGGCCGCCCAGGCGCTCGGTCTCGCCAAAGCTAAAATCACCTTTAAAATCGTGCTGCCGCAGGCGATTCGCTTTATCATTCCGTCGTTGATTTCGCAGCTTGTAGTCGTCGTCAAAGACACCACCGTCGCCTACGTGGTGAGCTACCCCGACCTCATGCAAAACGCCCGCGTGCTCATTACCAACTACGACGCCCTCGTGTCGGTCTACCTGGTGATCGCGGTCATCTATATCCTCATCAACGTCGCGATCAACAAGGCCGCCGTCTACGTTTCGCACAAGACCGGCGCGACCATCATTCGCTAACGATTTACCATTTCGAGTCATAAGGAGCCGAGCACCATGGCACAGAGCACTTCTTCTACCGGTAATCAGCCGCTGATCGAGCTCAAGCACGTCGATAAGCACTATGGCGATCTGCACGTCCTCAACGACATCAATCTCTCGGTCGACCGCGGCGAAGTCGTCGTCGTGATCGGCCCCTCGGGCTCGGGCAAGTCGACCATGTGCCGAACCATCAACCGCCTGGAAACCATCGACTCGGGCGAGATCCTCATCGAGGGCGAGCCTCTGCCGCAGGAAGGCAAGGATCTTGCCCGCATGCGCGCCGAGCTGGGCATGGTGTTTCAGCAGTTCAACCTGTTCGCGCATATGACGGTGCTGCAGAACGTCATGCTGGGGCCGGTCGACGTGCTGGGCGTGTCCAAGGAGGAAGCTCGTGAGCGCGCCATGGACCTGCTGAGCCGCGTGGGCGTTGCCGAACAGGCCGACAAGGTGCCCGCTCAGCTCTCGGGCGGCCAGCAGCAGCGCGTGGCCATTGCCCGCTCGCTCGCCATGCAGCCCAAGGCCATGCTCTTCGACGAGCCCACGAGTGCCCTTGACCCCGAGATGATCAACGAGGTGCTCGAGGTCATGGTGCGCTTGGCGCAGCAGGGCATGACGATGATCGTCATTACGCACGAGATGAACTTCGCCCGCCGCGTGGCCGACCGCGTCGTGTTTATGGCCGACGGCCAAATCGTGGAAACCGGCACGCCCGACGAGTTCTTCGACCATCCCCAGACCAAGCGCGCCCAGGACTTCCTCAACTCCATCAAGGGCCACTAACCCAATTGCCACGCGGGCAAATTCATCAGTAACGTTTGCCCCGCACCGCCCCTGCGCCATGTCCACCCGGATTCGAAAGCCGCAACCATGATCGGAACCCGCACCTCATCGTCCTACACCCCGCATGTCAACGTCGACCCCGCCGACCGCCCACTCATCCTCGTCGCACCGCGTTGGGAAGAGGCAAAGCCGTTTTTGAGCGAGACGCTCTCCCCCAACGAGGAAATCGCAAGTGTCTTTGTCGATGCCATTCTTGCCGCCGGCGGCCTGCCGCTGCAGATGTCCATCACCGAGGACATTGAGGTTATCCGTCATTACGTCGACATCGCCGACGGCATCGCCATTCCCGGCGGCCCCGATGTCAATCCCAAACGCTGGGGCGACGAGCGTCCTTACGATCCCACGCTGTGCTGCGAGATTCGCGACCGTTTTGAGTTTAAGCTGGTTAACGAGGTGCTCCGCGCCAAAAAGCCGCTCTTTACCACCTGCCGTGGCACGCAGTTGCTCAACGTCGCCACTGGCGGCACCCTGTGCATGGACGTGCCGAGCCTGGGCGCTCGCGAGGGCCGCACGCAGTGGCGCCATACCCACGTGCTCAACGACCCCGTGCATCCTGTCGAGGTCGTGCCGGGCTCGCTGCTGGAGCGCGCGGTTGGCGGGCACAGGCTCATCCAGACCAACTCGGCACATCACTGCTGCGTCGACCGCCTGGGCAAGAGCACGCGCCTGGTCGCCAAGGCAACCGATGGCGTACCCGAGTGCATCGAGGTCGAGGGCCAGCCGTTCTGCCTGGGCGTGCAATGGCACCCCGAGTACACCTGGCAAACGCTCGAGACCGACTTTAACCTGTGGAAGTCGTTTGTCGAGGCAGCAGCTAAGGTAAAGCAGGCCCGCTAGCTCGCGAACCACTCAGGTTAAAGCCTCCTAAGCCGGGGGGGCGGACACCAACTACGGTGCCCGCCCCCTGTATTTGATACGCTCGGTATGTTCATCCCTCACAAACAATCAAAGAAATCTCGACCGCAATTGGTCGACGGTCAAGCAAATGGCAAGAACGCTTGCTACGTTAATCAGGCAGTCAATTAAAATCGAGGTGCATTGACTATCCTCCAACGGGGTCACGCCGCAAATCCACATGAGCATCGAGGACGGAAACGGAAGCATGGAATTGGCTCCGACCTGTATGTAGATCGTTACGACGTTGACAAGCAACAGCATGCCAATAGGACCGAAGCCGGATCCAAAATAGGAAACAACGATCACGCAAGAGACCACGTATGCAAGGCAGACCGCACTCGCCAGAAGAAGTCGATCGCAAAACATATTCAGGTTGAAATACTGTTGAGCATCCAAAACGATTGCGCAGTTAAGACAGTACAAAACGACACTCGACAGGACAAACGCGCCCAAAAGGGCAAAAGAAGATAGCACCACTCGCGCAACGATAGCGCACGCCCGCTTCCCTCCCCGAGCCTCCGACAGCCCCCACGGTTCCTCGACAAAGCCCGAACTGACAAAGCGCGGCACAATACAAGCCGCGATGAACGGAAAGAACAATGCATGAGCCAACGGGGCTACGTTGAACAGCAGACCGCGAAAAACCTCTGCATTACCAAATAGAAGGACATCCTCCGCCGATAGCCGAAGCGTCGGGTCTGGGAAGAAGCCCAAGAAACTGTTCTCACGGAGGCTGCAGAACCACATCGGGAAAGAATTAAGCTGCAATACCACCATGCACGCATAAATTACCGGGATTAAGGCGTACGTCCATTTACTCACGTGCTTCAATTCTGAATGGAGGAATCTTTTAATCTGACGAGCCATTGAGCACACCCCCAGCACGAAAGCTCACGAGAGCGTAAATCAATACCGATAAACAGCTGGCTGCCACGCCATAGCCCAGAAGCGCCAGTTGCCCCATATCGCTATACCCAAGGGCGCATCCGACTCCAAGGTACGGCCCAGGAAGGAAGAAGATCCATCGCAAGGATGGTATAGGTGCCTGAAGGAAGGCTCCGTAGAGCGTCAAGCTCATGACAAATCCGATTATTACCACAGCCCCGCTCAATACAGCGCTGCCCGTTATCCGATAGATGGTCACCGTCTCCAGCGCAACCGATATCACCAATACGGCGTTGACTATCATTGCAGGCAAAAATACAGTTAGTATGTTGTGCGAGTAGTTATGCCCTCCACGTATTATGGCTATTGCAAAAAGAAGAAGGCAAAGCGCACTATATGCTGCGCCGATTATTAAAGCAGACGAAAGTACATGTTCCAGAGCCCCGTTAAAGCGGGCAAGACCTCTTGCTGAAGAAATTCGGCATCCCTCTTCATAGCCGCGCTCCTGTAAAATCGCCAGGCAAACGATGAGTGGAACGAACAGGGAGGTACCGGCAAAAGCACTGCGCACAAGGGACTCATCAGGCGCAGTAGGATCGATTACATTCCAGCAGAAGCCAATATCCTCCCCAAAAACGCTATTGCCAAAGGCGAGCAACGTTGTTCCGTTTTTCAGAAAGATGCCGAAGAGAAGGCCGAACGCCAGCATAAGCGCAAGACCAAACTTCGCCGGAAATATCCTGTGCAAACGCATCATATCTGCCTTTATGGGATGGATCGCCCGCTTCATAGCGAGACCGCCTTCATCAAGCACCTGTAATACTCTTTTAGGGACGACGCCTCATCCCTTATGACGTCCATCGATTCCTTTTTCAGCAGTTCGCCGTCATGAATAAACAGGCAGCTTGTTGCAACCGATGCCAGCTCATCCAAATCATGACTAGAGATGAGCATGGTCTTACCCTGCTCTCGATTCAATCGGCCGATAAGGGTCCATATGCTCTCAATGCCCAACGGATCCAATCCATTTGCCGGCTCATCGAAAATCAGCAAGTCGGTGTCGCCCAACAAAGCCGTAGCTATATCCAATCGCCGTTTCATTCCCAGAGAAAAACTGCTCACGCTCTTTTTCTCATCGGCATCCAGCCCGACTAGGCTCAAAACGCGAGGAATCTCACGCTTCTCATCGAGCCCCCATTCCACACATCGGATTTGAAGATTCTCAACCGCACTGAGGGATTGGTATGCTCCGCAGGAATCTGGCACATAGCCGACACGCGTCCGCATCAGGCTCAGCTCTTTTTTCGACTTGCCTCCAAAGAGCTCCACGCTCCCCGACGATGGCTCACAGAGGCCCAATACGATTTTAATAAGCGTGCTTTTGCCCGCCCCGTTTGCACCAACAAGGGCGCAGAGCTCAGACTGATGTACCTCGAAGGAAACGTCATGCAAAACGCGGCGCCTCCCATAGCGCTTTGACACCCTTGATAGCCTTATCGTTGATACGTTCATTGGCCTCCCGTTCCGCTTGATAGCAAAACCGCTCATATCGTTCCTTCTTTACTTTATCGTTTTCCATAGTTGTTATTGTTTTTCAATAACTCATATTTGTCAAGATAATCTAAAAGAAAGAACCTGTGTTAGACACGGGTCCCTTCACGCTGATATTTCGTTTTAGTTGTTCGCCTTAAGCTACTCGTCGCTCAAATCGACAGCAAAGACTGATGTCGGAAGCGACGCCTCATTGCCTCCGCCGTCCCGCATCTGCCTCACAACGTTTTTTGCACGCTCAACAATAAGCTCCTCAAGCTCTTTCTCACTCACGCGCTGAATAATATCTCCCGGTTGACAATCAAGCTCATCACAGATATCGAGGAGCGTCTTTAGGCGAATAGCTTTTATCTTTCCGTTTCTAAGCTTTGAAATATTAGCCGGAGTATGCCCCGTCGCTCGAATCAGATCAGCACTGGTCTTTCCGGTCTTAAGCAGCTGCGTCTCAAGCTCGATGATGAGATAGCTCATGTTTCCTCCTACACAAGCTCGTCAGACTGCTCTTGGAGCAGCGAGGCATAACTCCAGATCGCCGAGATAAACAGACAGACAACTGCGCCGATAAACGACCCCGCATCAAAGGTAGCGCCTTGGCAAATCTCAATAACGAAGGAATGAGGCACGATGTAAAGCTCCAGTCCGCCAATGGTGAGATTGACCGATCCATAGGCACCAACAAGCGAAACCGCGGCGTTAACAGCAAAGGCAAGCGCGAGAACACGGATAAGCCACACATGCGTCTTGGTAAAGGGCGAGACGCCTCGCGAGATGTTACGGCTGATCCCGCACAAAACGACAAGCGAAATACCCACGACGAGTGCCAGGCACAGTCCGCTTGGGATAACGATGCACCCGCCATTGAGAAGCGTCACGACACCGAAAGAATCGACAGAAGCAACGTTTGCAACCGCATACCAGATCACGTAAACAACCAACGCGGCAAAAGCAACGAGCATCCCTGCAAAAACGGCTGCCATGCAAAAACCAAGCTTCCTGATATTTTCGCCCGCCTTGGCCATACGCTGAACGCTGTTGGACATACACTCACCCTCATCGGTTCTATCGTTATTCGAACAGTTTATCGAACAACGATATGGATTGCATGCGGAAAGCCCCGCCAGTGCGCATAGGCCATTCACTAATCAGAAGAGATGAGCGTGGATTTTTGGACACGTATCGAACGAGCGTGGATAATCTCCCACTTTGAGGCCGCCACCGGGCCTAAAACGGGAGATTATCCACGCTCATAGTCATCAAGGCTCACAGCCTCTTACTCGGCCGCCTCGCGCAGGGCCGACATCGTAGCCGCATATTGCTGCTGCAACGCATGCATTCCCTCGCGAGCGCCGTCAACGGCATCGGCGCCGCGCAGCGCTTCGGTCACCACGACCGCCGGCTCGTACAGATTATCGAATCCCAAGTTCTGGCTCACGCCCTTGAGCGTGTGCGCTGCCATAAACGCACTCTCGGCGTCTCCTGCCGCCATGGCAGCCTCCAGTTTGTCCATGTTCTCGTCATCCAAAAACTTGAGGGCAAAGCGGGCAAGCATTTCCTCACCCATCAGCCGAGCGCACGCGTCATCATAATTTGCGCCGATCTTCTCATACGCCTCACGCATGGAAATCATGGATTAAAACTCCTTTGGTCAAACTAAATCGTAGGAAGCGCAACGACCTCGGCAGGGCGCGCCAATGTTTCGGCAATACGGTCTTGCACCTCGAGCAGACAGTCGAGCAGCAGCGGGTTAAAGGTGCCGCACTTACCGTCCAGGATCATCTGGATCGCCTCCTCGTGCGGGATGGCATCCTTGTACACGCGCACGCTCGTCAGCGCATCGTATACGTCGGCCACCGAAACCACCTGTGCGGCGATGGGGATATCGTCGCCCTTAAGGCCATCGGGATAACCCTTGCCGTCCCAGCGCTCGTGGTGCCAACGCGCAATCTGGTACGCATATTCCATAAGCGCATTGCCGGCGTGATGGCGGCCCAGCTCATGCAGCATGTCGGCGCCGATCGTGGTATGCGTCTTCATAATCTCGAACTCCTCGGACGTGAGGCGCCCGGGCTTGTTGAGAATCGCATCGTCAATCGACATCTTGCCGATATCGTGCAGCGCCGAAGCCAGGGCGATCGTGGAGCGTTCCTCATTGTCGAGGGAGATCGTGCCGCTACGCTGGACCAGGCAGCCAAGCAGCAGCTCGGTCAGTTTCTCGATGTTCGTAACGTGCCTGCCGCTCTCGCCATTGCGGAGCTCCATGACGCCGGCCATGATGTCGATGAGCATGCGGCTGTTCTTGACGCGCTCGTTGTACTGCTGAGACAGCAGGCTCGTCAGACGGCGTTGCTTGGCATACAGGCGGATGGTGTTGCTTACGCGGCGGCGCACGACACGGGAGTCAAACGGGCGGTTGACATAGTCCGAGGCACCAAGCTCATACGCACGCAGCACCACTTCGTCGGAATCTTCGCTCGAGATCATGATGACGGGCAAATTGTCAATATTCGATCGACGCGACAGATCGCCCAGCACCTCAAAGCCGTTCATGCCCGGCATGACAATGTCCAGCAGCACGAGCGACAACTCATCGCCATAGCGGTCGACCATGTCGAGCGCCGCGCGACCGTTATCGGCCTCGAGGATGCAATACTCGTCCTTGAGCATCTCGTTGAGAATGGCTCGGTTCATCTCGGAGTCATCGACAATAAGCACCGTAGGCTTTTCGCTTTGGAAGGCCTCGATGGATTCGGCATCGGTCACGACTGTACCGGCTTTTGCCTTAGCGCGGCTCAATAATTGGACAGCCTGGCTAACACCCTCATCGACCGTTTCGCCATTAATGCGAACGCCACCAACGCATGCCGTCAAGCTAACGCGCTCATGCCCCGGAATAATCGTGGAATGAACGGCATCGGATACTTGACGCAGGCGACGGGCAAAGTCATCAGAGGGAATATTGGGCATGACGGCCACAAACTTATCGCAGCCAAAACGCACAAGCTCGTCAGTCGAACGAACACCGCTGCGTATGGCCGTCGCCACGGCACCAAGCGCAAGGTCGCCGGCATGGCGGCCATACGTATCGTTGAAGGCCCTAAAATCATCAAGGTCGATCATGGCCACGCCGGCCTGCATACGGGCGCTACGAAGCTTTTCCTCGTAATATCGGCGATTGCGCACGCTCGTCAGCACGTCGGTGTAGACAAGGTCCTCTTCCGCGGCCTCTTGCTCATCAATCGGACGCACCATCAGCAGGACGTGAGGCTCGCCCTCGACCTTCAGAGGGCGTAGACGGGCGCGGTACTCAGTGCCATCATTGAGCAGTTGCTCCGACACCTCATCGGAGTCTGCCAAAGCCTTAAGACTCGACTGACGCAGACAAGGGCAGCGATCGCCGGCGAGCAAGCAGTTAGGCTCACTCTTAATCTGATCGGCCGACAGTAAACGCACCACGGGGTAGGTCTTCGCGACGCGGGCGACCTCGACGGCAGCCTCCTCGTCGGTTAGATTGACCTCGTGATTATTGAGCATATGGGACCCTTTCGATAGTTTCGCATGGAGCGGTTGGTTCCAAATGTTACAAGGGTAACACCTTGTCGATGCAGGTAAGTACGTGAATGCTGCCACATTCTTATGAGTTGGCAGACGGCGCGATTGAAGCCGCAGACGCGAGGTTTTGAGCACGTTTGTTAATACGGCCGAAACGTTTGCGGATGAAGCCTGCTTTGGCTATTGCGGATGCTAGAGCCCCAGGATGCCACGGACAGCCCGGGCAGCCGCTGCCGGGCGATCGCGCAGACCGTTATGCGCGCCCGGGATCGTCACGAGAGGGCAATCGAGATATTCGGCAGCCGCTCGCGTGCCAGCCTCGCGGGGCGTGCCAATCGAGAGCTCGCCTAGGAGCACGGCGGCCACCGTTTTCGACGCGCGAACGCTATCCCAATCGGGAACGCAGGTCATAGTAATCCCGTATTCGTTTGCCATGAAACTGCGGCCGTTGCGCAGGGCATGCTTGGCTTCTGCCTCGGTCGTTCCAGGAGCCTCGGGGTCCAAGTCGCCGAGGGCTCCCAAGAAAAGCCGGAGCGCCCTTGAAACCTTTCCAGCCGCAATCATATCGAGCAAAACCGGAGCTGCGCCCATGCCGACGCCTTCGGCCGACACAGCCGGCTCATGCAGAATCGCACGGGCGACGAGATGGGGCTCGGTGCGAAGAAGCTCCAGCGCCACCAACGTACCGGCGCTGTGCGCAAGCACATTTGCCGAAGCGCCAACGTGTTCGATCACGGCTTGCAGGTCGGCGGCCTGAGCGGCAAGATCATAGCTGCCGTCTGCCGCTTCGCTGCTGCCACCACAGCCGCGGCGGTCGTAGGCAATTACGCGGTAGTTGCGACTGAGCTCACAAGCGATGCCGTCGAAAAATGTGCCGTCGACACAAGCGCCGTGCACGCACACCAAGGCAGGAGCATCAGGCGACACATCCGGGCCGGCATATTCGCGACAGGCAATCGTGGTGCCCGCATTCTCGACCGTAAAATCCATGTTGTGCCCCCATCATCAATGCTCATCCAGTTGCACGTCAGCACGATTGGATGGACCCGCATTGCTTTACACCTTGTTAACAGATTAACTTTACCCGACCCGAGGCTTTTCATGGCACGGCATCATGAGCGACGTGAAAAAACGAAACTTGTAAAGCAAGAGCCCGCACCTTGCTTTGGAGCCGATGCTATGCTTAGGCGCAATAGTCTTGAGGAGCATATGCCTATGTCTACATTTTTGAATGCCAGCCCCATCTTTGGACCCGTTCGCAGCCGTCGTCTTGGTCTCTCGCTCGGCGTCAACATGATGCCGGCCAGCGGCAAAATCTGCACGTTCGACTGCATTTACTGCGAAAACGGCCTCAACGCCGAGCGCCCCTGCCACGAGTCGTATAACACGGCTGCCGTGGTGCTCGATGCACTCGAGGCAAAGCTGCGCGAGATGGCAGCCGAGGGCGAGCTCCCCGATGTGATCACCTTCGCAGGCAACGGCGAGCCCACCGCCGCACCGGAGTTTCCGCAGGCCATTGCCGGCGCCGTCGCGCTGCGCGACGAGCTTGCCCCAAACTCCAAGATCGCCGTGCTCTCCAACGGCACGCGCGCCGACCGCCCCGAGGTGCACGACGCGCTCATGATGGTCGACGACAACATTCTTAAGCTCGATACCGTCGACCCGGCGTTTATCCAGCTGCTCGACCAGCCCGTTGGCCCCTACGACGTCAAGCACCAGATCGAGACGTTCGCAAGCTTTAACGGTCACGTTATTATCCAGACGATGTTTTTGAGCGGTGAGTACCGGGGCAAGCCCATCGACAACACCGGCGAGGAGTACGTTGCCCCCTGGCTCGCGGCGCTTGAGCGCATTCGCCCGCAGGAGGCGACCATCTACACGGTGGCGCGCGAAACACCGATCGCCGGCCTTGCCAAAGCAGTGCCCGAGGTGCTCGACGCCATCGCCGCGCGCGTCCAAGCCCTCGGCATTCCCTGCCAGGTGAGCTACTAGCAAAACCACGTAGCAGCTAGTGCCGCCATCCCGCCCCATCAGTTGCGGTGATATAGTTCCTATTTGTGCTGTTAAACCGCTTAAATCGGAACTATATCACCGCAACTTTTATGGACACGTGGGTGGGCTATACTAGCTGCGAACGAAAGGAAGTTAGCCATGTATGACAAAGGACCCGTACCCGGCCGCAACGACGCTTGCTGGTGCGGCAGCGGCAAAAAATATAAGAAATGCCATAGCGCCTTCGACGAGCGCCTCGAGCGCCTGTGGGAGGAGGGCTGGGAGGTTCTGCCCCGTACGCTCTACAAGACTCCCGCCGATATCGAGGGCATCAAGCGCTCGGCAGCCATCAACGTGGGCGTGCTCGATTATGTGGGCGAGCATATCGCCGCAGGCATGACCACCAACCAGATTGACCAGATGATCTACGACTACACCGTCGAGCACGGTGGCACGCCGGCCGACCTCAACTACGAGGGCTACCCCAAGAGCGTGTGCACCTCGATCAATAACGTGGTCTGCCACGGCATTCCCTGCGATACGGACGTGCTGCACGAGGGCGACATCATCAACGTGGACTGTTCCACGATCCTAGACGGCTATTTTAGCGACTCGAGCCGCATGTTCTGCATCGGCGAGGTCTCGGCCGAGCGCCAGCGCCTGGTCGATGTCACCCGCGCCAGCGTGGAGGCGGGTCTGGCAGCCGTCAAGCCATGGCTACCGCTCTCCGTTATGGCCGAGGCTGTGCAAAAGACCGTCGAGGACGCCGGCTTTAGCGTGGTGCGTGAGTACGGCGGACACGGCATCGGTAAGGAGTTCCACGAGGACCCGTTTGTGGGCTTTACCACCGAGGCGCCCGACGTAGACACCATCATGGTGCCAGGCATGGTCTTTACCATCGAGCCCATGGTCAACGCCGGAGCGCCCGATATCAAGATTAGCAAGGGCGACGGCTGGTGCGTGCGCACCAAGGACGGCAGCGATTCGGCCCAGTGCGAGGTACAGCTCGTGGTGACCGAGGACGGCTACGAGCTGCTGAGCTGGTAGCCGTGGATGCGCCGGATGCTGACGGGCACGCCCGTCTTGCATCCGGCGTTTTTGTTTGAACGTTTGCCTGATAAAACCTGCCAAAATAAACCTGTCCCTTTTTTGGCAGGTTGAGCGGAGAGGACCGCCTGTGAACATCCTGGTTTTGCTGCCCGTCAACGACCGTCATCGCGCAATTCTTGAGTCGAGCGCTCCGGGCGAGGACTTTATCTACACGAGCGCCGACGCCGCCACGCGCAAGCAGGTCGCCGATGCCGACGTGATCCTGGGCAACATCGACCCTGACATGCTCACGGCATGCGGGCATCTCCAGCTGTTGCAATTGCAGACCGCCGGCTATGACGACTACCTTGCCGCCGGCACCGTGCCGGCCGACGCCAAGCTGTCTTGCTCGATCGGCGCCTACGGTCAGGCCGTAAGCGAGCACATGTTTGCCATGGTGCTGTCAATGATGAAGCACCTGCCCGGCTACCAGGACCTGCAGCGCGAACATCGCTGGGAGGATTTAGGTCCGGTCACCTCGCTCAAAAACGCCAACGTGCTGGTGCTGGGCGCGGGCGACATTGGCGGCCACTTTGCCACGCTCTGCCGCAGCATGGGCGCGCACGTCCGCGGCATCAAGCGCCATCCGCTCGTCTACCCCATTGTGTTTGAGGACATGGACGGCATGGACGCCCTGCCCGAGCGCCTGGCCGAGGCCGACGTCGTCGCATCCTTTATGCCCAGCACACCCGAGACCCGCGGCCTGGCGAACGCCGAGTTCTTCGCCGCGATGAAGCCGGGCACCTTCTTTGCCAACGGCGGCCGCGGCGATCTTGTGGTCGCCGACGACTTGGTTGCCGCCCTGGAGTCGGGACATCTTGCCGGCGCTGCGGTCGACGTCACCGACCCCGAGCCCCTGCCTGCGACAAGCCCCCTGTGGGATGCGCCCAACATGCTCATCACGCCGCACGTCTCCGGCTGGTTCCACCTGGCAGCCACGCTCAACAACGTGGTCGACATCGCCGCGGAGAATCTGCGTCACCTGCAGGCCGGCGAAACCCTGCGTTGCTGGATCGAACACTGATTGTTCCGGCGTTTTACCAAACGCCGGAACCCCTCGACGCTGCGCTCTTAGGTTCCGCCGTTCTAACGAACGGCGTAATGAGCCGACGCTGCGAGCCCGCCGTTTGGCCAATCTGCCGTTCAATTTCAAAGGCGCGACCAGAAGGTCAGCGCCTTTTCATTTCACGGCACCTTGGCGCAAACGGCGAGCTCTCGCTGGCGTGCGCTCTACCTGCGGCGTTTCGCTGGCGCCGGCTTCATCTGCAAGCCTTAGCAGTTCCGTCTTGCCGTTGGCGTTGTGGCATTTGCCCAGATAAAACCTGCCAAAATAAACCTGTCCCTTTTTGGTAGGTTTGGTGCAATGGGGTCAGGTTGGCTTGCGCCATACCGGTAGTTCTGTCTGCGACACTCTCGCCAAAGTGATATCAAACATACATCTAGCGTTTTCGACACTTCGCTTATTAGAGCCAGTCCGTCTCCTCGTCATAGCGGTCCGAATAGGCGTTACGCTTGAGTTCTTCAGCACTCGTTGGTCGCGCCTTGGACACGTCGACCCCTGACTCATGGCAAGCGGCGACGAACAGCTGTAAACCCCGATCAATAAGCTGAGCCCCACGCTCGGCCTTCATTTCTTCGGCTCGCATTTAGAGTTCCACGCTTTCGGCGCCGTTGATGGTTAGGTTTCGCTCGTAGAAGGCGGTGAGGGCGCGGATGGCGTACATCACGTCGCGCACGCCGCCGGTCTCGTAGCTCGAGTGCATGGCAAGCTGCGGCAGGCCCACGTCCACGGCATGCATGCTCACCTGCATATTGGACAGGTTACCGAGCGTGGAGCCGCCGGCCATATCGCTCTTGTTGGCGAAGGCCTGCGTGGGCACGTCGGCGTCATCGCAGATGGCCTGGAACACCGCGCGGCTAAAGGCATCGGTGCAATAGTGCTGGTTGGCGGCCTCCTTGATGACAATACCGCCGTTGAGCACCACCTGGTTGCGGGCGTCACACTTCTCGGCATGATTGGGATGCACGGCATGCGCGTTGTCGCAGCTCACAAGCATCGATGCGGCAAGGGCGCGATGGTACGACTCGTCGTCAAAGCCCAGCGATCCGTTAATGCGGCGCAGCGCGTCGGCCAAGAACGTCGACATGGCGCCTTGCTTGGTCTCGGAGCCAACCTCCTCGTTATCAAAGCAGCAAAAGACCGAAACATCGTGCGCGTTCTCAGCACCCAAAAATGCCTGCAGCGAGGTGTAGGCGCAGGCCAGGTCGTCGAGCTTGGGCGTCGAGATAAACTCGTCGGCCCAGCCCCAAATACGCGCATCCTGGCGGTTGACCAGGAACAGATCACGGCCCAGAATTTGCTCGGGCTCAACATCCAGCTCGTCGGCGATCAGGGCGTCAAAGTCGCCCTGCTTAAGGTCGCCAGCGCTGATGAGCGGGCACAGGTCGACGGCGCGGTTGGGCGCAAAGCCCTCATTAACGCCACGATTCATATGGATGGCAAGGCTCGGGATAATAGCGACCTCGCGCTCGGTGGCAAGCAGACGACTCTCGATACGGTCGCCCTCGCGTACCAACACGCGGCCCGCGAGTGCCAGCGGACGATCGAACCAGGTGTAGTCGATCATGCCGCCGTAGGCCTCGGTGTTCAGGCGCAGCGTCTCGCCCGCGCCGTCAAGCTCAGGCACGGCCTTGACCTTAAACGTCGGCGAATCGCTGTGCGACGCCGTGAGCTGAAAATGATAGTCGCCGGCAACGCCGTCCTCGCCCCACGTAGCAGCCAGGTCCTCGCCCACCTTAAAGGCAACAACGCTCGAGGTATTGCGCTGCGTGTAATAACGCCCGCCCGGCTCGATGTCCCACGCCGCGTTCTCGGGCAGGTAGGTAAAGCCCGCCTCGTCGAGCTCGGCCATAATGGTCGCCGCCGTATGGAACATGCTGGGGCATGCCTCGATAAAGTCGATAAGGTCGTTGGCGGCCTCGATATCGTCGGCCGTCACATGCGCGCGCTCGGGCGTTTCCTGATCCGTCATGCTCTCCCCTTTCGCTGGGTTGATGGTCCCCTCCAGCATACCCCGCCGCGCCAGTGCCGTGCCTTTCATTCCATGTTTAATCCCGCGCCGCTCGCCAAGTTGAGCCATCATGCCCGCACTCCTTTTGCGACAATTACGCTAACAGGACGAAAGGAGCCGTCATGAAGCCACGTAACATTGCCATCGCCTGCGGTGTCGCGGGAGTCGCCGTCGGCCTTGCCGCTGCCGCCGGCATCGTTTACCGCAAGCAAATCAAGTCCGCCGCGTCGCTCAAACGCTTGACCGGCTACGCGGATGGCTATGACCTGTACGCAATCGACATTGCCTACGACTACGATCTTGATCGCATCATCGCCGCTGGCGTGCGCGACGACCAGGCCTACATCGATGCCGTGGTGGCGCAGGTGCTGCCCGGTGTGCCGGCACATGTCCAGGCGCCCCAGTTTGCCTGCAGCGCTTTTGTCGCCGTAGATGCCGAAGGCCGCGTGCGCACCGGTCGCAATTACGACTTTAAGGACGACACCTCGGCGCTGCTGGTGCGCAATCACCCGCGCGACGGCTATGCCTCCATCGGGTTTGCCGCCCTTAACAACCTGGGCGATAACACTCCGCTTGACTCCGTCGCCGGACGCGCCGCCGCACTCATGGGCCCGTTTGCCCAGCTCGATGGTGTTAACGAATGTGGCGTCTCCATTGCCGTACTCACCCTGGATTCCAAGCCCTGTGACCAGGACACGCAACGCCCCGTCATCAATACCTCGCTCGCCATCCGTCTGGTGCTCGACCGTGCCGCCACCACGCAAGAAGCTGTCGACCTGCTTTCCGCCTACGACATGCACGCCATGGCAGGACGCGATTACCACTTCTTTATAAACGACGCCGCCGGTGACACGCGCGTAGTAGAGTGGGATCCGCACGATCCGGACCGCGCTTTCAAAGCGACTCCTGTAACCCAGGTTACGAACTTCTACGCCTGCTATGGCGACGAAGTGCTGCCCAACCAAAAGAATGGCGAGCTAGGCCATGGTAAAGAGCGCGCCGCCGCAATCGCCGATGTCCTCGACGCCCATACCGGCGCCCAAGACGAGGTAGTCGCTTGGAAGGCCCTACGCGCTGCAGCGCAAGAGCCCAATCCGGAAGACATCACCAGCAACACGCAGTGGTCGGTCGTCTTTGACAACACCGAGCCTGCTGCCGCCATCACGCTGCGCCGCCACTGGGGCGACATCGACGCATTCGCACTGTAAGGAGCCAGGCCCGTCGACTTTACGCTCGCCTGGCGTTGTTTACATTTCTATACGCTTGAGCTAACACGTTTTACCCCCGTATCAACAGTGTGCGGGGGTAAACTTATGCGCATGTTATAACTTGCCCGGAAGGATTCATCATGCTTAGGATCGGTCTTCTTACCAGTGGCGGCGACTGCCAAGCGCTCAACGCCACCATGCGCGGCATTGTCAAAACGCTTATGACCAATAGCGAAGAGCCTATTGAGATCTATGGTTTTGAGGACGGCTACCAGGGCCTTATCTATAGCAGGTTCCGCGTCATGACGCCCGCCGATTTTAGCGGCATCCTCACCCGCGGCGGCACCATCCTGGGCACAAGCCGTACGCCGTTCAAGCGTCTGGACATTCCCGAGGCCGACGGCGTCGAGAAGGTGCCCGCGATGGTCCACACCTATCACAAGCTGCAGCTCGACTGCCTGTTTATGCTGGGCGGCAACGGCTCCACCAAGACCGCCAACCGCCTGCGCGAAGAGGGCCTCAACGTTATCGCCCTGCCCAAGACCATCGATAACGACACCTGGGGCACCGAGTTGACGTTTGGCTTTACGAGCGCCATCGACGTCGCCACCAAGTGCATCGACGACATCCACACCACTGCCTCGAGTCACGGCCGCGTGTTTGTCATCGAGATCATGGGCCACAAGGTTGGCTGGATCCCGCTGTATGCCGGCGTCGCGGGCGGCGCGGACGTCATCCTGATTCCCGAGATCCCCTACGACATGGATAACGTCATCAAGACCATCGAGCATCGCATGGAGACCGGCAGCCGCTTTACCATCGTAGCCGTCGCCGAGGGCGCTATCTCCAAGGAGGACGCGGCGCTGTCCAAAAAGGAGTACAAGAAAAAGCTCGCTGAGCGCACGAGCCCGTCGATTGTCTACGACATCGCCAAGGAGATCGAGGCCAAGACTGGTCGCGAGACCCGCGTCGCCATCCCCGGTCACACGCAGCGCGGCGGTCAGCCCGACGCCCAGGACCGCATCTTTGCGACCCAGTGCGGCGTCGAGGCAGCACTGGGATGCCTGCGCGGCGAGTTTGGCTACATGATTGCCCTGCGCGACGGCAAGATGTGCCACATGCCGCTCGAGGATGTCGCCGGCAAGCTCAAGTACGTCGATCCCCAGAGCGACCTGGTGCGCGAAGCCAAGGCGTTGGGCATCAGCTTCGGCGACGAATAGCCTCGGCCGAAACTGCTCTCATCGGAGGCCCCAGGGCTTACCTCCCAAATCGTCCTCGGACATGTCAGGATCCCGCCGTGCGCTTCGCGCGGCGGGATCCTTCCGTCCTGCGGAAAGATTTGGGAGGTAAGCTCTGGGGCCTCCTGCGGTAACTAGGGAGGCCGAGGCTATTCGTCTTCTTGCTGCAAGTGCGTGGGCTGAGATTTTGGGATGTTGCAAGCTCTTAGCTGAGAGTAGCACTGACATTTGTCCTGAAATGGCTGGTCGTTAGGGGTTGCTACCGGTAGTTGCGGTAGGGTCGGAGCAGATTCTAACTAGAAATGGTGGTCGCCACCGGTTGTTCTCGGCATACTCGGCTCATTCGATTACGATCACCACATGAAAGGAACTGCTATGGATCTTGCGATGGCACAGCGGCTCGTTGATCGCCGCAAGGCTGCCGGGCTTTCTCAGGAGGCGCTTGCCGCCCAGCTGGGCGTGAGTCGTCAGGCTGTCAGTAAATGGGAGCGCAGCGAATCTTCGCCCGATACCGATAACCTTATTGCGCTCGCCGCGCTGTATGGCGTGTCGCTGGATGAGCTGCTGTATGGGGAGGCGGTGGATAGCACTGATGACTCGCAGACTGATGATGAGGCACGGAACAGCAACGCCGGCACCAAAGCTTCAGATGAGGCTGAGGCTTCTGCTGAGCACGCTGATTGCAGCGATAAGCCACTTGTCGATATTTCCCTCGCGCGCGGCATCCACGTTATTGATCCCAACAAAGGCGAAGAGGTCCATGTTGGTTGGAATGGCATCCATGTGGCTAACGAGCGCAAGGGTGAAGAGGTCCATGTGGGGCCAGACGGATTGTATATCGATACGCTTGAGGACGATGGACATAGCGTGCATACCAATGACGATGGCACCGTCACCATCGACGGCGAGACGTTTTCCAGCTGGAAGGAGGCGCACGACAAGCTCGACCATCATGGCAAGCATTTCCACACCAAGGTCGGACGTGCATGGAACAAATTCCCCTTCCCCGCACTTGTCGCTCTCGCCTATCTGGTGCTCGGCATTGTCTACAGCACATGGGCTACGGGCCTCTTCCTCGTCTTTTTGATTCCCGTCTATTACGCGCTTGGCGACTTTATCGATCAACGCCGCTTATCTAAGCTGATCGATGTCGTCTATTCAGTCAGTGCCGAGGCATGGTTCCTCTACATGTGGCTCTGCCTGGGGCAACCCCATCCCGCCTGGGTAATACTCATCACCATCCCGGTCGTAAAAGCACTCATGCGTTGGTGCCGTAAACAATGGAAGTGCCGCAAACAGGCCTAAACCACCCCAACCAGCCAGCGCCACTCATCCGACACCGCCTGCCCCTTCCAAGTTGCGGTGAGATAGGGACTGTTTTGAAGCTCCAAAGCGCCAAACAGTCCGTATATCACCGCAACTTACAAACAACTGGGTCAGTTCCGGCACGGAGATTAGCATTGAGCTGACCGCGCGCCAAGAAAAGGGCCTATTTACTACGTTTAACTCGAGAGGGCCGACCATACCCGCCTTTTCCGAAAATTGGCAAGCCCTCTACCTGCGGTTTTAATTTCATAATCTTTGTCACGGTCGAGGGTGTGGTAGCAAACGTAGTAGATAGGCCCATTTTGTGGCATACGACCCATACAAGCCCAATCTCGAAGGCCAAAGAGAGTCTCTCATCCACGCCTGCGAGCGAAAACCAAATAGAATGAAAGGCAAATGGAAAGCCCGTTTGACGGGGCAAACGCCGGGCCACCTAATGGTTGTCCGGCGTTTGCCCCGATAAAACCTGCCAAAATAAACCTGTCCCTTTTTGGCAGGCTACTCGGCGCTCTTGAGGGCGCCGACCATGTCGATCTTATTGAGGGTGCGATTGGTAGCGAGGTTGACGATGATCGTAAAGCCGAAGGAAAGCACCACGGCAAGCACGTAGCTCAGCGGCTCGACTTCGACGTCAAAGTACAATGACGGCATCTGCAAGATGTACGTAAAGCTCTCGGCCAGCGCACCACCCAGCGGTACGCCCAGCGCGGCGCCAATCGCCGTGAGGATCAGCGTCTCCTTGTTAACGTAGTGGTGTACCTCACCACGACGGAAGCCCAGCACCTTGATAGTCGCCAGCTCGCGTTCGCGCTCCGAGATGTTGGTGTTAGACAACGTGAATACCACCACAAACGACAGGCACGCCGCCATAAAGGTCACGAGCACCACGACCGAATTGATAATCGTAAAGTTCGCCTCATAGTTTTCCCAATGCTCGGCCGTACTCGAAATCGTAAGCCAACCGTCACTCTTAAGATTCTTGCTAAACGCAATCTGGTCAGCCGACGAACCCTTAAGCAGCACAAAGACGCCGTTAAGGCGTGCACTTCGACCGAACGCGCGCTCATAGGTGCCCTGCGTCATGTAAAGCGTGTTGCCTAGATAGTTGAGCGAGATGTCGCTGACTTTGACCTTGGCAACATTGAGCGACGAATCCTGGACGTGAGCCGTGTCACCCGGCTTGATCCCCAGCACCAGCTGAGAGCTCTTGCTCAAATATACGTCTCCGTCACGCAGGGCGAGCGGTTCTTTGGACTCATCCTCCAGGCGCACGTAATCGCCCAAGTCACCCGTGCGGTCATCGGGCACCACGATCAGCTGCACGGTCTCGCTCTTTCCGCCGAATGTAAAGGTAACGTTGTCGGTCATAATCGGCAGCGTCGAAGTCACGGTCACATTGGAATCCTTGGCTGCACTGCGCTCATCCAACGCCGCGCACGTCTGCGAAAAATCGTCGGGATTGGCGACTGCCAGCAGGTCGTAGCGCGTGATATGCCCGTACTGTTTAGGCGACAGCGCGACCGACGTATCACGGATGCCCATGCCGCAAATCACAAGCGCCGTGCAGCCCGCAATGCCAAAGATGGTCATAAAGGCGCGCTTTTTGTAACGGAATAAGTTGCGTGCAGCGACCTTGTTCAAAAAGCCCATGCGGTGCCAGATAAAGCCGATGCGCTCGAGCAAGATGCGCGAACCGGCGCGCGGGGCCTTGGGGCGCATGAGCGAGGCAGGGGTCTCAGCCATCTCGTGACGGCAGGCGATAATCGTGGCTCCCACCACGCCCACGGCAAACAGCGCCACCGAAACGATCGAGGACACGATGTCGTACGAAAGTAGCATCTGGGGCAGCGAGTACATGTCGTCGAACACCGTAAACAAGAACAGCGGCAGACCCACAAATCCGATGATATTGCCGAGCACGCCACCGATCAGACACGCCCACAGCGCGTAGTCCACATATTTGGACAGGATACGCCCGCGTGAATAGCCGAGCGCCTTGTACAGGCCAATAAGTGTGCGCTCCTCCTCGACCATGCGGGTGGCGGTGGTGAGGCTGATAAGCACGGCGACGATAAAGAAGATGAACGGGAACACCGTGGCGATGGCCTCGATCGAAGAACTATCGCTCTCGACGCTCGAGTAGCTTGCGATATTGCCGCGGTCCTGGATGTACCAGGTGCATTCGCCTAGGTCAGAGAGCTCGGCGCGGGCATCGGCAAACTGCTGGTCGGCGGCGGCGCGGCGCTGGTCCAGGTCGGCTTGCGCCTGCGCACGCTCGTCGCTGCCCTCGGCCATGCGATTGATGTTGTCCTGCTCGATCCCAAAGACCATATTCGCCTGACGCTCAGCCGCGTCCAAGCTCGCCGGTGTGTCGACCGTCAGCTCCTGAGCGCGCGCCTTCTCACGCTCCTCGCGGATCTTCTCGATATTGCCCTTGACCTCATTGATCTTTGCCGAGTAGGCATCCGAATAGGAGTTGAGGCTCTTGGCTCCCTCGACGACCACGTGGACAGCGGAGTAGGAAGAAGATGTCGCGGCATCCTCGCTCACGTAGAACTTGTAGTCCGCAGTCGAAGCAGCGCGAAAGGCGTTGACTGTCGAGTCGGAGCTCACGTCGGTAGGATCGAGAACCTCGGCCGTGATGGTGTAGTCCCCATCGGCAAACTGGTCCTTGGCGCTTTGGTTCGACGAGCTCGCATCGTTGGCGGCAAAGCTCACCGTATCGCCGATTTTCTTGCCCGAAGCCTTCAAAAAACGTGAGGTCACTGCCACTTCGCCCGAAGTCTCGGGCAGCTCGCCGCGTACTAGCACCGGTTGGTCAATATTCTCTTTGGAGAGGCTCTGTACGACGACACGCTCGCGCGTCGTACCCACGGCGGTATAGGCGGTCTCGGTATAGATGCCCTCGGCCGTCTCGACGCCATCGACCTCTTGGATCGCGGCAAGATCGTCATCGGTCAGACCATAGGTCGACTGCACGTTGATGTCATAGACATTCTGCTGGTCAAAATAGGCGTCGACCGAATCACACAGGTCCTCGCAGCCCGCCTTAAGGCCGCACATCACGCTCACGCCAAGCGCGGTGATCACAACGATAGACAAGAAGCGTTTGAGACTGCCGCGAATCGTGCGGTAGATGCCACGGCGAAAAACCGTCGGCACCATATCGTTTGAGCTTTGGGCGGTACGGTAGGTCGTAAAATCCTGCTCGCGCTCCGTGTTCTGCGCGTCGCGGCGTTGGCTGTTTTGGCGGTCCTGATTCATGGGCGCTACCACTCGATCGTCTCGATAGGCACAGGATTTTGCTGGACCGTCTCGCTCTCCACGCGGCCGCTCTTAAAGCGGATCAGGCGATCGGCCATGGGCGCCAGCGCAGAGTTGTGGGTGATGATGATGACCGTAATGCCTTGCTTGCGGCAAGTGTCCTGTAGCAGCTGCAAGATCTGCTTGCCGGTTTTGTAGTCGAGTGCACCCGTAGGCTCGTCGCACAGAAGCAGCTTGGGGTTCTTAGCCAGCGCGCGGGCGATGGATACGCGCTGCTGCTCGCCGCCCGAAAGCTGCGCCGGAAAGTTAGCGAGGCGGTCGCCCAGACCAACCTGGCGAAGCGTTTGCTCGGCATCGAGCGAATCGGGGCAGATCTGCGCCGCGAGTTCGACGTTCTCAAGCGCCGTCAGGTTAGGGACCAGATTGTAGAACTGAAAGACAAAGCCGACGTCAGCGCGACGGTATTCCACAAGCTGAGCCTCGTTGGCAGAGCTCACGTCACGCCCGTCCACCGTCACGGTGCCAGAAGTTGCCGTGTCCATGCCGCCCAGAATGTTGAGGGCCGTGGTCTTGCCGGCACCCGAAGCACCCAAAATGATGGCGAGCTCGCCGCGCTCGACCGTAAAGCTCGCGCCGTCGAGCGCGTGGATGCGGGCATCGCCCTCGCCGTATGCCTTGATGACGTCTTTGAATTCGATATAGGCCATCGATTAATTCCCATCTGGTCGGATAACTCTTTAGTATTACCCATTTCCCACCGACCAAAAAGGGACAGGTTCATTTTGGCAGGTTTTATAAGGGGAAACGTACCTCTTTGGGGGCAGCGCGGGACGCGCAGGGGCGGCCGTGCAGATCGGCACAGCCGTCTCACGTGGAATCGACCGACGCCTGCCTTTCCGTGACACCGGCAACTCGTTTTTGCTTGTTGGCATGGCCGCCATTATGCCTTGGGACTGAGCACTCAAATTCTCACTCCTCATTGCCACGCTTGCCGCAAGCTATCAGGGTGACGAGATGACGACGCTCGCTGTAGCAGCGCAGCCACACTCTATAAGCGAGGCGTTTGCCAGCAAAAAAGCGCGCGACAGGGTAAGCCCGCCGCGCGCTATCCTATGCGGACTAGTTATTGTTGTTGGTCATCGAGGCCACTGCTGCCGCAAGATTGGAAATGGGCATCGTCTGCAACCAGATGCGACCGGGACCGGTGAGCACGGTGTTGAACACGCCCTCGCCACCAAACATGATGTTTTTGACGCCCTTGACCATTTGAGCGTCGATGCTCACGGTCTCCTCAAAGCCGGCCACGTTGCCGGTATCCACAATCATCTGCTGGCCAGCAGCGAGCTCGTACTCAACCAGGTCGCCGTCGATCTCGGCAAAAGCAACACCCGAGCCCGTGAGCTTCTGCATGATAAAGCCCTCGCCGCCAAAGACGCCGGCCTTTGCCTTCTTGTTAAAGTGAATGCTCAACTCGACGCCACTTTCCGCGGCAAGGAACGAACGCTTCTGCAAAATCCAGCTCTTGCCCGGACCGATCTCGATTGGCACGATGCGGCCGGGGAAGCAGGAGCCAAACGCGATCATGCCATCGCCACGCGCGGTCCAAATGTTTTGGAACAATGCCTCACCCGAAAAAGCCTTGGAGAACATCTTGCCGATGCCACCGCCCGAGGTAGACATTTCCATGTTGGGGGTCATCCAAGCCATGGCGCCGCTTTCGGTGATCATGGATTCGCCATCGCTAAGGTTGCACGTAACAACCGGGAAAGCCCCTCCGCCGATCTCGTACTGCATGACCGTCTCCTTTCCACTCAGGAGCCGAATAACGATGCCTATATTTTAGCAGGTAGAGATGCATATGTTCACACCGCCCATGCCCTCTCCTGCGGACGTTTCCCCAGATAAAACCTGCCAAAATAAACCTGTTCCTTTTTGGCAGGTTTTAAAGGCAAACGGTGAAGGTGATCTGGTTGCCGTGACCGGATACGGTGGCGGCGCCTCCATGGGCCTCGGCGATGGCACGCACCACGGACAGGCCCACGCCCGAGCCACCCGTCTTGGAGCTGCGCGACGCATCCGCACGATAGAAGCGATCGAACAATCGGTCCAGGTCGCCCTCGGGCAGCTCGTCCACGGCGTTCGATACGACAAGCTCGGCGGCGCCCTTGCCTTTGCCGTGCGAAACGGCGCACAGGCTCAGCTCAATCACGCTGCCCTCGCTCGCATAGCGCGTGGCGTTGTCCAGTAGCAACTCAACCACCTGCGCCACCGCCGCGGCATCGGCATGGGTCCGCACGCCGGTCGCAATCGACGTCGACAGGCGTTTACCGCCTGAGACCGCCACCGACTTAAACGGCGCCGCCACCTTGTTCACCGCCTCCGAAAGATCGATCGACGCCATGGTAAAGCCCGCCGAGCCCTCGTCCATGCGTGCCAAGAACACCAAGCGCTCCGTGAGCGCCGATAATAGCGCACCCGCACTCGCCTTAGTGCTGCCTTAGCAGGTCGATGAGCATATTTAAAAAAGCAAGGTTATAGCTTAGTCGGACTTAAGGAACGGGCGGCTTCACATCTCGCCCTGCAAACAACGCCCGTACAGCGAGCGCGCTTGCCGCATGGGCGTTGCGGCCGCCTGCAGCTTATAGATAGGCACCCTCGAGGCGCAGCAGCCATTCTTTGCGATCCAGTCCACCGGCGTATCCGTTGAGCGATCCGTCGGCCGCGACCACGCGATGGCACGGCACGATAATCGAAATAGGGTTGCGAGCGACCGCAGCCCCCACCGCGCGAGGAGATACAACGGGCGCTTCATTTCCCGGCACACGATGTCGAGCCGCAACACGCTGGGCGATCTCGCCATACGTAGCGACCTCGCCACGCGGAATTGAAAGTAGCTCAAACCAAACCTCACGCTGAAACGCCGTGCCAATCAAATGCAACGGCGGCGTAAACCGAGGCTCCTGCCCCGCAAAATAGGCGTTGAGCCAAGCCCAAGAACGCTCTAGCACCGAAGAAGCCGCGCCATTGGCCGGATTTACCGTCTGCATGCCCCCGGCACCCGAAACTGCATCGGTGCCCTCAACGTATTCGGCGCTTTCTTTAAGAAGCGTGGAACCAAAGTGCTCCTGCCCCTCAAACCAAAGCCCCGTCAGACCGCGGCCATCAGCGGCAAGCAAGATTTCGCCCAAAGGCGAAGCAAACGTCGTCGTGACCACCAGCGGCTCCCTTCAAAACTCCGCAACATAATACCGCGAATTGTACAGACAACCCCGCAGATACGTCTGGGCGGGCTCGCAATTACTTAAGCGAGACTGTTCTCTCTAATCAAGCGAAAAAGACGCAGGGCATCGACACCAGAGCGGTACCCCCGCCAGCTGAGCTCTAATACTTTTCCCGAGAAGTGAACGAGTAAAAACGAAGTCCCGGAGCATCCACACCTTTAGACCGCAAAACCGCAGGATTCGCGCTGCAAATCCGCAGGAAATAGCGGTCAAAATATGCCAATGCTTCGGGGGTCCAAATAAGGTCGTTCACTTCACGGGAAAAGTATTAGACCTCAATTCACACCAAGCCCAAAGTCACCCCAGGCAGCAGGCGCGAAGCGCCGAGGCCGCCGCCGGGACTAGGGCCCGCAACAACCACGTGCCCCCACATCAGCCCAGCGGCCCCAACCAGCAACGGCCCCATCGCAGGCCGCTCGCAGCCGAGTCACCGCAGGCAGGGGCCGGGCTTAGTTTTCAGAACACTCCGCAGACCAGTGTGGCGCCTTGTCCGCGGCTCCGAAGGAGCAGGACAAGGCGCCACACATGGTCGAGGACGTTCTGAAAACTAAGCCCGGCCCCCGCCGGACAGGTCGCACTACTCGCAGAGCAGCTTAGCAATCTGGACGGCGTTGGTTGCCGCGCCCTTGCGGATTTGGTCGCCGCAGCACCAGAAGGTGATGCCGCGCGCGGCCTCGGGGTTCGAGATGTCGCGACGCACGCGACCGACCCAAATCAGGTCCTGGTCGGACGTATCCATCGGCATGGGGAAGCGATCGTGCGCGTCCTCGGCGCTCATGTCGTCGACCAGCTTCACGCCCGGAGCGGCGGCCAGCGCGGCACGGGCCTCTTCCACCGTAATATCGCGCTCGAACTCGAGCGTAATGCTCTCGGAGTGCGAGCGCAGCACGGGCACGCGCACACAGGTGCAGTTCACGCGCAGCTCGGGCAGATGCATGATCTTGCGGCCCTCGTTTTGCAGCTTCATCTCCTCGGAGGTAAAGCCCTCCTCCTTGACACCGCCAATCTGCGGAATCAGGTTGCTCGCCAGCTGGGCGGCAAACGCGCGCGGCTCGGGAATCTCCTCGCCACGGCCCAGGGCGGCAAGCTGAGCCTCGAGCTCGGCCATACCGGGAGCGCCAGCGCCCGAAGCTGCCTGATACGTGGACACGATCATACGCTTCACGCCAGCAAGCTGGTGCAGCGGCCACGTGGGAACCAGGCCGATGATGGTCGCGCAGTTGGGATTGGCGATAAGGCCGTGATGCCACTTGATGTCGTCGGCATTGATCTCGGGCACGACCAGCGGCACCTCGGGATCCATGCGGAAGGCGTGGCTGTTGTCGACCACGACGGCGCCGCGCTTGACGGCCTCGGGCAGTAGCTCCTTCGCAATATCGTCGCCGGCGGCGCCGAGCACGATGTCGCAGCCCTCAAAGGCCTCGGGGCAAGCCTCCTCAATCACAACCTGCTCGCCGCGGAACTCGACGGTCTTGCCCGCAGAGCGCGCGCTCGCTAGCAGCTTGAGCTTGCCGACCGGAAACTCCTGCTCGTTGAGGCACTCAAGCATCTGGGTGCCCACGGCTCCCGTCGCGCCCAAAATAGCAACCGTGTACTGTTTCATGCTTCCCCCTTTAAAGGCTGTGGCTTTTGCCCGCACGCCGAGCAGGCCGATTATTGTTGCCAGTGTATACAAGAACAGGGCGGGCACGAAACCCGCCCCGTCGAAACGAAACCGAAACGAAACGCCCCGCCGTAGTTTTTGAAGCAAGTCCAAAAATCTACTGGGATAGCAGCTACTTGTGGAGCGCGGCCGGAGCGGGATCGACCGGCACGGGAGCCTCCAGGTCGGAGACCTTCACAATGCCGTTCTCGTCGGAGAAGGCGCGGTAAATGGTCCGAATCGCCAGGTCGAAGTCCTTCTCCTCTACGCCGATAATGATGTTGATCTCGTCGCAGCTCTGCGAAATCATACGTACGCTCACGCCGGCCTGACCAAGCATGCCAAACAGATGGCCCGAGATACCTGCGCGGCCGCGAAGGTTACGGCCGACGGTCGCGATGAGCGCCAAACCCTCGACAACCTCGATCTCGAGCGGCTCGACCTCCTGCTGAATGTCGCCCACGAGCGAGTACAGCGAGTCGTGCACATCCTGCTCCTGCACCACGGCGCCAAAGCGGTCGACGCCGGTGGGCATATGCTCGACGGAAACGTCATAGCGTTCGAACACCGAAAGTGCACGGCGCATAAAGCCGACACGGGGCTTGGTGCGGTCGCGGGCAACGTTGATGGCGACAAAGCCGCGCTTGCCGGTCACGCCGGTAATGATAGGCTCCGCCTCACCCTCGTCAGCCGTCTCGCTAATGATGGTGCCGGGGTCCTGCGGCGCATTGGTGTTCTTGATGACCAGCGGAATGCCTGCCTCGCGCACGGGGAACACGGCCTCCTCGTGCAGGACGCTTGCACCCATGTACGAAAGCTCGCGCAGCTCCTCGTAGGTAACGCGCGCAATGGGCTGAGCCTCGGGAACAATACGCGGATCGGCAGAATAGAAGCCCGAAACGTCGGTCCAGTTCTCGTACAGGTCGGCACCAAGGCACTTGGCCAGAATCGAGCCGGAAATATCGCCGCCGCCACGGTCGAGCAGCTTGATCTGCCCCTCACGCGTCGCGCCGTAGAAACCGGGCATAACAAAGCCGCCCTGCTGGCCGTACTCCTGCACCAGCTCGGCGGTGCGGTTCATGCTGAGCGTACCGTCATGATGGAACGCCACGACCGTCGCGGCATCCAGGAACGGCAGGCCCAGGTACTCGGCCATCAGACGGGCGGTAAAGTACTCGCCGCGGCTCACGAGTTCCTCGGTGGAGTAGCCACCGGAACGGGCGCGCTCGGCAAAGGCCGCGAACTCCTCGCGGATGGGATAGGTGAGCTCCAGCTCGTCAGCGATATCAAAATAGCGCTGGCCAATGTCCTCGAGCAGCTCCTCGCACGACACGTGGTACTTAACGTGTGCGTTAACCAAGTAGAGCAGGTCGGTCACCTTGGTATCGCCCTTAAAGCGGCGACCGCAGGCAGAAACCACCACAAAACGGCGGGCCGGGTCGGCATCGACAATGGCCTTGATCTTCTTAAAGTGTTCGGCGTCGGCGACCGACGAGCCGCCAAACTTGGCAATCTTAATCATGGGCTTGAGGTTACCTTTCTAAAAGCCTCTGCAAACCTGTTTTGCGCGCTCTGATACCATGGTTTCACCGATTGGGACCAAGGCATCCGAGGAGCAGTGTTATATGGGAACTTATCATAGTACACGAGGACGCACTTTATCGTGCTCAAGTAAGGTGGCAATCCGTACCGGCATCGCTCCCGACGGGGGTTTGTTTGTCTCGGACGAGCTGGGCACCCAGCAACTCGATATCAGCTCGCTTGCAGATAAATCGTACTTTGAAATCGCTCAAGATGTGTTGGGAATGTTACTGAATGATTACACGGCCGAAGAAATTTCGGCGTGTGTCGACGAGGCTTACCGCAGCACGTTTGCGAGCGAAGAGGTCACGCCGCTCGTCAAACTCGACGCCGCACCGGGCGCCGATGCCCCTCAGACCTATGTGATGGAACTCTTTGGCGGCCCCACAAGCGCCTTTAAGGACGTCGCCCTGCAGATGCTCCCCCGCCTGATGGCCCGCACCTCTGCCAAGGACGGCAGCGCCGAGCGCATCATGATCGTCACCGCCACGTCGGGCGACACGGGCAAGGCAGCACTTGCCGGCTTTGCCGACGCTCCGGGCACGGGCATCACTGTCTTTTATCCCGAGGGCAAGGTCAGCCGCGTCCAGAACCTGCAGATGTCCACGCAGGAGGGCGACAACGTCGCTGTCTGCGGCATCCGCGGCAACTTTGACGACGCCCAGAGCGCCGTCAAGCGCATCTTTGCCGATAAGGAGCTTGCCGAGCGCCTGGAGGCCGCTGGCACCGTGCTTTCGAGCGCCAACTCCATCAATGTCGGCCGTCTGGTACCGCAGGTCGTCTACTACTTTGCCGCCTATGCGCAACTGCTGCGCGCCGGCGCCATCGAGGCCGGCGACGCCGTGGAGTTCTGCGTACCGACCGGCAACTTCGGCGATATCCTGGCCGGCTACTATGCCAAGCGCATGGGCCTGCCCGTCGCCAAGCTCATCGTCGCGAGCGACAAGAACAACGTGCTGGCTGACTTCCTGACCACCGGCGTTTACGACCGTAACCGCCCGTTCTTCACGACCATCTCGCCGTCGATGGACATCCTCATCAGCTCCAACCTGGAGCGCATGCTCTACTTCCTGTCCGACGGCGACTGCGAGCTCGTTGCCGGCCTTATGGAGCAGCTTGCCCAGACCGGCCGCTACGAGGTGCCCGCCGAGCTGCTGGCCAAGATCCAGAGCGTGTTTGGCTGCGGCTGGGCCAGCGAGGACGAGGTCCGCGCTGCCATCAAGAGCTGCTGGGACGCCAACGGCTACGTGATCGACCCGCACACCGCTTGCGGCTATCACGTCTTTGAGCAGGTCGCTTCCGCCGAGGGCGCCAAGGCCCGCGTGCTGCTTTCGACCGCCAGCCCCTACAAGTTCCCGCGCGCCTGCTGCGACGCCTTGGGCCTCGACGTTCCCGAGGACGATTTTGAGGCTATGCATGTGCTCGAGCATGCCACCAACACGGTCGCCCCGGCACAGCTCGCCGAGCTCGAGTCCAAGCCCGTCCGCTTCGAAGACGTCTGCGACGTCGATGAGATGGACAGTTACGTCGAGTCTGCAGCAAAACGAATGAGCACCAACTAAACCCCTTATTAAGCGCCGGCGAAAGCCGGCGCACCTTCTTTTATCAGATAACCCCCGGGATGATGACGAACGCGCACAGCGTGCCTGGCTGTTTAGTTCGTCGCGAGTTCCGCACGCAAAGGAAAGCACTTAATGTGCTTTCCGTCTTGCGCAGGACTGCCCGAGCAGCGAACTAAACAGCCAGGCACGCCAGGAGGACTCACATGATCAAGATCACCGTCCCAGCAACCAGCGCCAACTTGGGCATTGGCTACGACACCCTCGGCATGGCCGTCAGCCTCTACTCACACTTTACCTTCGAGCGCGCCGACAAGCTCACCATCATGGGCTGCCCCGAGGAGTTCCAAAACGAGAACAACCTGGTCTACGTGAGCTTTGTGGATGCGCTGGCCGCATGGGGCGAGCCGGCCTTCCCCGTCGCCATCGACATTCAGACTGACGTTCCCGTCGCTCGCGGCCTGGGTTCCAGCTCCACCTGCGTTGTCGCCGGCATTATGGCCGCCGCCGCGCTGACGGGCCACACCGTCGACCGCGCCGAGCTCGTCCGCATCGCCACCGAGGTCGAGGGCCATCCCGATAACGTCGCCCCCGCTATCCTGGGCGGCGCCGTCTGCTCCTTTACGCCGACCGACTCGCTGCCCCAGTGCCTGCGCTACGAGGTGAGCGATCGCTTGCGTTTTATTACCGTGATTCCGCCCTACGAGGTGCATACGAGCGAGGCGCGCAAGGTCGTGCCGCAGGAGATTCCGCTCTCCACCGCCGTATGGCAAATGGGCCGCATCGCCGGCATGACGCGCGGCCTGGAGACCGGCGACCTTGACCTGATTGCCGCCGCCAATGACGACCGCATCCAGGAGCCCTATCGCCGCCGCCTCATCCCCGACTACAACGCCGTGCGCGACACCTGCCTTAACGGAGGCGCCAAGACCATTTGGATCAGTGGTTCGGGCTCAACTCTCATGGCTGTGACCGACGACACCATCGTGGCAAAGTTCCTGCAGGTCAAGCTGCGCGAGCAGTTCCCCAAGTGTGAGACGCATATCCTCACGTGCGACACGGAAGGCGCCCAGATCGAATACCTGTAGTCGCCGTACCTTATACCCGCCGGGGAGGCCAGGGGCTTTGCCCCCAAATCGTCCTCGGACATGGCAGGACCCCCGCTGCGCACTTCGTGCGGCGGGGGTCCTGCCGTCCTGCGGAAAGATTTGGGGGCAAAGCCCCTGGCCTCCCTACGTTAACTTCGCTGGCGGCGGCTACAGGGACCTTCGCTCTGTAAAAGCGCCGGGCTGATAGTTTGGCTTTTTATTGATAGGGGCTCTTACTAGGCTGGAGCACTTCCTAGAGGCGGGCATCGGCTGTGTGCTTGGTTTAGGCGGCGCTGGATTCTTTGAATTCAAAGACTGGTTCTAGGAGGTCTTCGATGTTGCAGTGGAGGGCTTTTGCTATGGCTCTTACGCTTGTTACCGAAGCTTCATTGATGTTTCTCTGGCGCTGCTCGTACATTTGGATTGAGCGGAGTGACACACCCGATTCGTACGCTAGGTCTTGTTGGGTTTTCTTAAGCTTCTTTCTCGCTAACGCAAGTTTGGTTTGCCTGGACGCTTTTTTCGCCATATCGCAGACGAGGCGAGCCACGCGTTCCTCCGAGGCTTCGTGCCAGGGGTAGTACAGACTGCGTAGCACATCGAATGGAACGACATGCAGCAAATCTTCGAAAGACTCTCCTAGGCGCCACTGCAGGTATGCCAGTATCCAGCCCGCCCAATATTCCGGCGTCTTCTCAAATCGATAGGCGCAGTCCGGTATAGGCCCGTTTTGATAGCCCGACCTTTCGGCGATAAGCGCGAACAGCTCAACGCCCGATTTTCCCGACACTACCCATGCGTTGCCGCGTTCGAACTCGCGAGCTACGCCGCTCAGGCAAAAGAGTTCAGCAACTTCCGATCCTTCTGCTCCGTAATCGTTAACGGCATAGTCGAAGCAATCCCCGAGGTTGTTCATTGCGTCCTCAAGGTAATAGACGGGATATGTCCTACTCGGCCCACGATCCGTTAACTCTTGGATCATTTAAATCAACCCTCCCTGACATCAAATCCCTAATGTCGACACCCTCGGTGTCAAATCCGTTTACCGTATCCAGGTACTTACGTCGAGCGTTCTGTTCTCGCTCAAATCGTTTGGGATAAAACTCCGCTCCCGAGGCCTGCTTCCAATCGCGAAACCTGATCGCCGAGAACGCGCGCTCACTCATAAGCGCATATTGAATGCCCAAATCCCCCAAAAACATAATGCGCTGCAATTGCCTGAGCGAAATCATGCCGTTAACGAACTGTCTTGCAAACGAAAAGTAGGAATCGTCAGCGCGATAGCCTCGAATAACGTCATAGGGAGAAATATCAATCAGGCAGTTGTCCAGCAAATACCGAAGTCCTTCGCGTGCCAGCGGCGTCGAGACATTAAACTCCCGGTTGTCAGCCAAAATCGCAAGCCAATTGAGGATTGAAAACTCCCCAGACTCTAAATCCAAGACCGAAAGGCCCTCTAAGTCAAGCTCATATCGGTTCGCGATGCCATCAGACTCGGTCCGGCATGCCCATTCCATTGCCATTTCCTCATGTGGTGTGCAATAAAACCCGCGCCCATAGTCATTGAATTGCCTGCATTTATCCAACGATGGATGCTCGACAACAACCTCCGACCCGTGCCAAAGCTCCATATCGACCTCCTAAAAATATCACCCCAGTGATAGTTTACCAATAACTATCACTGGGGTGATATAGATGAGAGCTTTTGAGGGGCTGCAGCCTGACTAGAGGCAAGCCTCGGCGATGCGCTTTTTTAGTTCGTCGATGCCGGTGCCGGTCTGGGAGCTTGTGATGATTACGTTTTCGGCCGGGACGTTGAGCTGCTTTTTGATGGCTGCTGCCTGGCGGGCCTGCTGGGTGCGGCTGAGCTTGTCGGCTTTGGTGAGGCAGACGATAAAGTTGAACTCGTTGCCCTGCAGGTAGTCGATCATGTCATGATCGAGCTTGCTGGGGTCGTGACGAATGTCAACCAGCGATACGACCAGGTTAAAGCTGCGCTCGGAGTCAAAGAAGTCGCCAATAAGCTCGGCCCAGCGGTCGCGCTCGGCCTTGGAGCGACGGGCGAAACCGTAACCCGGCAGGTCCACGAAATGCACGTCGTCGGCCTCAAAGAAGTTGATGTTGCTCGTCTTGCCCGGCGTACTGGAAACCTTGACCAGGTTCTTGCGGCCAAAGAGCTTGTTCATAATCGACGACTTGCCCACGTTGGAGCGGCCGACAAAGCTCACCTCGGGGCAGGTGGACTCGGGAATCTGCGAAACCTTGCCGTAGCTGGCGACGAACTTGGCAAGCTGGTAGTTAATGGAATCGGCCATGGACACTCCTTGGTCGTAGGTTCTTACAAAAGAGCGCGCTATTGCGCAGCAGCAATGCGGCGGACGATATCGAGCGTGATGTCACTTGCGACACGCGCGTACTCGAACAGATCGAACTCTCGGTCGCAAATTGCATCGTACGCCTCGTCACAATTATCGCTGATAGCGCGCAACACCAGGCAATCGACACCATTTTTGGTTGCGACATGGGCAATTGCCGCGCCCTCCATGCCGACACAATCGGCATGCGTCGCCTCGATAGCGTCGTTGCGCATGGCGGTGCCCGTCACAAAGCGGTTACCCGTGGCAATCGTGCCGACCAGGAATTGTTTGGCTCCCTCGTTCGAAGCGGCTGCATTTGTCGAAGCATCAACAAACCCACGCTCAGCAAGCACGTCGACGGCAATATCGACCAGCGCGGGTGTCGAGCCAAACTCCTCGAGCCCCGGTGCGGACTCGGCGATAAGCGCGGTATCGGTATCCAGATAGCGTAGGCGTTTGCCAATGACCACGTCGTCGATATGGAGCTTGGGGTTCAAACCGCCCGCAATGCCCGAAAACACAACAGCCTGCGGAGCATACTTGCTAATGAGGTGCTGTGTTGCAGCGGCGGCGTTCACCGTGCCCATGCCCGCCGTTGTGGCGACAACTGTCAGACCGTCGAGCTCACCGCTCACAACGGTCAAGCCTGCCTCCCGCGCCTCGCAAACGTCGCTCAGCTCTTCCTTAATCTGCATGATCTCTTTTTCGAGCGCACCGATAATCGCGATGGTAGCCATACCATTCCCCAAACCTATACGAAATTCTCAACCACGGTATGGTACCAGCATTTTGTTTGACCTCGCCAAACGAACACGCTAAGCCAGCGTAGCGCGGGTATCATAGAGCGCCTTGGCGATGGCAGTCACAACCTCACTCGAATGGTCGCTCCATGGCATCGATGTCATGATGCTCATAATGTAGGTGTCGCCGTCAACATCAATGAAGCCAGCATCGCACGTCGCATTGCAACCTGCCTCGCTGATCCAGCCGGCCTTGTTGCGCACCAAAGCTTGGTCGTCCGCAATGCCATCGCGCACTCATTTATGTCTGTCCCCAATGAGTGCCCTTGGGGAGCGAAAATGGCTCGCTAGCCGATGGCGTTTTTGAGTTCCGCACGGCGCTTTTTCATGCCGGCCATGACGGCGTTGCGCAGCTCGGGCATGCGCGCGGTATCCATCTGGGGCACGCCCTCGAGCTTATAGGGAATACCCAGCTGCTCGTACTTGACGACACCCATCGTGTGATACGGCAGCATTTCCAGGCCCACCACGTTGTGCCATGGAGCGATCAGGCGACCGAGCTTCTCGCATTCCTCCGCCGTGTCGGTGATACCCGGCACCACCACATGGCGAATAACAACCTTAATCTTGCGATGGGCAAGCTCATCGCCAAACGCCAGGATGCGCGCAGGATCGCAGCCGGTCAGCTTTTTATGCTCAACCGGATCGGCATGCTTGATGTCGAGCAGCACCATATCGGTCTCGTTGAGAACAGCATCGAACTTCTCCGGATGCTTGGGGTCAAATGCATAGCCACAGCTATCTAGGCAGGTATGTACACGGCCATCGGGGTTGTTGTGCATTGCACGGAACAGGTCGGCCAAAAACTCGGGCTGCAGGAGCGGCTCGCCACCGGACACCGTAATGCCACCGCTGCGATAGAACTCGTGGTTACTCTGGAACTCATCCATCAGGTGCTCGACGGTCACCATGGTGCCGCCGTTGACCGACCAGGTATCGGGATTGTGGCAATACGCGCAGCGCATGGGACAGCCCTGAACAAACACCACAAAGCGGATGCCGGGTCCGTCGACCGTTCCCATCGTCTCGATCGAATGCACGCGGCCAAGGGCAAACGCAGAGTCCTCGGGACGAGCGTCCACACCCTCAAGCGTCATTTCTGCCATTCGCGCTACCTTGCCTCTCCCTGGATGCAACCAATTAAAATGCCAGAGTCATTCTAGCCCATGCGTTTGCGTTTAAACGCCTCGGAATAGAACGGCACGTTTTAATCTATCCCCCATCACCAAGGCTGGGGGCTACGTCGAGATGTCAGGCTGGAGAACGCTCGCCTGCGGCCTTTACGCCTTAAGCGTGACCACCGCACCGAAGGCGGTCGGGCCGCAGTGGCTCGAGATGACGCCGCCGACCTGAGTCCAGGTAACGTCCTTAAAGCCCAGGTCGTGCGCATAGACTTCCATATCGTCGCGCAGCTCCTCGGAAAGGCCCACTGAATACGCCAAACCAATGTGCGAGTAATCAATATCGCCCTTCGCAACCATGTGGTCAATAAAGGCACGGGCACATTTGAGCATAGAGCCGCGGAGCTTCTTGGTCGCCACGAATTTGCCACCCGTTACCTCAATGCAGGGCTTAATCTTGAGCAGATGGGCGCCAAGAAACGCGACGTTGGACAAGCGACCACCCGCCTTAAGGAAGGCAAGGTCCGTAGGAACAAAGCCCAGCAGCACGCGGTCCATCACCGAATTGGTAAAGGCGAAAATCTCGTCGACGGTAGCATCCGGATGGGCTTCGATATACTTGGCGGTCTCAACGGCGACAAGCGACTGGCCCACCGACACAAAGCGCGTATCCATGGAGAAGACGTAATCGCGGCCCTTTGCCGCAATCTTCGACGACTGATGCGAGCAGGTCGTAACCTCGGAATACGCAAGATGCAAAATGGTCGCATCGGGCCGCTCGGCGTGGATGCGGTCGTACACATGCGCAAAATCCGCCGGCGAGCAACCGCTGGTCTTGGGCATCACACCAAACTCGTTGCAGCGCGAGTAAATCTCGAGCGGGTCGATCGATCCGTCTTCGACGGTCTCGTCACCAATCGTGACATGCATGGGCACGCGCACGATGCCATAGCGCTCGCAGAGCTCCGGCGTCACATCCGAACCAGACTCAACCACGATTACGTACTTGCCCATTATCATCACAACCCATCTCGACGTTGGCTTTTGAATATGTGACGCACGTCCGCCGTCCTGCTGCAGAACGGCCTCCAAGCGCCAAAGAGACGCCGCCCCTTGCACACAACAAAGGACAGCGTCTCCCTGGAAAACTCCGTGCTTATCTGAGATTCTACACGGTTTATTAAGGAGTGTTACTTATTCCGCAAACGGTAGCTATACGCGATAAACGGTAGCAAGCAAGAATCCAGAACGCTCAACCCATTAGGAGAGTTCCGCCTAAAGGGTAACTACACAGGACCCCGCCGGGGCTGTTTGGGCTACCTCCCAAAATATTCCGCAGGACGCAAGAAGCCCTCGCCGCACGAAGTGCGCAGCGAGGGCTTCTTGCATGTCCGAGGACGTTTTGGGAGGTAGCCCAAACAGCCCCAGCGATCCTGCGGGAGTTAAACCCCTTTAGAACTTGTTGTGGAAGGTACGCGAAATGACCTCGTCCTGCTGCTCCTTGGTGAGCGTGTGGAAGTTCACGGCGTAGCCGGAAACGCGAATGGTCAGCTGCGGGTACTTCTCGGGGTGAGCCTGAGCGTCGAGCAGCGTCTCACGGTTGAAGACGTTGATGTTCAGGTGGTGGCCACCCTTCTCGGCGTAAGCGTCGAGCATGTGGACCAGGTTATCGGCCTGAGTCTCGGAAACTTCAGAAACCTTCATAATGTGTCTCCTTCGATCGATAGGCGCCGGCCGAAACCGGCGCACTAATCAGTAATCGTTATTGTTAGTATAGCACTAACAATAGTTACTCGCCCAGCTGATCAAGGTCGATATCGCCAAAGAACACCTGGTCCTCCTTGCCGAGCGCACCCGGGATGATGGAGAAGGTGTTGGAGATGCCGTCCTGAGCATCGCGGAACGGGAGCTTGGAAACCGAAGACAGCGAAGCGATGGCGCCGTGGCTATCGCGCTTGTGCATGGGGTTAGCACCCGGGGCGAAGGGCTGGCCAGCCTTGCGGCCATCAGGCGTAGAACCGGTCTTCTTGCCGTACACGACGTTGGAGGTGATGGTCAGAACCGAGGTCGTGGGCACGGAGTTGCGGTAGGTGTCGTTCATGCGGATGTACTCCATGAACTGGTGCACAACGTCGTGAGCGATCTGGTCGACGCGGTCGTCGTCGTTACCGTACTTGGGGAACTCGCCCTCGGTCTCGAAGTCGACGATGATGCCGTTCTCGTCACGGACGGGGTGGACCTTGGCGTACTTGATGGCGGACAGGGAGTCAGCCACGACGGAAAGGCCAGCGATACCCGTAGCGAACCAGCGGTGCACGTGCTTGTCATGCAGAGCCATCTGGATGCGCTCGTAGCAGTACTTGTCGTGCATGTAGTGAATGATGTTCAGCGAGTTGACGTACACGCCAGCGAGCCACTTCATCATGTCGTTGTACTTGGCCACAACGTCGTCGTAATCGAGCGTATCGCCCTCGACGGCGCGATACTTGGGGCCGACCTGCTTCTTGGAGACCTCGTCAACACCGCCGTTGAGTGCGTAGAGCAGGCACTTGGCCAGGTTGGCACGGGCGCCGAAGAACTGCATCTCCTTGCCAATGCGCATGGAGGACACGCAGCAGGCGATGCCGTAGTCGTCGCCGTGGTAAACGCGCATGAGGTCGTCGTTCTCGTACTGGATCGAGGAGCTGGCGACAGAAGTCTTGGCGCAGAACTTCTTGAAGTTCTCGGGCAGACGGGTCGACCACAGAACGGTCATGTTGGGCTCGGGGCTGGTGCCCATGTTCTCGAGCGTGTGCAGGTAGCGGTAGCTCATCTTGGTAACGAGCGTACGGCCGTCAACACCCATGCCGCCGATGGACTCGGTGACCCACTGCGGATCGCCGGTAAACAGGGCCTGGTACTCGGGGGTACGGGCAAACTTGACCATGCGGAGCTTCATGATGAAGTGATCCACGAACTCCTGGATCTGCTCCTCGGTGAAGGTACCGTTGGCAAGGTCGCGCTCAGCGTAGATGTCGATGAACGTAGAGGTACGGCCGATGGACATAGCGGCGCCGTTCTGCTCCTTGACGGAAGCCAGGTAGGCGAAGTACATCCACTGGATGGCCTCCTGCGTGTTGGTAGCAGGGTTGGAAATGTCGAAACCATAGGTCTCGGCCATCATCTTGAGCTCACCGAGGGCGCGGATCTGCTCCTGCAGCTCCTCGCGATCGCGGATGTTGTCGGCGGTCATGACCGTCGGGGTGGAAGCCTTCTGGGCCTCCTTGTCCTTAATCAGGTAGTCGACGCCGTACAGGGCAACACGACGGTAGTCGCCGATGATGCGGCCGCGGCCATAGCCATCGGGCAGACCGGTGATGATGTGAGCCGAGCGGCAAGCACGCATCTCGGGGGTGTAAACATCGAAGACGCCAGCGTTGTGGGTCTTGCGCTCGAAGGTGTAGCGCTCGACAACGTTCTCGTCGACCTTATAGCCGTGCTGGCTGGCAGCCTGGCAAGCGATGCGGATACCACCGTTGACGTGCAGCGCGCGCTTGAGCGGCTTGTCAGTCTGGAGACCGACGATGGTCTCCTTCTCGCGGTGGGCGTTATCGATGTAGCCAGCGGGGTGGCTCACGATACCCGTAACGGTCTTGGTGTCCATATCGAGGACACCGCCCTGCTCGCGCTCCTTAAGCAGCAGGTCGAGAACCTCGCCCCACAGCTCCTTGGTACGCTCGGTCGGGCCGGCGAGGAACGACTCGTCGCCCTCGTAGGGGGTGTAGTTCTTCTGGATGAAGTCTCGGACGTCAACTTCTCCCGTCCAGATGCCTTCCTTGAAGCCTTCCCATGCCTCCTGCATTGTGTAACCACGCTCCTAGTTACGTGTAATGCGGCGCTCTCTCACACCGCTGCTTATTGAATTCTTGAATGTTCGGCTTGCACTACCGGCTTCTTCCGTTCTTCACCACACGTTGGTGCAGGGAAAACGTTTGTCCACCTTGGAACTACAACCCAAAACCCAAGATTTCACCCGTTTGAGAAGGATAACATAGCGACCCTCTCCATCTGGGCTGTTATATGTTTCTTTTTTTATATCATAAAGGCGTTTTTTACAAACCCGCAGGAAATGCGAGCGCGAACAACTACCGTTCACCGATTTGTTTGGTATTTTTCCTTGCCTTTGTACGACGTTCACTCTAGCTGTTATGCCAGCTTTAGCAGGGTAAAGTGTTCCAGAGACCCTACAGAAACTGCAGGGCGGCCACGGGATCCCCCGTGGCCGCCCTGTGGCGTGACTAGTTTTTAGCTTTGATTGCCGCTTGGCATTAGGCAGCTGCGACGGCCTTGTCGGTCGTTGCCTTGCTATCGCCGTTGCCCTGGCCCTCAAAATGCTTGTAGCACCAGCTGGTGACCAGCGGGGTCAAAATAGCCGTAACGATTGCGCAGGCAGCAACCTGTGCCGTGGCCGTCGCGAGCACCGCACCGCCGTACAAGGCCTCGTTGACGCTTGCCATGGCAGCAGGCGTGGCCACATTGGCTCCGGCGCAGCTCGAAATGGCCGCACCCGCGACACCCGTACCGCCCGTGAGCTTATCGACCGCGACAACGGGAATTGCAAAGACCACCGAGCAGATCACGCCGAGCAGAATACCGGGGAGACCGCCATTAATGAGCTGGCCAAAGGTCATGGTCGAGCCCATGGCAAAGAAGACGAGCACAATGATGGCGGAAAGTGCCGGTGCCATCATCTTCTTAAAGCTGGGGAACAGGTTGCCCAGGATAATGCCAACGACAATCGGAAGGATGGCGCCCACGAGCGACCAGCCAATCGGAGCCTGACCGGCAGCACCGAGCACGATCATCGTGACCGGAGGGCCGACAACGAGCGTGGTGATGGCGACAGCGCCACGCTCGGCCTCGTTGCCCATGGTACCCATCAGTCCAGCGTACATAGCGTTGTTGGCGCCGGTACAAGCCGCCAGCATCACCATGGCAGAGATGCCAAACAAGTTGTCGTTGAACACATAAAGGATGAGCAGCGACACAGCAACGACCACGATCTGCTTGACGGCGATGATGATGGCACCGCGGGCAGCGGCGGCAGGAGCACTCTTAAACGAAATCGTCGTACCGACGATGAGCAAAAAAGCGCCCACGAGCGGGCCGGCGCCCTGCTGAGTCATGCCAAGCGTAAAGCTGCCGAGCGTTTTGAACAGGTCGGGGAATAGCGTGTTGAGCAGGCAGCCCAACAAAAGCGGCACCAAAATATTGGCACCCGGGATGGAGGACATCTTAAAGAACGGCTCCTTTGCCGCCGGCGCCTCCACCGCAGTCGATTCACTCATATATATCTCCTTTGGATGCATGCGAATCGTAGTCGCACGCGCCTATGTCAGAAAGAAGGCGACGGTCCCGAGTCGCAGGAGCCGTCGCCGAATAATCATCGCGGGGTATTACCCGTCCAGGACGATGCCGCCGTCGCAGTCACCGATCTCGCCGTTCACGAAGCTGGCGAGGTCGGAAGCGAAGAACAGCACCATCTGCGCAGGCTCACTGGCCTGGGCGGCGCGGCCCAGAGGGATACCGTTGATGATGCGCTGAGAGTTCTCGTCAGAGAGAATCGAGGTCATATCGGTAAGGGTGAGCGACGGGCATACAGCGTTGCAGCGGACACCAAACTTGCCGCCTTCCTTGGCGACTGCCTTGGTTAGACCGTTAACACCGGCCTTGGAGCTGGCGTAGGCAGCGGTGCCGAGCAGGCCGCCACCGATCTTGCCAGCAACGGAGCTCACGTTGACGATAGTGCCGGCATGTGCCGCCTTAAAGTGCGGGTACACGGCATTCATCATAGTGAAGGTACCGTTGAGGTTGATGTCGATGGTGCGACGCCACTCGGTGTCATCGATCTCGTCAAACTTCTTGGCGCTGATGACGCCAGCGCAGTTGATCAGAGTGTTGGTTTGCGGCAGGTCCGTGAAAATCTGCTCGACGGTCTCGCGCGCCTTGGGCGCATCGGCAACATCGAGCTGGTAGAACTTGTTGCCTTCGCCAAGCTCGGCCACAGCGGCCTCGCCCTTAGCAGCGTTCCTTGCGATGAGCGCGACATGTCCGCCGCCCGCGACGATGCCCTTGGCGATCTCGAGGCCAATGCCCTGAGTGCCACCGGTAACGATCGCGGTTTTACCCGTGAAGTCAAATGCCATGACTCCAACCCCCTTGATTCAGGTGTCTCCTTGCGGGAAGTTGGAGCATCGCACGTGGCGATTATATGAGTCCTAGTCGTCATGGTGGTGACAACCCCTCGCCTAACCGCGTGCATAATAGTTCTTTGAAACGCTTCAGCAATTGAATGATTTTAAGTCTTTATGCGCTCTTTATATTGCCTAGCGGCCAAGTAGTTTTTTGGGACATGTCCCAAAATCTACCGCATAGGGTACGCGTGCAAGGGTATCATCTTTCACCGAAAATAGTTTCTAGTGTTAGGGGTTTTCGGTGGAAGATACCGATTTCCATGAGCTTGGGCACCAGCTCTTAACTGAGTTTGGCAGCATGCATCAGCGCATTTCGCGCTTTGCGGACAAAGCTCTCGGCGGCGAGATGGCTGTCATGCGCGCTCTCATGCTCGCTGGCGGTTCGCTCACGCCGAGCGAACTCGCTGATCGCGCCTGGGTCTCGAGCGCCCGCATCGCCAACATCCTGCGCGCCCTCGAAACCAAGGGCTGGGTCGAGCGCGAGCACTCAAAGACCGACCGTCGTCGCGTACACGTCACGGTGACCGACAAAGGCCGACAAGATCTCGAAATCAAACGTCGGGAATTCGAGAAACGCACCGCGGCCTTCCTCGAGCAGCTCGGCGAAACAGATACCCAAGAGATGGTGCGCCTCCTAAGGCGTGCCAACGAAATTATCGATCGCAATCAAGAAAGGAGAGATGCCGAGTGAGGATTCTCAAGCTCTTTAAAAAGCATATCCTGGCGCTACTCACGGCTATCGTACTTATCGTAATCAGCTGCAATGCCGACCTGGCACTTCCTACCTATATGAGCGACATCGTCGACGTGGGCGTGCAGCAAGGCGGCATCGCCTCGCCCATACCCGACACCATTCGCGCCGAATCGCTCGACGACCTTGAGCTCTTTATGAGCGCCAAGGACGCCAAGGCAGTGGAGGCCGTGTTTAGCAAGGCTGACAAAAACGACATTCGAACGTACAAGGGCACCGAGGAAGAGCGTGCCGATGGAGGCAAGATTGCCGACATTATGAGCCTGCCCGAGACCGTCGTCCTTTCTCTCAACCAGGGCATCGACGCCAGCTCCATGGGCGACATGATGGGCTCGTCCAGCGAGAAAGACAGTAACGCTGCCCAGGCCATGCCCTCCCCCGAGCAGATGGCGGCGATGACGCCCGAGCAGCTCGCCGAGATGCAGCAGAAGGCCGCAGCGGCGCAGAACATGCAAAAGCAGATCGACGCCGACGGCGGTAAGATCACCATGAAGAGCCTGCGCCTGGGTGTCGAGGGCGGTCTGGTAGACCAAAGCAAGCTCGTCGAGGGCGCCAACCAAATGGCGGACAAAATGGGCTCCATGTCGGGCTCCATCGTGACCCAGCGCGCCGTGAGCTATGTACAGGACGAGTACAAGGCGCAGGGCATCGACCCCGCTGACGTGCAGAACGCCTACCTGAGCCGCATGGCGACCACGATGTTTGGTCTGTGCCTCGTGTCGCTCGTCGCCACCATCCTGACCGGTGCCGTGGCCTCGCGCACCGCCTGTTCCATCGCCCGCGACCTGCGCCACGAGACCTTCAACAAGGTTATGCACTTCTCGCCGGCCGAGGTGGGCAAGTTTAGCCAGGCCTCGCTCATCACCCGCTGCACCAACGACATTCAGCAGATCCAGATGGCCGCAACCCTGTTCATCCGCATGTGCCTGATGGCCCCCGTCATGGGCATCGTCGCTGTCATGCGTGTCCTAGCCAACCACACCGGCTTGGAGTGGACCATCGCCGTGGCCATCATCGCGGTCTCGGCCGTCGTCGGCGTGCTTATGGGCCTCACCATGCCCAAGTTCAAAAAGATGCAGAGCTTTGTGGACCGTGTGAACCTTACCGCCCGCGAGCTGCTCGACGGCCTTATGCCTATCCGTTCGTTCAACCGCGAGGAGCATGAGCTCGAGCGTTTTGACAAGGCGTCGCTCGACCTGATGACCACGCAGCTCTACACCAACCGCGCCATGAGCTTTATGATGCCGCTCATGATGCTCGTCATGAACTGCATCACCGTGCTTATCGTCTGGTTTGGCGCCCAGGGCGTGTCCGACGGCGTGATGCAGGTCGGCAACATGATGGCGTTTATCTCCTATACCATGCAGATCGTCATGGCGTTTATGATCCTCACCATGGTTTCGGTCATCCTGCCCCGCGCCGAGGTCGCAGCCGAGCGCGTGGAAGAGGTCATCACCTGCCCCACGAGCATCAACGACCCTGCCTCGCCCAAACTGCCCGCAGCCAGCGCGCCGCGCGGTGAGCTCACCTTCCGCGACGTGAGCTTCCAGTATCCCGATGCCCGCGCCGACGTCATTAGCGGCGTAAACTTCACCACGCACGCCGGCCAGATGCTCGGCATCATTGGCTCCACGGGTTCGGGCAAGTCCACGCTCGTGCAGCTGATTCCGCGCCTGTACGACGTGACGGGCGGCAGCATTTCGCTCGACGGCGTCGACGTGCGCGATATGACCCTCTCCGAGCTTCGCCGCCGCATCGGTTACATCCCGCAGCAGGGGCGCCTGTTCTCGGGCACCATCGAGAGCAACCTCAAGTTTGCCGGCGACATGGTAAGTGACGAGGATATGCGCCAGGCAGCACGCGTCGCCCAGGCGGAAGACTTTATCGCCGAGCGCGAGGGCGGCTACGACTCCCCCATCAGCCAGGGCGGCTCCAATGTCTCGGGCGGTCAGCGCCAACGCCTGGCCATCGCCCGCGCGTTGGCCAAAAAGCCCGAGGTCGTGGTGTTCGATGACTCGTTTAGCGCCCTCGACTACAAGACCGACGCGCGCCTGCGCGAGGAGCTGGCCAAAAACGTTACCGACGCCGCACTCGTGGTCGTGGCCCAGCGCATCGCGACCATCATGCACGCCGACCAGATCATCGTGCTCGACGACGGCCACGTGGTGGGCACCGGTACGCACGAGGAGCTGCTGCACAGCTGCCCGGCGTACCTGGAGATCGCACAGTCACAGCTTTCCGCCGAGGAGCTGGGGCTTACCCAAGAAGAGATTGAAGCCGTTATGGAAGGAGGCGAGCGCTAATGGCAGACGAAACCAAGACTCAGATTCCCAAGCCAACCCGCCAGCGCGGTCCCATGGGCCGCATGGGTGGCATGGGCCGCGGCGAAAAGGCCAAGGACTTTAAGGGCACCATGAGGCAGCTGCTCGGCTATATCGGCCAGCACAAGATTGCCGTGTTTACCGCCGTCGCCTTTGCCGTGTGCTCGGTCATCTTTAACATTGTGGGGCCCAAGGTGCTCGGCCAGGTTACTACCAAACTGTTCGAGGGCTTGGTTGCCAAGGTCAACGGCACCGGCGATGTCGACTTTGTCTGGATCGCCAAGACGCTCGGCTTTTTGCTCTGTCTGTATCTGGCGAGCTCTGCCTGCAGCCTGATCCAAGGCTGGCTCATGACCGGCGTCACGCAAAAGATCTGCTACCGCATGCGCAAGGAGATCGCCGCCAAAATCGCTGTCGTTCCGATGAGCTACTTCAACGGCCACAGCAAGGGCGACGTGCTCAGTCGCATCACCAACGACGTCGACACGCTCGGCCAGTCGCTCAACCAGAGCGTGACGCAGCTCATCACGTCGGTGACGCAGATTATCGGCGTGCTCGTCATGATGCTTTCGATCAGCCTGCCGCTTACCGGCGTCACCGTGCTCACGCTGCCGGCCGCCGCGATTATCCTGACCGTAATGATTCACTTCTCGCAGCCGTACTTCCGCGAGCAACAGCAAGTCCTTGGCACCGTCAACGGCATTATCGAGGAGGACTTTGCCGGCCAGAACGTCATCCAGGTGTTCGACCGCGCCGAGGCCTCAATCGAGGAGTTCGACCGCCAAAACGACCGACTCTTTATTAGCGGCTGGCGCTCGCAGTTCCTGTCGGGCTTGATGATGCCGCTTATGAGTCTGGTGGGCAACATGGGCTACGTGGGCGTCGTCGTGGTAGGCGCGCAGCTCGCGCTGACCGGCAATGCCACGCCCGGCGACATTCAGAGCTTTATCCAGTACGTTCGCAACTTTACGCAGCCGGTGCAGCAGCTGGGCAACGTGAGCAACACGATGCAGTCGATGGCCGCCTCCACCGAGCGCGTGTTTGAGTTCCTGGCCGCGCCCGAGGAAGAGCAGAAGGCCGACGCGCAGATTCCCGAGAAGCGCCCCGGCCACGTGGAGTTTGACCATGTCAAGTTTGGCTACACGCCCGACAAGACCATCATCCACGACTTTAGCTGCGAGGCACAGCCCGGTCAGACCATCGCCATCGTCGGCCCCACCGGCGCCGGCAAGACCACGCTCATCAAGCTGCTGCAGCGCTTCTACGACGTGGACGGCGGTTCGCTGCGTGTCGAGGGTGTCGACGTGCGAGACTGGGATCGCGCGGCACTGCGCGGCGAGTTTGCCATGGTGCTGCAAGATACCTGGCTGTTTAACGGCACGATCCGCGAGAACATCCGCTACGGACGTCCCGATGCGAGCGATGCCGAGGTCGAGGCAGCTGCACGCGCAGCGCGCTGTGACCACTTTATCCATACGCTTGCCGGCGGCTACGATTTTATGATCAACGAAGAGGGCACTAACCTGTCGCAGGGCCAGCGCCAGCTCGTGACCATCGCCCGTGCCATTTTGGCCGACCGTCCGGCGCTGATTTTGGACGAGGCGACTTCCAACGTCGATACCCGTACCGAGGAGCTTATTCAACGCGCCATGGATGCGCTGATGCAGGGCCGTACCAGCTTTGTTATCGCGCATCGCCTGTCCACGATCCGAAACGCCGACGTGATTCTGGTAATCCGCGACGGCGACATCGTCGAGAAGGGCACGCACGACGAGCTACTCGCCCAGGGTGGCTTCTACGCCGATCTGTACAACTCGCAGTTCGACGAAGCGGCATAAATTCGGCCGCAAGGAGCGAATAACGCCCGAGAACGGGGGCGCAGGACAACCTGCGCCCCCGTTTTGTGTCCTTTGGGCCTCGAAGCGCCTCCCCTGAGACCTGATTGACGGCGCCATCCAGACCCCGTGGACAAAAAATGGCAAATATGAGTACTGTCACCTTTTTAGTAACAGCCAAAACAGCACCAAATGCTGCTCACACGGCTTGCACGCGCTCCTAAATTACTCAAATAGCTCTATAGCGGGCTTATATGTGTTAGGTTAATGAACATATTTTCTGTTATGTCTATTATCTTTTGCCGGCAATATGGCACTACAATAGCAACAGTACTCATATTTGCCATTTTTTGCCCACAGGGTGTTTCCCGGGGAACCGACAACAGCCATAGGGCCCCGCGAAGCGCCACTCCCTCCGGTATACACCGACGTTTCCCCAGATAAAACCTGCCAAAATAAACCTGTCCCTATTTGGTAGGTTTCAGGGCGGCGAGGGGTTGCACTTTAGCGTGCGACAGCGGATAATGCCGGGCATTCGACAATGTTCTCGATGCCATCAATTGATTGAGGAGGCCCCGTATGGCCATGGATTTCAAACGCAGGCTGCCGATCCCCATGGAGATCCGCGAGGAAATGCCACTTTCCGCCGAGCTTACCGCCAAAAAGCAGGCATTCGACGCCGAGGTCGCCAAGGTCTTTACCGGCGAGGACGCGCGCAAGGTGCTCATCATCGGCCCGTGCTCTGCCGACCGCGAGGACTCGGTACTTGAGTACATGAACCGACTGGCCAAGACCGCCGAGGAGGTCAAGGACAAGCTCATCATCATTCCGCGCGTCTATACCAACAAGCCGCGCACCAAGGGCACCGGCTACAAGGGCCTGTTGCACAACCCCAACCCCGAGGCTCCCGACGACCTGCTCGAGGGCGTCAAGGCCATCCGCCATATGCACCTGCGCGTTATTGAGGAAACGGGCTTCTTTACCGCCGACGAGATGCTCTATCCGTCCAACTACCAGTACCTCGTTGACCTGCTGAGCTATGTTGCCGTGGGCGCACGCTCGGTCGAGAACCAGGAGCATCGCCTGGTGTCGAGCGGTATTTCGGTACCCGTCGGCATGAAGAACCCCACTGCTGGCTCTACCACCGTTATGCTCAACTCCATTTACGCCGCGCAGGCGCACCAGAGCTTTATCTTCCGCAACTGGGAGGTCGAGTGCGACGGCAATCCGCTCGCGCACGCCGTTATGCGTGGCTACATCGGTCTCGATGGGCGCACCTACCCCAATTACCACTACGAGCACCTGGAGCGCCTGGCCGAGCGCTATACCGAGCACGCCGGCTATGCCAATCCCGCAGCGGTCATCGACTGCAACCACGACAACTCGGGCAAGCGTCCGCTGGAGCAGTATCGCATTTGCAAAGAGGTGCTCGACAGCTGCCGCCGCAACGAGTCCATCTCCAAGCTGGTCAAGGGCTTTATGATCGAGTCCTACCTGGAGGATGGCAACCAGCCGGTCGACGGCGGCGTCTTTGGTAAGTCGATCACCGACCCGTGCCTAGGCTGGGAAAAGACCGACTACCTCATCCACGAGATCGCAGAGCGGGTTTAGTTACGCGGGTTTACCAACCCGCGTAACGGCTCGACGCTGCAAACCCGCCAGAGCGGCAATCTGCCTTTCAACTTCGGCGGCATGACCAAAAGGTCAATGCCGCCTTGTTTCAAGGCACCTTGCTCGCTCTGGCGGGTTTTCGCTGTCGTTGCCAAAACAACGGCATCACCTTGGCTGCACACTCATTGGGGGCACTCATTGGGGACGTACTTAAATGAGTAGTCGTTGGGGACGTTCTTGTTTGCCTAGTCGTTTAAGAACGTCCCCAATGACTATCTCTCCGCCCCCGTGGAATCGGGGGTCGTCTACCGAATGGTTGATGCGGCGCCCCTGCGGCCATGCCACACTCATAGATAGCCTGACCCAACTTGGAAGGAGCCTCCATGAGCCTTGACAACGTAACCCTGCGCGCCGCCACGCTCGACGACCTGGATGGTATCGCCGCCATCTACAACCGGCTGTGGTGCAACACGCTACGCAACCGCGGCGACGTCGAAGCTGCCGATTTCTGCGCGCGCTTCAACATTGCCATGCAGCTGCAGCGCTCCCCTATCGCGCTCGTTGCCGAGGCAGAGGGCCGCATTATCGCCGCCTGCTGCATCGGCATCTTCGAGGACGGCAAGCCGCGTACCAACCCCACGTGGGTACCCTGCTACGACGAGATGTTCGCCCAGGCAACCGAGATGGCAAAGACCGCCGATGCCAAACTCGAGGGCTCGCTCTTTGGCGACAGTCGCGAAAAGGCCACGGCCGATCGCTTTGCCGCCACGGGCAACGAGTATGCCCAGGGCCAGCTCAACCTGATCATCATTGTGCCCGAGTGGCAGGGCAAGGGACTCGGCCGCGAGCTCATCGACCTTGCGCGCGCCGAACTCGCCAAAGCCGGGTGCACCAAGTTCTTCCTGATGAGCGACTGCAACTCTGACTGGCAGTTCTACGAGCACCTCAACATGAAACGCATCCTGGAGGATCACAGCCAAGACACCGGCGACGGCTTTATCGTCTACATGTACGGAGGCGACACGCAGGATTAGCCTGTGTGCCGCCTCACGGGCTTTCTCCAAGACAGCCCAAAGCAATCAGCCACGCCAAAAGGGACATGCCAAAAAGAGACAGGTTTATTTTGGCAGGTTTTATCTGGGCGAACGCCAACCGCCGCGAGGAAGTTGCCTTCCCTCACGGCGGTCTTCTAGCAGCCAAAACCAAGTGAGTAGACTTTTTGCAGGAGGCCGAGCACACCCCGAATCGCCACAGCGCTGACCTGCGGTTTTATTGAGCACTTGTCGTGGTGTGCTCGACAGATCCAAAAAAGTCTACTCACTTGCATCTGAGAGGCATCCGATAGACAAAAAACCGCCGCGGAAGGGGGCCGACTCCCTCCGCGGCGGTTGTTTGCGTTGGTTTTGCGACGGTTTTGCCCGCTTGCTACTCGCTGTAGCGGGTGGCGATGGCGGCTCGCACCATGCCGGTGCTCATGAGGTAGGTCACCAGGAAATAGCCGCCATAGGCTGCCAGGAAAATCGCACATGTGAGGCCCACCGTGCCGCCGATGCTCATGTTGCCAAACGTGCTCACCAGCTCGATGATCACCTTGAGCGCCACAAAGGAGTGCGCCAGACCCACTGTCAGCGGGAACAGGAAGAACACCGCTTGCTGCGCCATCACCGAATGGCGAATCTGGCGGTCGTCACAGCCGATCTGCGCCAGCACGCGATAGCTGCGGCTTCCGTCGGCCACATTGGAGAGCTGCTGGATCGACAGAATTGCCGCACATGCAACGACCAGTACAAAGCCAATATAGATGGCTAGATAGCTAATCATGCCGTTCATCTGCGCCGCCTGCGTATAGATCTCGGAGCGTGTCATGAAGATTCCCCACGACCCCGGCTCCTTGCCGTCAACGAGCAGATTGTCGAGCATGGTGTATTTAATGCTCTCGTCTGCCTTGGTCACATCCATCCCCTGCTTGTAGTTAACGAGCAGATTACTGGAATACGGCTGCAGGTTAAGCTGGGACAGCAGCTCGTCGGCTACGACCACGGTACCGGGATTGCTGCCGAGTGCCGAGTTGGCGATGGCAGCCGTGTCCTCGTCCGACTTATCGGCTGCGGGCTTGAGCTCATGTCCGCCCAAGGTGAGGGTATGGCCCCCAGCCATGTACTTGGTGTACAGGTCGCCCAACTCGCCGCCCATATCGCACGTAAGCAAGTACTGGTCGCGGCCAATGTTCACCGGCTCCTCGCCCATCATCTGGCGCAGTTTGTTGTACTGGCTCGCCGGCGTCACAAACAGGTCCATATCATCGGCATTGCTACCCTCGAGCGCCTTGGGGAGCTTTTCGCCCATGGCCTTGCACATCTCGCCCGCCGTCACCGAAGGATCCGAGCCGCCAAGCGTATAGCTCAGATACGAATCAATCTGCACATGCTCGCCGGCAACATCGGCGATATTGACCTTCTTTCCGGCCTCGTTGCCATTATCTGCCGACTTGCCCTTGATACTTTCCGCAACGTTATCGGGATCGATACGGTCACCGTGCCATGCAGAGTACAAATCGACCGTTGCGTCTGCCAGCACCATGCGATCGGCCTCGGAAGGATTGACATACTTCTTGTAGTAGTCGAGCCTATCGGACGCGTAATAGATATACGTCTGCGACATATCCGCCGGCGTATAGCGCTCCAGGTTTTCGTTCATCACGTTGGCGATCGACATACCGCACGTCACCGAGGTGATGGCCAAAAACAGGATCATCGCGATGACGCCCATCGAAAAGCACACCGTGTTGACCTTGGCCGAAAGCTGACGCACGGTAAACATATTGAGGCCGCGCCAATACACGCTGCGCAGGCTCTGCAGCAGCTTGATAAGCATGCCCGAAAGTCCCCAGAACAGGGCAAAGGTGCCCACTGTAACCATAGCGGTCGTAATGCCAAACTGGCTCATGGCCTCTTGCAGCTTGCTGTCCGTCGCGGTTAGCGGGAATCCATCACGTAGCAGACGGTAATAGGCCACGCCCACAAGCACCACGCCCACGGCAAAGATGGCAATCGCGATCCAGGGATTGCGTGTCTTGATGCTCTCGTTGCGACGCTCGGCACCCATAAGCTCGATGAGCTTGGTACGACGCACGGCGCGAAGGTTCAGCAGTAGCGTGAGCACAAACATCACGAGCATGCAGGCAAGGGTCAGGTTGAACGCATGCACCGAGAAAAAGAAGTGGAAATTGGCGATCTGTGTCTTAAAGAGCGAAGCCGTAAAGAACGTCATGAGCTGGGAGAGTCCCACACCCAGCACGATGCCGGCGACAAAGGCCACGACCGATACTATCACGGTCTCGAGCGCCATGATCGTGGCGACGCGCCCGCGCCCCATGCCGAGCACCTGGTACAGGCCAAACTCCTTTTTGCGGCGTTTCATGATGAAGTTATTGGCGTACACCATCAAAATGGCCATGACACCGGCCAAAAAGTACGTCAGGTAGCCGAGCATGCTGCCCATAACCTGCGCCAAGCCCTCTTCATCGATGCCGGCGATGTCGACCTGCATCGAGATGGTGCTAAAGGCATAGAAGACCGTGACGCCCAGGGTGAGCGTCAAAAGGTAGACGAGGTAGTCGCGGCCGGCGCGGCGGACGTTGCCCCAAGCGAGTTTACAGAGCATCGGAGCCCTCACCGCCCATCATGGCAACGACCTCCATAATGCGGTCGAAGAACTCTCGGCGGTCGGTGTCGCCGCGGCGCAACTCGGTGAAGATCTTGCCGTCGCGGATAAACAGCACACGGCTCGTGTAGCTGGCGGCAAAGCTGTCGTGCGTGACCATGAGCACGGTGGCGCGCAGGCGGCGATTCAGGGCCTCCAGGCTCTCGAGCAGCAGGCGGGCGCTCTTGGAATCGAGGGCGCCGGTGGGCTCGTCGGCCATAATCATAGTGGGGTCGGTGACGAGCGCGCGGCAGGCAGCGACGCGCTGCTGCTGGCCGCCGGACATTTGGTAGGGATATTTGTCGAGCACCTGGCTCACGGACAGACGCGCGGCCACGTCCTGCACGCGGGTCGAGATTTCGGCCGAATTCACACGGGCGATGGTGAGCGGCAGGGCGATGTTCTCGCGTGCCGTGAGCGTATCGAGCAGGTTAGAGTCCTGGAAGATGAAGCCGAGCTCCTCGCGGCGGAACTGCGAAAGCTTAGCCTGCTTCATGCGTGTTACGTCCTGCCCGTTGATGCGGATCGTGCCACTCGTGGCGCTATCGATGGTCGACACGCAGTTGAGCAACGTCGACTTGCCCGAGCCCGAAGCGCCCATGATGCCAACAAATTCGCCGCGGTTGACGGTAAAGCTGACGTCGTTGAGCGCGCGGGTCACGTTGCCCAGCGCTCCATATACCTTTTCGAGATGCGCGACCTCCAGTACCGGAGTCGCCATGTGCGTGGTTTGCATACCGAGTCCTTTCTTGCGATTAGTCTACGGCATCTATAGTCGCAAGAAGACGAGTCGGCTACCATCGATATGGCTTACGCTTGCCTTACCGTTGTGTAAGGTACGGGTAGCCACCCTGTTATGTGTTGATGTTGAGGGAGGACTCCTGTTGAAGACTGTTCATGTTGCCGCTGGGATCATTCGCAAGGAAGGATCCGATGAGCTGCTTGCCGTGCAGCGCGGCTATGGCGACATGCAGGGACTTTGGGAGTTCCCAGGTGGCAAGCTCATGCGCGGCGAGACACCCGAAGACGCCGTGCGACGCGAGCTTATGGAAGAGCTGCAGGTCAAAGTCACCAACCTGCGCGATTTCTATACCGTTGAGTACGACTACCCCGATTTTCATCTCTCCATGGAGTGCTACTACTGCTCGCTGGCTAAAGAGTCTGGCGAGCCCCAGAAACACGACCGCCAGCTTGATATCCGCTGGATTCCACGCACCTCACTTGCCACGGTGGAATGGATGCCCGCCGACAAGGGGCTCATTGATGCTCTGATTGAGTTAAAGGAAGATCGGCTTGAGGCAAGCTCCGCCGATGACGCCGCGCCCAACACAACCGACAAACCCGCCACCAAACCCAAGCGCGCACCTAAACGCCGCAGCAAAAAGCGTCCCAAGCCCGGCCTGCTCGACGGCATCGATACCTCGGACCTCTCCGCTGACGAGCGCGAACTGGTCCGCCGTCGAGCCGCCATCAAAAAGTCTATGAAGGGCAACAAGCGCGCCAACACCAAGCCCGAGTTGCTCGTTCGCCAGCGCCTGCGCGCCGCGGGCCTTACGGGCTATCGCTTGGAATGGAAGGTACCCGGAAAACCCGACATCGCCTTCCCCGGCCGCAAGATCGCCATCTTCGTCAACGGTTGCTTTTGGCATCGCTGCCCTAAGTGCAATCCGAGCCAGCCCAAGCGCAATGTTGAGTTTTGGGAGGCAAAGTTCCGTCGCAACGTCGAGCGCGACCGATCCGCCGTGGCAGCACTCACTCAAATGGGCTGGACGCCCATAACCATCTGGGAATGCGAGCTCAAAAAAGACCGCATCGACGCCACGATGGAAAAGGTCATCGAGCAGATGCGCGCCGCAGAGCCGCAGCGCTAACAGCGTGCATTCACACGCTCCGTACGTCCGCGCCACATCCACGTCACAAACCTTAGAAAGCCCTTAAGCCCAAAACCTTTCAAGAGTGTTACTCGATACCTCTGACCTGCAGTTTCATCGTAACACCAAACCAGGTTAAGCCTTTCTTTAGCGCTTCTTTGCGGCAGCCGCGGCATAATACTGCCAACGCACGGGACCTAGCAGCACACCCCGTGCGCAACCTTTTGGTGGACATCGAGGAGGCCGCATAAGCATGCATTCTTCCAAAGACGCAGCACAGCAGCCATCCCTAAACCATGCAAACCTTTTCTCCTTCCCCCCGACACAGAGAAACGGCCTCCTCGACTCCCCCACCTCGCAGCCAAAACGCTCAACCGACCAGTGCCTCAACCTGCGAGCATCCTTCGAAAAGCTCCAAGCATCCCTAGACAAAACCTTCCCCAACCAAGCAAGGGCATACTAGCCCCCATCAACAAGGCGCCCCTCGCGCCCCACCCCTTCAGCCCCAACGCCACAAGGGCGACGACCTCGAGTAGGTCAACCTGGGAGGGACGAGGGCTTAGTTCCCCAATCTTTCCGCAGGGGGCAAAAAGCCTCGCCGCACGAAGTGCGCAGCGAGGCTTTTTGCATGCCCGAGGACGATTGGGGAACTAAGCCCTCGTCCCTCCCCGGGATATGTAGCGAGTCGGAGTACCCTTGCTGTTACTCTGCTTTGCCCACAGAGTTGAGGTTGGTCATGCGGATCTTAACCAGCTCGGTGATCTCACGCATGCCCTCCTTGGCCGGCTTCTTAGGATCGAAGCAGGCGGGGTTCTCGGCCATGTAGGCCATGAAGCCCTTGGTGTAGGCCTGACGCAGCTCGGTAGCGTAGTTAACCTTGCAGATGCCGTTCTTCACAGCCTCGGCAACCTGCTCATCGGGCACACCGGAGGTGCCATGCAGAACCAGCGGCACGTCGACGGCGTCGCGGATGGCCTTGACCACGGACTGCTCGATGTGCGGATCGCTCGTGTACACGCCGTGGCTGGTGCCAACGCCAATGGCCAGCGAGGTGCAGCCGGTGCGCTCAACAAACTCCTTGGCCTCGGCAGGATCGGTGTAGGGGCTCTCGCCCTCAACCGCGGGACCGTCGTCCTCCTTGCCGCCAACCTTGCCGAGCTCGGCCTCGACGGGCACGCCCATGGCGCGGCCAGCGTCGGCGACGGACTTGGTCAGGGCAATGTTGTCCTCGAAGGACTCGTGCGAACCGTCGATCATGACGGAGGTGTAGCCCGTGCGGAAAGCCTGCATGCAGCGGTCATAGCCATCGCCGTGATCGAGGTGCAGGGCAACGGGCACGGAAGCGCGCTCGGCGGCAGCCTTGACCATGCCGTAGAAGTAATCCAGACCAGCGGTCTTGATGGTGCCCGGGGTGGTCTGCATGATGACGGGGGACTTGGTCTCCTCGGCAGCAGCCAGAACGGCCATAACAAACTCGAGGTTCTCGACGTTGAACGCGCCTACGGCGTAGTGGCCGGCCTGAGCGTCCTTGAGCATCTTTTCGGTGGTAACAAGTGCCATGAGCGTTTGCTCCTCTCCCTCGCCCGCATCTGGACATCGGGCGTAGTTGTTCACAAGGCGTTTTACCTTGCGTTTTGCTACGACCATTGTATGAAAATTGACGGCGTCACACGTATGAGATATCAGCGGCGCACAGGTCAAGACGCTTGTTTTTGAAAAGCAAACGGAAGAGATTCGCACCGGATTCCTCTATACGACATTGAAGTTTTCAAGCGAATCATCTTTCTTTTATAGAAAAGATAAGTAATCGAAAGGCGTTTTCTTACTTAAAAAGAAAATGAACGAAAATAGACTCAACACAATTCCTGCAAATTTCAGACGATGATGGAGCGGATATGGCCCATGCAACAACCCGAGCTTTCGCCGATGAGCGTCGTGCCGCCATCATGGAGATGCTTGAACACAACGCCTCGGTGCAGGTGGCAGAAATCGCCCAGACCTTTGGCGTGTCCTCCGTCACGGCCCGCGCCGACTTGGACACCCTCGCGGAGTCCGGCAAGCTGCGCCGCACGCATGGTGGCGCTGTGTCGCTCCAGAAGCGACTGACCGTATCCACCCAGGATCGCCGTATCAACGTCAATGTCGCCGCCAAGCAGGCCATCGCACAAAGCGCCATTGAACTCGTCGGCAACGGTGACACCCTGCTCGTCGACTCGGGCACCACCGCTCTCGAGTTTGTCCGGCTCCTCGACCAGCGCGATGGCATTACCGTCATCACGGCCGACATTACCATTGCCGATTACATCGACGAGAGCATGCCCTCGGTCGATGTCGTCATGCTGGGCGGGGCGCTGCGCAAAGGCCATCGTTATCTGTATGGGCCGCTCACTATGCAGGCGCTCCAAATGGTCCACGCCGACCTTGCCATCATATGCCCCGGCGCTTTTGTTCCCGGTTGCGGCTTTACCACCGACTTTCCGCAGATGGCCGAGACCAAAACAGCCATGATCTCCGCCGCCCGTCAAGGCGTTGCCCTCATGGACGCCAGCAAGGTCAACGGACGCGGCATGTATCGCTTTGCCAAACTGACCGACGTCAACGCCATCGTGATGGACCGTGATCCCGATGGCGCCGTCGCTACCTCAATCGCCGAGGCCACTGACAGCGCACGTCCAGCCCTCGTCATCGCGGCCAACTAAATAAAAACCACCACAAAGGTGCCTGTCCCCTTTGTGGTGGTTGTGCTAGCTGAGCGTTAAAAGCGAAATATCGCTACTTGGAGAGCTCGTCGGCGAGGGCTTCGATCTGGGCGCGCGAGGCGTCGTTAAGCGAACCCAGCACGGTTACCTTGTTCTGCGTCAGGGTGATGTCCTTCATGCCCTCGAGCTCCTTGGTCATAACCTTGGCAGCAGCGGGCGCCCAAGAGCCGGCCTCGACAAGCGCCACGGTGCGGTTCTGGTAGGCATGCTCGGCAAGCGTGTGGATAAAGGTGCTCATGAACGGGAAGATCTCGCCCTGATAGGTAATGGAGGCGAGCACCAGGCGGTCGTAGCGGAACGCATCCTCAACGGCCTCGGCCATGTCGTCGCGAGCCAGATCAAAGACGGAAACCTTCTGGCCGCGAGCCTCAAGCGCGGATGCGAGCTCCTCAACGGCGGCCTTCAGATGGCCGTACACGCTCGCGTAGGCAATCGTGATGCCCTCGTCCTCGGGCTGATAGCTCGACCAGGTGTTGTAGGTGTCGAGGTAGTAGCCCAGGTTCTCGGTCAGCACGGGGCCATGAAGCGGGCAGATGATCTGGATGTCCAGATCGGCGGCCTTCTTAAGCACGGCCTGCACGAACTTGCCGAACTTACCAACGATGCCAAAGTAGTAGCGGCGAGCTTCGCAAGCCCACCCTTCCGGATCCTCGATGTCGTTGGCGCCAAACTTGCCAAAGCCGTCGGCACTAAAGAGTACCTTGTCGGTGGCCTCGTAAGAGAACAGCACCTCGGGCCAGTGCACGTTGGGAGCGCCGACAAACGTTAGGCTATGACTGCCCAGATCGAGCACGTCGCCCTCTTTGACGACCATCTTACGCTCGGGGAAGTCGGTGCCAAAGTAGTTGACCATCATGCGGAAAGCGCCCATGCTGGCCACAATCTGCGCTTGGGGATAGCGCTCCATAAAAGCAGCGATGCCAGCGGAGTGATCGGGCTCCATATGGTGAACGACCAGGTAATCGGGTGTGCGACCGTCGAGCACGGCTTCGATGTTACCGAGCCACTCGTCGACAAAACCGCCGTCGACTGAATCGGCGACAGCAATCTTTTCGCCCAAGATAACGTAGCTGTTGTATGCCATACCGTTCTCGGACACATCGTACTGGCCCTCGAACAGGTCAATGTCGTGATCGTCGACGCCAACGTAGCGGATATCCTTGGTGATCTCCATCAGGCAAAGCCTCCTAGATAGACAAAAGAGCCCGTCTATCATAGCACTCGGCTGCATCCCAACAGCTATCTACCGACATCCTTACCGATTGTTATTGATGTTCAACATATCACCGTTGACCTGCGGAAACTATGCGCGCGGTGCCGCCGTACTATGTCGAATGATGAGTTGTCCGGGAATACGAATGGCAACGGTTTTGTCCGCCGCGCCCGCCTCGGGAACCGCATGCTCGAATACCTCGCGTCCGCGCTGATGTAGATCGAATCGCACGGTCGTGAGCTCGTTGTGTGCGACAAAATCATCGAGCGAATCGTCGACACCCACCACGCTCACGTCCTCGGGTACGCGCAGGCCGCTATCGCGCAGCGCTGCAATAGCGCCGTTTGCCATCTGGTCGTTTGCCGCGTAAATCGCCGTCATGGCGCGGTCATGCTCGGCCAGGTACCTGCCGGCCTCGTAACCGCTGTTAGCAGACCAGTCGCCCTCGAGCGGCTCTGCCGGCTCGATGTGTTTACGCTCGAGCGCATCCTGCCAACCGGCGCGACGAAATTGTTCGTCGACCGAGAAGGACGGGCCGCCAATATAGCGAATCTGCTCGTGCCCCAGCCCAAACAGGTGATCCATAAGCAATAGCGAGCAGCCGTAATGATCGGAGTCGACCGTGGTCACCCGCGGGTGCGCGTACATGGTAACGATGACCGTGCCAATGCCCGGCAGTGGATCAAACGTCTCAAAATCGGACGCCATACGGCTCATGCCGATGATGATGCCGTCCACGGGCAGCGCGGCCATACGACGCGTTGCCTCGGCAAGCGAAAACTCCTCGGTCTTGGACATCTCGACCAGCGTGATGGCGCAATTATGCTCGCGAGCAGCGCTGGCGATGCCGTCAATCATTGAGAGGTTGCCAAACTTGGTGACATCGTTGACGCACAGACCGACCGAATGGTAGCGGCCGTCGCGCAGCGAGCGACCGGCATAACTCGGACGGAAGCCGAGCTCCTGCATGGCGGCTTGCACGCGCTGGCGCGTCTGCTCGTTGACGTTAGGGAGGCCGTTGGCAACGCGCGAAACCGTCTGCTGCGAAACGCCAGCAGCGCGGGCGACGTCGGCCATGGAGACCGGACGCGCACCTGTATCGTTGGACGGGCGCCTTGCCACAGGATCACCTTCACCCTTGCGAGATCTGAATAGCGTGAATGCCGGCCCGGGCAGAAACACACCCCGCGCCGAAGCCCGCTATCGTCGGACGCATGTTAACGTACTCTACTTTTTCAATCCGCAACTCTTCTGCTCTATAAGTCCATACGGCAATACCGTTCACGGCTGAATTTCTACCGATTACCAGATTCTCAAAAAGTGATAAGTGTTGTGTTATGAGTACGTTAACATAGCCCGTAACGTACGGCATCGTAGATGCTGAGTTTATGCCGCTTCAGATTGTTAACGTACTCACTACGACGGAAAACTCGTCAGTATGCGCCAAGGAAAGGACCCTCATGACCACCCCCGACGAAAAGACACTCGCCACGCTCACCAAGCTGTTTGAGGAGGAGTTTGGCCCCATCGGCGACCGCCAGGTGCTCTATGTGCACGCGCCCGGCCGCTCCGAGATCAGCGGCAACCACACCGACCACGAGGGTGGCCACGTTATCGCCGGCTCGCTCGATGTCGCCGTCGACGGCATCGCCGTGGCGACCGATTCCAACAAGGTTCGCGTCGCCGACGAGGGCTATCCTACGTTTGAGATCACGCTCGACACGCTGGATATTCAAGAGTCCGAGAAGGGCACGTCCGCAAGCCTCGTGCGCGGTATGGCCCACGAAATCGCTGCTCTGGGCGTTGAGCCCCAGGGCTTCGACTTCGCCTTCACCTGCTCCGTCCCCTCGGGCGGCGGCCTTTCCAGCTCCGCCGCCGTCGAGGCCGCGTACGGCCGCGCCATGGAGACGCTCTGGGGCGCGCCCGCCATTGAGCCCGTCGCGCTCGCCCAGATGAGCCAGCGCACCGAGAACAACTATTACGGCAAGCCCTGCGGTCTGATGGACCAGGCCGCTGTGTGCCTGGGCGGCCTCGCCTACATGGACTTTGAGGACCAGGCTCAGCCTAAAACCCAGAAGCTCGAGCTCAACTTTGAGGATCACGGCTATGCGCTCGTGCTCGTTAAGGTTGGCGCCGACCATGTGGCGGCTACCGACGACTACGCCGCCGTTCCGCGCGAGATGCAGGACGTCGCCGCCGAGTTTGGCAAGGCACGCCTGTGCGAGGTCAACGTTGCCGACTTTGACGCCAAGCTCCCCGAGCTGCGCGCCAAGCTGGGCGACCGCGCCTGCCTGCGCGCCGTTCACTACTGGTACGAGAACGGCCTGGTCGACAAGCGCTGGGCAGCCCTGAACGCTAGCGACATTGACCAGTTCCTGGTCCTGACGCGCGAGTCCGGCGCCAGCTCTGCCATGTACCTGCAGAATGTTGTTGCCAAGCTGGGTTCCGAGCAGCCTTCCATGTATGCCCTGGCGCTGGCCGAGCACGTGCTCGACGGCCGCGGCGCCGTCCGTATCCACGGTGGCGGCTTTGGTGGCACCATCCAGGCCTTCGTGCCGCTCGATCTGGTCGACACCTTCATTGCCAAGATGAACGGCTGGCTGGGCGAGGGCTCTGCCCGTCACTACGCCATCTCTGACAAGGGGGCTTACGCGGCATGGCTGTAATGACTGACGTGCGCGAAGCCGCGCAGAACCTGATCGAGTACGCCATTCATCGATCGATGATCGGCCAGGACGATCGCATCTGGGCATACAACACCATTCTGGAGTGCATCGGCGCTACGGGTCCCGCGCTCGATATGGCCTGGGCGCTCCAGGTTGAGAAACTCTCGCTCTTGCACCCCAATACCCTGCCCGACTTTGATCTTGAAGGCACGCTTGCCGCGCTTTCCGAGGCCGCCGTTGCCAACGGTGCTGCCGAGGACACGGCATCGGGCCGCGATCGCATTGCCATGCGCATCATGGGCGCGCTCATGCCGAGGCCTTCGGTTGTAAACGAAGAGTTCAACGGACGTATGGGTGTCAACGAGCCCCGCGCTGCGACCGACTGGTTCTACGGCCTGTGCTGCGACGCCGGCTATGTGCGCCGCGCCGCCATCGCACGCAACATCAAATGGAGCACCCCCACCAACTGGGGTGACCTGGAAATCACCATCAACCTGTCCAAGCCTGAGAAGGACCCGCGCGATATCGCCGCGGCAGGTGCAGCCAAGAACACGGGCGAAAAGTATCCCGCCTGCCAGCTCTGCATCGAAAACGAGGGCTATCCCGGACGCTCCGCCGCAGCCGACGGCGGCGCTCACCCCGCACGCCAGAACCTGCGCATTATCCCCATCCAGCTCAACGGCGAGCGCTGGGGCTTCCAGTACAGCCCGTACGCGTACTTTAACGAGCATTGCATTGCCATGAGCTCCGAGCATCGTCCGATGCACGTCGACCGCAAGGGACTGACCTGCCTGCTCGACTTTGTGGACCTGTTCCCGCACTACTTCATCGGCTCTAACGCCGACCTGCCCATCGTGGGCGGCTCAATTCTGTCGCACGACCACTTCCAGGGCGGCGCGCACGAGTTCCCCATGATGCACGCAACCGAGGTCTCGCAGTTTAGCGTGCCCGGTTTTGACCAGGTCACCGGCACTGTGCTGCAGTGGCCGCTCTCGGTGCTGCGCCTGCGCTCGCATGACCGCGCTCAGCTGCTCGATGCCGCCGAGAAGATTATCCTGGCATGGCGCGAGTGGACCGATGAGTCTGTGGGCGTCATCGCGCACACAGCCGATGGCGTGGCGCACAACACCGTGACGCCCGTCATCCGCCGCGTCGATTCCCGCGGCAATGCCGGCGGCGAAATCTACGAGGCCTACCTGGCGCTTCGCTGCAATATCACGACCGACGAGCATCCGCTGGGCGTGTTCCACCCGCATGCCGAGTATCACCACATTAAGAAGGAGAACATCGGTCTGATTGAGGTCATGGGTCTAGCCATTTTGCCGCCACGCTTGGTTCCCGAGCTCGGCGCTGTCCGTGAGCACCTGCTGGCGGCCAAAGCCGATACCAGCTACGATCTCGCCGGCGCGCTCGAGGGCGATGATCTTTGCCGCAGCCACGCCGCGTGGGCCGAGGATGTCTATGCCCGCCGCGCCGATGAGCTCACGGCGGACAACGCCATCGACATCCTGCACGAGGAAGTCGGCGTGGTGTTTGGCCACGTGCTCGACAACGCCGGCGTCTTTAAGTGGGACGAAGCCGGCCGCGCCGCCCAACAGCGCTTTATCGACTCGCTGTAATGATCCCTTGGGGACGGAGGAACACGGATCATTTCGTCTTCAAGACAACGGCGCCCGCCGGCAACATCGCCGGCGGGCGCCGTTTTTGTGCGGAGGGGTCAGGTTACTTTGCACCAATGAGGAGTGTCCCCAGGTAACTGGTAGTCGTTGGGGACGTTCTTGTTTGACTAGTCATTTAAGAACGTCCCCAATGACTACCCAAGGCATCTCGCGCCCTCAGCACAAATCGAAGTCAAATACTTTTCCCGAGAAGTGAACGACCTGATCTGCACCCCCGAAACAACCGCATTTTTCGACATCAAAGCCGCAGGATAAATGTAGCGAAACCGCAGGAAACGGCATCCGAAAAGTGTCGATGTTCCAGGGGTCCTTTTTTACTCGTTCACTTCTCGGGAAAAGTATTTGACTTCGATTTTGAACGATCTAGCACGCCAGGCGATCCAATGGAAGCGAAGGAATCATGGCACAAGGAGTGTCCCCAAGTGCCGAAATGACGAGAGTGGATAATCTCCCACTTTGAACCCGCAAACAGGCCAAAAACGGGAGATTATCCACTCTCATTCTGCGAGCACTCATTTAAGCCTGTCCCCAATGAGTGCCCCTGGTAAAACCGCGTAACCCTACAGCTCCGTTACTTCAACGCTGTTGTAGATCTCGTCCCAGCGGTCCATGACCAGGTGGCCGGTCTTGGGATCCATGGCGTTGAGCTTGCCGCAGGTATTGGCGGTCTTGAGCACCGTGACGTCATCGGCACCAGCGGCAATGGCATGCGCAAAGCCGGCAATGGTCGAGTCGCCGGAACCTGTCGCGTTCACAGCCGCAATCGCGGGCGTCTTGGCACGGAACGCGCGACCCTCGTGGAAGCCCACCGAACCGGCAGCGCCCATCGAAACGACAACCCAGGGAATACCGGCAAAACGGCCATCGGCGGCAAGCGCCTCGCGCAGGGCATCGACATCATCGGTCGTAAAGGACGTACCCAGCAGGCCGTTAATCTCGGTCAGGTTGGGTTTTACGAGCTCAGGCTTGGCGTCGGACTCCAGCGCGGCCTCCAACGATGCACCCGAGGTGTCGAGCAGCACCTTGGCGCCCGCCTCCTCGGCGATCTTGACGAGCTCGGCATAGTAGCCGGCATCGACGCCACGCGGCAGCGAGCCCGAAAGCGTCACAACGTCCGCCTTCGCTGCAAGCTCGGCAAACTTGGTCGTAAAGGCCTCGAGCTCGGCCGGAGCGATCTGCGGGCCGCTCTCCAGCAGCTCGGTCTGATTGCCCTCGTGCAGAATATTCAGGCAAATGCGCGTCTCACCGGCGATGGGCACAAAGTCGTTCTTAACGCCGTCGGCATCCATTAGCTCGGCCATATAGGCACCCATGTGGCCGCCAAGCAGGCCGGTCGCGAGCACGTCGTCGCCCAGCTGCAGCAGCACGCGGCTCACGTTGAGGCCCTTGCCGCCAGCGGTTTTTTCGGGCGTCACACGGTTAACATCGTCGATGGTCAGCTTGTCGAGCTGATAGCGCGTATCGATCGACGGGTTCATGGTAACGGTCAGAATCATATTGAACTCCTGTTCCGGGGCGGCATGACCCACCCCAAACATCCGATAGCTCGTTAAAGGATCTCGATCTCAAAACCGCGGGTGACGGTCTCCCCCGGCTTGGCAACCAGGCAGCCACGCTTGTGCTCGAGGATATCATCCTCGTCGGAGCAGGTGGACAGACCGCCCCACGGCTCAACTGCCACAAAGTCGCCCTCGGGCTTGCTCCACACAATCAGGTACGGCATATCGGGGAACGTCAGGCGCACGCCCTTGTCCTCGGTTTTCTTGGTCAGCGTAACCACGCGGCTCTCGAGCACGTCGAAGATGGTCTCCGCGAAGTCGAAGAGTTCGTGGGTCAGCGGCAGGTTCTGGCCGATCATGGGGTTCTTGCTGCGATGTTCAACATCAATCAGACCCGTCGAGGGAACGGCAGTACAGAGCTCGGTGGCCTCGCGCTGCTCAAAACGAAGCTCGTAATCGTCATAGGACTCGCCCTCGTCGAGCGGGCACTTAAAGCCGGGGTGACCGCCCACAAAGAACGGCATGTCCTCGGTGCCCTCATTGGTCACCTCGTACGACACGGCCACCTTTTCCGAATCGATCGTGTAACGAGCAACGATCTTAAACGGATACGGGTACTGCTCGAGCAACTCGGCATGGTCGGCAGAGCTTAGGCTCAGCGCAACCATGTTGTCGCTCTGTTCCTCGAGCTTCCACTCCTGTTTGCGCGCAAAGCCGTGGCGGGCGAGGTTTACCTCGCGGCCGCCCATGGTCATCGCGCGACCGTCACGAAGGCCGCCGCAAATCGGGAAGCAAATGGGTGCCTGGCCCGACCAGACCGCCGGGTCACCCTGCCACAGGTACTCGCGGCCGTTGGCCGCAATAGAAGTGAACGACCCGCCCGCCGTGCTCAACGCCACGCGAACAGAACCGTTATCAAGAACAAACTCCATAGGAGCCTTCCCTTTCTTACGACAGCCCGCCAAGTCAATAGGGCTGATAGAAAACCGGCCCGCGCCCCCTCACAGAAACGCGAGCCGTCAATTGAAAAGCTACAGAATGCCGGGTACCGCCAAAACGAAGCACTCAAGCCAAGCAAGCAAACGTGTTATCGGAGCAGCTAGCCGTACCAGAACGCTTCGCAACAACAGCGGTAACCCCACAGGTCACTCAGACATCAGCGAGAAGCCAGCTGGCGAGGCAAGGTGCCGTGAAGCGAGACGGCATTGACCTTCTGGTCATGCCGTCGAAGCTGAGCGGCAGATTGCCCGCCAGATGGCTTCGCAGCGTCAACCGGTCCGGCGTTTGTTAAAACGCCGGAACCCCTTAGTCGTGATACTCGCCGCGGTCCCACTTCTCCAGGAACTCGTCAAAGAAGTGCGGGTCAGCCTGAGCCTCGGCGTCGGCCTTATTGCAGGCATCGATCTTGGCGATCAGGGCATCGTGCTCGGGGGTCTTCTCGTAGGGCTCCTCCAGGAAGGCAAGCATGATATCGGCCATCAGGAACTCGCCGGTGATCTTGCCGCCAAAGCCCACGATGTTGGCGTTGAGCTCGCGACGGGCATACAGGGCAGAGGTCATGTCGCGAACCAGGGCGCAGCGTGCGCCGGGAACCTTGTTGACGGCGTTGGTGATGCCGATGCCGGTGCCGCACAGGGCCACGCCAAAGTCGGCCTTGCCGCTGGCAACGGCCTCGCCCACGGCCTTACCGTAGATGGGATAGTGCGTACGGGTGTGGCTGTAGGTGCCGCAGTCGAGCACCTTGTAGCCAGCCTGCTCCAGGCGGTCGGCCAGATAGATCTTCTCGTCCGTAACGATATGGTCGCAACCGATTGCGATGGTCTTCTTCATCAGAACGTCCTTTCGTCTGAATTCACAAGTTGAGGTAGAAGTTCGAGTTCTCGGTGGCTCTCGTTAGGCCATCTTGTTGAGCATGTCGACACGAATCTGGTGACGGCCGCCGGCGTACTGGGCGCGCAGGAACTCGCGGGCGATCTTCTTGGCGACCTCGGTGCCCACAACGCCCGGGCCCATGGTGACCATGCGCGAGCCGTTGTGCTCGCGGGTCATGTAGGCAGAACGCTCGTCGGAAATGTTGGCGACGACCATGCCCTTGATCTTGACGGCGGCCATATAGGAGCCGACGCCGTACTTATCGAATGCGAAGCCCTGGGAATCCTTGTGCTCCAGCAGGTCCTTGGCAACGGCGGTCGCGGAATCGACAAAGTCCGCGGCAGGGGTCTCGGAATAGTCGACGACCTCGTGACCGTCGGCGATGAGCATCTCCTTGATGGACTCCTTCATCGACATACCGTCGGCATCGGAAGCGATTACAACCCTCATGACATCCTCCTTGAGAGATACGCAGGTGCGTAGTTTCTGTTTGGAAGTGTTGAATCGCGTTCAGGTCCGGGCATCTGAATGTGCGGTTCTTCACTGTTCATGTTTATTTGAACACATTCGAACACCAACTGCAACAATTATTTGTTTGTCTTTGTTCTTTTTTGAACAAATACCGTTTACGGATGATTGTCGGCCGTTTGGACCGGGCGCAGACGTAGCGACCACGTGTTCAACAAACAAAAGGGCGGCCGAGAACGTGTCTCGGCCGCCCTTCGGCGGTATTCCCCGGTATATACAGCTGTTTTAGCTACTCAGACCGTCCGCTCTTCTTGGCATGTTTGGACGGAGCGCTCAGAAAGCGACCCGTCAAATAGTTCGCCGGGCCGGAAATATCAATCCCCAGTAGCACGTGCCCCAGCCACAAAAACGCCGCGAGCACCAACAGTGGAATCACGCACGAGGTCACGATCATCACGATGACACCTTCGATCAGATCGGTCACCTGCTGCACAATTTCATCGGTCATCTGCTTGGCACCGCTGGTCACCGATGTGACGAGACCCGAGGCGCCGTCGGCAAGCTGCTCAAGCACATTCTTGGACTCTGTGGACTCGGTCTTTTTCTTACTTGCTTTGGAGCTGTCGCTATCTGCCGCACCCGCAGCGTCGGCCGCCTTTTGCTCGGCCGCCTCGATGCTCACTCGATACGTTTCGTCGACCTTTTGCGACACCCATACGCTTGCAGGCACCAAGGCCATTCCGATCATGGCGACCACCAGCACGCGAGTCGCCACGCGGCGCAGGACAGCGCTCGTGCTCCAGCGCCCGTGAATGCCGAGCGACACCGCAAAGAGCACCAACGCAAACGGGATCAGGATGCCCAGGCCAACCGACCACAAAATGGTCAGCAGGTATTTCTCGAGGTAGAGCACGGCAAGCACGATGCCCAAGTTACCCGAAAGCTGTGCGAGCTGCTCGGCAACCGGTGTTCCTGTATCACCCGGCAGCGCGGTAATACCCGCAGACAGCGCCACGCACGAGGTCGTGAGCGCCAGTACGTTACCTTTCTTTTGATCGATGACCTCGATGGTGGAGTCCCAAGTCTTGGTATCGGCGAAATGCGGACGAGCCACAAAGCCCGACAGCAGCGCCAGTACCACGAGCGCAACGATAAAGCCAATCTGCAGCTTTTTGTTTGCGCACACGACATCGGACAGGCTGGGCTGCAGCTCGGCTACCGTCGTGTGCTCGGTTATCTGGACAGGACGTCCATGAGCCATCTCGTGCGCGTCTCTCTTTTGAATCGATCCGTTGTCCGGCATTTGGATACCTCCTCATTCCGGCCTGTATTGCGGATGGAAGTATACCCACCCAGTAAAAAACCGAACGGGAGGACAACGGTGCGCACCAAGGCTGTCCCTAATGACCAATCATTTAAGAACGTCCCCAATGACTATCTCGGGATGAGTTGCGGTGGAATAGGGATTGTTTTGTGCCCGCCAGCCCCTATTCAGTCCCTATTCCACCGCAACTTGGAGGAGGACAGAAAAACCCTGCCGCGGGTAGCGGCAGGGTTTTTGGAAGGGGACTTAGTTGTGCGGGCTCGTTAGGCGAGCTTAGCTTCGAGTGCGGCGATGCGCTTATAGGCATCGATGGTAAAGCGGGTCTGCTTCTCCAGGATCATGGTGGTCATGAGAGTATCCTGAGCATGGGCCATGATGAAGGTCATCTCCATCTCGCCGCCGCCAGCCTCCTGCGAAAGCAGCTTGGTCTGCGTGTCGTGAGCGCCGATGAGTGCATCGCTGGCATCCTTGTGCAGCTGCTCGGCCTTCTCAAAATCGCCCTCGCGAGCAGCATCGAGCGCTGCAAGCAGATCAGTCTGGGCGTCGCCCGCGTATGCGACAATCTCGAATCCAACCATCGAGATTTCTTCTTTGGTTGCCATATTGCGTTCCTTTCACATATGAACCAACGGAGAGCATCGCGTCCGGGCATACGCGCTGCACTGTGTATGACAGAAACATTAACATTCAAACAAAAAAGAACAATGCAAAACGTAATCTCGAGCTATGAACGGTCGATTTTTGCCCGTGAACGGTTTTTAAACCAATTCGAACAACATCAAACACGATTAACGACAACCCAAACAGGTCCGCACCCTAGCGCAAATCGCGTACCGTATCGCCCTTTACGAGCACGCCGGGGATTAGCATGTGCTCCACGCCAGGCGCAACCCCCTCGGCGCCGGCGATCTTGTCGACCGCCCACATGCCGACGCGCTTGTTATCAAAGCGCACCGTGGTCAGGCGGCGATCGGGCACGATATCGCCCAGGCTGTCGTCAACGCCCACCACGCTCACGTCCTCGGGCACGCGCTTTCCGCGCGACTCGAGCCCGCGAATGCAGCCGTAGGCCATGGCGTCGTTGGAGGCATAGATGGCCGTGCAGCTCGGATCGTCCGCTAGAGCCTGACCGGCAGCATAGCCGCTCTGCGCCGTCCAATCGCCGCGGACGAATCGCGGCGGCTCAATGCCATGCGTCCGCAGCGTCTCGCGCCAGCCCTCCTCGCGCTGCATGCCCGAAAGCGAGCGCTCGGGACACGAGATAAAGTGCACGGTCTTGTGTCCCCGCCCCAGCAAGTACTCGACAACCTGGCGCGAGCAATCGAACTGGTCGTTATCGACCGTCGAGCACAGCGGGTGCTCCAACATGGTAACGAGCACCGTCTGCATACCGGGCAGCGGCTCGAAGGTGCCAAAGTCCGCCGGCATGCGGTTCATGATCACAACCATGCCGTCCACCGGCAGCGCGCTCATGCGCGACGATGCGCTCTCGAGGGTATAGGGGTGTCCGTCTACTTTAGTAAGGGTGATGGCATAGCCGTGTTTGTCGGCCGCGGCGGCAAAGCCCTCCATACGGTCGAGGTTGCCGGTACCGGTAATGTTGAACATGGCGACGCCGACCGTCTTGAACTTGCCGCGACGCAGCGACCGGCCGGCAAAGTTTGGACGATAGCCAAGCTCGCGCATGGCGGCGCGCACGCGCTCCTTGGTCTCGGGGCGCACGCTGGGCGAATCGTGCACGGTGCGCGAGACCGTCTGCTCCGAGACACCCGCGAGGCGTGCCACGTCTTTGACGGATACCGATTTTGTAACAGCGGCCATAGGTCGATCTTTCTATGTCAACGATGCCATTGATGGCATCTTGCGCAGTAATTTACACGCCATCAAGTATATCCAACGCCTCCCCCACAATACGCTTACCACCCAAAACCTACCGTTCACCGACAATCCTGCTTCCCCGAACGGCTTTTGTCGCTCAAATGTTAACGTTGCCATTGTGCAAACACAGAGCCACCGGGCGGCTCAAACGTTTACGCGTAAGGAATCGACGGTTCGCAGGCACAGGAACCACCGATTCGCGTCTTTATTTGTGCCGCAAAATGGCAACGTCAACATTTTGGCAACCGAACGCCAAAAGTTACCATCGTTGCTAACCCACCGACTCTTAGGAGCATTGCATGGAGCAACTCATCGCCATCATCGAAAAGGGCCAACCCTTTTTCAACGCGATCGCCCGCAACAAGTACCTCAAGGCGATCCGCGACGGCTTTATCTCCGTCATCCCCATCATCATCTTCTCGTCCATCTTCTGCCTGGTAGCCTCGGTCCCCAACATCTGGGGTTTCTACTGGCCCGATGACATCAACAACGCCCTGTGGAAGTGCTACAACTACTCCATGGGCATCCTGGCCATCGCCTGCGCCGCCACCACGGCCAAGCACTTCGCCGACGCCCAGAACCGTGATCTGCCCAAGAACAACCAGATCAACTTCATCTCGTGCATGTGCGCGGCCATCATCGGCTTCTTGCTCCTTTCGAGCGACACGATCGCCACGGACGCCGCCAGCGGCTTCAACACCACCTATCTTGGTTCCAAGGGCCTGCTGACTGCCTTCATCGCTGCATTTGTGACCGGCATCATCTACAAGTTCTTTATTAAGCGCAACATCACCGTCAAGATGCCCGAGCAGGTTCCGCCCAACATCTCGCAGACCTTTAAGGACATCATCCCCTTCTCCGTCTGCATCACCGTCTTTTGGGTCTTTGACATCGTCTTTCGCGCTGCTTTTGGTTTTTGCTTTGCCCAGGGCGTCATCCAGGTGTTCCAGCCCCTGTTCACCGCTGCCGACGGCTACATCGGCCTCGCTGTGATCTACGGCGCCATGAGCCTGTTCTGGTTCGTCGGCGTCCACGGTCCCTCGATCGTCGAGCCCGCCATCGCCGCCGCCCTCGTTGCCAACATGACCGACAACCTGGCTGCGTTCCAGGCTGGCCAGCACGCTTCCGCTGTCCTGACCCAGGGTGCCCAGTACTTCGTCGTCTGCATGGGCGGTACCGGCGCCACGCTCGTCCTGGTCTTTATGTTCTGCTTCCTGGCCAAGTCTCAGGAGATGCGCGCCGTCGGTAAGGCAGCCATCGTCCCCGTGTGCTTTGCCGTCAACGAGCCGCTGCTGTTCGCCGCGCCTATCGTGCTCAACCCCGTCTTCTTTGTCCCGTTTGTTTTTGCCCCGATCGCCAACATCTGGATCCTCAAGATCTTTATCGACTTCTTGGGCATGAACGGCTTTATGTACACCCTGCCCTGGACCGTCCCCGGCCCCATCGGCACCATCATGGGCTTGGGCTTCCAGCCGCTCGCCTTTGTGATGCTCGCCCTCATCCTGGTCGTCGACTTTGTCCTGTACTACCCGTTCTTCCGTGCCTATGACGCCCAGAAGTGCGCCGAGGAGGCCGAGATCTCCCAGGAGGAGCTCGCCGCCAAGAACGCCGAGAAGGCCGCCAAGCTCAACGATGCCTTCCAGGGCAAGGCTGACGCCAAGAGCGTTGCCGCCGGCGCTGCTGCCGAGGCCGTGAAGGTCGACGCCCCTGCCGCTTCTGCAGCACCCGCTGCCGAGGCAACGACCGCCAGCGACCTCAACGGCAAGCGCGTGCTCGTGCTCTGCCAGGGCGGCGGAACCTCGGGTCTGCTCGCCAACGCGCTGGCCAAGGCTGCCAAGGAGCGCGGCATCAATCTTGAGACCGCTGCCGAGGCATATGGCAACCACGTGGACATGCTCCCCGACTTTGACCTGGTCGTCCTGGCTCCGCAGGCTGCCAGCTACCTGGCCGACCTGCAGAAGGACTGCGAGCGTGTGGGCAACAAGTGCGTCGCCTGCCGTGGTAAGCAGTACATCGAGCTCTCCCAGAACGGCGACAAGTCTCTCGCCTTTGTGAGCGAGCAACTCTCGAAGTAAGTAACGCTCAGAGCCAGCCGACCATCAACAGCCGGCTGGCACTTCGATTTAGACGATTGGATATTTCATCATGTCCGTTAATCCTGCTAGCGTCACCAACCCGCCTGCGCAGTTTCCCGAGGACTTTGTCTTTGGCGGCGCCACTGCTGCCTACCAGGTAGAGGGCGAGACCCGCACTCACGGTAAGGGCAAGGTCGCCTGGGACGATTTTCTGGAAGCCCAGGGCCGTTTCTCCCCCGATCCCGCTTCCGACTTCTACAACCAGTACCCCGTCGATCTGGAGCTGTGCGAGGAGTTCGGCATCAACGGCATCCGCCTCTCCATCGCCTGGAGCCGTATCTTCCCCGAGGGCACCGGCAAGGTAAACCCCGAGGGCGTGCAGTTCTACCACGACCTCTTCGCCGAGTGCCACAAGCACCACGTTGAGCCGTTTGTCACGCTGCATCACTTTGACACGCCGCTGCCCCTCTTTGAGAAGGGCGACTTCCTCAACCGCGAGACCATCGACGCCTTTGTGGACTTTGCCACCTTCTGCTTTAAGGAGTACGCCGACCAGGTAACCTACTGGTTCACCTTTAACGAGATTTGGGCCGACGCCTCCAACACCTACATCGAGGGTACCTTCCCCGGTGGCGTCAAGGCGCATCTTGCCGAGGCCTTCCAGTGCGAGCACAACATGATGCTCGCCCACGCCAAGGCCGTGCTGGCTTTCCACAACGGCGGCTTTAAAGGCAAGATCGGCGTCATCCAGTCGCTGGAGTTTAAGTACCCACTCAACGAGAACGACCTCGCCGACATCAAGGCCGCCAACAACGAGCACGTGCTGCAGAACCAGTTTTTGCTCGACGCCACCTTCCGCGGCGACTACGCGCCCGACACCCTCGAGTGCGCCAACCGCTTGGCTGCCATCTCGGGCGGTGCCATCGAGATTCTGGATGATGACCTCGAGATTATGCGCGAGGCAGCGCTCTACAACGACTACTTGGGCGTTAACAACTACCAATGCCGCTTCCTCAAGGCTTACGATGGCGAGAACGACCTGCACCACAACGGTACGGGCGAGAAGGGCACCGGCCGCTGGCGCGTCAAGGGTATTGGCGAGCATGTGAACAAGCCCGGCATCCCCACCACCGACTGGGACTGGATCATCTATCCCGAGGGCCTGTTCGATCTGCTCGTCTACATTAAGCAGCGCTATCCCAACTACAAGCAGATCTTCATCACCGAGAACGGCATGGGCTACAAGGACCCCTACAAGGACGGTTTTGTGGACGACCAGCCGCGCATCGACTACATCGAGCAGCACCTGCGCTGGCTGCTCAAGGCCATGGAGGTGGGCGTCAACGTGGGCGGCTACTTCCTGTGGAGCCTGCAGGATCAGTTCTCCTGGACCAACGGCTACAACAAGCGCTATGGCTTCTTCTACGTAGACTTTGAAACCCAGAAGCGCACGCCCAAGGCAAGCGCCTACTGGTACAAGCACGTGGCGCAGACCCGTCGTCTGGACTAGCGGCTTGCGACGAGCGAAATTGCCCCGCTCACATAACCTGTCCCCATTTCTCAGCCGGGGGCGGCACGTCACACAGCGCGCCGCCCCCGGCCTTTTTGTTTTTTGGGCTGGTCGTGAGCCGTTTGTCTCGATCTGTAACATCTAGCCGAGTTTTTTGGTCCTACCTGTTACAGATTGAGATGAACGGAATGAGCCGGGCCGAAATATCTCAATCTGTAACACTAAAATCGGTTTTAGACGTCTAGTTGTTACAGATTTAGATAAACGTACGGGCCAACCCTCTCAATCTAAATCCGTAACATCTAGCTGGTTATTTCGGCTCTACCTGTTACAGATTTAGATGAACGGAATAGGTCGGGCCGAAAATCTCGATCTGTAACATCTAGCCGAGGTTTTTGGTCCTACCTGTTACAGATTGAGACAATTCGACGATGCTGAGTATTTGATGCGCCGTGGTACAATTGTGTCCCAACGCAAAGGAGGTACCCATGCCCACCTGTGTGCCCGTCCGAGACATGAAGGACACCGCTGCATTTACCGCGCTTGTTGATTCTGAGCGCGACGTCACCGTAACCAAGAACGGCTACGAGGCCATGCACTGTATCAGCAATGACCAATATCGCCTCATGCAAGACGAAATCGCCAAGGCAAAGCTGCTGTCTCGCATGATGTTGGCAGAAGACGAGATATCGCAAGGCGACTACAGCGACTATGACACCTTCGCGACCGCGATACGAGACAAATATGGCCTATAGCGTCGTAATACTCAAAAGCGCACGATATGAGTACGAGAGTATCGTTGGATACCTTGCCCAAATCCTCAAGAATCCGCGCGCAGCGGGCAATTTTGTCGCTGAGTTTGAATATCAGCTTGATTTGCTTCGCGAGCAGCCGCTCCTACGACCTCTCTCACACATACGAGAGCTGGCGGCACGTAATTACCGATCGTTTCCCGTCAACAACTACACCTGTCTTTACAAGTTTGAGCACGATACGATCTATATCGCCCATGTCTTTCACCAGTCACAGGACTACGCCCGCCTGATCTAGCCCCGCGGCATCGGCTAGCAAATGACCTGCGTGTGTTCCTCGATGGCGGCGCGACCGCATGCCATCGATCAGATAAAGATCGTCATATACAGAGGAAGATATATCCTATGCCCTTCAGCCCTGAGCTGTTTTGGGTGAAGAACTATCTCCTCTCCGACTCGTCGTTCAAATCTTCTGCCGAAATCGTCAAGTGAGATTGTTGAATACGATTTGGAAGATTTAACTTCAACAGGAGTGACCCGCGGTTTTCTAGCCGCATCTTCAAAGCCGCGCGAAACAAGAAAATCAATCTCACGCGTTCTGGGACGACTCCCCTCCGTTTTGGAAGGCTCCTGCCAGCTGTAATAAAAAAGCGAATGCCCCAGACTCTTGAGCTGCTGTGCCACGATATTCTCGATCAACATTCCTTTATTAATCGAAATTCTTCCAAACTGAATATCTCTATGGACATCCATAAGGTCCGGACCATCATCAAACGCCAAGCTCACGAGCAATCCCGTGTCCGCCATATAGCATTTAAGCGAAGACGCGTCCTCGTGCAAGCGGTAACCCACGCTCGGATCGCTGCATAAATAGCAACGGTTAATCAGTCGCGCATCCTCAAGCCAAATTAACGCCGACTCATATGTCTCAAAACGGGACCCTTTCTCCAAGCTGTCAAATTTAAACCGTTTATTTGCCGCAGATAATTGACCCGGAATGTCGTCATAAACCGCCCGCGCACGTCTAGCGTCCGAACCTCCAAACTTGGCAATGTCCTCCCTGTACAGCGCGATAATCTGCCGTTTAACCCTGTCGCTTCCTCTAAAATCATTCTCTGCCACAAAGGAATCTACCGACTGAGGCATACCGCCGACAAGCATATACTCATCAAACAATCTCATGCACGTCGCATGAGCACCGTCCGGAAGCGCGGTCCGAGATTCGCACGCTTTACGGATCTCTTCCGCGTAAAGATCCTTTCCGGTCGCCCAAAGATACTCCTCAAAATCGAGGGGCTCGAGAGGGATTCTTTCTTCCTCTGACGGAATAACAATGCTTTCGACATTCTTTTTGATGGAGACGAGAGAGCCCGTCTCGATGTAATCAAATCTGCCGTCTTCTACAAGATGCTTTATGTATTCGCGCGCGATGGGAAACCGCTGCACTTCATCAAAAATGACCAGTGATTCTCTCGGCACGAGGGCCTTGCCATACTGCAGCTGAAGCATGCGTAAAAAAAGATCGACATCTTCACGATGATTCAGAAATATATCGAGCGTGGCTTTGCTTGCAGCCGAAAAGTCAATGTAAAGGTAGTCCTTGTATTCATTTTGCGCGAAGCACTTTACGAGTGTCGTTTTGCCAACGCGTCTTGCACCCTCAATAAGCACCGCAGTGCGCCCTTGCGAGCGTTCTTTCCACTCCTGCAGACGCTCATATGCCTTCCGTTTAAACATAAGCTCACCTCAGCATAAATTACCTGCTAGTTTACAAAAATACCGACCCTTATATATATCGAATAATACAAAAATACCGACCATTGCAATGGTCAGAATACACAATAATACCGAGCTTTATGTATAACAGATGCTATGCCGCACCGTGAAACAGCCGCAACTCGTCGCAAAGGGAAACCTATATCTGCGTGCGTACCTATTTGAAAGACAGAAAATGTTGACGCAACAATCCCCTGTGACGGCAGGGGGCAGAAGCATCTCTCGCGACGCCAGCTAGCAAATAACCTGCGTATGCTCCTCGATGGCGGCGCGATCCTAATCGTCAATATCCGGCTCGCACACCACGGCGTCCAAATTGTCCAAGCGGCTGAACGTGTAGAAGTCACGCTTGCCGATTTTGCTGGAGTCGGTGATAAGATAGCGCGAACTATCAGGAACCTCGGCGGACGTGCCACTCAAACTCACAATAAAATGCCCCTCCCCGATTGCTCGGAGAAGGGCATCTGCATTGGCGTTCTTGCCAAAATCGACGGCGCGCAAGAACGCGCACCCGTCCGCATCAAGAGTGCGCTACTCGCCGAAACCGCCCTCAATAAGAGCGACCAACGTGTCAACGGCGGCAACCTCGTCGTCGCCCTCGGCACGCAACTCGACCTCATCGTTCTGGGTAATACCCGAGGTCATGATGGCAATCATGGACTTAGCGTCCTTGAAGTCACCATCCTTGGAGGCGTTGCGAACCTCAATCTTCGAGGCAAACTTAGCAGCCTCGGTCGCCAGCGTCGCTGCAGGGCGAGCGTGCAGACCAGTGGGGTTAACGACCATAACGTTCTTGCTATACATTTCTAACTCCTTCGTCGTAGACCGACCAATTCATTTAGCCCAACGCGCGCGTTAGGCAAGGTAGAAGCATGCCGGACATTACGCATGCATACAACAAGTAGGCCGCGGACAACGTCGCCGCGGCAAATTCACAGGTGACTAGTCCTGATACAGCGGATGCCCCTCAGTGGGAACCACGCGCGTGCCAGCCAGGCAATCGTGAACGCACCGGCGCGCGGGGACGATCAGGAACATGAGCAGAGACACCGCTGTAATAATCATGCCCGCGATTTCCCAGTAATAATTCACGTCAACGCGGGTGACAAGCACCATTGTCTCGCGAATATATCGGGACACCACATACCCGCTGCCTTCAAGCAAAAAGCCAACGATAACCTGACGCCAAATCAAGCGTCCGACGGAAGGCAAGCCGCCATCAAGCGTTGCGACACGAACATGCGCGATGCGCTTGCCCGGCGTTTGCCCCGGCCACGCCAGCAACGGAATCAGCACAAAGTATGCGATAGCGGCGAGCACGCACGATAGTCCGACCACGATACCGACGCTCCAGGGATACCCCATTGCCTCAAACACGTACAAGTCGGGGAGCATCGCGTTCTTGTGGGTCAGCGCAAGATAAACCAACACGGCTGGCAAGCCAGAGACAATACCACCCAAAATCCAGTCGATAACGTACGCGTACAAACGCGACAGCGGGGGCGCCGGCAGAATCGAGGATGCATTAGCCTTCGATTCCTTGTGAATCTTGCTCACAGTGCTCGCCGCAGGAGAAGGCATCTGCTCCGCGGTCGCCGCACGCGGCCGTTCCTTGCGCTTTTTAGCCATGCGCTACCTCACATTCAGAATGCGCAGCTGCTTATCAGTATGGTTAAGCGGGCATGCAACGCCGTCTTTCAACAAGACGTCGTCTTCAATGCGCACGCCTCCGACTCCAGGAATATATACGCCCGGCTCGCAGGACATGATCATTCCGTTGTCGAGCACAATCTCACCAGAGGGGTTTAGCAGCGGCAAGTCGCCACCCATGCCGATACCATGACCAAGACCATGGGTGAAATACTCACCGTAACCCGCTTCGTTGATTACACGACGTGCGGCCGCATCCACATCGCGCGCCACCACACCGCAACGAATGGTATCGATGCCTGCAAGATGAGCATTCAAAACGGTCTCGTACACATGAGCCATCCGGTCGGTCGGGGCGCCCAGGAAGCACACGCGCGTCATATCTGACTGATAACCGTTGATCTGCACACCGAAGTCAATCAGGATCGGCTCATGTGCTTGGACCCGACGGTCGGTAGGACGGCCATGAGGCATGGCGCTGCGCTCGCCGGTGGCAACGATGGTATCGAACGACATTGCCTCGGCACCGGCGGCAATCGAGTAATAGTGCACGAGTGCGGAGATTTCAAATTCAGTCATATCCACGTGCAACTGCTCGATCACCTTGGCGTACACGTCATCGGCAACATCGACCGCATGCTGGACCGCAGCAATCTCAGCCTCGTCCTTGCGCAGGCGCATCAGCGCCATCTCGCTGCCCAGCAGCGTGGTGCCAAAGCCCAAGCCCTCCAAGTTGCGATACTCCGAGATTGAGATTTCGGACTCCTCGATGCCCACCGTGGCACAGCCGCACTCCTTGAGTGCACGCTCGAGCTCGACCAAATAGCTCTTCCCCTGTTCGTGAACACGGAACTCCAGATCGAACTCGCGACCCTGGGCCTCGTTCACATAGCGGCCGTCCATAATGAGAAAACCGCGGTCACGCGTGATGAGCACCTTGCAACCGCTACCGGTCAACGTGCCCAGGTAGCGCTTCATGGTTTTACTCTTGATCAGCAATGCGTCGAGCTCGTGCTCGTCCAAGAAGGTACGGATATTATCCACATGTGCATTCATCGAACGTAGCGCCTTTCAAAGGAGCCCGACAATGAAGTCTCCCCCCATCGCCGGGCTTTCATACTTTCAAATTCAGCAGGTACAGGCGCCTGCTATTCCACTTGATTAGAAGTCGAGGTCAAGATCCTCGAGCAGAGCCTCGTCCTCAGCAGAGATCTCGGAATGTTTCTCGGCAGCCATACGAGCCTCTTCAGCCAATGCACGCTTCTCGGCAACCTTGCAGAAGGGGTAGTACACGATCAGTGCGAGGACCAGCTGAACCACGTTGGCCGCAATCGAGGTCCAAGACATGTTGGTCAGGAAGCCTTCCAGGAACACACCGACGTAAGGAGGCGTGAAGGTAGAGCAGGGTACCCAGCCCCAGCTCATGAACCAGAACGGGATGGAGGACAGGATGCCGCCGAAGATAACGAACGGGATAAAGAAAATCGGATTCAGAACAATCGGAGCACCGAACAGAATCGGCTCGTTTACGCCGAACAGCGACGGGATGAAAGCGATGCGGCCGATCTCGCGCTGGACCTTGGACTTGGAGAACATGAACCAGATAACAACGCCCATGGTCACACCCAGGCCGGTGAAACCGCCAAATGCGGACATGGGGCCAGGGGTGAAGATGTGGGTAGCGACACCACCGGCCTGAACCGCAGCGATGTTCTCAGCCAGGAACTGCGTGGAAATCGGCTGAACAATCGGCGACAGAACGGAGGGGTGAATGCCGAAGAAGAAGATGAAGCAGCGCAGGATGTGGTAGAAGGTAACCGCGAGCGGGCTGTCCATCGAACCGACGAGCGGGGCCAGGATGATCGAGAAGATCTCGTTGGGCATGATGCCGAAAACGCCCTGACACAGAACACGGATACCCAAGAACAGGCCGATGACGATAGCGGTGACCGGGATGATCTCGAAGGAGCTCGAGATGAAGTCGGGCACGGTATCAGGCATCTTGATGGTGAAGTGACGCTTCTTGCACCAACGGTACACCTCGACCGCGAGTAGCGAAGCGACCATGGCAACAAACAGACCCTTGGAACCCATGCCACGCAGCGCGATGCCGCCGGCCTCGTCCATTTCCATGCCGAGCAACAGGAAGGCAACGAGGGCCATGGACATGGAGCCGGGAGCGTCCAGCTCATAGGACTTGGCCAGGTGGTAGGCGGTAACGACGGAAACGAAGACCGACATCAGGCCCATGGAAACGTTATAGGCCAAATCGAAGTACTGGGTGTTGTTCAGAATCCAAACGGAGATGGGGTTGGTCTCGCCAATCATGTTGGGAATGGCGGCCGGGATCAGGCAGAACGAACCAATCAGTAGCAGCGGGGTCATGGCGATCATGGCCTTCTTAACTGCGGACAGGTGACGTTGCTTGTCCATCTTCTCGGCAACAGGGCCAAGATAGGTGTTCAGCAGGTTTTCGAATTTATCAAAGGCACTCTGCTTTTTCTCTACAGCTTCCGACATACGTCGCATCCTCCACTTCAGGAAATATCAAACAGGGGCTTACTGGTTTGCCTCGGCGGCCTCGCGGGCCATGTCAGCCTTCTTCTTGGCGATGAGCAGCTGCTTAAACACGGTAGCACCGTCCATCTTGCCGTAGGTCTCCTGATCGACGATCACGTATGGGATGTGACGAGGCTCAATCAGGGGCTTGATGGACTCGAGCTTATGGGCGATCTGAGGACCCATAATCAACGCGTCCATGTGGTCGACCTCCTGGTCCAGCAGGTCGGCAGCGATGGCCTTGAGCTCAAAGTCATCGTCGTTGAGCTTCTGGCTGTTGTGGATCGTCTGCTTGATGCGATCCATCAGCATGGTGGTGGAGAAACCACCGGCACAGCACAAAACGATGTTCATCTTTGCCATTGTTTATCCCTTTCTAACGGCAATTGAATACTGTTGGAGAAGGAACGGACCGCAGCGCTCGTAGCGCGCATCGCTCCTTCGCAGACGTGTTTCTTACGCCTGCTTGGCCTCGGCGTCGCGCTCCTCGAAGATCTTGACGATCTCCTCGATGAGGTCACGGGCGAGCTGAGAGGTCATGTAGTGATCCTGGGCATGGACCATAAGTAGGCTCGCAGCGGCGGCGTTCTCCGCGCCGGACAGGGCCTGGGTAATCACCTCGGTCTGGGCGGCATGGGCGGCCAGATCGGCCTCCTTGGCTTCGGCAAGCAGCGCACGGGCGCCCTCGTAGTCGCGCTCACGCACGCAAGCGAGCGCGGCGAACGCCTTGCCCTTGCTGGCGCCGGCAGAGCCGATGATGGTCATGATTTGCTGTTCGTTGTTTTCCACCGGGATAATCCCTTTCTGCTCGGCGGGCACGTCACCGCTTTGACGGCGCGCCCGATTGAAACCGTTGACTGCCGAAGCGCTACTCGAAGCTCTTAAGCTCCTCATAGGTGACGCGATCGATCGAGGTTGCCAGCGCGCATACCAGATCGACTGCCGCGTCCAAATCGGCACCACGCATGACAGACCACGAACCGTGGCAGTAGCGCAACGGCACGCCGATCACCGTTGCCAGCTTGCCGTCTCCCACTAGATGAGCGGTGCCGGCATCGGTGCCGCCGCCCTTGAACAGGTCACGCTGGAAGGGGATGTTGTTCTTCTCGGCGGTGTCCACGATGAAGTGCAGCAGCTTCTCGTTGGGGACATGCATGCGGTCGTAGTGCACGATCATGGGGCCGTGGCCGTTCTTGCGGCTGTTATTCCAACCGCGATCGAACTCGGGCGGATTAGCGATGTCCACTGGGATGACGATATCGGCATCCAGGTGCGCCGCAGCCGTCTGAGCACCACGGCAGCCAACCTCCTCGGAAGAGGAACCGGCGAACCACAGCTCGGCTGCGTGCGGGGTGTTGGCCAGGCGCTTCATGGCCTCGGTCACCACATACACACCGGCGCGGTCGTCGAACGCCTTGCCCAGCAGAATGTCACTCACGGGCTTGAGCTCGCACTCGGCCGCAAAGGTTCCCCAGTCGCCAATCTCAATGCCCAGCTCACGGACTTCTTCAGCCGTCTCGCAGCCAAAGTCGATGTACATATCGGTCGGAGTGCCGTCGGTATCGCGCTTGGCAAACAACACGCCGCGAACTTTCTCGCCGCTACGCGTCTTGATGCGCACAATCTGGCTCTCGACGCTGTTCTTACGCGGGCCGCCCACGCCGATCACATGAACCATGCCGATATCGGAAATATAGCGAACCATAAAGCCGGCCTCGTCCATGTGGCCGGTGAACAGAATGCGGACCGGATTCTCTTCGGTACCCGCGCTCTTAAACATGATCGAACCGAGTTTGTCGTACTCGACGGCGTCGGCGATATCGTCAAGCTCGGCATGCATGATGGAGCGGACCTCGCCCTCGCGGCAAGCGACAGCGTCGGCGTTGCTCAAGGCGAACATAAGCTCCTTGTTCATAGGTAACCCCCCTTGTGGTCGTATGGCGGCGCCCGTAGTGGCGGCGTCTGTATGCGAGTGTATCGACAGCGCGCCGCAAATGATGTATCCGGGCTTTCACCGTAGCGGTGAAACGGTGAAAGCCCCTCCCCTTTCACCACGGCCGTGCAATTACTGGGGATGGGGCTCCATATGCATCTTTGTCATACTTATCTGCAACATACGCCGCTGATGCGAACCACGCCGGCGGTGTGCGACCCACATCCGCGGGTCGCGCCTATATCGCCGAGGAGGATACCTTATGCCGGTTTACGACTTCGATTCCATGGCTGACCGCTCGCTCGATCACGCTCGCAAGTGGGACCCCGCCATCATCAAGCAGAAATTCCCTAAGGCTGGGGATGACTACATTCCCATGTGGATCGCCGACATGGACTTTGCCGCCGCCCCCGCAATCTGCATGCGTCTGGCCGAGGTAGCCCAAAACGGAGCATACGGCTATGGCTATGCGCACGACGGCTTTTACAACGCCGTCATCAACTGGCAGCGCCGCCGCCATAACAACGAGGTCAAGCGCGAGTGGATCACACTCGCCTATGGAACCGTCCCGACCATCCACTACCTGTATCAGGCATTCTGCCAGCCCAACGACTGCGTCATCCTCAACACGCCGGTCTACGACCCCTTTGGCTACGCGGCGCACAACAACGGGTTCCGCGTAATCGAAAACCCGCTCATCTATCGCGATCGCACCTATCGCATCGACTTCGACCTGCTCGAGGAACAGATGGATCGTTTCCGTCCACGCGTGCACCTGTTCTGCTCGCCGCACAACCCCGGTGGTCGCATCTGGACGCTCGATGAAATCACCCGCGTCGCCGAGATCTGCCACAAGTACAACTGCTTACTGGTGGTCGATGAGGTTCACTGCGAGCACATCATGGCCGGCTCGTTCATCTCGGCCCTGCAGCTGCCCGAGCGTTATCTGGACAACCTTATCGTACTCACCTCGCCCAACAAGGGCTTTAATCTGGGCGGCCTCAAGACTTCCTACTCTATGATCCCCAGCGAGCGCATCCGCACTATCTTCCGCCATCGCCTGGAGATGAACTCTATTACCTCTCCCAACACGTTTGGCTGCGCCGCCATCATCGCCGCTTACGATGAGTCCGAGGAGTGGCTGGACCAGATCACCGACTATCTGCGCGAGTCTTATGCACAGACCGCCGCCTTCATCGAGGAGAAGATGAAGGGTTGGGAGCTCATGCGTATGGATGCATCCTACCTACCGTGGGTGAACATCGCTGGCACGGGCGCCACGGCAACCGAAATCTGCAACCACATGGCAGCGAAGGCGGGCGTCATCGTGGGCGATGGCACCTTCTATGTCGCGAACGGCGCCGACTTCGTGCGCTTGAACCTGGGCATGCCTCGCAAGCTGGTCATCGAGGCCATGGATCGCATGGCTACCCACCAGCTCATCAAGTAGACCTCGCCCGCGTATCAAAGGCCCTCCTTTCATGCAACGCCCGCCCGAGTATGTGCTCGAGCGGGCGTTGTTATTTATGAGTTGAAATGTCGCGAAGCGACAAGCGAGAAGGCGACCACCCGACGGAGGGCCTTTTTGACGTAGCCACCCCCGCTTGTACGCAAACCCTACGCACAACGCAACAGGGCGTCCAAGAACTCCTGGTAGCTTTTTGCATGGGAGATGGCGCGCACAGCACCGGGCTTGAGTAGCACACCCGAGATGTAATTGAACAGCTCGCCAAAAAACGCCCGGTCATCACGGGTAATCGACAGCATGATCACCGCATGCACCGTCGCGTTGTTCCACGCAAGGCCGCGCGGAAACAGAGCGACCGAGACGGCAGTGCGCTTGGCGTCCATATCGAGCGGGTGTGGCATCGCGATGTCACAGTATGCACTGGAGCTGATGTCCTCACGCTCCAGTAGGCGCTCAGTAAAATTCTCAAACGCGTAGCCACCCTCGATCAGCGGCGCACTCATCTTGCAAATCGCATCGCGCCAATCGTCAACCTCGGGCTCGATCGCAAAGAAATCCTCGGTGAAGAAGGTGCGCATGCTGCACTCAAGGTTTGTCCGCAGGCGCGCCTTAAGCAGCGCTTCGACACGCTCACGCATCAGCGAAATATCTTGCTTGCTAAAGAACGGAGAGACATTAACCACCGGTACCGGGCAATACCCCGACAGCGGCACGGTTGAAATCACGAGGTCAACGCGCGAGATGTCACCCGCCGCGTCGATGGCAGGCACGATACCCTCAACCACCACACAAGCATCAAGGGCATCGAGGAAACTGTCGATATGAGTCTCGTAGGCGTTGTGACGTGTGCACACCACCAGCGCATGCAGTTTATCGGCATTGGCGCGCTGCCCCTCCACCAAGCACCCCACGTGGAGCGCGATGTAGGCGATTTCGTCTTCGTTGACAGAAACGCCGGTCTCCGCAGCGATGACATCGGCGACAAACACCGCAACATCGTAAATAAACGGTTGACTGCTCTTGATGGCCTCGAGCTGCGGGTTACGCAACAGCATCCCGCAGCGCACGCGGGATAGCATATTGGCCAGATGCAGAGAGAAACGAAGCTCAAACTCGCCATCGCTCAAATTAAGCCCGAATTGATCGTGCACGCGCTCCACAATCGCACCCAACAGCTCGCGCGCATGCCGGTGCTCCGGGTCACTTGGTTCAAAACGATTCGCATGAATCAAGTTTGCACCCAGCATCAAGCGGACGGCATCGCGATCGGCATCGGACACGAGCACAGAGAAAAGGTCCTCGATAGCCGCGCAAACCTCACCCGCCACCTCGTCAAGACCCTCGCGCGCCTCGTTACCGGCGGGCTGAGCCGCCTTGACCGTCGTCGGTACCGACTCGAACCCATTGCTTGTGCGCTCCACGAAGATGGCAATATGTATGATGAGGCTCGAGAGCGCATAGCCGTTGATGTAGAACCCGCGGCGCTTCAGGCATGCGTCGATGCGCTCCTGCAACTGCGCGAGGTCGAGCTTGGGGAAATAGCGATTGATAAGGTCGATTTGGCTGAAATAGTCCTTCGTCTCGTCAAAGATCAGCTGGTTGACCATCTTCTTCTCACCCGATGCACTGCCCTCGATATACAGCGAGCCCGCGCGCGAACGCAGCACCAGGCCGTACCCGGACAACTCTCGTTTGATGGCAACCAGCTCATTATCGAGCGTCGCAAGCGAGATATAGAGGCTTTCCGCCAAATCAGCCGCGCGCACCTTGCGGTGGCGCATCAGCAGTTCAAACAGAATATAACGCTTGCGCGCCTCGGCCGTCTGCGGCACCTCGTTCGCCTGCTGCGACAGCAGCTGCGCCGCTGCTGTGGCATCCTCGATACGATAGCCCTTCGAGCTGGCAACAATCATGCCCTCATGGGTGCGATTCAGCGCGGTGATGTCGCTTTTGACAGTACGGGAAGAGCATCCAACCTGCGAAGCGATCTGAGACGCCGTGGTCCAGGACGCCCCGCTTTCGAGAATACGAACAATTTCCCTGCTTCGATCGGAACTCACGGCACCCTCCTATCATCGTCTCAGATAACTATACCTTCCGTCATAGGACCTGCCAATTTCACGCGCATTCAAATCTTTCACCGCGTAGGTGAAATAGCAATCGTGGAAGTGCTGGTTATGCGATGTTGCAGCACGAAAAACCCGCCTATTATCGTAACGACGATGAACGCGCCACGGGAACGGTATCCCCGAGCGCGGCGGACGGGCCACACGGGCACCGGCCGCGACGTATCATACGCCGACATAGAAAAGGAACGCTATGAACATCAGACTGTTCGAATTGCGCGACGACGAGGTCGCCGCCTACATGCGCGCTGCCGCCAATCTTCCAGCAGGCTACTCCATCTCCTTTGACACTCAAATCCTCTCCGAAGCTAACATTGACTCCGTTGCAGGCTGCGAGGGAATCATCATCAACAACAAATCCGTGATGTCCGCCGCTTTGGTGGAGCGCGCGCACGAGCTGGGCGTTCGTTACATCGCTATCCGCTGCGTCGGCTTCAACCACGTGGACGTCAAGCGCGCCCAGGAGCTGGGCATCAAGGTGTGCAACACCGCCTATCCGCCCTACGGCGTTGCCGAGTTCACCGTTATGCTCATCCTGATGGCCTTGCGCCGCTGCAAGGCCGCCATTTGGCGCCAGCAGGTGAATGACTACTCCCTGGACGGGCTGCTGGGCCGCGAACTGCGCACGCTGACCGTGGGCGTGGTTGGCACCGGCCGCATTGGTCGCACCGTCATCGACAACCTCTCCGGCTTTGGCTGCAAGATCTTGGCCTACGATCCCTACCCCAATGCCGAGCTGGCAAACCGCGACAGCCTCGAGTACGTTGACATGGATACGCTCGTTGCCAACTCCGACGTCATCACCCTGCACGTGCCCCTCATGGACTCCACCCGCGGCATCATCAATGCCGATGCCATCGCCAAGATGCGCGAAGATGTGACCATCGTCAACGTCTCGCGCGGTGAGCTCATCGACACCGATGCCGTCATCGAGGCGATTGAGTCCGAAAAGATCGGTGCGCTTGCTATGGACGTCTTCGAGGACGAAGTGGGCATCTACCATGAGAACCGTATGCACGACATTCTTGCCAACCGCAAGATGGCTTACCTACGCCAGTTCCCCAACGTGCTGCTCACCAACCACATCGCGTTCTACACCGATATCGATGTAAACTGCATGGTCGAGCAGGGCGTTGCCGCTGTTCCCGCTATGGTTGAGGGTACCTGTGCCACTCAATTGTAATCACACCCATTCAGCGCGATAGCGCACCGTAGCCCCCGTCGGAACTTAGGTCCGACGGGGATACTTTTGTTCTTGGGCTTTGCCTTCTCAGCATGATATGGGCTCATAACTCGTCGCAACGCGCCAGCGTGCAGAGCAATCTGGCAACGAAGGCGATGAACACACCACCGGATGAACTGCATCCTGGCCTTTTTGTTTTTAGAATCGTGTTGAGCGTGTCACTTGCCCCTGCTTGCAAGCCTGCTCCACCGGCCGCCGCGACTATCGCGCGCGATTGAGCACCTTACCAATCCCGATTGCATGGGCGCTGCGTCCATGCGCCTCTTTCCGTGTGGCGGATACGACCTTCCCGGTAGATGCCCCGCATCCTTGGTCGTATCTGCCTTTTTTGCTTTTGAGCGGCCCGCGCCGCACGTTTGTCTCAATCCGTAACATCTAACCGAACTTTTCGGTCCTACCTGTTACAGATTGAGACAATTCAGCGGCGCCGACAATTTTTTATGACGTGGCACAATTATGTCCCAATGCGAAGGAGATACCTATGCCCATCTGTGTGCCCGTCCGAGACATGAAGGACACTGCCACATTCACCGCACTTGTTGAGTCTGAGCGCGACGTCACCGTAACTAAGAACGGCTACGAGGCCATGCACTGCATCAGCAGCGACCAGTATCGCCTCATGCAAGAAGAAATCGCCAAAGCCAAGCTGCTGTCTCGTATGATGCTGGCAGAAGACGAGATATCGCAAGGCGACTACAGCGACTACGACTCCTTCGCGACCGCGATGCGAGACAAATATGACCTATAACGTCGTAATACTCAAAAGCGCACGATATGAGCACGAGAGTATTGTCGGATACCTTGCTCAAATCCTCATGAATCCACGTGCAGCGGGCAATTTTGTCGCTGAGTTTGAATATCAGCTTGACCTGCTTCGCGAGCAGTCGCTCCTACGGCCCCTCTCCCACATACGGGAACTGGCGACACGCAATTATCGATCGTTTCCCGTCAACAACTACGCGTGCCTTTACAAGTTTGAGCGCGATGCGATCTATATCGCCCACGTCTTTCACCAGTCACAGGACTACGCCCGCCTGATCTAGCACGGCGGCACTCGCTAGCAAATGACCTGCGCGTGCTCCTCGATGGCGGCGCGATCTCCGTCAGCAATACCCGGTTCGCACACCACGGCGTCTAAATTGTCCAGGCGACAGAAGGTATAGAAATCGCGCTTGCCGATCTTGCTGGAGTCGGCGATCAGATAGCGCGAGTCCGCCTTGCTAAAGGCGAGCTGCTGGATACGGCCCTCGTCCATGTTGGACGTGGATACGTCACCGTCCAAGATACCGTTGGCGCCGATAAACGCCGCATCGATGCCCAGCGCACGTAGGGTATCCTCGGCCGTCGGCCCCACAAAAGCGGCAGTGCGGCGGCGGTACATACCGCCCACGAGGCACAGCTCGCAGTCTTCGCGCGCCTCGAGCAGGTTAAACACCGAAAGCGAATTGGTCACAATGCGCAGGCGAAACGTCGGCAGCATCGAGGCCATCTGCTCAACCGTGGTGCCCGTACCCAAGAAGATGGTCGAGCCTTCCTCGATAAGCTCCACAGCGCGGCGCGCGATCTGCAGCTTTTCCTCGGCATGCTTAGTGCGCTTTTCGCTGTGCGAATACTCATGGCGCAGCATAGCGTGGGGACGGCCCTGTGCACTGCGGGCTCCGCCATGCACGCGCTCGATCTCGCCTAGGCTCGCAAGTTCTTCGAGGTCGCGGCGAATCGTCATGTCCGAAACGCCCAGCGCATCCGAAATCTCTTTGACCGAGACCGTACCCTGCTCCTCGAGCAGCTGACGAACCTTATCCTGTCGCTCTGCCTTAATCACGATGAATCCTCGCCGTTCTTTGCGCGCATATCATTCAAACAGTAACGAACAAATTGTATCAGACTCGTACGCGTCAAAAATGAACGCCCGCACAGCTCCAATCATCACTTTTTTGAGAAAAATACCCCCAGCTTTAGTGGGGTGTAGTGATAATCTCGCCTGTTCGCGCTACAGTTTGTCGGAAATACCTCGATGTTAGGAACCAAATGATCACTTCCGAGCTTTTCGGCACCGCGCCGTGCGGTACCCCCGTTCATCGTTACACCCTCGACGGGCCCGAGATCTGCGTTCGCATTATGGACTATGGCGCCACGGTGCTTGGTATCGATGTGCCCGACATTCCCGGCAACGTGCGCGATGTGGTGCTGGGCTTCGATAAGCTCGAGGATTACTTTGACAACCCCGCCTGCTTTGGCGCGACCATCGGCCCTGTGGCAAACCGCACCGCTGGCGCCACGATCGCCATCGACGGCACGGACTGGCATATGCCCGCCAACGAGGGCGCCAACAACCTGCACAGCGACCTTGAGCACGGCCTGCACAAACGTGTGTGGGATGTTGAGCTCGACGAGGTCCATAACGCCGTGCGCATGACCACCTCGCTTAAGGATGGCGAGCTGGGCCTGCCCGGCAACCGAACCTTTACGGCCGTGTTTACCGTTACGCGCACCGGCGTCTTCCGCATCGATTATGGCTGCGAGAGCGACCGCGCCACCTACGTGTCCATGACCAACCACACGTACTTTAACCTTGCAGGCCATAACGCCGGCATGGACTGCGAACATTTCTTTGTCGCCAACGCCGCCCACTACCTGCCCATTAACGAGCAGAACATCCCCACCGGCGAGATTGCTCCGGTCGAGGGAACACCGTTTAACTTTCGCGAGCTTCGCCCCGTCGCACCCGGCATGGAGGCCGACGACCCGCAGATCAAGCAGGCCCGTGGCTACGATCACTGCCTGTGCATCGATGGCTATCAGTACGGCCGCAACCTGCGCCGCGCGATGCACGTCGAGGAGATGTGGACCGGTCGTGAGATGGACTACTACACCACTGCCCCGGGCGTGCAGCTCTACACCGGCAACTGGCTGGGCGACGAGCACGCCAAGGACGATGCCAACTATGGCTGGGGCGCCGGCTTTGCCCTCGAGGCCGAGATGTACCCCGACACGCCGCACCAGCCTCTGTTCCCGCAGGGCATTGTGGGCCCGGGCCATCCCTACAGCAATGTGATCGAATACCACTTTATGAGGCACTAAGCCCGCAACGCGACATATCGCACAGCAGCGCCCGCCGGCACCACCGCCAGCGGGCGCTTTTTCATCTTTTAGGCTCGTTTTTTCTGTGACTGTATGAGTGACATATCAAAACTATGCCCATTTACTACGTTTAGCCCGGGATGCTCGACCATGCACCGGTTTTTGTTACATTTGTGAGCAGTATACCTGCGGTTTTGTTTATCTCAAATTCGACATGCTCGACGATAGCCAATCAAACGTAGTAAATGGGCATAGTTTTTGACAGGCGGCATCGCGCGCGTCCCTCGCAAGGGCAAAATGATCCGTTTTCCTCCGTCCCCAAGGGATCAGTTGAACAGATTGCCAATGGGGTCGGGGGCGGAACTGGGGAGATAGCGGATTTCTAGCTCTATGCCGAGCTTTTGCAACTCTTTGAAGGCGGCGATGTCCGTATCGTCTACGGCAATGGTAGGCGTTGCAGAGCGCTTGCCCTCCCCTGCCTGCATATGGCCAATGCTGATCTTGGTTATTGGCACACCACCCTTAACCAGCGCGAGCGCATCGGCGGGTGAGGCCACTATGATCAAGATCCATTGACGCGGCGTTGCGGTATGAATGATGTCGATAGTCCTTTGCACCGAGAAAAACCGCGTCCAAACGCCTTCTGGCACCGCCACCCTCATTGGTGCCCATTGGCGCGAATCCGCCGCGATCTCATCGTTGACGATAAGGACAAGGTTGGAACCCACGGCTTCGTTCCACAGCTCAACGTCTTGCCCGTAAATGAAACGGTCATCGATACGCGTAAGAAGAATCTTGGGTTGAGCCATGGCTGCCCCATTCTGTTTGAGACCCATACGAGCGGGACGTCGACCACCAACTCAACAGCAGGTCAAGTAACAAATGGGCACTGCAGACATCACGCCTCTAATATTAGTGCATTTAAAGTGAGAAAAGCCGTCAGAACACTTGCGCGGATGTGCGATGTCCCGTATCATAGACAGCCGTTGACGCCTCAGTTGCGTCATCATATGGCCGCCAGCGTAGCTCAGTTGGTAGAGCACCGCTCTCGTAAAGCGGGGGTCACCGGTTCGAGCCCGGTCGCTGGCTCCATTACACAAGATAGCCGCCTTCGGGCGGCTTTTTTGTTGCCGATTTTGAGTGCGTGCGCGCCAATCCAAACATCGCCACGTCAACGGCGGCCCACTCGGTGGACTTCGGGTTTAATGCTTAGGGGCGGGGATTTACCAAAGTGAAATCTTAATGAAAAGAAACCCAGCTGCAACAATTGCCATGGTGAGGGCTCAAATTGGCCATATAGATCTAAAATAGTCACAATATACAAATGTCGAGAGATATTGGCGATATAGATGAAAAGAACTAAGGGTTTTCTTTTGCTGGTATTGATGCTGCTCGGACTGTTCTGCCTGAGTGGCCCTTCTTGGGCCAAGGCTGCCTGTCCTGAAGGTGAGCCTTAGCAGTCTTATACGGGCAGCCTGCTGATAACTGCTAAGGAGGGCGATGCCGACTCTCAGTCTGGGGTAAATCCCCTTGCCACTTTTGAGGGGGACGGCGGAACGGTCAAGCTTGACCATATTGGTAGCGGGATTTTGAGGTGGCAAGTTCTTCCGGACAAAATTGCGAACGATCCCTTCTCTTTTGCTGGAACGATTTATCTATACAAGGTTGTGAGCGGAAAACAAAAATACGTCGATTGCTATCCGACAAACGGGTCTGGAATTGCATTCACCGGCATTTCGGGGCAGATTGATACACATGTACGAAAGGGAACCTAAGTGGTGCGTTGGGTTGGAGCTGCTGCAGGTCCGATATGGATTGCGGTCTTGCGCCCCGATGTCCAAATAGGTCTCTCTAGACGGGAAGTTGCTCATGGACGCCATATATGACGGAGACGACTGGGTCGATCATTATAGTTGGCGACTAGTCGGCTCGGATGACAATGGGGATGTGGTGTTTGATGGACTATGTCCAAAGCATCTCCATCCTTTTGTTTCGTCGTTAATTGAGAGTTCCGCTCGTGTTGCCCCCTACAGCTCGGCGTCGCTTCATGATACGGACGTTTTGAAGACCATAAGGGAATCAATTGACGAGGGCACGATGAGCGGCCCGCTGTTTTCTCAGCTTGTGGGGCTAGATGAGATTGGCTCGAAACGACTGCTTGCGGGCGAAAAAGTGGAACTCACTTATCGGTCGATGATTTCAATCCTGCGGCTAGCCGATGTTCTTCGCAAATAAATGAGGCTTCCCTATTCAAAAAACCGAAAACCCCGCCAAACGTGATTTCCCTAGGGAAAAAACGCTTGGCGGGGTCCTGGCGTGTTTTCCCTAAGGGGATCACGCCATCAGACGAGCAGCTCAGCCGAGCAGCGCGCTACTCCTCCCAGTAAGCGTCGGCAAGCAGCTTAAAGCAGATCTTCTTGACCGGCTGTGCGCCATCGCCCGGGAACTCGAGCGTGGGCATGTGGGGCTCGCCGGCAACGAACAGTGCGAATTTGTCGTCGGCAAGATCGCCGGCGATCGAGGCGTCGGAATCGACCAGATCATAGTCGTCCTTCTCGTCAAACTCCTGGACCAGCGTCAGGCTGCCCGTAGCGACCTTGAAGGCCTCGCGACCCTCGACGTCGATCTGCAGGTCGTGATAGCGCTGATGCGTCTCATAGTGAGCCTCAGCCTCGGGACGCGTCGTGGGAGCCATGACGTTCGCAAAGACCTTCTCACCCAAAATCGGATGGCTGCCGACCTCGAGCTGTGCCGGGTCGTTCTCCTCGAGCCAGTCGATCAGCACGTCGAGGCCCTTGAGCATTCCGCGGTACTCCTCGATATCGCCCAATGCACCGTAAATCATCTAAATCCCCTCTCGGATCGCTTCTTTGGCGGCTACTCGGCAAACGCGTTACCGACGCTGTTGCCACCCACATACGCCTCGACCAGGGTAAGGTCGGGATTGAACACGACAAACTCGGCGTCGCGCCCCAGCATAATGCTACCGCACTTGTCGTCGACATGAGCTAGCAAGCAATGCCGGGGCCGACGCTCAGGCTTTTACAGCTCGGTCACGACAACGCCGTTGTAAACCTCGTCCCAACGATCCATAACCAAGTGGCCAGTCATGGGATCCATGGCATTGAGCTTGCCGCAGGTGTTGGCGGTACGCAGCACCGTCTCGTCGTCCGCGCCAGCAGCAATGGCATGCGCGAAGCCAGCGATAGTGGAGTCGCCAGAGCCCGTAGCGTTAACGGCGGGGATATCGGGGGTCTTGGCGCGGAATGCACGGCCATTATGGAAGCCCACGGAGCCGGCAGCGCCCATGGACACGACGACCCAGGGGATATCGGAGAAGCGGGCATCAGAGGCGAGCGCGGCGCGGAGCTCGTCCACATCGTCGGTGGTAAAGCTCGTACCCAAAAGGCCGTTGATCTCGGTCAGGTTAGGCTTGACCAGCTCGGGCTTAATTTCGGACTTAAGGGCGGCCTCGAGCGAAGCACCCGAGGTATCGAGCAGCACCTTGGCGCCGGCGTTCTCGGCAATACCCGTGATCTTGGCGTAGTAGCCCGCCTCGACACCACGGGGCAGCGAACCCGAGATGGTAACGACAGCGGCCTTGCTCGCAAGCTCGGCGAACTTGGCGGTAAAGGCATCGAGCTCCTCGGGGGCAATCGTCGGGCCGCTCTCGAGTAGCTCGGTCTGGTTGCCGGCGTGGAGGATGTTAAGGCAAATGCGAGTCTCGCCCTTGATGGGTACAAAATCATTCTTAATGCCGTTGGCATCCATGAGCTCGGCCATGTAGGCGCCCATGTGGCCGCCGAGTAGACCGGTTGCCACAACGTCGTCGCCCAGCTGACCCAGTACACGGGCCACGTTGAGACCCTTGCCGCCGGCGGTCTTTTCGGGCGTCACACGGTTAACGTCGTCGATAATGAGCTCATCGAGCTGATAGCGTGTATCGACGGACGGGTTCATCGTAACGGTGAGGATCATTTTTAGCTCCTTATCTCGCAGGCTCCTTGTGCCTCGCGATACGAGTCGACAAAACGGAATTACAGAATCTCAATCGTGAACGAGCGAACGACGGTCTCCTTGGGCTTGGCGACAAGGCAGCCGCGCTTATGCTCAAGCACGTCGTCCTCATCGGAGCAGGTCGAAAGGCCGTCCCAAGGCTCAACTGCCACAAAATCACCCTCGGGCTTACTCCACACGATGAGGTACGGAAAGCCCTCAAAGCTCAGGCGAACGCCCTTGTCCTCGCCCTTTTTGGAAAGCGTGACCTGACGACTCTCGAGTACGTCAAAGATGGTCTCCGCAAAATCGAAGAGCTCGTGCGACAGGGGCAACGTCTTCCCCACCATGGGGTTCTTGGAGCGGTTTGCCACATCAATCAAGCCAGTCGAAGGAACGGCGGTGCAGAGCTCCGCAGCCTCGTCCTTCTCAAAGCGCAGCTCGTAGTCCGTATAGACCTCGCCCTCATCGAGCGGGCACCTAAAGCCGGGGTGTCCACCGATAAAGAACGGCATGTCCTCGGTGCCCTCGTTGGTCACCTCATAGGAGACGCGCACGGTATCCCCCTCAAGCGCATAACGAGCGACAAGCTTAAACGGGTACGGATAATCACTCAGCAGCGCGGCGTTATCCTCCGAAGCCAGGCACATCGCCAGCTCGTTCTCGCTCTGGCTCAGCAGCTTCCACTCCTGTTTGCGCGCAAACCCGTGGCGAGCGAGCTTCACATGATGCCCGGCAAACGTCATGGCGCTACCATCACGCAGGCCTCCGCAAATCGGGAAGCAAATCGGTGCCTGGCCGGACCACACGGCGGGATCACCCTGCCACAGGTACTCGCGACCTCCAGCCTCAATCGAGGTAAACGAGCCGCCGGCCGTGGAGACCTTGATAGAAATCGAATCGTTGGAGAGAGCGTATTCCATTGTCCATCCTTTCGAACAACTGCTTTTTGCTCGCAAGAACCCGTCTCGGCCCTGACCAAAGGACAAACCCGCACGTTCATCGATGCGTCCGGTATCCCGGCCATGCAACGGGGTACCATACAGACATTGATGCAATTACAGCTGAAAGGCCTTCTTATGCGAACCATCATCCTTTATGCCTCACGCCACCACGGCAATACGAAAAAACTCGTGGACGCCATCGTCGAGGCGCACCCCGAAATCGATACCCTCGACGTGAAGTCACTCGGTAAAAACGAGTACCCCGACCTGCACGAATACCATCTGATCGGCGTCGCCACGGGCATCTATTACTCCGAGATCGACAAGGACATGGCACGCGTGCTCACGAACGTGCTGCAGCCGCAGGACAAGGTGTTTGGCCTTATGACCTACGGTGGCAAAAACAAGTGGTACGGCAAGGATATCGATGGCATCTGCCGCATGAGGCAGGCCATCTTTATGGGCGTCTACGGCTGCCCCGGCTTTGATACGTGGGGGCCGTTCAAACTCACCGGCGGTGTCCAAAAGGGGCACCCGAACGCTGAGGAAATTAAGGGCGCCGTCGACTTCTTCGACAAGATCGAAGACGAGTATGGCGACATCATCGTCGAAGAGTATGCCAAGCGCGAGAAGCGTCTAGCCTACGAAAAGGAGCATCCTGCAGGAGGCCTGGTGGCCGGCGTTAAGCGCACGGCAAAGAAGATCGCTAACAAGCTGTAACTGTAAAGGTGCTTTTGAGCGTTTAACCCATACGGCGGGTCCGAGCAGATTCGGGCCCGCCGTCTTTTTCTATCGTTACTCGGTAAAGGCGTTACCGACGCTCTGACCGCCAACATACGTCTCGACGAGGGTGAGCTCGTGGTCGAACACGACAAAGTCGGCGTCGCGACCCGGCATGATGCTGCCGCACTTATCCTCGATGTGCGCGGAGCGTGCCGGCACCTCGGTTGCCATGCGAATGGCGATATCGGCGCTGGCGATGCCCCAGTCGACGATGTTCTTGACACCCTGGGCAAGCGTGAGCACCGAGCCGGCAATGCTCTTGCCGTCGGCGAGCCAGCACAGGTTGTCCTTCATGATGACGTCCATGCCGCCGCTGGTGTAGCTGCCCTCGGGCATGCCGCCGCAGCCCAGGCAGTCGGTGATGAGTACCGTGTGCTGCCAGCCCTTGGCCTGCAGCAGCGCCTTGATGGCGGCAGGGTTTACGTGCTTGCCGTCACAGATGATCTCGGCGTAGGTCTCGGACGTGGACATAGCAGCACCCACGACACCGGGCTCACGGTGATGCAGCCCGCGCTGGCCGTTATAGGTATGCGTAAAGCAGCTGGCACCGGCGTTGATGGCGGCGATGCACTCATCGTAGGTGGCGTCGGAGTGACCGATGCTGGTCACCACACCCTTGGCGTTCAGAGCAGCCGCATAAGCAGCGGCACCGTCGCGCTCGGCCGCCATGGCGCTCTTAACGATGCGACCGCCCGCAGCCTCCTGCCACTGATCAAAGACCTCCTCGGAGGGATCGATAAGATAAGCGGGGTTCTGCGCGCCCACGTGCTTCATGGTAAAGAAGGGGCCCTCCAGATAGATGCCCTGAATGCGAGCACCGCAGAAGTCGGGGCCGCGACCCTCGTCCGCCTGAGCGATGGCGGCGCAGGCGTCCTTGATCTGCTCGACGCCATCGGTGAACGTCGTGGGTAGCCAGCTGGTGGTACCGCGACGGGCGAGCTCAGTCGAGCTGATATCGATACCCTCGGGGTCGTTATCGGTAGTTGAGTGGTTGTAGAAGCCATGGATGTGGGTATCGACCATACCCGGTGCGATCCACGATCCCGTGTAGTCCTTGATCTCGCAAGAGGGCTCGTCGGCCTGCCAGGCGCCAAAGACGCCATCCTCGACCATAAGATAGCCGCCCAGCTGCGGACCTGCCGGCAAGAAGAACTTGTCAGCCTTAATTGCGTACGTGCTCATATGCACTCCTTGCTTCTAAAGCAGTTGACTGTGGTGATGCTTATACCCGGTCCAAGTGAAAACAAAAAGCGCCCGCCCGCCGTTATGAGCGGACGGGCGCCCTTACAGGGGGGGGGACGCGATTAAGCGGTGAAGGGGTGAATCGTCACGCCCTTAACCACGCGGTTGACCGTGCCGGTGGGGCTCGGCGTATCGGGCGTGTTGCCCACGCGCACGGAGTTGAGCAGGCTGATGGCCTGGGCAAACATCACGAACGGCAGGGCAAGGTAGCCCTCGGGGAGTGCCTCATAGCCCTTAAAGGTGAAGGACTCGCCCTCGTAGACGGTAGCGCCATCCTGCTGAACGGCAACGGTGTGCTGAGCGATCTCGTCGCCACCGATCTCGTTGAGGATGTCGATATCGTACTGACGGGTGTAGGCATCGTTGTTGACGAACACGAACACGAGGGTCTTGTCGTCGACGAAGGACTTGGGTCCGTGACGATAACCCATAGAGGTGTCGTAGGAAGTAGCGACCAGACCGTGAGCGAGCTCGAGGATCTTGAGCTGGCTCTCCTGGGCAAGGCCACCGAAGGAGCCGGAACCCAAGTAGGTCACGCGGTTGAAGTCGCCAGCCAGGTAATCGGCAACCTCGGACTCGCGAGCGATGACCTCCTCGCCCATCTTGGCGATGGTCTCGACCCACTCGGCCTTCTGCTCGTCGGAAGCCTCGTCAAAGATGAGGGTAGAGAGCAGGGTCATGCAGGTGTAGGAACCGGTCATGGCGAAGCCCTTGTCGTTGGCGCGCGGGATGAGCAGCGTCAGCGCATTGGGGTCATCAGCGGACTCGACAGCGAGCTTGCCCTCGGGAGCGCAGGTGATGTTGAGGAACTTGACGTTGTGGACGAGCTCCTTGGCAACGGCGACGGCGGCAAGGCTCTCGGGGCTGTTGCCAGAGCGGGCAAAGGAAACCACGAGCGTGGGATCCTCGGCGCGCAGGAAGTCGCGCGGGGCGCTCACGATATCGGTCGTGGCGATGGGCTTAAAGTCGTAGAGATCAGTGTTGCCAGCGTGACGCAGGTACGGGGCGCAGGTATCGCCAACATAGTCGGACGTACCGGCACCGGTGAAGACAACGGACAGACGGCCCTCGCCCATAGCGCGAGCCTCAGCCAGAAAGGCCTCGATGGCCTCCTTGTTCTCGCGATAGATGTTGAGCGTATCACGCCAAAGCTCGGGCTGCTGAGCAATCTCGGCCGTGGTGATCTGGGCGCCGAGCTCGGTGAGCTCCTCGACACTCTTCTCGAACATTTCTAATACCTCTCTCTAGAAGTAATCCTCTGACGTGCAATTATACACTTCAGTTGGTTATCTGGTAGTAACCAGTTGACTGCAAAGAATCAACACAACGAAACAAGTGCATCATTAATCGTTGCGCTGGTGATAAACCTTGTACTTAAACTGGTCGGCACGAGCAACCGAGAGCGTATACTCCACAACCTCGTTTGACTCGTTATACGTAGTCCTGACCAAATCGAGCACTGGCGAGCCCTCGACGATTCCCAAAAGGTGAGCGTCGGTGGGACGGGCTATGCTCGCATAGAACTCCTCTTCGGCCACGCGTATCTTTTGTTGGAAATCTTGCTCAATCACATCGTAGAGCGGTTTACGCTCCAAGAGCGGACGCTTGAGCGACAAGAACTTACGCACCGGCAGATAGCTGCGCTCGACCATCATGGGCATGTTGTCGGCGGAACGAAGGCGCTTGAGCTTAAAGATACGGTCGCCGATGCGGCACCCCATATGCTCGGCCAGATTCTTATCGGCCTCCATCTCGCAAAAATCGAGAATCGTGGTCTCTGGTTCGCGACCCATCGCACGCATCTGCTCGGTAAAGCTGTAGGACTGCGTAAGATTGGTTACCTTTGCCGAACGGTCGGTCACAAAGGTGCCGCGACCGTGCTGCCGAACCACCAGCCCCAAGCGTTCCAACTCCTGCAGGGCCAGGCGCACTGTGGTGCGCGAGAGACCATAGCGCTCCGATAATTCGCGCTCGGAAGGAATCATGTCACCGGCATGATATTCATGGTCAATCTTTTCGGTCAGAATATCGACCAGCTGATCGTATAGGGGCTGTTTGCGCGCTCCGATCGTCATTCTATCCTCCCTTTTTGCTCGAACTCGGCTAACTACCTTGGGTGTTAAGCATTATCGGTCCGCAACACCCGAATCATTAAGAAAACAAAAGCCGCGCGCTCTTTCGAGCACGCGGCTTTTAACATACACATGGCTTAAGGGGTCGGGGTGTGAGCCGCGTAGGGACACACCCCTCAAGCTAGAGCCTTACCAGATGCTCGGCCAGAGACCAAGCGGGCCAGCGCCCAGGATGCCCAGGACGAAGAGCAGGAGAATGCCCTTGGTCGGGGTCCAGCTGTGCTTAGCGAACATGTAGTAAAGCAGCAGCGTAAGCATAAGCGGGACGAGCTTCGGGACGATGGTGTTGAGGGTGTCGGCAACGGAGAAGTTGACCGGATCCTCGGTGACGGTACCGTAGGTAACGGACGCCATGCCGTTGCCCAGATCGGTGACGCCGCACTCGACAGCGTTGCCGTCGGCATCGGAAGCGGTAAGAGCGTTACCGTCGGCATCGGTCATGGCCATGGTGCCAGCCTCAGCGGTCTCGGTATCAATACCCTCCAGGCCGGTGAAGTTCTCGGCCTCCTCCTCGGAGACGACAACCGTGTGGGCAGCAATGCCGCGGGTGGTGCCGTTGGGGATCTGGAGGTTGATCTGGGTGCCACCCATGGTGACGACCAGGCAACCGACGACGAAGACGCCCATGATGGAAGCGGCACGCGTAAAGGCCTGCATGTTGGCGGTCAGAGCGTCAATAGCGCTGGTGCCAAGCTTGTAGGACCAGTTCATGAGCCAGAAGCGCAGAGCGAACTGGACGACGTTGAAGATCACCAGGAAGATCAGCGGCGCAGCGGCGTTACCGTTGATAGCCATGTTGGAGGTGATGCCGGCCGTGATAGGCACGAGCGTCAGCCAGAACAGGGCGTCACCGATACCACCGAGCGGGCCCATTGCGGCGACGCGGACGGCGCGGATCGTGGGGATGTCAACCTTGTTCTGCTCGAGCGAAAGCACGATACCCATAACAAAGGTGACGAGGAACGGGTGAGTGTTGAAGAACTCCAGGTTGTGGCTCATGGAAGCCGCGAGGTCGTTCTTGTTGGTGTGGATCTTCTCCAGACCGGGGATGATGGAGTAGAGCCAGCCAGCGGCCTGCATACGCTCGTAGTTGAACGAGGCCTGCAGGAAGCAGGAGCGCCAAGCCATCTTGTTGAGGGTCTTCTGGTCGAGCTGCGGAGCAGGAGTGAGATCCTCGTAGTGCTCCGGGATCACATACTCATTAGATGCCATCTTCGAAGTCACCTCCGTCAGAAACAGCTGCACCCTTCAGCTCGGTCTGCTGCTGGAAGTCCCAGAAGGCGATGCCGAAGCCGATGAGAGCGAGGATGAGCAGAGCAGGGGTTGCCAGAGAATCGTTGGCAACGGTGATGAGCGCGAGGCCAAAGCCCATGAGGAAGAAGCCCCACATATCGCGGTTCATCATAACCTTGAGCAGGACGGCGAAGCCGACGAAGCGCATCATGCCGCCTGCAGCGGAGAGACCGGTCTGCAGCCAATCCGGAATGGCGGCGGCGATGGTCGCACCGATGGTGGCGCCAGCGATGAAGAACAGCGTGACGACGATAGCGAAGATCAGGCCGAGCAGGGTCATGGCGAAGTAGTTCAGGCGCTCGATGCCCTTGGTGTCCGCGTTGTGAGCCATGTTATCGGCCGAGGACATAAGCGGGGACATAAGCGTGAAGACCAGGGTAACACCAAGCTGGCCAAGCAGAGCGAACGGAATGGCGAGGCCGACTGCCGCGTTGGGCTCGAGCTTCGTAGCGATAGCGAGAATGGCTGCCATGATGCCGCCGATGACGGCGTTAGGCGGCTGAGCGCCTCCGATCGGCATGTTGCCGATCGTCATGAGCTGATAAGTACCACCCACGAGAAGACCGGTGTTGAGGTCGCCAAGGATAAGACCGATGACGGCGCCGGTGACGATGGGCTGATAGAGAGACTCGAGGAAGTTGAACTGGTCGATTGCCGCGATGAACGTAACAACGAAGACCAGTGCGACCTGAATGATCGAGAATTCCATCTTGCTCCTCCTTTCAAAATGTATGTACGCACTTTTGGTTCACGTACAGAATGTCAGGGTTTCACTCCTGACAACGTGGATCACGAGGATTACGAGAAGAGCTTGCTCGTATCCTCAACAGGCGTGCTCGGAACGCGCCTGATCTCCAACTCCACCCCCAATTCCTGCAGCTCTTTAAACGCAGCGACATCCTCGTCGTTAACTGCGACGGAGGTGGCGACTTGGCGCTTTCCTTCCGACATGTGCATGTTGCCGATGTTTACCTTCTTTATAGGCACACCGCCCTTGACGAGCGTAAGCACGTCTTCCGGTGTTTCGGCCACGATGAAGATCTTCTGGCGCGGGCTCGCCTTGCCAATGACGTCGATGGTCTTCTGCAGGGAGAAGAAACGCGTAGCGACGCCGGCGGGAGCGGCCATCTTCATGAGGTTCTGGCGCATGGTGTTGGTCGACACATCGTCGTTGGCGACGAGGATGAGGTTGGAGCCCAGGGTGGAGTTCCACTGGGTAGCGACCTGACCATGGACCAGTCGGTTATCGATGCGGGTAAGAAGAATGTTGGGTTCTGCCATGTTGATCAGCTTCCTTTCGTTATTTGCTGACGACAGTTACTTGATCTCCTGAATCGCGTAACGCGAAACATCTACGACGGCACCGGATCGGACTTTGATCTGGACCTTTTCGCCTTCGATGCCCTTGACGGTTCCGTAGATACCGCCGGCGAAAAGAACCTCCTGACCCGGCTTGAGCTCGGTGTGCAGCTCCTTGAAGTACTTCTGCTTCTTCTTCATGTTGATTTGCGACCAGATGGTGTAAATCAAGCCCATGATGACAAGCAGGCCTAAAAGGGCGACCGAGGAGCTCAGGACGTTGGCTCCGAAATCGGCCATTAGATGCCGTCCTCGTCGCCGAAGATATCCTCTTCGTCGGAGCCGGCAACGGATGCGACCGTCTGGGCGGTGACGCCCGTCTGACCAACGGTCACGGCCTGCTCGCCAAGCTCGGCGAGCGTGGCGTTACCGCGGAGGAACAGAAGCTCAATAACCATGGGAAGGTTGGTGCCAGTCAGAACCTCGACGTTGTCGACATCCTGGGCAATCATCATCGACTGATTGAACGGAGTACCACCGAGCAGGTCGGTAAAGACGAGCACGCCATCGCACTCCTCGCGCATGGCGGTAATAGCGGCGCGGAGATCCTCACCGTAGGAAGCAGCCTGGTCGCCCTCAAAAGGAACGACGGTAAAAGCGGGCTGATCGCCGGCAACCATAGCGATAGCACTTGCAAGGCCGGGTGCGAACTGTCCATGACCGGTAAGAATAAAGCCAACCATTCAAATTTCCCTTCCGAAGGTGTGTACGATCTGAGTCCGATAATTTTCGGAAGCCAGCGGGCGCTCGCCCTTAAAGCTTCTTAGAAAGCGTTCTTTGAAGACCAGTGGTTTCTAAACTGGTAGTAACCACGTGACGTGTTGTTGTCACTATATCACCCCAGAAGAGGTCGCTTTCGCTGATTCATACAGTAAAACGTTTTTGCACCGTTCACGGTGATAAATCGACCGTTTACCGCTCATTAACACTTCTACCTGCAGTTTTGAAACCGTTTCGAAATGCTTTGGCAATCGATCACAACTATTTTCGTGTCTAAACAACACAGGGTGGCTAAATATAGCGTGTAGAAAAAGTGCAGGTCATTGTGAAGATTTGTGAATTGGTCTTTTTGACTTAATACCAGTTAGAACCAGTTTAGAAATTATCGGTGAACGGTAGTTTTCGACCGTTCACCGGAGAATTTCAATCGTTTGCAGCCTTTTTCCTAGATGAATTGGGGAGACTCGATGAAGCACTTGCGCGGTTGCAGGGTATTTCAATACTCGTCCATCCCCCCGCGTTCCAAACTCCCATTCCCTGAATATGCCATAGCTCTCGCTATTCGTCTCACAAACATTACTTACTCTAATCTGTAATTGTTTATCGTTTATCATTAAGTATGATATAAGATACAAGTATCATCCAAGACATTGGTTGGAGGAGCTATGATCCGCTGGAACGTATCCAAATCGAATGAAGCCATCGACCGTGAACAGGCAATAGCCAAACTGAGGAAGCTCACTCGCTACTGCAAATGGGGCACAATCTGCACCATCGTGGCGCTCGCTCTGGCACTCCTCGCAGTCATTGCAATCGAAGATCTAGTCATATTGCCTAGCCTCTCCCAAGGGTTCTGTCTCCAATCCGTAGAGCTTGAGGCTAGCGAAGGGCCAATTCTCGCTCTCGTCGGCACCAATGAACAGACTCCTCTTATGCTTGTCGCGCACGACGGTCATACTGCCATAGGGAGCGCCATGATGGCATGCCTCGCGCTTGCCATCGCGCTAAGCGCATACAGGTTTTTCTCCGCCATTGAAAAGGCGGGCAGGCCCTTTGACCTCGAATGCATCCGCATACTACGTCAAATAGGACATTTGTTCCTTATCGGCGGCGCTGCCGTGAAACTTTTTGGTGCCATAGTCACAGGGCTGATACTCTCAGGATTTGGCGGTAGCTTTACGGATGCGCTTGGCGGGCAGCATCTCGACCTCTCTATGCTCTTTGCAGGCCTAATTATTAGCCTGATTGCCAGCATCTTCCAGTACGGGTGTATCCTGCAAAAACAAGATGACGAGTTGCTCTAGGGGGAATCCATGATTATTCTGCGGCTCGACCGCATGCTTGCCGAACGCAAGATTTCATCCAAAGAGCTTGCGGAACGCGTGGGTATCTCCCGGGTCAATATGTCGCGCATCAAGACGGGCAAGGTTTCTGCCGTGCGCTTTTCAACTCTTGACGCGATATGCCGGGCACTCGACTGCCAACCGGGCGATGTACTGGAATATATGCCTGACGATGAAGCCGATAACCTCTTTGGACTTAAAGATTAATAGACATAATTTAGCCACCAGCGCCTAAACGCAATAAGCCCGCTAGAACGACATCCGTTCTAGCAGGCTTAATCAGATATATCAGCTTCGCGCTCGGTAGCTCGGGCAATTCTTACGCAAACAGGCCGTAGATGCTGATGTTGGCCTTGGCGTACAGGGCGTTGGCATACTCGGTCCACTTGGAGCTGGCGCTCGAAGCCTGCGAAGAATACTGCTGGTAAGCAGTGTAATAGGCGGTCATGGCCTGCTTATAGGTGGCGCTATCGGCGGTAAAGGCATCATCGGCGAAGGCCTTAGCATAGGTGCCGTTCTCGTCCTTCCAAGTGCCCTTCTCGCTATCCCACTCGTCGCCGGCAAGGTTGATGATGTAGTCGGCGTAGTCCTTGCTCGCGGTCTCCTCGTTGCCGTCAGCAGGCTCGGTCGGGGCGGTTGGCATGCTTGCGGAGCTGTCGCCGACCTTCTTCTTGTAGAGCTTCTGCAGCGTCGCGGACTGGCGGACGATCTGCTTGGCCTGGTCCTTGGAGACGCCATACTGCTTGGCCATAGTATCGTAGTCCGAAGTGCCGATAGAATCCTCGGCGTACTTCTTCATCTCCTTAGAAGAGACGGTAATGCCCTCGTCCTCGGCAGCATCGAGCAGGATCTTGTTGCGCACGTAAGACAGGATGACGTCGGCGGAAGGAGCCGTGTAGTTACCATCGCTATCCTTGACGGTATCCAAGCTGTACTGGCTCTCGATGGCCTCGCGCGCGGTGATGTCGCTCTTCTTGCCGTTGTAGCTATAGCTTGCCACGGTCGAATCGAGCTGGTCCTCGGTCAGGGTCGACGAACCGACACCCTTGCCGCCAAAGCCGCCATTGCCAATAAAGAAGCCGACCACGGCAGCGATCACGACTGCGACCACAAAGGCGGCAATCATCGTCTTCTTGTGCTTGGATGCGCGATCGCCCTCATCGGAATCCAGGGCATCGTCGTCCTCATCCTGTGCCACGGGCATCAGATTCTCGTCAGCGGCATCTGCGGCGATCTGAGCCTCCAGACGGGCGTCCTCTTCCTCGGCCGTCGTGCCAGCTGCAATGTGCTCGGCAGACGTACCGGCAACCAGGTCGATCTTCTCGTCCTCGTCACCATTGGGGCCTTCGCCGCGCTCGATGATCTGGATGCCGTCGATCTCGTCCTTTTCGTCCTTCTTTTGAATCAGACCCATATCAGTTACTCCTTGTTAGGAAACATAGTCCCTCATAGAATACGCCCGACGGAGCGCCGGGCGTATTGATTCTTAGGTTATACGCAAACACTTAAGTACTATTTAGGCGTTTGCAGCCCGCATGTCTTAGGCCAGATGCGCGATAACGGCATCGGCAAAGGCCTGCGTGCCCACGGCGCCCTTAACGGAGCCAGTCTGGGCACGACGCACGTCACCGGTAACCTGCTCGCCCTCGTCGAGCGTGGCAGATACGGCGGCACGAATGCGATTGGCAGCATCGTTCTCGCCCAAGTGGTCGAGCATCATCGCAGCAGAAAGGATCTCGGCCGTGGGGTTGGCGATATCCTGGCCCGCGATATCGGGCGCGGAGCCGTGCGTTGCCTCGAAGATGGCGCAGTCGGCACCGATGTTGGAGCCGGGGGCCATGCCCAGACCACCCACCAGGCCGGCGCACAGGTCGCTCACGATGTCGCCGTACAGGTTGGGCAGCACCAGGACATCGAAGTCGTTGGGGTTCTGGACCAGGCCCATGCAGGTGGCGTCGACGATCTTGTCGTTGAACTCGATATCGGGATAGCCCGCGGCCACCTCGCGCGCAACGCGCAGGAACAGGCCGTCGGTCGCCTTCATGATATTGGCCTTGTGCACGGCCGTCACCTTTTTGCGGCCGCAGCGGCGGGCATACTCAAAGGCGTACTCCACAATACGGCGGCTCTTGGCGATAGAGATGGGCTTGATCGAGATGGCGGAATCGGCGGCAAAGGTCTTCTGACCCGAGCGCTCGACAAGCTGTGAGAGCTCCTCGACCTCGGCTGCGCCCTCGTCGAACTCGATGCCGGCATAGAGGTCCTCGGTGTTCTCGCGCACGATGACCAGATCGACGTCGCGGAAACGCGAGCCGTCGCCCGGCTGCGACAGACAGGGACGCACGCAGGCGTACAGGTCGAAGTGCTTGCGCAGGGCGACGTTAACGCTGCGGAAGCCCGTGCCGACCGGTGTGGTGATGGGGCCCTTGATGGCAACCTTGGTCTCGGCGACCGCATCGAGCACATGTTGGGGCAGCGGCGTGCCAAACTCGTCCATGACGCCGGCACCGGCCTCCTGGACGTTCCAGTTGATCTGGACACCGGTGGCCTCGACCACGCGGCGCATGGCCTGCGTAATCTCGGGACCGATACCGTCACCGGGAATCAGGACTACATCGTGCGCCATAATCTGTTACTCCTCGTCTTCGGCGTCGTCAGATTTTTTAACGCTAGCATGCTTCTTCTTTTTGGAGAGATCCAGGCCAAAACGTTTAACAAGCATTTCGCAAATCTCGCTCGAACGGGCCTTGAGATAGCTGCCCTTACCGTTCTCGGCATCGAACTTAAGGCGCAGCGCAAGCTTCTCGGCAACCTCGGCGTCGATCTCGCCCTGGCAAAACTCGTACAGGCAACCGAGCATGTCGCGATACTCAAGGTCGCCGTGGTAGCACTGGATGGCCTCGTCCAGGATGGGCCAAGCCTCGCGTGAACGCTCGACACTCGTGGCACCCCACACGCACAGCAGGCGGAAGGCGGCATAGCGCAGCGTGGAGGAGATCTCGTCGAACAGTGCGGTCTCGGCGCCCTCAAAGGCATCGCCCAGCTGCTCGGGGCAGGTGGTGGCGAGCGCCGTCAGGGCATCGAGGGCCTCCCAGCGGGTCTGCGCCTCGGGGCGGTTGAGTGCCTCGATCAACGCGGGCACGCAGGGCACGACGTGCTGCGGATCGCGCTCGGCAAGCAGGTGCAGCACGCGGGCGGCAAACTGGCGGATGCGGCGCGTGGGGCAGCCGAGCTCCTGGACCAGGCGATCGACGGCGTTCTCGTTCTCCTCTGCCAGCTGGAGCTGTGCCAGCTCCTCGTCGGTGAGCTGTTCGTCTTTGTTTTCTGCCATAGTTACCTCTTCTTACTATTTCTTAGCGTGCTTGCCAGCACCCTTGCTCTCATCGGTGACCGAGATGAGCTGTCGGTCGGCCGCGCCATTGCGACGCGCACGGCGGCGCTCCTCGGCGTCGCCCGCGTCGGCGGCGGCGCGATGAGCCTTGTTGACGTTAAAAACCTCGTCGTGCTTGCGCCATGGACCGACGGACTCGCCAAAGCTCATCTTAAGACCGGCGATAAAGCCGCCGAGCCAGCCGATCGGCGCAAACTGCACCAGCGGGAACAACGAGAACACCCAGGTCAGTAGGACGACCGCCGCCGCTCCTGCAAAGTTGGCGATCCAGTAGTCGCGCTTGGTGATGACACACTTTTCGCACGCCCACTGGCCGCACAAAAAGCCGATGTAGATCGCAAAGAGAAAGAGCACCAGCGCAAGCACCACGAACGTCCAGCTCATAGGCGCTACTCCCCGTGATGGTGGCCGCAGCAGCACTCGTGGCCGTCGTCATGGCCGTGGCCACCGCAGCACTCGTGGTCCTCGCCGTGGTGATGGCCACAACCGCACTCATGGTCCTCGCCGTGCTCGCCGCAACCGCAACCTTCCTCGTGAGCGCCATGCTCCTCGGGACGATACTGCGACCAGTCCAGACCGGCGGCGATGGCATCGGCCTCCTCCTTATAGAGGACCGTGATGGCCTGGGTGCCCAGCTTGGCGCCACCGATAGCGTCGAGCATGTCGTAGAGCGTAAAGGCCACGTCGGCGCCGGGCAGCGCGAGCTCGCGGTCATCGGCGTAGGCGAGCGCCAGACGCAGGTCCTTAATGAAATGCTCGACCATAAAGCCGGGCTTGTAGTCGCCGTCGAGCGCCTTGGGCGCCAGGCTCTCCATGGCACCGGACTTACCGGTGCCGCCCAGGATCATCTGACGGGTCTTCTCCAGATCAAGGCCGCTCAGCTCGGCAAAGGCCAGCGCATCGGCCATACCGACCATGCAGGCGCCCAGCGACACCTGGTTGGCGAGCTTGGCAGCCTGACCCTTGCCAGCGCCATCGAAGCAGCAAATATTTGCCGCAAAGGTGGAAAGGATGTCGCGGACCGGGGCGATGTCGTTTTCGGTAGCGCCCACGATGGCCGTGAGCGTGCCGGCGATAGCGCCCGACTCGCCGCCGGTGACGGGGCAGTCAAACGCCATGCGGCCAGAAACCTGAGCGGCCTCGGCAATGTCGCGCGCCAACTCGGGCGAGCTCGTGGTGAGGTCGATCAAGACCGCGCCGGGCTTAGTGCACGCGAGCAGGCCGTCGCCCGCCAGGTAGAGCTCCTCGACCTCGGAGGGATAACCCACCATGGTAAAGACGACGTCGGCGTTCGCCGCGGCATCTGCCGGCGTATCGGCCCAGGCGGCACCACGCTCGATAAGCGCGGCAGCCTTGGACTTGGTGCGGTTGTTGACCGTGACGGGATAGCCAGCGTCCAGAATGTGGCCGGCGATGGGGGCACCCATAATTCCGGTGCCGATAAATGCGACAGAGAGCTTGTTTGCCATGAAACCTTTCCTTTTGGGTTGGGTGTTGTTACCAGGTTGAATACTCGGTGCCAGCGTTTGGGCTGTGAGTTGGGATCGATTACGGCCGCGTTACTTGCCTACTGGCCGCGCACGCGGCGGGCGATGCGGTCGGAAAGCGACGCCTTGTCGGCGCGGTTCTTACCCCAAAACGCGCAGGCCACCATGCCGGGGCCCACGTGCGAGCCAATGGTGGGACCCACGGAGCTGCGAATGATCGTGACGTCGGCGCAACCCTCCTCCTTGCGGATGGCGGCTTCGAGCCAGTCGCCGTCCTTTTCGGCATCGGCCGTCATAATGGCGATGGGCATGGTGCGATCGGGCACATAGTTCTCGCGGAACGACTTGAGAATGGACTTGAGCGCCTTCTTGCGACCGCGGTTGACGCCGATCAGCGACAGCGAGCCGGCCAGGTCGTAGGACAGCTCGGGTTTGACGTCGAGCTTTGCCGTGAGCTGTGCCGCCGCGGGCGGAATGCGGCCGCCGGCAGCCAGCGCGTCAAAGCTCTCGAGCGTAAAGTAACCGTGGACATAGGTCTTAGCCTCGTTTGCCCAGTCGACCAGCTGCTTGGCGGTCAGTCCCGCCGAACGCTGGCGCACGGCCTCGAGCGCCAAGAGCGCGCCGGTCGCGCAGGGCAGAGCGTTGTCGACCACGTACAGCTCAAAGTTGGGATACTCGGCGCGCACGGCGTCCGCCGCCTGGCACGCGGAGTTGTAGCTCGACGACAGCGCCGAGGTAAAGCACAGGTAGACCGTGGGCGTGCCCTCTTTGGCGCACTCGGTAAAGAACTCGATATAGCGACCGAGCGACACAGCCGAGGTGGACACGCGGGCACCGGCGCGCATGCGATCGTAAAACTCCTTGGGTGTGATGCTCGACCAGATGTCATCCGTGCGCTCCTCGCCATCGATAATGAAAGGGAAACCCAAGATATCGACATCGAGGTTCGCGGCGACCTCGGGGCTAAAGTCGCAGCAGGTATCGACGACGATGCGGCAACGGTCCGAATGACCGGCGGATGAGGCCTTGTCCATCAAAGCGACTCCTTACGTAAAAAGGCGGCCACCCGCATGGGATGGCCGCCAGCCGTTAACTCATGCAAGTTAACGTATTTTACTCGTCAAGTGTTTCGATGCGGGGCTTGATGATGCCATATCCACCATTCTTACGGTGATACACCACATTGATGAGGCCAGTCGTCGCGTTCTCGAACACGTAGAAGTCGTGGCCGAGCAGATCGGTCTGCACCAGCGCCTGCTCCTCAGTCATCGGGGTGACATCGATGACTTTCTCGCGGACGAGCAGGTCGTCCTCCTCCTCGGGCAGCAGCAGGTCGGCCAGATCCTCGACGCGCTCGACCGGCGCGACATCCGCGGCGCTGGCACCGCCCTGGCGGTTGTCCACGACCTTAGTCTTGAACTTACGCAGCTGGCGGGCGACCTTATCGGCGGAGAGGTCGATGGCGGCGTACATATCTGCACCGTGCTCGGCAACGCGAATCACCGAACCGCGGGCACGAACCGTAACCTCGACGATTGCCGGGTTGGGGTTCGAGGGGTTCTTCTCATAGCGAAGTACAACGTCGACCGTCATGGGCTCGATATCGAAAACCTTGAGCGCCTCGCCGATCTTCTCATCCACATGCGCACGCAGAGCATCGGTTACCGTCGTCTTGCGTCCAGAAACCTTGATATCCATACGTGGCTCCAATCTGCCTCGGGGACTTACTGTACTGGCTATGTACCCATTGCCGTGCATTTAATCACGCGGATTCCCAAAGACCCGAATAACGATTGCTTGATACCGCATACCGAAGTCTCGCACTTTTCTGTGGCAAAGTGCGCTATAGGAGGGAGCCGGCGACTTTGTATTTGGTCCCGAAAATTGGCTTTGACCTGCTGGTTTTATAGAGATGAAAAAGCCGGGCTCCCCTATTGGGGAAGCCCGGCAGTGCGTGTTGAAACCGTGAAGGGGCATCTCTCCTAGCGCATAGGAGACACCACCCCTAGCAATAACTAGCTATTAAGCTTGTTAATGTCGTCGTCGGTGATGGTGTCTTCCTGGCTGGACGATTTGTCTTCGGAGGATGCGGTCTCATTGTTGGAATCGGAGGACTCGCTGCCGGAGGATGTGGTCTCGCTGGACTCAGAGTCGCCCGGCTGCACGTTAGCGCCCGAAACCGTCTTAGTGGTGAGGTCGTAGGGCATCGTGCCGTACCAGACGCAGTGGACCGCCTCGAGCGTGCCGTCGGCCGAAATACCGTCGAGGGCATCGCTCACGGCACGACACAGTTCGTCATTGGACGAAAGGCCTGCAACACCAAGCGTCGAGGGCGCCTCGAGCGCACCGACATAGGAGATCTCGCTCATCAGTCGCGCAAGGTAACCGCCAGCCGTGGAGTCGCAGATCACATAGTCGACCTCGCCGGACTCGAGCGCCTCAAAGCACTCGTTGATGTTGGAGTAAGTCTTTTGGTTGGCGGTGATGCTCTGCTTAGCAAGCGCCTCCTGCGAGGCCGAGGACATCTGGATACCCAGAGTAGACGTGTTAAGGGTATCGGTGGAAACGCTCAGCGACCCACCATCGCTGGTTTTACCGAACACGGAAGCGGCATCGTACAGGCACGTGCCGAGCGAGCTAACGTCCCCATCCGTGGAGTTGATCTCGCCGATAAAGATATCAGCCTTTTTGTCACCGAGCGCGGAACCTGCCGAGGACGCATCGACAAAGGCGACCTTAAGGCCCATGCGGCTTGCGAGGGCGCGGGCAGCGTCGACTGCATACCCCGTGAGCTCGCCGTCAGCGCCCTGCATGGCCTGCGGCGCATCGGAGGTATCGAGGGCAACCGTCAGGGTACCGGGGGTGACCAGGGCATCATCCGACACCGCGGGCGTGACGGTCTCGTACTCGATCTGGTCGATCGTGGGAGTCGTGAACGTAGACAGCGGGTTGAACGCGCATCCGCTCAGGCCCAAAACGGCGATGACCGCTGCGGTCCCAGCACCTAACCGAGCCGCGTGCATCAAGCTGCCCCTCACCATGTCCACTACCCTGCCTTCTGTGTCGTATACGATCCGTGCGTTGCGCGGAATATCAGATTGTTCCCACCAGCTGACCTGGTATTTGACCCCACACTTGCGCACCGGGGTGTTTGCTCGGGAGGCCGCAGCCACCTTCACGACTGGCCCGCTCGCCCGCGAGGCGGTATTGCCCCAAAGAAAGTAGAACGGACGGTGCGGCTTACATCTAGGACGCGCCATGATCGCGCCGCGCGCACGCGGTCGCTTACGTGGATCCCTTTGACCGCGTCTGTCTTGGACTAGGACGGGCATTTCGTCCGTCCGCAACCACAGCCTGGTAGGAACGTAGCGCATTATAGCTAAGTTCAAGCTAAAGTTTAAGGTTAGGGGCGTCATTCGCATCGCGAGTACAGATTTCGCAGGTCAGGACGGGCCGCACGCGCCATCTTCACTGCCACAAAACCACCCCTACCAAACACGTGCGATAGCAAGGCCATCGACTGCCGCAGCGCCGGCACGCTTGAGCTCCGCCGAGGCTGCTGCCATGGTCGCGCCCGTGGTGATAACGTCATCGATAAGCAGTAAGCGGCGGCCGTGCACGTCCTCAACCGTCTCGTACATGCCTTGGGCACGCTCGCGACGCTCCTCACGACCGAGTTCGCGCTGGTCGCCATGCCCGTACTTGACGAGGGCATCGAGCAGGGGAACACCCGACAGCTCGCAAAATGGGCGCGCAATGGCCTCCATATGATCAAAGCCACGCCGCCGAAACGCTGCCGCCGTCGCAGGCACAAACACCACCGCATCCGCACCGGACAGCACACCTCCGTAGCGATCGGGCGCTACGACCTGGGCATGCAGGGCGGTGTCGTAGAGCAGCTCCGCCAGATACGGCGCCAGGCGTCGCTCGCCCGCGTCCTTGTACGCTTTAATGATGCGCGGCAGCGGATGCGCATAGACGGAGCACGCCAGGCAGCGGTCGAGCGCCTCCGCCATTGCCGAGGACGTGCCCTCGACCGAACACTCAGTGCACAGCAAATCCCCAAACGGGGCGCCGCATCGGGTACAGCTATGACGTGGGTCGATGAGCGTGAGCGCAGCCAGGCAGTCTTGGCAAATAAGCGTACCGGCGCGCTCGCAGCCGGCACATCGTGTTGGCGACAACGCCTCAAGCGCCTCGTGCGCCGCCTGCTCGGCAAACGATAGCGATTCGTCCGCAAACGGTAGGATGCCGGCACCTTGCAGACGGCTCAATATGTTCAGATGGCTCTTCAAGACACAACCCTCCCTACGTTCGGTCGCAGGGAGGGTTGTTGATTCAGCGCTATGATACCCCGATGCGCTCGGGGCAAGGCGAGCAAAATCCGCTCGCGGGCGTTATTCGCCGGCGGGCGGTTGTGGTGCAGACGAAGACGGGGTCGAGCCCTCGCCACCATCCTGGCGCGGCTTGCGGGAACGGCGACGGCGACGGCGCTTTTGGCCCTGGTCGGCCGAGCCCTCGCCACCGCGATCCTCGCGCGGCTCGCGCTCGTCGCGAGCGGCGCCACGCGAAGCCTTAGCAGCCGCTCCCCCGCCATCTCCGGGACGACGGCGCGTGACCTTGACCTCGCCATCCGAGACCTGATCGGCCACGGAGGGCACTGAAGGCTTCTGCTGCGCGCCCGAGGAATGGCGACGGCGCGGACGCGGCGCGCGCTCATCCTCGCCACGTGACTTGCCGCCCTTGTCGGCAGACGCATCGGAGGCCGAGGCGCCCTTGGAAGCGGCACCAGCCTCGCGAGCAGCTGCGGCGCGGAAGGCGTCCTCGCGCTCCTCGCTCGACAGATGACGGCGGCGGCGACGTGTGGGGTTCATGCCACCGCCGCGATTCTGCTGCTGGGGTTGCTGAACCTCGCGCTCGCGAGAGGCGTTCTTGCCCGCGGCTGCAGCCTCGGCAGCATCGCCCGAGCCTGCGCGCTTGCGACGACGACGGCCACCGGCGGCCTCCTCGGCCTCAGGCGTTGCGGCATTGCCACGGCCCTTTCCGCGGCCACGACCCTCGCCCTGCCCCTGACCGGCGCGAGCATCGGATTCAGCATCGCGACGACGGCGCTTGGGCATCGAAGTGCCGGCCAGACGGTCGGCACTCGACAGGCCATCGCCCACGTCGACGCCGTTCTCGCGATCGAGTTCCATGAGCGCCAGGCGCATCTCGGGCGACTCGATGTGCTCGAGCACATCGCGCGTCACGCAGTCGGGGCGGCAATTGCAGCCCTGCTCGGCAGCCTTCTTTTTGCAGCCCTCCGAGCACGTCATATCGGCCAGGTTGACCTTAAAGACCTTGCCGTTCTCCAGGCGCAGCACCAGCTGCTCGCGCGGCGTGTCATATTCCTGAATACGCGCCTTGCCGAGCGGCGTATCGATAAGCGTCTTCTTTTTGGGCGCGCGGCTCTTAAAGTCCTTGTAGGCCTCGAACTCGTAGCGCAGGCAGCACATCAGGCGGCCGCACACGCCGCTGATCTTGGAGGAATTGAGCGGCAGGTCCTGCTCTTTTGCCATGCGGATCGAGACGGGCTCAAACTGTCCGCCAAAGCGCGTGCAACAGAGCTCCTGGCCGCACTGGGCATAGCCGCCCACCAGGCGGGTCTCGTCGCGCACGCCGATCTGGCGCATGTCGACGCGAATGTGCAGCGTCGAGGACAGATCCTTGACGAGCTGGCGAAAATCGACGCGCTCCTCGGCGGCAAAGTAGAACACGGCCTTCTCGCCGCCAAACAGGTACTCGACGCCGACCGGCTTCATCTCGAGGTCGAGCTCTTTGACCAGACGGCGGAAATCGACCATGGCCTCGTCACCCTGGATGGCCAGGTCGTCGGCAAGCTGCAGGTCGATGTCGCTCGCCACACGCAGCACGGGCTTGAGCGGCTGACCGATCTCGTCTTGCGGTACCTCGAAGGGATCAGCCGTGACCAGGCCGATCTCGGTTCCGCGCTCGGTGGAGCAAATAGCGTAATCTGCCTCGAGGATATCCAGGTCCTGCGGGTCAAACCACAGGTCGCGCGAGGCGTAGGTAAACTTAACGGGTACGACTAACGGCATTTCAGTGCCTTCCTGATATCGAACAGCATGACCTCGATGGCCAGCTGGGGAGTAACGTTTCTGGCGATGTTGCGCTCGGCGGTCGCGACCGCCTCGAGCGCCTGGGTGGCACCCGCAACATTGGTCGCGGCGGCAAGCCGACCGATCGTGTCGCGCACGTCCTCGTTCACCACGTCGGCTGCCTCGTCCTGAAGTGTCAGCAGCACGTCGCGCATGAGCGTCCGCGCGCTCGCCAGCGCTTCCATGATACCCGAACGCTCGCGCGCGTTGAGTTCGCGCTTGTTGCGGTCCTCAAGCTGCTTCAATGCTCCACGCGACAGGTAGTCGGCGTTTTGCTCGAGTACCTTTTCCTGCGTGGACTTGACCTCGGCAAGCGGCGCCTTGACGGCGACGATGAGCGACTTGGCGCGACTGAGCACGTCGGCCTCGTCGGCGGCAATGAGTGAGTCGATGGCACGGACCATCTGACGGCGGGCGTCCTGGCGCTCGGCGCTCTTAAGAAACTCGATGCCGCGTGTGGGGCTTCCCGCCACGGCGACCGCCATGCGGCAACGCGCAGGGTCCTGACCGGTGGCGCGGCTCACGGCCTGCGCGGCGACGGCGGGCGATACCAGCCGAAACGGCACACACTGGCAACGACTCACGATAGTGGGCAGCATCACGTCGGCCGAGGTGCCCAGCAAGATAAACATAACGCCCTCGGGCGGCTCCTCGAGCGTTTTGAGCAGTGCGTTGGCGGTGTTGGCACGCAGTTGCTCGGCACGGTCGATGATGTAGACCTTGGCCTTGGCACGGATGGGCGCCAGTGGCACGTCATCGAGCAGCTCGCGGGTCTGGGCAATGAGGTAACCCGTGGCGCTCTCGGGCGTGTAATAGTGCACGTCGGGGTGCGTATGGCGGGCGACGCGCACGCAGCTATCGCATGAGCCGCAGCCATTCTGCTCGCACAGGAAGGCTTGGGCGAGCGCCCACGCGGCGTCGAGCTTGCCCGCGCCGGGAGCGCCCAAAAACAGGTAGGCGTGCGATGCGCGACCGCTAGCGACGGCATTGGTCAAAAAGTCACGCACGCGCTCTTGGGTGTCGAGCTTGGCCAGCAGGCTTGCCTGAGCGGGGGCCATGTTACTCGGCCTCCTTGGCAAGCGCGGCGGCGACGGCTTCCTGCGGAATGTCGAGACCGTACGCGCGAACCTGCTCGACCGTCTTCTCGAAGACTTCCTCGACGGTCGTAGTGGCGTCGATGAGCTTTACGCGGTCTGGCTCCTCGGCAGCAATTGCGCAAAACCCCTCGTAGACACGCTCCTGGAATGCCATGCCCTTAGCCTCCATGCGATCTGCCGCGCCACGGGCTGCCATGCGTAGCGCCGCCTGCTCGGGCGTGATGTGGTAGACGAGTGTGAGCGCCGGGTGCGTTCCCGCGACGGCCAGGTTGTTGGCGTCGCGCACCATCTGGCGATCGAGGCCGTCGGCAAATGCCTGGTAGCAGGTCGTGGAATCGTAGAAGCGATCGCACAGGACCACCTTGCCGGCCGCAAGGGCGGGGGCTATGACCTCGTGCACCAACTGGGCACGCGCAGCCTCGTAGAGCAACAGCTCGCAGGTATCGCCCATCGCCGTGTTGGCGGGGTCGAGCAGCAGGGCGCGAATCTTTTCGCTGATGGCAGTGCCACCCGGCTCGCGCAGAGTTACGACCTGATAGCCAGCGAGTTCGAGCGCGCGGGCAAGCAGGCGCGCCTGCGTGGACTTGCCGGCACCGTCGACGCCCTCGAGCGTGATAAAGCTATGTTGAGCAGGCTCAAAAGCCATGGGCGCAGCCCCTTCCTACAAGGCGCGTAAATGCAGATATATCAACCAAGCCATGATACCCCAGTGCTCGGCGCGTCCCCAATGGCTAAAGGCGCCTTTCCAAAGTTGCGGTGAAATAGGGACTGATTGAAGCTCTGAGACCGCCAAACAGTCCCTATTTCACCGCAACTTATGATGGGGAATTTTGGATGCTGGGTATAATCGTCGTATTGCATTGAAATGTGGCGAAAGGAGTGGCAATGTCTCGGTATTGCGCCTCGTGCGGCAAGCTTCTTGCAGATGATGCCAAGTTCTGCACCTCATGCGGTGCACCCGTTGAGCAAACAGCCGCAAGCGATAGCCAGCCCGCTTTTGAGCAGACCGGCTCCCTTGATACGCCGCAAGCCAAGGCGGATGACTCCCTCGCCTATAGCCCCGACCCTGCCGCAAGGACCGAGGCCGTCGAGACCACGCAGCGCATACCCGTCGCGAGCGGCTCGCCCCAACAGCAGCCGGCTCCCGCATACGCGCCCGCTTCGCCACAGACCCCCGCTCCCAAAAAGAGCGGCACCGGGCCGCTTATCGCCGTTATTGTTGTGCTGGTGGCGATCATCATCGCCCTGGTCGTTTTCTTTGTGATCAAGCCTTTCGACAACGCCGCCACGCAGACGACTGCCGCGGTAGCTAAGCTGCACCATGACGTCGACGACGATGACCTAAAGCCTCTCGGCGATCCCAACAGCCTGTACGACGATGATGACGATGACGACGAGGATGGCGGCGAAGCAACGCTCTCCGAGCAGAACCTCTACCGTCGCCTGAGCGAATACTACGACCTGCTCGAAGATCTCGACAGCCAGGTCCGTGGCTGCGCGCAGAACTTCAACGGCAACTATCTGGAAGAGGATCGAACCACCCGTCAAAATCTCGCCGACGTCGCCGAGCGCACGGAGGACACCATCGAGCAGTATTACGACATCGTCGAGGACCTGGACGTCCCGACGAGCTCCAAGAACTACAGCTCCTGGAAGGACATCATCGCCCTGTACGACGACCTGGATCACCGCATTGACGCAATCTGTGATGCCTGGGAGATCAGCCTGAAATACGCCAAGCCTGCGGACCACAAGAATGAGATCGTGGCGCCGCTGTCGCGCGACAACGTGGCGGGCACCAATGACAATAAGTACCGCCTAGACTTTGAGGAGCGCTATCCCGGCGCCAAGCCTGTCGAGGTGAACTAGCGCTTTGTCGTTCCCGAGCCGGCAGTTAGGGACGTTCCTAAACTGCCGGCAGAAAAAGAACGTCCCTAACTGCCGGTCAAAAAAACGAGCGAGGATCGCGGGGTCCTCGCTCGTTTTTTTGGGCAATGTTTCGACTGCGCCGTTACTTGTCGGCGGCTGTTTTCTTGGCAGTCGACTTCTTCGCGGTCGTCTTCTTGGCGGCAGTGGCTTTCTTAGCCGTGGTCTTCTTGGCCGCCGTCGTCTTCTTTGCCGAGCTCGCCTTAGTCGCGGTCTTGCGGCCGCGGGCGGGCTTCTTCTCCTTGGTCGGGCAGTCCATGTTCACGCAGATGCGCCACGGGCCGCGCGCCGTGTTGACCACCACGATGGGAGCGCCGCACTCGGGACAGGTCTCGCCCGTCGCCTCGAGCTTACCGCGCGCCGGTAGAGGATAGCTCACGCCACAGTCATCGTAGTTGGTGCAGCGGATAAAGCGCTTGCCGCTCTTCTCGCTCTTGTGCGCGATCAGGTCGCCATGGCGTCCGGCCTCGGCGCACACCTTGCACTCGCCCACCTTAAGGTCAGGCTCGTAGTTGGTGGGGCACCTCGGGTTCACGCAGATCTCGAAAGCCTTCTGGCGGAACGGCTGGCACTTAATGCGCGGCGCACCGCACTCGGGGCACACGGCCGCCTCGCCCTCGAGCGGGCTTACCTTGACGCCACTCGGCACCGGATAGGTCACATCGCAGTCGGGCCAGCCCATGCAGCCAATGAAGCTGCCGCGGGTCTTGGCGCTCGTCTTCATAACCAGGTCCTTGCCGCACTTGGGGCAGGTACCCACGCGCGCATCGGCCGTGACGGCGTCGCTGATGGCGTCGCCCAGTTCCTGCGTATGTTTGAGCAGCTCGTCGAGCACGCCGGCCAGCAGCGCGCGCGAGTGCGTCACGACATGTTCTTCGGTGTCCTCGCCGCGCTCCACACGGGTCATATCGCCATCGAGCTCGCTGGTCATATCGGGGCTCGTGATGCGCGGGGCAAACTGCGACAGTGCATCGATAATGGCAATACCCAGCTGGCTCGGCTCCACGGGATCGTTTTTGAGGTAGCGCACGGCGTACAGGCGCTCGATGATGCTCGCGCGCGTGGACTTGGTGCCCAGGCCGCGCTTCTCCATCTCCTGCACGAGCTTGCCCTGGCTGTAGCGCGCGGGCGGCTCGGTCTGCTTGGCCTCGAGCTTAATGTCGAACACGTCGACCGTGTCGCCCTGCTCAAGCGGCGGCATCTGCTCATCGCGCTTGAGTCCGTACGGATACGCCTCGCGGAAGCCCGGAGTCACGAGCACGTCGCCCGAGGCCACGAACGGCTCGCCGTTGACGTCGAGCTCGAGCTTGGTGTTCTCGATGGTCGCAGGACCCATAAGCGTCGCCAGGAAGCGGCGGGCGATGAGGTCGTAGAGCTTGCGCTGGCCGCCATCGAGCGTGGACGGATCGCCCTCGCCCGTGGGATAGATAGGCGGGTGGTCGGTGGTCTCAACCTTGCCGCGCGTGGGCTTCATGGGACCGGCGAGCACCTTTTTGCACACGGGCGCCAGCGCCGGGTTGATCTTTGCCAGGTCGCTTACCACGGCGCCCAGATCGAGCGTCGCGGGGTACACGGTGTTATCGACACGCGGGTAGCTGATGAGACCCGCCATGTAGAGGGACTCGGCGATGCGCATCGTACGCGCAGGCGAGATGCCCTCGGCCGCGGCGGCAGCCTGCAGCGAGGTCGTCGCGAACGGCGTGGGCGGCTGCTGCTTACGCGAACGCTTGGTCACCGCGGCAACGGTTGACGTCGCAACGCCGTCAACATGGCCGTACGCCGTCACGGCAGCATCCTTGTCGGTAAAGCGCGCTGTCTTGTGCGCGATCTTAAAGCGATCGTCCTCGGCAGCGCCTTGCGCGGCGCCCATGCCGCGAATCTGCCAATAGTCCTCGGGCACAAACGCCATGCGCTCGCGCTCGCGCTCGACCACCAGAGCAAGCGTCGGTGTCTGCACGCGGCCGGCGGAGCGCACGTTGCCAAAGCCGCCAAACTTGGCGAGCGTCAGATAGCGCGTGAGCACCGCGCCCCAGATAAGGTCGATGTGCTGACGGCTCTCGCCGGCGTCGGCCAGGTTCTGGTCGAGCGAGACGAGATTATCGAAGGCGTGCGTGATCTCGGCCTTGGTAAACGAAGAATACTGGGCACGGGCGACCGGCAAGTCCGGCGCAACCTCGCGCACCTTGTTGAGGGCGTCCGAGCCGATCAGCTCGCCCTCGCGATCGAAGTCCGTAGCGATGATGACGCTGTCGGACTTTTTAGCAAGGTTCTTGAGCGAACGAATGAGTTCCTTCTCGGCCGGTAGCTTAATGACGGGCGCCCAGGTGAGGTAAGGCAGGCTCTCGAGCTTCCAGCCCTTGATGGAAATGCCGTCGGCAAGGAACGGCTTGCGCTTGGTGTCGTAGGGCGGACGAGCCAGGCCATCGGGCATGTCGGCCGGCAGCATCTCGCCGTCCTCGGTAACCGAATACCAGCCCAGCTTTTTATCGAACAGCACGCTGTCGCAAAAATCGGGCGCGAGGATGTGACCGGCAAGACCGATCGTCACGCACTCCTCGCCTTTCCACTCAAAACGGTAGATGGCGGTGTTGTACACCTTGTCCTTTTTGGGCTTGCCCGTGGACAGCCGCTCGGCGATCTGACGCGCGGCGTCGTTTTTCTCGGCGATGATGAGCTTCAAAAGAGGCTCCTATCTCATGTCTCTGCGGCTGCGCCCGCGCTTATGGCGGCCGACTTACGCCCTTGCTTGCTCAATCTGCCCGATGAGCCAATCGCACCAGGCATCCATGCCCTCGCCCTTGCGCGCGCTCACGGCAAACCGCGGCGCTTGCGGATTGAGGTCATCGAGGGTCTTAGTATACCTATCCATGTCAAAATCGAAAGCCGGGGCCACGTCGACCTTGTTGAGCAGCTGCGCGCCGGCGTGTTGGAAGATGCCCGGGTACTTGATGGGCTTGTCGTCGCCCTCGGGCACCGAGAGGATCATGATGGACAGGTTCTCGCCCAGGTCAAAGTCGACTGGGCAGACCAGGTTACCCACGTTTTCGATAAAGATGACGTCGATGTTTTCCAGACCCACAGCTTGGTCGAACGCGTCAACGGCCTCCATGATCATGTTGCCCTCGAGGTGGCACAGGCCGCCCGTGTTGATCTGGATGGCGGGCATGCCGGCTTCCTTCATGGTGATGGCGTCGACGTCCGAGGCGATATCGCCCTCGATAACGGCACAGCGCAGGCTGGCTTTGTCACGCAGGCGCTCGTTGGTGCCCAGAATCGTGGTGGTCTTACCCGAGCCAGGGCTCGACAGCACATTGATCACGTAGGTGTTCGTCTGCTCAAACCGCTGACGCAGCTGATCTGCCAGGCGCTCGTTGCGCGACAGAATCGGCGACGCGATATCAATCGTTTTCTCGGCCATACTTAGCGCTCCTTACTTTGGCCCTTTTATACCCCATCGCTAGATGGCGAGCGTGCTAATCGTCGGGGGTCTCGATCTCGATACTTGCAATGTCGAGTTCGCGGCCATGCAGCAGACGCACGTTGGCACCGCCACATTGGGGACAACGGCAATGGAAACGGTCGTGCTCAAAGACCTCACCGCAGTCCAGACACTCGCTTTGTGGATGGACTTCCTCCACGGCAAGCTCGCAGCCGCGCGTGAGCGGGTCCTCGTCGCGAAACGTCTCCCACGCAAAGTCAAGCGCCTCGCGCACGACCTCGGTCATATCCCCGATACGCAGCGTTACCAAAACGGCGCGCGAGGCCCCCGCCCCACGCGCCGCGCGAATCACTGTATCGAGTATGCCGTTGACAATGCCAACCTCGTGCATACCGATTTACTCCTCGTCGTCCTCGTCGTCCGAGAACAGGTCCAGACGGCTCACGAACAGGCCCTCCTTGCCCTCGCGCGCGGTAATGACCACGCGAGCGATGGCGAGCGAAATCTCGTAGAGCGAGAGCAGGGCGCCATACATGAGACCCAGCGTAACGGGCGAGCCGTCGGGCGTAATCACAGCCGAGCCCACAAGCAGGCCTACGTACACGTAGCGCCAGGCACTGCGGAAGGCCGCATAGGACACGATGTGAAAGACGGACAGATAGAAGATGATGAGCGGCAGCTCAAACGCCACACCAAAGCCGATCATAAAGAGCAGCTCCATGTTGACGTAGTTCTCCAGGTCGGGCAGCGCCGTAGCGACGGCCGAGGTCTCGCCGATGAGCCACTCAAAGCCCGCCGGGATGATGATGAAATAGCAGAAGATGGCACCCAGGAAGAACAGCACCGTCGAGGCGAGCACCGTGGGCACGACCCACTTGCGCTCGTTGGGGCGCAGCGCCGGCAGGAAAAATGCCAGGATCTGCCAGATGATCATGGGCGTGCACATGACCACGGCCATCTTGATGGCCAGCGAGAAGCGCAGGCCAAAGCCGCCGAGTGTGGTGGTGATGTAGAACTTACCGTCCGGCACAAACGAGCGGATGGGGTCTTCCAGGATGTCGAGCACTACAGGCGTGGCGAAATACAGCACGATAGCGGCGGCAAACACCGACACGACCACGATGGTCAGGCGGCGACGGAGTTCTCCTAGGTGATCGAAAAGCGGCATTCGCGCAGGTCCGATAGGCATTACTCATCGCCTCCCTTCGAGGCATCGGCGGCGGCTTCGGCAGCGGCTTCGTCCTCGGCCTCGAGCTCACGAGCGAGCTGGTCGACGACGGCCTTGCGCTTGCGGGGACGACGGGCGTAGAGGTCAGCCGTCGTGGGCTCTGCCGGCTCGGGCTCGGGCTCTGCAGCAGGCTCGGGCTCGACGGCAGTAGCAGGCTCTGTACCCTCGGCCTCATCAACAGCGCCTTCGCCCTCAGCAGCACCCTCGCTTGCGGCCTTCTCGGCAGCAAGACGGGCGCGACGCTCGGCAAAGGTCTCCTTCTTGGCGGGCGCTGCCGTCTCGGCGGCATCCTCGTCCGCATCGGAATCGTCGTCGGTCGCAGCAGTCTTCTTGGGCTTGACCGGGGCCGACGCGGCCTCGCTCACCGGATCGATAATCTCGGACTGAACAACGGCCGTCATCTTTTCCTGCGTCTCGCGGAACTGACGGATGGCACGGCCGATCGTGCGGCCCATCTGCGGGAGCTTATCCGGGCCAAACAGCAAAAAGCCGAAGACCACGATGATCGCGAGCTCACCCTCTCCAATACCAAACACACATACCTCCAAGGCTCGATGTGAGTCGAGCCCGCACCGCGCCATTCGGCCGGAACTCGTCTATTCATTCGGTCAAGTATAGCGCCCGGACGCCAAAACGTCCGAGCGCATCACAAACATATGCCAAACGGCACGCCCTTTTGGGGGCAAAGATTATGCAGCGGTGATCGAAATCTCCTGGTCGACGCCCAACAGCTGAACCACGCGCATCACCGGGGGCTGCACGTTGACGCAGCTAAAGCGCTTGCCGTGGTCGGCCGCGTGGTGCGCGGCGCCCACGAGCACGCCAATGCCCGTCGAATCGATGTAGCTCACCTGGGCAAAATCGAGCTCAACGGCCTCGGTGGGCTGCTCGAGCGCCAGGTCGATGGCATTGCGCAGGCTATCGGCGTTAGAGATATCGATCTCACCGGTCACCTTAATGGTGTAGAGCTCTGGCGTGGGGTTGGTGGAAATACCCAAATCCATGTATACGCTCCTTTACGTATCGAAAGTGCGGATAGTACTGGGCCGGACTTGCGGGGCCATACTCGCTAGGCGCGCTCGGCACGCGCAAGCTCGGCAGCGACGAGCTTGACGGCCAGCACCAGCACATCGAGCGCGGCCTCCAGGTCCTCGACCGTGGGATAGCTCGGCGCGATGCGGATGTTGGTGTCGCGCGGATCCTTGCCATAAGGCCAGGTGGCACCTGCCGGCGTGAGCTTGACGCCCAGGTCGGCGCAAAGCGCGGCGACCTTCTGGGCCGAGCCCTCGGGACCATCGAAGCTCACAAAGTAGCCGCCGCGGGGATGCGTCCAGGTGGCACAGCCCGTGTCGCCCAAGCCCTCGGTGAGCTTGCGCTCGACGGACTCAAAGCGCGGGCGCAGGAACTCGGCATGCTTTTTCATGTGCTCCTTGACCGCCTCGATGGTGGGAAGGAAGCGCACGTGACGCAGCTGGTTGAGCTTGTCGGCGCTGATGAGGCCGGCCTTCAGGCGCTTGGAGAACTCGGCGATGACCGCGGGGCTCGCACCGATAAAGCCGATGCCGGCGCCCGGGAAGGTGATCTTGGACGTCGAGGCAAAGGCCACCACGCGATCCTCGGTGCCCGCCGCGCGAGCGAGGTCAAAGATGTTTGCGAGCTCGTCGGTCTCGTCGTACAGGTCGTGCACGCAGTAGGCGTTGTCCCAGAAGATGCGGAAATCGGGCGCGGCCGTGGGCATCTCGACCAAGCGGCGCACAGTGTCCTCGCTAAAGGTGATGCCCGTGGGGTTGGAATACTTGGGCACGCACCAGATACCCTTGATGGAATCGTCGGCGGCAACCAGGCGCTCGATCTCGTCCATGTCGGGGCCGTTGTCGGTCATCGCGACGGGGACGTTCTCGATGCCCAGATCGGCGGTGATGCCAAAGTGGCGATCGTAGCCGGGAACAGGGCACAGGAACTTGACCTTCTTGCCGTCGTGCGCGGCCTCGTAGGCGTCCCAGGGCTCGCTGCCGCACGAGCCACAACGCCAGAACATGCCGGCGATGTCATGCTCGATCAAAAGGCTCGACGAACCCAGCACGAGCGTCTGCTCGGCGGGGCAGCCCAGGAACTCCCCTGCCAGCTTGCGTGCCGAGGGAATGCCCTCAAAGCAGCCGTAGTTGGAACAATCGACGTTGCCGTCGTGCAGATCGGCGTCGGCATTGAGGATATCGAGCATGGGGCGCGAGATGTCCACCTGGGAGGGCGACGGCTTGCCGCGGGCCATGTCGAGCGCCAGGCCCTTGGCCTTGACCTCGGCGACCTCGGCTTTGAGTGCCTCGATGGCGGCATCGAGTTCGGTGGTTTCCATCTTCTGGTAGATCGTCTGCATGGGTGCGACCTTTCGCGAAGCGGTACGTTGCAGTTCGTCTAAGTATAGACCGCCACCGCCGCAACGTTATGAAGCCGTGATAGATTAAGTTCATCGCAATCAATTACGAATCGCCGCGCATGCCGGCGTGGGGCGCCCAAGGAGGCACTATGGAGTACGGATCGTTTCAGGCCGAGGAATTCGGCGACTTGCAGCGCCTGGTCGACGGACTGTTTTACGACCGCCACGCCATCGACCGCCTGGATCTGATCGTACAGGCCGAAATCTTGGACCTGGCGCCCGACCTCATGGAGATCGTGAATCTTTTGCCGCCCGGCTACTACGACCGCCAGTCACTTTGCGACCAGCTCAACTCCGCCTTGGCCGCCCACGGCTGGGGCGCCGTCTACGGAACGGTGGAATAAGCCTCGAGGCCGGCGATTTGGCCCGCTTCCCGACCTTGGCGAGGCTTGTTTTAGAGCTTGTGGCCAAAAAAGGGCAAATATGAGTACTGTTACCTTTTTAGTAGCAGCGATTCTTGGTCGAAATCGGCAAAACTCGACTTGAAACTTCCTAATCACCGTCAGCTAGCGCCAAATTGGAAGTCGATGGTCACTCATTAACGTACAGTTCTTATAACTTTGTTCATTATTTTCCGCACCTAAAATGATACGCCGTTTGTGACAGTACTCACAAACGGCGTTTTTTGACCACTGGCGTGTCTGGCAGGCGGCAAGCACCGCCCGAATCCGCATTTTGAACGCGCCCGAATCGGTTCTGGAGCCGGTTTTCGCGCTCTTACTCGTCTTTGGGCGAGGGATGCTTGCAGACCACGCTCATGTAGATCATGCCGAGCACGGCTGCGGTGACCGAACCGGCGAGAATAGCGGCCTTGGCTGCAAGAACCTCAAACTGGGCCGTCGGGAAGGCAAGGCCGCTGATGAGAATCGACATGGTAAAGCCGATACCGCCCAGAATGCCCACGCCGGCAATCATGTGCCAGTTAACGTTATGCGGCAGCTCGCAGGCCTTAAGCTTAACCAGGGCAAACGTCATACCAAAGATGCCGATCGGCTTGCCCAGCAGCATGCCAAAGTACACGCCGAGCGTCACCGGGTCGGTAAGCAGCGTGCTCATGTCCACGCCCACTAAGCGAACCTGAGCGTTTACGAACGCAAAGATCGGCAGGATCACAAAGTTGACCGGCGTGGAGATCAGACGCTCCATGCGGATAAGCGGCGGGGTCACGCGGTGCATGACGCGCTCGACCTTGGTAGTCGAGACGGTAAAGTCATGCTGGCCCAGGATGTGTGCCTCGTCGTCGTAGCGGTCATCGAGCAGCGGCAGGCACTCGCCCAGCCAATCGGTGAGACTATCGAGCTTGACGCCGCACTTGGCCGGAATGGTGAAGGCCAGGATGACGCCAGCAAGCGTGGCATGTACGCCGCTCTTGAACATGCAGAACCACAACAGCAGACCCAGTACCGAATACGGGGCAAGGCGGTAGTGCTGCGTCTTGTTGAGCCACACGAGCGCACAGGTCACAAGCGCGGCGGCGCCCAACCAAAACGGATTGGGGCTCTGACCGTAGAAGATGGCGATGGCGGCGATGGAGATGAGGTCGTCGGCGATGGCGAGCGTCGAGAAGAACACGCGCACGCCGTTGGGCACGCGATTGCCCAAAAGCGACAGCACGCCCAGCGCAAAGGCAATATCGGTTGCCATGGGGATGGCCCAACCGTTGCGGGCGCCGGCATGGTTAAAGATCAGGTAGATGCAGGCGGGAACGACAACGCCGCCCACGGCCGCCAGCATGGGAAGCATGGCCTGACGCGGATTCTTGAGCTCACCGACCGTCATCTCGTACTTAAGCTCGATGCCCACCAACAAAAAGAAAATCGCCATGAGGAAGTCGTTGACGAAAAGCTCAACGGTGAGACCGGCCGTAAGGTTGCCCAGACCCACATACAGCGGGGTCTCCAAAAAGTGATGGATGGCCTCGTAGGCATCGGTATTGGCGCAAATGACGGCGGCGATGGCGGCGAAGACCATGACGGCGGCGGAAATCGTACCGTTCTCGGCGATGCGCTCCCAGATGTCGTGACGTTCAAAGCGCTTGCGCTCACGAACGTTGAACAGCTGCTCAGTTGCTGCCATGGGCGGCTCCTTTCACGGGAAAGCTCCCGTCTTAAAAAAGCACGGCCCGCCCAAGTGGCGGCGCCGCGCTCTAACGTATTACGCTTGCATCTAGCCTACCCTGCACGACAAGCACGCAGGCGTGGCCGAAAAGCGGAACCACAGGTTGAACATTATTTGCTCAACGGCACGGGCACGCCTGTCCAAGAGACGACGCGGCGCCGTGCACAAAAAACGACCGGAGCGCGGGACGTCCGCGATCCGGTCGTGGCGTTTGGTCAACTAAACCTAGCAGGCGGCCATGATGGGGGCAGCGACCTGCTTCTTACGGGAGAGGACACCCGGCATCCAGATGCCGTCGTGCTCGTCGGCAATGCCCAGGCCCTTCTGAGCGGCCTCGGTCTCGCCCTCGAGCAGGACCTGCGAGCCCTCCTCCATGATGTCGGTGATGCACAGGACAATGCCATCGGCACCCTTCTCGGCGGCGTAGGCACGCATGGCCTCGCGAATCTCGTCGATCATGCCGAGAGCACGACTCTTGTCGACGGTCTCGTACTGGCCGATGAGCAGCTTCTTGCCGGCGGGCTCGAACATCTTGATGTCGTTGCCGACCATCTCGGCTGCGGTGAAGGAGCCGGACGGACGGGTGAGGAAGACCTCCATGCCAAACTTGACCGGGTCGACACCCACCTGCTCGCCGAGCTTGGCGGCGACAGCGCGGTCGACATCGGTGGTGGTGGGACTCTTGAGCATGAGCGTGTCGGTCATCATGGCCGAGAGCAGCAGCTTGGCCTGGACGTCGGAAAGCTCAATGCCGAGCACGCCGGCGAGCTTGGTGACGATGGTGCAGCTGGAACCCCAGGGCAGGCAGATGTAGTGCAGCGGGCCGGCGGTCTCGAAATCGCCGATGCGGTGATGATCGACGACGCCAAAGACCGTGGCGTCCTTAAGGCCGGCGACAGACTGGGCGGACTCGTTGTGGTCGGTGAGGACGACGAGCTGGCCGGCCTCGACGGACTCGATCACGCGGGGCTCGGCAATGCCGGCGTCGGCAAGCAGCTTGGCGGACTCGGCCGGAAGCTGACCAAGGGCGCAGGCCTCGTAGGTGTTGCCGGCATACTCAACCTGGTTGAGCAGCTGGGACAGGACGACGGCGCTCATGATGGCGTCGTTATCGGGGTTCTGGTGACCAAAGACAAGAACGTTTGCCATGGATATCCTCCACTTGATATGTGTACTTGGACGTAGCTATGGTAGCACGCTGACGCCGAACCTTATGAGACGGAAGGGTCGCGGCACAATTTGGGGCAAGCGCTGAGGCGAGGTCAGGGACGAAGCCTGTCCCCCTTTCACCACCTGCCCCCGCACCAGCTATTTACCGGCGGCGCGCAGGGCTACGTAAGCGGCACCGATGATGCCGGCGTCGTTGCCGAGCGAAGCGACCTTAATGGGCGTCTCGCGCGAGGCGGAGAGCGCGTACTGCTTAAAGTGCTCGCGGACCTTGTCGAGGTAGACATCGGCCGAAGCGGAAGCACCGCCGCCGATCAGGAACATCTCGGGATCGACCACGTTGGCAATAAGCGCCAGGGCGCGGCCGAGATAGTCGGCCATGGTATCGGCAGCTGCCAGCGCGAGCTTGTCGCCCTCGCGGCAGGCTTGGAACACGTCCTTGGAATCAGAAGGCCCGGTGAGCTCGATGGGCTCGACGCCCGCTTTCTCGCACTCGGCAAGGTAGTTGCTCACCACACCGGTGGCGCTGGAATACTGCTCCAGGTGGCCATGGCCGCCGCAGCCGCAGGTGCGCTCCTCTTCGGGGTTCAGGCACATGTGGCCAATCTCGCCGCCGGCACCCACAACGCCCGATACCACGTCGCCGTTAACGATAACGCCACCGCCCACGCCGGTACCAATGGTGACCATCACCACGTTCTGTACGCCCTTGGCAGAGCCGAGCCAGGCCTCGCCCATGGCAGCGGCGTTGGCATCGTTTTCGTACTTAACGACCGCGTCGGGGCAGTGCTCCTGAATGGCGACTCTTAGCTCGGGCAGGTTAATGGCAATGTTGGCCTTGACCTTGGCATCGCCCGAAGCCGGGATGGGGCACGGAACGGCCAGACCAATGCCCGCCACAAAGGCGCGCGGAATCTGTGCCTTGGCGATCACCTGATCGATAGCCTCGGTCACCGCGGCAAAGCCCGCGGCGTCAACGATAGGAGGCGTGGGCACGCTGGCCTTGGCAAGCAGGTTGCCGTCCTCGTCGAACAGGCCTTCCTTAACCGAAGTGCCGCCAACGTCGATGCCGATGTAGTACTGCTTAGGTTCCATGGGAGCCCACCTTTCTCGTTTAAACATTGCCTGTATGGTACCGCTCCCCAGGCAAAAACCTGTCAAAAAGGGACAGGTTTGTTTTGGCAGGTTTTATCTGGGAAAACGCAAGGCATGAGATTCGGTTCGCTGGGCGGCAAAACGGCCCAACCCCATCTTCGAGCCGATCAATTTGCTCAATACCACATTATTCGAATGCATATTCATTTAGAGCGCTTTAGTTGATATAGAAAAGCGTTTTTTGATTATATCTTTCTCGAACTTTTCAAAAACGCAATAGGGATGCTTAGGCGTGAACTATACTTTCGTTTGTACTCAATCAAGCCGGAAAGGAGGTTCCATGATTCCCAAATACGAGGCAATAGCTGCAGATATCCGTCGAAGCATCGAGGACGGCGCTCTAAAGCCGGGCGACAAGCTGCCCACCGTCGTTGAGTTCTGCGAGCTCTATAGCGTTTCCAAAATCACCGTCAAACGAGCTATTGAGCAGATTACCGATGAAGGTCTTGTTACCAGCCGGCGCGGATCGGGCACCTACGTTAAGGACACGGCGGGGCTTCCCGGCCAGGCGTTTTTCCAGGGCAAGAACGATCGCTCCCAGGGCTTTTCGTATGAGCACCGCGGGGAGAAGGTGACCTCGGTGGTCTACGATTTCTCGATTGTCAATCCGCCAGCAGACGTCGCTGCCCAGCTGGGAATTGCCGAGGACGACTTTGCCTATCACATCGTGCGCGTGCGCCAGGTCGACGAGAAGCCCATCGTTATCGAGTACACCTACATGCCCCTCGAGCTGATTCCGGGCCTTAAAAAGAAAGACCTGTATGGATCGGTCTACAGCTTCATCCGCAAGCAATGCGGGCTGAAGATTTCGAGCTTCCACCGCACCATTCGCGCCGTAGCGGCAACCGAGGAAGAGGCTGAGCGCCTGAACACCAAACCCGGCTCTCCCCTGCTCGAGCTCAACCAGATTGGCTTTTTGGATAGCGGCACCGCCTTTGAGCATTCGATCTCGCGCAACGTTGGTGACCGCTTTGAGCTGCACAACGTAACGTTGGCATAGGTTTTTGTAGTCATGCGGGCGCTCGTTACGGCTCGTTTAGAGTGGGCGGCCGCGCAACACCATGGGGGTATGAACATGTCCGATTTGATTAAACTGACGCCGATCTTTCACGAGAAGATCTGGGGCGGCCGCCAGCTCGAAACCGTATTTGGTTATGACATTCCCGAGGGTCCCATCGGCGAGTGCTGGGCCATCTCGGCACACCCCAACGGCGACTGCCAGATCGCTGAGGGCCCGTACGCCGGTCACACGCTGTCATGGCTGTGGGCCGAGCACCGCGAGCTCTTTGGCAACTGCGAGGGCAAGGAGTTCCCGCTGCTCATTAAGATTCTGGACGCCAAGGACGACCTTTCGATCCAAATCCATCCCAACGACGAGTACGCCGCCGAGCACGAGAACGGTAGCTTGGGCAAAACCGAGTGCTGGTATGTGCTGGACTGCGAGCCCGGCTCCACGATCATCGTCGGCCAGCGTGCCAAGGACCGCGCCGAGGCCGCACAGATGATCGAGGAAGGCCGTTGGGACGACATGCTCAACGTACTGCCGATTCACAAGGGCGACTTTTTCCAGATTGATTCCGGTACCGTGCACGCCATCAAGACCGGCACGCTCATTTTAGAGACGCAGCAGTCGAGCGACGTGACGTATCGCCTATACGACTACGATCGTCCCGGCACCGACGGAAAGCTGCGCCCACTTCACATTGAGCAGAGCCTGGATTGCATCAACTTTAACGCGCAGGCACCGACCGACGGTACCGTAACCGCGCGCGAGGTCGATGGCGTAACCGAGCTCGAGTCCAACCCCTGCTACACCGTCGATCGCGTGCGCGTCAACGGCAGCAAGACCTTGGAGCAGCGCTGGCCCTTCATGTGCCTGTCAGTCATCGACGGCGAAGGCACCGTCTGCGGCGACCCCGTCCACAAGGGAAGCCACCTGCTAGCCCCGAGCACCGTCAGCTCCATCGACCTCGAAGGCAAGATGGAACTGATCATCAGCCACCTCTAGGTCGCAACAACAACCAAAACGAAACAAGGGGCTCCCCCGCTCATCAAACGGGAGAGCCCCTACTCACATCTATTTATCAGCCCACCCGGCTCTCCAGACCAAAAAGCGAACGAGCAAAGCGACGTTCGCAAGCAACGTTACCCAAGGCCCCGGACAGGCGCCATGGACAACGTCGATCGCGAGTTCCGCACGAGCCGGAGAGCACTTAATGTGCTCTCCGCGCGAGCAGGACTGTCCGAGCAGGCGACGTTGTCCATGGCGCCTGTCCGGGGCCGCCGGGATTACGACAGCTTGACAATCGGTGCAAAGCCCTTCATCAGCTTTTTGGTCTGGCCGGTCTTTTCGAATTGAACCTCGATCATGTCTCCGGCGACCGAGATCACGGTACCCGTGCCAAAGGTCTTGTGGCTCACGGTATCGCCCGCGGCGAAGTCCTGCGATGCGCTCGCGCGATCGACCTTGCGCTCCACCGTCGGCGACACCTTGGACGACGGCTTTTTGGCTCGCGGCGCGCCCGAGCCAAAGGTCGAGGCAACGCGGCCGGCGTCAGGCGAAACCCCACGATGGCGCTCGGTCCCATAGCTGCTGCCGCCAAAGAAGTCGTCAAAGCTCGACCCGCCGCGCAAGCCGGAGCCGCCGGTCGAGCGCGTATGCGAACCAAACACCTTGCCGCCATACATATCCGAGCCCATGCCCGAGCCAAAGGTGCCGTGACGGTCGCCGCGCTTTTCCCAGCCCGTGCCCTCAAAACCGGCAGAACCGATGCCGCTAAACTCGATATCCTCAAACGGAATCTCGTTGAGGAAGCGCGAGCGCGGGTTGGCAGAGGTCGAGCCGTAGGTGCGACGCGTGGCCGCATAGGTCAGGAACAGGCGCTTACGGGCACGCGTGATGGCAACGTAGGCCAGGCGACGCTCCTCCTCGAGCTTGCCCGGATCATCGCTGCCGCCAAAGTCATGCACGTGTGGGAAGATGCCCTCCTCCATACCGGCCACGAACACCGCGGGGAACTCCAGGCCCTTGGCGGAGTGGATGGTCATCATGGTGATGGCATGCGTCTCGCCGGCCAGGGAATCCAAGTCGGAGCGCAGGGCCAGCCACTCCATGAGAGCAGGAAGCGCCTTACAGGTGAGCGGACCGTAGGTGCGCTCGATCTCGTCGGCATGCACGGCACCCGCCGGCATCTCCGTCGGCGCGGCATACGCGTTGCCCGCGATGGCGGCGGCCAGGGCGTCCTGCGGCGAGAGTACCGGAGCGGCTAGGCTATCGAGCGGATTGGAACCTGCGGCATCACGCGCGCCAACGAGCGCCTCAAACGAGGATACCGGGGCAGACGGTCCCGGCTCGGGCGCAGGTGCGCTCACCACAACGGGCTCGGGCTCAGCGCCGGCCGGCACATCGGCAACACCGGCCGCGCGCAGCTCTTCCAAGCTCTCGAGCGTACCCTCGATATCCTCGTGCGTCTCCTCAAATTCGGCGGCGACGCCCAGGAATTCCTGGATGTTCTCGGCGCGGCTCTCGGCCTCCATGGTGCCCTCGGCGCGAAAGGCCTGCAGCAGGCCCGTCTTGTCGACAATCATCTCGACAACGTCCTTGAGCTCGCCGTCCATGCGGCGGCCCTCGCGCACCAGCGACACAAAGCTCGACAGGCCATTGCGGACCTTGGCGCTAAACATGCCCGTCTCGGCGCACGCGATCTCGCAGGCTTGGAAGAACGAGCAGCGGTTGTCGCGCGCCAGCTGCTCGATCTTTTGGATCGAGGTGGACCCGATGCCGCGGCGCGGCGTGTTGATAACGCGCTTGACGCTCATCTCGTCGGCCGGGTTCACGATCATCTTGAGATAGGCCATGACGTCGCGGATCTCGGCGCGGTCGAAGAATCGCGTGCCGCCGACGATCTTGTAGGGCGCGCCCGCGCGCAGGAACATATCTTCGAGAATACGCGACTGGGCGTTGGTGCGGTAGAACACGGCGATATCGTCGTAGCTCGTGCCCTTGGCATGCAGCTTTTCGATCTCGCCGGCAATCCAGCGGCCTTCGTCGCGCTCGTCGCTCGCCTGGAAAGCCTGGATCTTCTCGCCATCGCCCTCGGCCGTAAACAGGCGCTTGTCCTTGCGCTGAGAGTTGTGGCGCACCACGGCGTTGGCGGCGCTCAGGATATGGCCCGTGGAACGGTAGTTTTGCTCCAGTTTGACCGTCTTGCAGTTTTTAAAGTCCTGCTCAAAGTCCAGAATGTTGGTGATGTCGGCGCCTCGCCAGCTGTAAATGGACTGGTCGTCGTCGCCCACGACCATGAGGTTTTGGTACTTGGCGGCCAGTAGGTTGGCAATCTCGTACTGAACGTGGTTGGTGTCCTGATACTCGTCGACACTAATGTAGCGGAAGCGCTCCTGGTACTTGTCGAGCACCTCGGGGCGGGTGCGCAGCAGCTCGAGCGTACGCACGAGCAGATCGTCGAAGTCCATGGCGTTGGCGGCGCGCAGGCGGCGCTCCAGCTCCAGGTAGACCTGCGCGGCCTTTTTGTCGTTGGGGCTATCTGCGGACTTGAGCATGTCCTCGGGGCCGATCATGGCGTTTTTGGCCGAGCTGATCTTGCTGCGGATCATGTTGATGGGGAACTGCTTTTGCTCGATGCCGAGCGCCTGCATGATGTCGCGCACCATGCGCTTTGAGTCGTCGTCATCGTAGATGGTGAACTGACCGGTGTAGCCCAGCAGGTCGGCGTCCTCGCGCAGCATGCGCACGCACATGGCGTGGAAGGTGCACACCCACATGCCGCGGGTGCCGCTGGGGATGAGCGCCGCCAGACGCTCGCGCATCTCGGCCGCGGCCTTGTTGGTAAACGTGATGGCAAGAACCTGCCAAGGCTTAACGCCCAGGTCGCCGAGCATATGCGCGATGCGGAAGGTCAGGACGCGGGTCTTGCCCGAGCCGGCGCCAGCGAGGACCAGCAACGGACCCTCGGTGGTCAGGACCGCCTCGCGCTGGGCGGGATTAAGGCTGTCGATGTCGACGAGCGGCTTTGCGGGCGCAGGAGCCGGCGCAGGGGCGTCGTAGATGTCGAGCGGGACGAGTTCAGGCTCCGGCGCGGCGGGGGCGGCGTACGCATCGAGCGGCACGGGTTCCGGCGCGGGCGACACGGGCGCGGCAGTGTTCTTTTCCCAGGGCAGGGGCTGGGTCATGGGCGACTCCTCATCTGACGGACGGCGCGCCTGCGGGCAGCGCCATAGTTTGAGCCGTACCAGTATACCGAGCCGCGCGGACACCGACGCAAATCACACCACGACTCCGCGCGCCGCCGTCAGGCCCCTTGATTGGCAACTTCATCCGAACACCTCCCATATTCATCCGTACATGTACGGATGAATATGGGAATCCGATACCCTGAGGGCCGGACCGGCCGGCCCCGGGAGATCGGAGGACGGCATGTCCGGAAAGAGGAAGAAGGGGGCCGGGAAGGCGGCCCCGAGGGCCTACGGCAGGCTCACCAGGCACGAGCGGAACACGGTCCAGAGGATGCTGGAGCGAGGGGCATCGTGCAGGCAGATCGCGAGGGAGCTGGGCAGGTCGCCCTCGACGGTGTGCTCGGAGGTGGCGTCGCACAGGTTCGTGACCGCGCCGAGGGAGAGGCGCGGCGAGCGCATGGACGCCTCCGCCGACCTGTCTGCGGCCTGCCCGCGCCTGGCCGCGTGGCCGCGCTGCTGCAACGGGTGCGGGCGGTACCGCGCGGTCGGCTGCAAGCGCCGCCCGCACGTCTTCTACGAGGCCCGCGCCGCGCAGCTGTGCGCGGACTCGGTCCTCGTCTCGTCGAGGCGCGGGATAGACGCCGACGAGCCCGCCGCGGCCGAGTGTTAGCGTCAATACATTTTTCACCATTTTCACCAACGTATTTTCGCCAATCGCG
>USQQ01000002.1 GCA_900556875.1 uncultured Collinsella sp.
GGGCCCTTGCGGCGTAGTCGCTATTTATTCAGTCCAAGTTTCGGGGCGCAGTTCATAGGCACCTTTGTGGTGGTTTAAGCCACGGCAGAGCCGCTAGAGCCCTGCAGGCCAGCGACAGGCGGCCAAGTCGACGTGCATGTCGTCCTTAAACGCCACACCCTCCCCTAGCAAAAGCTCACGTTGAGCATCGGGACCGCCAAAAGCAAAACCATCGCATATGCGGCCATCGGCAAACACCACGCGGTGACAGGGAATCTCGCCGGGACGCGGATTGCCATGCAGGGCATACCCCACGTACCGCGCACTTCGTGGACGTCCAGCAAGCAGCGCCACCTGACCATACGTGGCGACCATCCCCTCGGGAATCTGCTCGACCACCTCGTACACCCGCTCAAAAAAGCCCTCAGACGCCATTGCTCGCTCCTTTCCACCCGGAATAGCATAAACCACCACAAAGGCGCCTGTCCCCTTTGTGGTGGTTTTGGCAGGTGGGCTAGTTAACGGGCTGGAAGAAGGCCACGGCTACGGCGCCGGGGCCTACATGGGTGCCGATGGTGGCACCGATGGTGTGAACGGGCAGTTCGCCCTCGGTGTGGCCAGCCCACAGTGCCGCGCTGTCCTCGATATACTTCTTGAGCACCGCATCCGAAAGGCCCGTATAGCCGAGCGCCAGCGGCATGGAAAAGTCGATGCCGCCTGCCTTTTCGACCTTCTGGTTGAGCAGGTTACGTCCGTTCTTGGAACCGCGCGCCTTGCCCAGCTGCACGATCAGACCGTCCTCGGCAGCCACAACAGGCTTTACGTTGAGCAGCGTACCCACGGCACCGGCAGCAGCAGACAGGCGACCGCCGCGCACCAGGTACTCCAGCGTCTCGAGCAGACCAATAACCACCACGCGGTCACGGACGGCCTCGACAGCCGCCGCGATCTGGGCCGCGCCCTGGCCCTCGTCCACTAGGCGCAGGGCATACTCGACCAGCACGCGCTCACCCAGGGTAACGTTATTGCTATCAACCACATACACGTCGCCGCCCGGCGCCTCGGCAAGTGCGGTACGGGCGCTCTGATTGGTCCCCGAAAGTTTGGCACCCACGGTAATAATCACCGCCTCGTCGCCGGCCTCACGTGCTTCGGCAATCGCCTGCGAAAAGGCGTACGGGTTGACCTGACCGGTCTTGGGCAGCTCGTCGCGCTCCACGAGCATCTCGTAAAAGCGCTGGTGATCGATGTCGACGCCATCCATATACACATCGGTGCCAAAGGTAACGGACAGCGGCAAGACGGACAGCGCCGGGTGCTCCGCCGGCGACATATCGCTGGCGGAATCGGTAATAATGCGGACGGACATAGCGAATCCTTTCTTGCGCAGGTCTCGCGCAGGGAATTTTGACAGCAATGTCCCGGCACGGCATACGCGCTCAAACGGGACGATGCAGTTTTTAATGGGAAGCAAATGCCTTGGCGGCCTTAGATCTCACGCAGGGTGTTGAGAATCGTACGCAGCGACGCATACATCTGCTCGCGCTGCTCCACACCCATAGCCTTACCGGTGGTGTCGAGCACCTCGCGAATGATGCGGTCCGCCTCGCTCATGCTCTCGCCGCCCAGAGCGGTCAGGCGCACCGGGGCACGATACTTAACGGCCGCATCACCCGAGTCGTCGACCTCGACGTAGCCGCCCTCCTCCAGATGCGCGAGCGTGCGCGAGACGGCGGCACGGGTCACGCCTGCCATGCGAGCCAGGTCAGCGCCAGTCAGGCCGTCCTTGCTGCGCTCAAGATAGTACAGGCACATAACGTCGGAGCCCTTGAGGCCCAGCCTTGCGCCCTCGGATGTCTTAATGCGCTGGATCTCCTTGTAGAGCCCGCTGATCAGTCCGACAAAGTCCTCGAAACGTGTCTCGTCGTTCTGCTGCATGGGAGACGACCGCCTTTCGCTTACATGATGCTAACGGGTAAACATCTTAGCCGCACGAGGCAACACCCATACCCAAATATCCCATTTGTTAACCCATCAACATAAAAACCACCACAAAGGGGACAGGCACCTTTGTAGTGGTTTTGACCGGCGAACATGATCCGCAGGCGTCGCTACAGTTCCACGCAGGGATTGTCGCGGGTCACAAGCGTCTTAACGACAACCGTCGCTCCCAGATAGCGCTCGAGCAACTCGGCGAGACGATCAACGGCAGCCTGGCAATCCCCCATCCGCTCGGGCTCCACGCACTCAATCGCCAGGAATGCATCGGCCGAATCGTCGGACAGCGCCGTGCGAACGCCATCGCGCCAGTTCCAGCAGCGGCATACGGCGCCCGCATCATCGATGTAGGCGAGCTCGCCGGGCAGCGTCGGGTCATCCGTTTCCTCGCCAAGTGGCAGGAACGCATCGCCGCCGTCAGTCACCTTCAAGCGAAGATCCCCCTCAATCGCATGCAGGTCCTCGCCGCCAACGGGCAGCGCGTAGGTCAGCGACACCGTGTTGTAGATGTCCACCGCGGGCGTAATGTGGCCCACCGGTTTGCCCTTGAGCACGCGCTTGAGCAGGTTCTCAATTGAGCAACGCGCGCCCTTTTTGGTCTTGAACAGCCGATAAGCCTCACGCCATGCCTTAACCGGCGCATTCTCGCTGATGGTATCACTCGTCAGGTGACGCTCCGCATCGATATTGGCGCGGTCGAGCAACGCGGCAATCGCATCAACGTCCTCTTGAGGAATCTGAGCCGCGGGCTTCATGCCCTTTACGACCACAACACCGACAGCCGCCTGCGGAAATAGCTCCCAAAACGAATCCTCGGCAATAAAGCTCTTCATGCGCTCTCCCTTCATAGCATGCGCCCGAGCCCGGGTGCCTAAACAAAAAGCGCCCTTACGACGGCCACCTTCAAAGTCCTACGGTGCCGCCACAAGACGCTTACGCTGCCCCCATCCGGAGAAGGGAGCGATATGTCAGGCGTATTGTAACCCGAGTCATCCGCGCGAGTAAAACCACCACAAAGGTGTCCCCTTTATGGTGGTTTTGGGTCTGAAGCAACGTTAGTGTCGGAGTCCCAGCAGGCCGCGGCCGCGATGACGGGCGTCGGCGTGCGCCTGAGCGTGCGGACCGGCGGCCTTGACGGGCTCGGGCAGGTGCGAGTACTTCTTCTCGAAGTTCTCCTCGAACATCACCGCCAGATTGTGCGCGGCCTCGTCATAGCGCGCGGTGCTCTGCCAGTACTGGCGCGGCACCAGGATGCCGTCGGGTACGCCGTGGCACGTCGTGGGAATGTCGACGTTAAAGATATCGTCGTGGACGAATTCGCTGTCCTCGATGGTGCCGTCGAGGGCGCGCGCGACTAGGGCGCGCGTGTAGGCCAGCTCAATGCGATGGCCCACGCCGTAGCCGCCGCCGATCCAGCCGGTGTTGACCAGATAGACGCGGGTGCGACCGTCGGCGATGCGCTCACCGAGCATCTTGGCATAGACCATGGGGTCGAGCGGCATAAACGGCTCGCCAAACAGCGAAGAGAACGTGGGCGTGGGCTCGGTGACGCCGACCTCGGTGCCGGGGATCTTGGCCGTAAAGCCCGTCACGAAGTGGTACATGGCGGCATCGGCCGTCAGGCGTGAGATGGGCGGCAACACGCCAAAGGCGTCGCAGGTCAGGAACAGCACGACGCTTGGAGTGGTGCCCATGCCCTTGGTCCACGCGTTGGGAATGTGCTCCACAGGGTATGCCACGCGCGTGTTGTGCGTGATCGAGATGTCGTCGTAGTTGGGCTTGCGGTTCTCGTCGAGCACCACGTTTTCGCAGATCGCGCCAAAGCGGACAGCGTTGAAGATCTCGGGCTCGTGGAAGGCGTCCAGGCCCTCGCATTTGGCGTAGCAGCCACCCTCGATGTTAAAGATGCCCATGTCAGACCAGCCGTGCTCGTCGTCGCCGATCAGCAGGCGCGTGGGATTGGCCGAAAGCGTGGTCTTGCCGGTGCCGGACAGGCCAAAGAACACGGCGGTCTCGTGCGTGACGGGATCCATACTGGCCGAGCAGTGCATGGGCAGCACGTCGTCCTCGACGGGCAGCAGGTAATTCATGACGCTGAAAATGGACTTTTTGATCTCGCCGGAGTAGCCGGTGCCGGCGACCAGAATCACGCGCTCCTGGAAGTTAATGACCACGGCGGCGCTGGAGTTGAGGCCCTTGATGGCGGGATCGCACCGGTAGCCCGGCGCGGCGAGCACACAGAAGTCCGGCTCGCCGGTGCGTGCGATTTCACGGGCAAGCGGGCGGGCGAGCATCTGCTTAATAAAGAGCGCCTGGCTGGCACGCTCGCAGGCGACAAGCAGACGACGCGTATGGTTGCGGTCGGCACCGGCCATACCGCGAGTGACGAACACGTCGCGCTCGTTGAGATAGTCGACGATGCCGGCCTTGATGGCCTCGTAGCTCTCGACAGACAGCGGGCGGTTGACGGCACCCCAGGCAATCTTGTCGTGAACATCGGGGGTGTCAACGATAAAGCGGTCATTAGGCGAGCGGCCAGTGCGCTCCCCCGTCTCGATCACCAGCGCGCCGTTGGAGGCCATACGACCTTCGTTGCGACGGATGGCGTGCTCGACGAGCTCGGCTGCCGGCAGGTCGACCAGCAGGCGGGGCTGATTCTCGGCAGGATCTTCGACCAGCGTAATGCCAAAGTTGGACAGAACTTCTGCAGGGGTAATACCTGGCATGGGGCCTCCTTTAAAAGCGCGACACGTGGACGAGGCGCGCACTTTACTCACGTAAAGCCCGTTGTACCCGATATGCAAAAACGTTTTTGCGGCAACGGCGAAGCGCCCGCCCAACGGTCAAAAATCGCACGCAAGCGGCCTAGTCGTTAGGGACACTCTTGAACAGGCAACAACCAAGGAGCGACCCCGGATGCCGGCACTTAGGGACGTTCCCAAAGTGCCGGCACATAAGGAACGTCCCTAAGTGCCGTCTACTGAATGGCGCCGCCGAAATTATCGAACAACCTGTTCAAAAACACGAACGAACACCGTCGCGTCTATACTAGAGCGCAGCAATAGAAAGGACTCCGCTTTGAGCATCACGCCCATCGATAGCATTCGCCGCGCCATCGCCCGCCGCAATGGCGTCGCCGACCCCACCGTATCGGACGGGGCGCACGGGCAGGGCGGACGCATCGAGAACGGCCTGTTCCCCGCATCGCACACCGCCGAGGAGCTCGCACGAATCCAAGAGCTAAGCCAGCGTAACGCCGGCGGTCCCGACAGCAGCCAGGCCACACGCCGTCGCCGCGAGCGCAATCGCCAGCCCGGCCCCATCCACCGCATGGTCAATGCCTGGTGGAACCGCCTGCTCGGAGCCGTCTACGGCGGCGGCTTCTCCACGCAAGAAGCCGAGTACGAAAATCACGCCACCCGTCGCGACTACCTTTGGAATACCCTGGGCACCGCCGTGTGGGGCATGGTGTTTCCGTTGCTCACCATCGTGTCCACACAGCTCGTGGGCGCCGAGGAGGCTGGCAAATTCTCCATCGCCTTTGTCACCGGCACGCTCATCATGATCGCGTGCAACTACGGCGTGCGCAATTTCCAGGTCTCGGACATCGACGAAAAGACGTCCTTTGCCTCTTACCAGCTCAACCGCTGGATCTGCGGAGCGCTCGCGCTGGCATGCGGCCTGGTATACAGCAGCGCCCGCGGCTACGATGCGCAGATGGCCACAATCGGCCTGGGCGTCTACCTGTATAAGGTGATCGACGGCATTGCCGACGTGTACGAGGGCCGCCTGCAGCAGGCCGACAAACTCTACCTGGCCGGCATGAGCCAAACGCTACGATCCGTCGGCGTCATCGCGGTCTTTAGCGTGGCACTGTTCCTCACGCGCAGCATGCCCATCGCCGCCATGGCCATGGGCATCGCCGCGATTGCCTCGCTCGTGCTGGTCACCGCCCCGCTCGCCCTGCTCGAAACCGAAAAATCACGCCGTATGAGTCTGCGCGAGGCTGGTCACCTGTTTATCCAGTGCGCCCCGCTCTTTGGTGCGCTGTTCCTGTTCAACCTCATCGAGAGCATGCCCAAGTTCGTGATGGAAGGCACACTGGCCTACAAATACCAGCTGTACTTTAATGCACTGTTCTTTCCAGCGCAGGCTATTTTGTTGAGCATTGGATTTATCTATAAACCGCAGCTCCTACGTCTGTCGAGCATTTGGGCGAATCCGCGCAAGCGTCGCCGCTTTGACTTGATTATTGTTGCCGTTATGGCACTGATCGTGGTCATTACCGGAGCGTGCGCCGCATTTATGGCAGGCCCCGGTATTCCCCTCATGAGCTTTATGTACGGCCTCAACTTTGAGCGCTACCGCACGCTGGCACTGCTAATGGTTGTCGCCGGCGGCGTCACCGCGGCAATCGACTTTATCTACGCCATCATCACGGTGTTGCGCCACGCCGGCGATGTCACCAAGATCTACCTGATCTGCTTCGCCGTAAGCGTGGTGCTGCCGGTGATCCTGATTAAGCTGCTGGGTCTGATGGGCGCCGTGGTGAGCTACCTAGCCATCATGGCCCTACTCCTGGTGCTGCTGATAATCGAGTACGCCCACATCCGCCAGCGCATCGAGCGCGACCGCAACCCCTACGGCGCCTAATTAGCTGCCCCGGTCACCGGAATTTGCGATGGAATCACCCCGGCTGGAGCCTCGTTGAAGACAATATGCATCACGTAAAACTAAGTGAGTAGATTTTTACCGAATCCCTGACCACACCGACAGAGCACAAGTCTGTGACCTGCGGTTTTATTGAGGCAAATATGTTGGGTGCTCGGCATTTCCAAAAAAGTCTACTCACTTAGCCAGCGGGCAGCCAAATGATTATTTAATCCCCGTCCCAGAGAAATCAATTAGCGGGCAGAAGGGCAAAAGTAGTCAAAAACCCTTCCCAAATTAGCTACCCCTTGCACCCGTTATTCGCCCGGGTTGATGTTCGCGTAGAACTCCGCCCCATCATCGAGCCGCAGGATGCCCACGCGACCGAACTCGGAGCCGGTGGCGGCGGCGCAGTCGATGTCGATGCGATCGGGCACGCCGGCGGTATCCTCGCCACCCAGGCGCACAATCTGCCCGCGGCCCGACTCCTCATCGAGCCCCGCCAGGCCGCCAACCTCGCAATAGCGCCCAAGCGACACCGTGGGCGTGTGGCCGCTCACCACGACCGGGCCCTCGCCCTCGGCAGAAAGCAGTCCCGTCGGCGCATCCCAATAGCCGTGACGAATCCACAGCAGGTCATCGGACGACTGCACGGCGAGCATTTGCCGCAGCAGCTCGCTATCGGCATCGACCGCTCCCCTGCCGTCACCGCAATCGACACCATGCTCAAGCAAAAACGCGCGCGCCGCCTCGGTCTGGATGCCGGCATGCACCAGCAGGTACGGGCGCTCCTCGGTCTCGGCCACCGCGCAGAGCGGCAGCGTGGCCATCCATCGCACGAGCTCCTCGTATGCCTCAAATTCCATGTCGTTGAGCTGCTCGCTCGTCGTCCAGCCACCGTTGATATCCCAGGTCTCGGCATCGAGCGGATCCTGGCCAATGATGGCATCGAGCATGATCTGCTCGTGATTGCCCTTGAGCACACGGGCGTTGGGCAGCGAGCGCACGAGCTTAATAACGCCGACCGGATCGGGCCCGCGATCGATCATGTCGCCCAGCACGTACAGCGTGTCGTCGGACGTCAACGAGATCTTAGACAGGGCCTCGTCAAGCGCACGCACGTGCCCGTGAGCATCAGATGTCACATAGATCGCCATGGTACGCCTCTCCTTGCATTGCGGTCTAAGCCCGGCGCCGCAACTAAAACTTCAAGTTGAACTTAAACGTTACCCATTGTACTCCGTTGCAATAAAGCTGGAAAGGGTTTCCGAGCAGAGGCAAAGACGGCAGCCGTCTATGACGATATCGCGCACGCCCGTAATCCGCCCCCATAAACCCACCACCTTTGGGTACAAATAATCGCAGATAACTGACCGTGCCACGCCAACCACCCAGGAGCGGACACTATCCATGAACCAGATACTTCTCTTTATCGGCCTCGTCATTATTCTGTGCCTGACCATCAAACCCGTCGGCAAAAAGCTCCCCTTCCCCACCCTGCTCATCTTTATCGCGCTTGGTATGCTGCTGGGCGTCAACGGGCCGGCGCACATCGACTTTAGCGACTACGCGCTTACCGAAACCGTCTGCAGCACGGCGCTGCTGTTCATCATGTTCTACGGCGGTTTTAATACCAACATCGATCGCGCCAAGCCCGTCGCCGCGCCCGCAGTGCTGCTGAGCACCCTCGGCGTTATCGCCACCGCCGGCATTACCGGCGTGTTCGCGCACTTCGCTCTGGACTTCGACTGGATCGGCGGCCTGCTGCTGGGCTCGGTCGTGGCGTCGACCGATGCGGCAAGCGTCTTTAGCGTGCTGCGCGAACACAACCTATCGCTGAGGGACGGCACCGACTCGCTGCTCGAGGTGGAATCGGGCTCCAACGACCCCATCGCCTACATGCTCACCGCGGTACTCGCCACCCTCGCGGCGGGCGGCGACATTAACATCCCCGTTCTGCTGGCCAAGCAAATCATCCTAGGGGTGGGCCTGGGCCTTGTCATCGGCTGGGCATCGGGCCGCCTGATTGAGCGCGCGCATGCAACGGCCGAGGGCGCGCAGACCATCTTTTTGTTCGCCGTGGCGATCGTCACCTACGCACTGCCGAGCTATCTGGGCGGCAACGGCTTTTTGGCCGTATACCTGGCAGGCATCGTGCTGGGCGCGAGCGACATCACCGGCAAGGTCGAGATGGCGCATTTCTTTGACACCCTTACTGAGATGGCCGAGATGACGATCTTCTTTTTGCTCGGCCTGCTCGTGACGCCCGCACGCCTGCCGCAAATGTTGCTGCCGGGCCTGGCGCTCATGACGTTTATGCTCTTCGTGAGCCGCCCCATCGCCGTGGGCATGCTGCTGACTCCGTTTAGAACGAACCCCCGCCAGGTTGCGCTCGTAAGCTGGGCGGGTCTGCGCGGCGCGGCTTCGGTCGTATTTAGCCTCTTTGCCGTGGTGACCGGTGTTCCCGGTGGGCACGACCTGTTTGACCTGGTGTTTGTGATTGCCGTGTCGAGCATTGTAGTGCAGGGCTCGCTGCTGCCGGCAGTGGCAAAAAAGCTCGACATGATCGACGCGGAAGGCGACGTGCGCCGTACGTTTAACGATTACCGCGCCGAGGACGGCATGTCGTTTGTCAAGCTCAAGGTAGGTGCGGGCCATCCATTTGCCGGTCGCTCGCTTGCGGATATTGGCAGTGCGACGGACATGCTCGTGGTCCTGGTGCTGCGTGACGGCGCACACCCCGTGCTGCCCAACGGCGATACCGTAATTGAAGAAGGCGACCTTCTGGTTATGGCCGCGCCAACGTTTGAAGAGCGTGCCGAGGTTACGCTGCGCGAGGTCACCGTGACGCCCCACGGTCGCCTGGCCGGTCAGCGCCTGCGCGACGTGCCGCAGGGCAAGCACCCGTTTATCGTGGTGATGCTCAAGCGCGAAGGCCAAACGATCATCCCCGACGGCAACACCCAAGTCCACGCCGGCGACGAAGCTGTCATCGCCACACTGGCGTCGTAGTGACCAGGGGTTAGCTAATTTGCGACGAAGAAATCAAGCGCCTAGAGAACCTCATGCCTTCGCTCGCAGATTTGGATTTGCCCGAGAAGTAAAGCACCCCTCCCCCATGTAACCATCCTGTAAATCATAGCGGCGCACTCGAGTTTTACCGTGATGCGGTCGCGCCTGACGCTCCACTGTGCTAAAGTATCCCGAACGTTCAAACGACTACGAGGGGAACTAGAAGATGGCACGTGTGCACAACTTCTCAGCTGGCCCGGCCGCACTGCCCACAAGCGTGCTCGCCGAGATCGCCGACGAGATGATGGACTACCGCGGCTGCGGCATGTCCGTGCTCGAGATGAGCCATCGATCTAGTATGTACCAGCAGATCATCGACGACGCCGAGGCAACCCTGCGTCGCCTGCTGAGCATCCCCGACAACTACCGTGTCCTGTTTTTGCAGGGCGGCGCCACGCTGCAGTTTGCGGGCATCCCCATGAACCTTATGCGCTGCGGCCGCGCCGGCTACGTCGTGACCGGCAACTTCGCCAGCAAGGCGTACCAGGAGGCCGCCAAGTACGGCGAGGCGGTGCTGCTCGCGAGCTCCGAGGAAACCAATTTCGACCGCATTCCCACCATGGCCGACGTCAACGCGCGCATTGCCGCCGAGGCCACGGGCGACGGGCTCGACTACGTCTACATCTGCCAGAACAACACCATCTTCGGCACCATGTTCCACGAGCTGCCCGATTGCGGCGACGTGCCGCTGGTCGCCGATGTCTCGAGCTGCTTTTTGTCGCAGCCGCTCGACGTCGAGCGCTACGGACTCATCTACGCCGGCGCTCAGAAAAACGCCGGCGCCGCGGGCGTGACCGTGGTCATCGTGCGCGACGATCTCATCGCAGATGGCCCCGCCTTTGCGCAGACGCCGCAGTACATGGACCTTAAGACCCAGACCGCCAAGGGCTCCATGCTCAACACGCCTAACACCTTTGGCATCTACGTATGCGGCAAGGTGTTCCATTGGGTGGAGCAGACCGGCGGGCTCGCAACCATGGCCGAGCGCAACTGGGCCAAGGCCAACCTGCTCTATGACCTGCTCGAGCACAGCGAGCTGTTCCATGGCGCCACGCAGGCCGACAGCCGCTCCATCGCCAACGTCACCTTCCGCACCGGCGACGCCGAGCTCGACGCGGCCTTTGTCGCAGGCGCGGCCAAGCACCAGATTCAAAACGTCAAGGGCCATCGCCTGGTGGGCGGCATGCGCGCCAGCGTCTACAACGCCGTAACCATGGAAGACGTGCAGGCACTTGCCTCGTACATGAAGGACTTCGAAGCGCAGCATAGTTTGAGTCCGCGATCTAACTAGCCCGCAACGCGCGGGCCGACCAGCCATCTCAAACCACCCTGTTTAGATCAAAACCTGCTAAGGAGTTTTTCCATGCGTAAGATTAAGACCATCGACGACATCACCAAAGACGGCAAAGTCGAGTTTGGCGAGGGCTACGAGTTTGTGGGCACCGCCGAGGAGGCCGACGCTATCCTGATGCGCTCCACCGACCTGCACGGCTACGAGCTGCCCGAGGGCATCCGCGCCATCGCCCGCTGCGGCGCCGGCGTCAACAACATCCCCGTCGAGGAGTACGCCAGAAAGGGCGTCGTCGTCTTTAACTCCCCCGGTGCCAACAGCAACGCCGTCAAGGAGCTCGTCCTGGGCATGCTGGTGCTTTCGAGCCGCGGCGTGGTGCAGTCGATGAACTGGGTGCGCGACAACGCCGACGATCCCGAGATTCAGGTCGATGCCGAGAAGGCCAAGAAGGCCTTTGTGGGCCGCGAGCTCAAGGGCAAGCGCATCGGCGTCATCGGCCTGGGCAACGTGGGCTCCAAGGTCGCCAACGCCTGCGTCGACCTGGGTATGGACGTCTACGGCTACGATCCGTTCATTTCCGTCGAGCACGCGTGGGTGCTGAGCCGCGAGGTGCAGCGCGTGGGCACGCTCGAGGACCTGTGCCGCGGCTGCGACTACCTCACCGTGCACGTGCCCAGCAAGGCAGACACCATCGGCATGATCAGCACCGAACAGATTAACCTGCTGGCACCCGACGCCGTGCTCATCAACTACGCGCGCGAAACCATCATTGACGAGGACGCCGTCGATGCCGCCCTGCGCGAGGGCAAGCTGAGCTGGTTTAGCTGCGACTTTGCCACGCCCAAGACCGTCAAGATGCCCAACACGTTTATCACCACGCACTCGGGCGCCGGCACTGGCGAGGCCGAGGCCAACTGCGCCGATATGGCCATCAGCGAGCTCAAGGATTACCTGGAAAACGGCAACATCGCGCACAGCGTCAACTACCCCGCTTGCAGCATGGGCAAGGCGCGCGCCGCGAGCCGCATCGCCTGCCTGCACGCCAACGTGCCCAACATGATCGGCCAGATCACGGCCATTCTCGCCAAGGACAACGCCAATGTGCAGCGCATGACCAACGAGTCCGCTGGCGAGAACGCCTACACCATGTTCGACACCGATGAGCACCTGGACGGCAGCACGATCGAGGCGCTCAAGCAGATTCCGTCGATGTATCGCGTGCGCGTGATTAAATAGCGCCGGTGCCAAGCCTGCCAGACAGACCACGAAGCCCATTCGCCCCCCGTATTCACGAAACGGGGGGCGATTTTGTTGCTCCGGACGACTTTAAAATGATACCCAGAACAAGTTTTTTCAGATAATCGATAGTGAGGCTCCAGTCGCTAAGCACACCCGCTTTGATAAACAGCTTTATCAGGGACTTTAGTAGGTAAAAATCGGTCTCTATGTGCCGAATGTAAGTTGACTGTCTATTTTCCGAAACAACTTATTCTAGATAGCATTTTTAGGGTCCCTCCAAGGCAAAATTGAAGCCTTTTTGCGACCAGAACTCTAGCTCGCGCTACCGTTTACCCACCGCGCGACTACATTCCCGCCCAATCGATAAAAATCTCCTCACGAAGCCGCCGTTCGAGCTCCTGCTGTCGCGGCGTCTTGTCTTTCAGCGGCACATCGAGATAGGACATGATGAGCTCCATCACCACGCGGAAGGCATCGAAGTCGGCCAGCTGACCATAGGTCATCAGAACGACGGGATATCCCATGGCTTGCAAGGCCGTCGTTCGATCGGAGTCCGAAATCTTGGATTCAATGGATCCGTGAATGGCTTTACCCTGGCATTCAACCAGACACTCTCGGCTGCCGTCCTTATTTGCCAGCAGGATATCGGCATAGCGCCTATCAAGCCCCGAAATCAGGCGGGCGCTGCGCGTCATACGAATCTCAACGTTATTGGTAAGGCGCAGCCCTTCGCCGCCGCGCAACCTCGTAAGGCCAAACAGCATCGAAGCCTGGACCTCGAGCGGCGATGCTGCCACCCCCGTAATGCATTTCGCGGCTCGTATGAACGATTTAGCGCCGCGGAGCCCCCGGACCTTATCGACGAACTCTGTAAGCTCAGAGAGCTCGATCAAGGGAGGTCGTTTCCACAAGTCCGTTGGATTCCCCGAGACATCCTTTACGTTTTCCCAGCCCGACCGTGCGTCACTCCATCGGCTCCCATATGCCTGCTCAAGTGCCGACTTTACCTGAGGCGCAATCTTGCACACGGCAAAGGTGCCGCACATCTCATACATGCACATGATCAGACGCTCGTTTGAGACCGAGGAAGCCAGGGTCAGCAGGGTAAAGAGCGGGGACGCGACATCGAGGCCAAACTCTGTCTGTCGCATGGAATCAAACGGCCTCTCCCCGTTCCAAACATGCCTGACAATGCGATCGCCCTTACGTCCGCAGCTGCCCTGCGCCAACACGTGTAACGGGGTGCCCAGGAAATGCGTGACGAGCGGATGCTCACATAGGTGCTCCCTGCGCGGATCGTCCGCAGAATCGGGCAGGTCCGGCATTATTGCCAAGACCTGTGGAGGTATCCGGTGATACCGAAAGGCAGATATGTCGCACAGCATGTCGTCCATGAAGGGTACGTACCCGCTGCGTCGCTTGTGAACCCGCTCGGACGGCAAACGCGCTGGCTCGGCCTGCGAACGGTAAATACTGCCACGCCCACGTCGCGGATCTCTCAGGAGGCTTACAATCGGTTTGGAAAGCAAACTGATTGTGAGGTTGCATATGGTTGATGAGGATTTTGCCTGGCGGCTTGCGCAGGAGCTCGTGCGGATCGACAGCTCAGACCCGGGCGCGTATGAGGATGAAATTGAGCGCTTCATTAAGAGGCTCATTGAGCAGCAACTGGCACAACTTGATAGTTCTGCGCTCGATGCCGTGCAGATTGAGGAGCTCGAAGTGCTGCCCGGGCGCCGCAACCTTAAAGTCACCGTGCCGGGCCAAAGCGACGAGCCGCGGCTGATCTATATCTGCCACATGGATACCGTCACCTTGGGCGATGGCTGGGACGCAGACATCGAACCGCTTGGGGCGGTTGTGCGCGACGATAAACTCTATGGCCGCGGTGCCTGCGATATGAAGGGTGGCCTGGCCTGCGCCATTGCCGCACTGGTCCATACGCTCGAGCGCGTGGCGGCGGATGGCGCGCTGCCACGCCGCGGCTTTTCGCTCATCTGCTCGGTCGACGAGGAAGACTTCATGCGCGGCTCAGAGGCCGCGATCGATGCTGGCTGGGTCGGCTCGCGCGAATGGGTGCTGGACACCGAGCCCACCGACGGGCAGATCCAGGTGGCGCACAAGGGTCGCACGTGGTTCGAGATCGAGATGGCCGGCGTCACGGCTCATGCAAGCCAGCCTTGGAAGGGCGCCGACGCCGTCGCCGCCATAGCCGAGGTCGTGTGCTCGCTTCGTCGCACGTTTGCGACGCTGCCTTTACATGAGGAGCTGGGGCCATCGACCATCACGTTTGGACAGATCGAGGGTGGCTACCGTCCCTATGTCGTGCCCGACCACGCTAAGGTCTGGGTCGATATGCGCCTGACCCCGCCGACCGATACGGCCGCCGCGACGCGCATGGTAGAGCAGGCCATTGTCGCCGCCGAAGCCGCGGTCCCAGGCTGCCATGGAAGCTATACCGTGACAGGCGACCGCCCCGCCATCGAGCGCGATCCGGCCTCTCCCCTTCTAGCTGCGCTCAAGTGCACAGCAGACGATGTGACGGGCACGGACACGACCGTCGGCTTCTTTACCGGCTACACCGACACTGCCGTCATTGCCGGCAAGACGGGAAACCGCAACTGCATGAGCTATGGCCCCGGGTCGCTCGCGCTCGCGCACAAGCCCAACGAATATGTGCCCCACGCCGACATCGTTCGCTGCCAACAGGTGCTGATCGCGCTCGCCGACAATACACTCTGGGGCGCGGATAGCCAAGTTGGGGCATAATAAGCCGCGAACAAACCGACTCGCGCGTTAGGACCGCCCATGAAAGCACTTCCGTTTCCCTGCATCCGCCCGGCTCAGGACCGCGTGCTCGAGGCGTTGCCTGCAATGGGCAGCATCCTGAACGGCAACGATGCTCTGCGCGGAGCCATTGCCGATGGCCTGATGCTCAAGGATCCAGGCGCGGCGTATTACGTGTACGAATGCTCGGGTGAGCCGGGTCGCGTGACGGGCGTCGTGGCGATTTGCCCGACGAGTGTACTTGCGGGCGGCAAGGGCGATGCCAGCGCTGACGTGGCCGCCGCTGCGCACGCGATCGCCGAACTCAAAGTTCAGCCTCGTCCCGTGTCGCTCGCTTACGAGGCCTCGCCCGTCATGGATATCATCCTGGGCGCCGCCAAAGAGGGTGCGTCGCTCTACGCCGTCACCGACCCCGCGGGCATTACGCACCGCGCGTGGGAGGTCAAGCGCGAGGACGCCGTCGGGGCCATCCGCGCTATGCTCGACCAAACACCGGAGCCGGCACTGGCCGACGACCCCGCCTACGCCGCCGCTCTGACCGGGGCGTCGCAGCTGCTAGCCGATGAGGCCCGTGCCGCCGGAACGTACACCGGCAAGGAGCCGTTCAACTTTACCGTTGCCGTGCTCTTCCCCGCCGCGCAGGTCAGCGGCGCCGCGCAGCGGGTCCCGATGGGCCTGCTCACCCACCAGATCTCACGGTTCTAACAGAGCCTAAACGCCCAGCACAAAGACTCGGCAGCTCAACAAAAAAAGGGGGCGGAGATGCAACGCCAGCGCATGCATCTCCGCCCCCCTTTCGCATCGAGCAAGTAAGTCGGCGACCCGTGCCGCCACGCTCGCGTTATCCGCGCTGCGGACCTGCAGTAACCACAAGCGGTTCAAGACCCAGCTCGCGCGCGTAATCCTCCTGCGTAAAAATCTCAATCAGCTCAAACGTACCGGCCTCGTCGTCAAACACGAAATGTAGCACCGAGCAGTTGCCCGGCACACAATCGCGCTCGTCGGCCGCCGCACCCTTCACGTGGTCCATGAACTCCTTGATGGCCGATCCGTGGCTCACCGCGAGGACGCACTCGTGGTCCGGGCGTCGCATAAGATCGGTCAACGTCGCCACCATGCGCTCGCGCACCTGCATCTGGCCCTCGCCGCCAAATTGACGATAGAAATCGCGCCACGGGCGCTCGGGCATGAGCATCACGCGCTCGGCCTCAAAGTCGCCAAAGAACCACTCACGCAGGCCGTCCAGGCGCTCGTACGCCAAGCCCGGCCACAAGTTGGCGATAGTCTGCTCGGTGCGATGAAGCGTGGAGGTGTAGGCATGATCGGGCTCAATGCCGCGCGCACGTAAAAACATGCCGGCGCGCGCCGCCTGGTCGCAACCCAACTGCGTAAGCGGCGAATCACTCCACCCCTGAATGATACGCTTAAGGTTGAATATCGTCTGTCCATGACGGACCAGATACAGATCTTTATTCATAGGGGTCCTTTCGTTCGTTACCAGCCCAAGAGCGAAAACGCCCCGTCGCAATAGCCAAAATGAAGCACGGCACCGTTGTCGGGCAGCTCTCCCCCGCCAGTCACATACTCAAGAAACTCCTGGCAGGCTGAGCCATGGGAAACCGCCAGCACGCAGTCGTGCTGCGGCCTGGCCATGATGCGGGACAGCGCCGCGACCATGCGCGACTGAAGCTGCACTTCCGACTCGCCGCCAAAGGCCACCGGATAATCGCCCCAGGGCTGCGGCGGCATCTCGCGATTTGATGTGCCCTCCAGCGAGCCAAAATGCCACTCACGCAGGTCATCGACCAGCTCAATGGAACGGCCCTCGCCAACGATAAGCTCGGCCGTATGCCGCGCCCGGCCCAACGGCGAGGAATACACATGATCAAAGGCCACGCCACGCGCCGCAAACGCCGTACGCGCCGTCAGCGCCTGCTCGCGCCCACGCGCCGTAAGCGGCGAATCGTGCCAGCCCTGCAAAATGCTCTGCACATTGAGCTCAGTCTGCCCATGCCGCACCAAATACAGATCTGCCACACGCCCTCCCCTCGTACCACCACAAAGGGGACAGGCACCTTTGTGGTGGTTTACCGTCTGATCACGCCGCGGTGACGCTCAGCTACACCAGCACGTCGGCGAGCGAACGCTTGGGTACGTGGTGCACCTGTGCCTCGTCGCGCCAATAATTGATGGAGCCATCGGGGTTGGAATCGATCGCATCGATCACCTGTATCTCGGCCGGAACGCCAAAGGCCATGATCAGCTTGAGCTCATACTTGTCGTTATCGAGCCCCATGGCATCGATCGCATGGGGCGTAAAGGCCTTGAACATGCAGGCTGCCACCTCGGGCGTAGCGCTGCGGGCGGCGAGCATCATCGTCTGCGCGGCAATGCCCGTGTCGACATCGGTAATGGGAGCGGCGGGCTTGCCCGGAACGGCGCGCTCAGCAAGAATCGCGATGTAGCCGGTCGGGCGCTCGCCCTCATCGGGACCCGGCCAATCCTTGAGCGCACCGGCCCATGCAAGCTCGTCAAATACACGCGCGCAGTCCTCTGCACCGCTCACCACGTGAAAGCGCAGACGCTGAGCATTGGCGCCGCAGGGAGCCAGGTGCGCCAGTTCCGCCAGCTCGAGCAAAAACTCGCGCGGCACGCGCATAGACTCGTCAAAGCGACGGCACGTACGGGCACGACGGACCAGCGCATCAAACGCTTCCAGACCGAGCTTTTCGCAACCTTGCTTTGCCATCGATTCGACACTCGACGGTGCCTCGGGAACTGCTTCGTTCATAGGGACCCCCAATACAAGCCAATTGTCCTTAGGAAAATCTAACCTAAAACGTAGGCAATAACGAACAGGGCTGCAATGTTCTACACCTGTTGAATAGAAAACCGCGACGTGGGGAACAACGGAAACAATTCGGGACCTTTGGGTTACGTTTCGCCCTCCCCGACCCATACGCCAGCGCCTTTAAGCGATACTGGTTGTAACGATCAAGGCTTACGCCGCACGGAAAGGAGACGTTATGGGTATCTTTAGGAACGATGACCAAAAATCGAGCCAGTTTGGATTTGACGAGAAAAGTATGGCGGGCAAAGCCGTCAAGGCCGTGCGCTGGATCTACGCCATCACGGGCGTCGTGGCGCTCATTGCTGGCATCGCGCTGCTTTTTGCACCCGCCAAGTCCCTCGTCTTTTTGACGACCGTCCTGGGTTTTTACTTTGTAATCACCGCTGCCATCAGGCTGTTCACTGCCATTTTTGAGCCGCTGCTGCCCACTGGCTGGCGCGTGACGAGCATCATCTCCAACCTACTCATTATCCTGGGCGGCGTCATAATCCTGCGCAACCAGGCCTTCTCGACCGCGACACTCACCACGATGGTGGTTATCGTGGCCGGCTTTGGCTGGATTGTCGAAGGTGTCATGTCCATTCTGGAGTCCGAGCTTTCGTCCAACCGCGCCCTTGCCATCCTGAGCGGTGCACTCTCCATCATCGCCGGCATGTTCGTGTTTATCTATCCGCTGTGGTCGGCCAAGATGCTCGTCATCTTTAGCGGCGCCGCGCTGCTGGTGTTTGGCGTAACGCTCATTGTTCGCGCCATTCAATTTGGCAAACTGGTGCACTAGATGCCGCGAACGCTCTTTATTGATGCCGACGCCTGCCCGGTCACGCGCGAGTCGATTGACTGCGCGCGGCGGGCGGGCGTCGCCGTTGTTATCGCCGGCAACAGCACGCAAAACCTGGAACGACACATTCGCCGCGACGACCCACGCGATGCCGAGCACGCGCGACGCGGCTTTTGGGTCACGACGCTCGACGTGAGCGTGGGCGCCGACAGCGCCGACTTTGCCATTGTCGAACGCCTGCAGGCGGGCGACGTGGTCGTGACGCAGGACATTGGCTTGGCGAGCATGGTGCTCGGGCGCGATGCCGCCGCCATCGGTGTGCGCGGGCGCGTCTACGACAAAGCGACCATCGACATGCAGCTGTTTATTCGCCACGAGGAAAAGAAGGTGCGCCGCGCCGGCGGACGCACTCGCGGACCGGCGGCATTTACCAGCGAAGACCGCGACCGCTTTAAACGCAACCTCACCGAGCTGTTGCGCTAACCAAGGTAGATTTTTGGGACATGCCTAAAAATCTACCTTTTTGTCTTGAGCGGTGTGAGCGCTCGGAATCCATGGCTCAACAAAAAACGGGCTTCAAAATGCCATGCGTCGCCGCATTGCGCAGGCGCTGAGCATGGCTATTTGAAGCCCATTTTTTAGGCCTACTTAGAGGCCAACGGCGGAGAGGATGAGGCCCCAGCCAGTGCCGATGACGTACATCATGATCAGGAACACGGCATTTTCGCGGGCGCTGCGGTTGGTGCGGAACAGCACCAGATAACCCACGCCGGCGGAAATGAGCGTGCCGGCGAGCATCGGCGCCAGTTGCAGCGCGCCTTCCAGATACAGCTGTGTAATGACCACGCTCGCCGAGCAATTGGGAATCAGCCCGACAAGCGCCGAACCCAGGACAGCGAGTGTCTCGTTGCCGCGCAGGAACTGCTCGATCGCGGACTCGCCGAACGTCTCGAGCACGGCGACCAGAATCAGCGTCACCAGAAAAATGAATACCGAGACCTGCACGGTGTGCGAGATCGCACTGCGGATGATCGACAGGACAGGCGTCCCTTCGTGGGAGTGAGAGTGACCGTGACCATCATGGTGTTCATGTTCGCCCTCATGACCGTGATCGTGGCCATGTCCGTGTTCGTGCTCGTCCTCGTCTTCATCACAACCGCAATGGTCGCGCTCGCACAGCTCGTGGATGTGGTCGGCGCTCACGCCTGCCTCGGCCACCTCGTCGATGATGTCACCGCCGCTGTGGTCGTCGTGCGCGCAGTTCACGTGGGCCGGGTTGGCCGCGGTTCCCAGCACGGTACGGCGAATCGCCGCGTGCGCGCGGGCGTTACGGCGCAGGCCGCGAATGGCAGCGTCCACGATAAAACCCGTGACCAGTGCGATCAGCGCTTTCGAAGCCAAAAGCATCGCCATAGTCTGCACGGGAACCTGCTCGGCAAGCAACAGCGGCAGCATCTCATCGGAGGTCGAAAGGAACACCGCCACCAACGTGCCCAAGGTCACGACACGGCCGGCGTACAGCGTTGCTGCCATGGCCGAAAATCCGCACTGCGGCACCATGCCCAGCAGCGAGCCAACCACGGGACCCGCAGCGCCGGCGCGCTTGATAGCGCCGTTGACGCGGTCGCCCGCAACGTGCTCAAGTGTCTCGAGAGCAAGATACGTCACCAACAAAAACGGCACCAGCGACAGCGTGTCCTTGCCGGCGTCGAGCAGAATATCAATCAGTAAATCCATGACGGATGGAACCTTTCGTGTCTTTCGGCAGCATTGTAAAAGTCCTAGCGGTCAACTAGGGTATTGTAGTTGTCCCGGGCGCGGTGCCAATAGTTGCCTATGGTAAACTATCATCTCGCCATAACTCAGTAACCTCGAGCCGCACAACGCGGCCCGTCCAAGGAGTAGCATATGAACGTATCGCAAGCACTCGAATACGAGCGCCAGCCGTTTATCCCCATGTTTATCTACGGCGACCACGGCGCCATGGAGTCCGAGCGCCAGAAGGGCGAGGAGGCCCTCAAGGTGCTCGAGACCGAGTACTTTACTGCCGAGGGCGACCCCGGCTTCGACTTTGCCACCGTGCGCGACCTGGCCGACCGCAACCGCGACCTGTGCGACCAGATTGGCGAGGCACGCCTGCGCAACGTGACGCCCGCGACGCTCTCGCGCGGCCTGTCCGACGCCGACACCTGCGCCGCCATCGGCAAGATGCAAAAGCGCACCGCCGCGTCCGTTATGCGCGAGATCCGCGGCGACCGCGACGCACTCGGCGTGGCCTATGCCCGCAAGCCCATCCAGGGCACCGTGCTCGGTATCGACATCGAGACCACCGGTCGCGCGCCCGAGCGCGGCTATATCATCAACGTCGGCTGGGAGATCATGGAACTCACCAGCGACGCCATCCCGCACGACGCCGAGGCGCACTACTGTGGCCTGCCCGACATCTACCGCGGCGAGGATGTGCCGCTGTCGAATATCCACCACATTACCTGGGACGACATCGACGGCAAAACGCCCTTCCGCGAGAACAAGGAGCTGCAAAAGCAGCTGCTCAAGCTTATGAAGAAGTACCCGTACATGGCACACAACGCCGCCTTTGAGGACAGCTGGTTCAAGATCCACCTGGACGGCTACGCCGAGGCACGCCGCGCCGGCAAGATCATCGTCATCGACTCGCGCCAGATCTGCCGCAGCCTGGACGCCGACGTGCGCTCGCTCCCCCGCGAGTCCGCCCCAGCCGCGCTCGAGAACTGGGCGCGCCGCCGTGGAACCCTCGCCGCCGACGCCAACGAGCAGCACCTGGGTCTGGATGACACCGACCTCATGCTCCGCACGGTACAGGCCGAGTTCAACCTCAAGAACCTATTCGCGAAATAGCAACGCCTGCGACAAACACTGCTTGCTCACGAGCGGCCTCGCAGCGGGAAACACCGCAGCGGGGCCGCCCTAAGTTCCATAGGCAGGCCCGCTCTTCACAAATTCTGAACCCTATTTTTTAACTATTTCGGCACTTTCCCGACACGTGATTTGTGTTCGGATGGCGATACATCGATACCAAATGTGCAGCAATTGAGTATTTCTATGCTATAGCCGAGCTGCGAAAACTTTTATTTAGGGCGTATCAACCCATAATCGCGTCAAGCTTTTGGACAGCATTTGGTTAGACCGCTAAAACGGCTTTCCCACTCAGCGCCATCAACACGGCATTAGCTGACACGATATATACCATGAGTATCGTATTGTCACATACCACTGCAAAAGCGGTCTACCAAGCCGCGCATTCGGTGTCTGCGAAAGACATCGAGTCCTGCAGCTCTGCCGCAATTTACGAATCATGCCCCAGCGGAGCACTCCTCGACGCAGCCGCAGAATTGCTCGCCAAACATGATGTTGCCCTCGACGCAAACGATTCCCTCGAGGTAATGGTGTTTGATCGCAGGAACGCGCGCTACGCGATGGGCTGTCGATGCCACGTTTCGTCAAAGCGATTCTCATGCTCGCGTTTTATAGAGCTAGAAGATGACATCTACATTGTTGGCGTTGAGCTTTGTGCACTTCAGGCCTCCACCTATCTCCCTTTTCGCGAACTAGTGGAGTACTACTTTGAACTGTGCGGCGCTTATTCCCTAGGAACCGGCTCTTCCACCTCCTATACCGAGCGTTTCGCGCTTACCTCGACCGAGAGGCTAAAGCAGTTCTTTAATTCCATTACCAGATGCGACGGTTTGGCCCTTGCCCGAAAGGCGATTCAATGTGTACGCGATGGATGCCGGTCTCCCATGGAAACGGCCTTTGCCATGATGCTGACGTTGCCCAAAAGCGAAGGAGGGCTTGGCATTAAAGGAATAGAGACCGACTACGAGGTGAAGGTCACCGCCGCCGCAAAAAATCTCACGAGACGCAAAAAGTTCTTTATGGATGCATATCTGAAGAAATCTCGAACAGATATTGAATACAACGGTTTTTATCACGACGCTGAAGAAAACCGCGCCATCGACGAGGAGCGCAAGAATGCGCTTGCGTCCATGGGATACGGAATCATCACCGTCAGCCGTTATTCCTTTATGCATGCCAGCTCTTTCGTTAGGGTCATGGAGGCAATCCAACGGAAAGAGGGCATACGCCCCTCGCGCATGCCAAAAGACTTTCAAATCATGCAAGAGGACCTGAGACTGTTTGTGCTCAGAAGGTTTATTGAGGAGAAGAAACGAATCCAGGAGGAGCTTCGCCAGGATTCCGAAGAGCGCCAACGAATCGACCTCGAAAAAGCAATGCTCGAAGGCATCACATTGGACGATCCGACGATTAACGAGGCTCCGGCAATCGATGACATGCAGACTGCCGAACCCGACAGCCCATCACTCAAGCAAACAAGCAGCTTCACGCCCGAGGGCAGGGTCTTCGGGGCCGGAAACTAGGCCGACTAACAAGGTGGGTACCCTAGCGACGTGCAAAATTGCGAGTATTCAGCAGAGCCGGGTGTCCATCACCCTCGAGTGGATCCAAAAGTGAAGCGAAATCACTCTTGCGTGAGAACGTTAGGCAACATTTGAAGAAGAACTCATCGGTTACCACCCTAAGATAACTCTTTAGCTGCATTATTTGGCCTGCGATAAGTTAACAGACCCCCTATTGTTGCAGAATACTCCAATTTTTGCACGGCGCAGGGGCACCCACCCCGGCATCACCTATCAAACCGCTTAGTCCGGGATCTCGTCCGCTTTTCCTCATCATTTTGTACGACGGATTGCCTAAACGATATTGACATATGAACATGCGCTCATATAATCGAAAGTAAGTTATATGAGCGCATGTTCATATGAAAGGATATTGCAATGAGCATCCGCGTTGATGGAACGAAACCCGACATCGAGGCCACCGAACCCGCGATCCCCACCACCTGCTCGCCCGAGGACCTTCCCGACGAGGAGCTTCTCTACGACCTCGCCGACCTGTTCAAGGTCTTCAGCGACACCACGCGCATCAAGATTCTCTATGCCCTCATGGGTCGCGAGCTGTGTGTGGCGGACATCGCCGAAGCGACCGAAACCTCGCAGTCGGCAGTATCGCACCAGCTGCGCACGCTTAAGCAGTCGCACCTGGTCAAGTTCCGCCGCGACGGCCGCAACATCCTCTACTCGCTTGCCGACGATCACGTCTACACCATGCTCAACCAGGGCATGAGCCATATCTGCGAATAGCAACCAACCGAGGTACCAGCGCGGCCTGCACCCAAGCCGCAAAACAGGGAAAGGAACCCACCATGAAAAAGCAGTTCAAGCTCGACGAGATCGATTGCGCCAACTGCGCGCGCGAGCTTCAGGACGAACTTGCCAAGCTCGAGGGCGTCAAGTCCGTTTCGGTCAACTTTATGACCCAGAAGCTGACGCTCGAGGCCGACGACGCCAAGTTCGACGAGGTCCTGGACCGCGTCGTTGAGTTCACCGCCGACGCCGAGCCGGACTGCGAGATCATTCTCTAACCCGCGCATACGTTGACCTGCGAGGCCGCGCTTGCCGCGGCCTTTGCTCGCGAAATTATATGAGCGAGTGTTCATAAACTCAAATGAGAGGTTTGAATCATGACAGCCGCCGATCCCAAAAAGAAAAAGAAGAAGCGCAAGAAGAAAGAGTCCCTTGAGCATAAGCGCAACCGCATCCTGGTAGCACTGGGCATTTTTGCCGTTGTTTATGCCCTCGACGAGCTCGGCGCCCTCACTATCGCATTTGGGGAGCCCGGCAACATCTACGCCAGCTTTGTGCTGTTCCTCGTGCCGTTTTTGATTGCCGGCTACGACGTACTGCAAAAGGCATTCAATAACATCCGCCGCGGCAAGGCCTTCGACGAGAGCTTCCTCATGGCCGTCGCGACCATCGGCGCGTTTGCCATGGTGCTCTTCCCCGACACCGACCCGCACATGGCCGAAGGCGCCGCTGTCATGCTGTTCTACCAGGTCGGCGAGTTGTTCCAGGCATACGCCGTGGGCAAGAGCCGCAAGTCGATCAGTGCCATGATGAACATCGCGCCCGACTACGCTAACGTCGAGCAAGCCGACGGCACACTCGAACAGGTCTTTCCCGATGACATCGCCGTCGGCACCGTGATCGTGGTCAAGCCCGGCGAGCGCGTGCCTATCGACGGCGTCATCGTCGAGGGCGAAACCCAGCTCGACACCGCCGCACTCACGGGCGAGTCGGTTCCCCGCCCGGCCAAGACCGGCGACGATATCATCAGCGGTTGCATCAACATGACGGGCCTCATCCACGTGCGCACCACCAAGCCCTTTGGCGAGTCAACCGTCGCGCGTGTTCTGGAGCTCGTGGAGAATGCCAGCGAAAAGAAGGCGCGCACCGAGAACTTCATCACGCGCTTTGCCCGCGTCTACACCCCCGCCGTCACTGGCGCTGCCGCGGTGCTCGCGCTTGGCGGCGGCCTGGTGACTGGCGCTTGGTCCGATTGGATCCTGCGCGGCCTGACCTTCCTGGTCGTCAGCTGCCCGTGCGCCCTCGTGATCAGCGTACCGTTGAGTTTCTTTGGCGGCATCGGCGGCGCGTCCAAGCTGGGCGTTCTCATCAAGGGCTCCAACTACCTCGAGACGCTCGCCGACGTGGACACCATCGTCTTCGACAAAACGGGCACCCTCACCAACGGCACGTTCTCAGTCGTCGCGGTGCACCCCGAGGCTGGCTATACCGAGCAGTCGCTGCTCGAAGTCACAGCCCTTTCTGAGTCGTTCTCCGATCACCCCATCGCGCAGTCCGTGCGCGACGCCTACCAGGGCGAGGTCGACCCCAAGCGCGTGAGCGACTCCGCCAACGACGCGGGCCACGGCGTGACGGCAACCATCGACGGCAAGCACGTCGTCGTTGGCAACGCTAAGATGCTCGCCGCGGCCGGCGTTGAAGCACCGGACTGCGAGGTTGCCGGCACGATCCTCCACGTGCTCGTTGACGGCGTGTACGCCGGCCACATCGTGATTGCAGACACCGTTAAGGCCGATGCGGAGCAAACGATTCGCGACCTGCATGCCGCCGGTATCAACCGCACCGTCATGCTCACGGGCGACCGCGAGGAGGTTGCAGCGTCTGTGGCCAAGCAACTCGGTCTCGACGAGTTCCACGCGCAGCTCCTGCCGGGCGACAAGGTCGAGCGCGTTGAGGCGTTGCTCGCGGCCGAAAGTGGCAAGGGCAAGCTCGCCTTTGTCGGTGACGGCATCAACGACGCGCCTGTGCTTACGCGCGCCGATGTGGGCATTGCCATGGGCGCCATGGGATCCGACGCTGCGATTGAGGCCGCCGACGTGGTGCTCATGGATGACAAACCGTCCAACATCTCCCGTTCGATCCGCGTAGCACGCAAGACCATGTCGATTGTTTGGCAGAACATCATCTTTGCGCTGGGTATTAAGCTGCTGATTTTGGTGCTGGCAGCGCTGGGCATCGCCAATATGTGGCTTGCTGTCTTTGGCGACGTGGGCGTGGCGATCATCGCCATCCTGAACGCCATGCGCGCGATGGGTGTCAAGAACCTGTAGCGCCTGTGGTCCCGGCCTGCGATGACGTTGCTGGTGGTTCTTGGGCATCGCTTGCTGGCGGGGTTCCTTGGCTGAGTTAGACTTGGTTGGTAGGGCCTCCTGTCCCGGTCGCCGGTTCGCGCTTTGCGCGAACGGCGCGCTACTGGGGAACGTTAGTCGGTCATTGTTGGGGCCGATGTGCCGTCCCGGCCCAGCATTGCCCTTAGCTTCTCAAAGCTTTCCTCGCTCAGGCAGTGCTCCATGTGACACCCCTCTTGTGAGGCAACCTCTTCCGAAACGCCTGCGTCCTCGAGCAGCCCAACAAAAAAGCAATGGCGCTTCCACATTTGGCGAGCGACCTCCAGGCCACGCTCCGTCAGATGAACGTCGCGTTTACCCATTTCGACATAGCCGTTGTTCTCCAGCGTCGCCATGGCTTTAGAGACGCTCGCCTTGGTCACACCCAGGTATTCAGAGACGTCGATTGAGCGCACCGTGCCTTGGCGCTGCGACAGAACGTAGATCGATTCGAGATAGTCTTCTCCAGATTCACGTAGGGCCATGGGCCGCCTTTCGCGATGGCTTCTAGTTAGCCTTTGGATACTTTTGCCTGATTTACTTTACCGCAAAAGTTGCCCATGTCTTACTACATTGTTTGAAAAGTTAACCGTGTTTCACAAAATGTGCAGCACAGGGGCGGAGCGATGACACACTCGCAAGGAGTGTCCCCAACTGCCGGCAGAAACGGAACGTCACCAAGTGCCGAATCCGCAGCTACACCAGCCCAAAGTGCTTGGCGGCGTTGAAGATCCCGTCGTCGTCCACGGCGGTCGTCACGTAGGTCGCTGCGGCCTTCACGGTCTCCTGCGCGTTACCCATGGCCACACTCGTGCCCACGGCAGAAAACATCGACAGGTCGTTCTCGCCGTCGCCAAAGGCGATCGCCTCGCTCGCGTCGACACCCAGGCGCTCCAGCGTCGCCGCCACGCCCAAGTCCTTGCCGCCGTTGGCGGGGATAATGTCGCAGAACAGGTCGCACCAGCGCGTGGTGAGCGAATGCGACACCGCGTCGGCCACGATATGCTCGTCGGCCGGGTCCACAAACGCGCAAAACTGGTAGACCGGCGCGTCAAAGGCGTGGTCAAACGGCTCCTCGTGATAGACGATTCCCGCGTTGCTGCCGGCCGCCACCACGCGCTCGGACAGGCGATTCACAAACGAGTTCTCGCCCTGCATGCACAGCGAGTCGTAGCACCCCTCGGCCACCTGGTCCACAATCACCGCGACGTCGTCCGGATCGATCGGGCAGCTGCGGTAGGTGCCTTTGGCATCAAAGCAGTGCTGGCCCGAGAGCGTAATGTACGCATCCCAGCCCAGGTCGAGCAGCCAATCGGGCATCTGATAGGTCGGGCGGCCCGTGGCGATCACGCACGCGATCCCCTGCTCATGAAAGCTGTCGAGCACCTGCTGCGCCGACGCCGGAATCCGATGGGTCTTAAAGCTCAGCAGCGTGCCGTCGATATCGAAAAACGCGGCTTTGATCATCCTCGTTTACTCCTCGCCCTCGAGCTTTTCGCTCGCCTCGAGCCACGCCATCTCCAGCTCGTCCATGGCGGCATGGGCCTCGTCGATCTTTGCCTGCTGCTCGCCGAGCGCCGTGTAGTTGGTGGGATCGACCTGGGCCATCGCGGCCTCGGCCTCCTCCACGCGGGCGCGCTGCGTCTCCATTTTGCGCTCGAGCGAGCTCACCTCGCGGCGGAGCTTCTGGCGTTCGGCGTTGGAAAGGCCATTGGGCTGGCCGCTCGACTTGGGCTTTTCGGCCGCAACCGCTGCGGCGCCGGTGTCGAACGTGCCGGTCTTGGCGCTCGGCGCGCCCACGGGCTCGCCCTCGGCCGTGGCGTTGCACAGGCGCAGGTACTGGTCGACGCCGCCGGGCATATGCGTCAGATGACCGTCAAGCAGCGCCCACTGCTGGTCGGTCACGTGCTCCATCAAGAAGCGGTCGTGCGTCACCAGGATCAGCGTGCCCGGCCAGCCGTCGAGCAGATCCTCGACAATCGCCAGCATGTCGGTATCCAAGTCGTTGCCCGGCTCGTCCAGGATAAGCACGTTGGGCTCGTCCAGGATCGTCAGCAGCAGCGACAGGCGACGGCGCTGGCCGCCCGAAAGATCGCCGATGCGGCTCCAGAGCTGCTGGGTCGTAAAGCCCAGGCGCTCGCAAAGCTTCTCGGGCGAGGTCTCCTTGCCGTCGATGACGTAATACTTCTTATAATTGCTCAGAACCTCGCGGATCGTGTCACCCATGTAGGGCTCGAGCTCCTCGAGCTGCTGCGACAGCACGCCAAAGCGCACCGTCTGGCCGATCTTCACGCGGCCGCGCAGGGGCGCGATCTTGCCCTGAATCACGTCGAGCAAGGTCGACTTGCCGGCACCGTTCTCACCCAGCAGACCATAGCGGTCGCCCGCGCCGATGAGCCAGGTCACGTCGGAGAGCACCTGCTTGGGCGCGCCGTCGGTATCCGCATAGCCGGCGTCCACGTCGACCACGTCGATAACCTGCTTGCCCAGACGGCTCACCGCCAGGCGCTTGAGCTCCAGCTCGTCGCGCACAGGCGGCACGTCGGCGATGAGCTCGCGGGCGGCTTCCACGCGAAACTTGGGCTTAGTGGAACGGGCCTGGGCGCCACGGCTCAGCCATGCAAGCTCCTTGCGCGCCATGTTGCGACGGCGCTCCTCGGTAACCGCGGCCATGCGGTCGCGCTCCACGCGCTGCAGGATGTAGGCCGAGTAGCCGCCCTCGAAGGGATCGACCTGGCCGTCGTGGACCTCCCACATGCTGGTGCAGACCTCGTCCAAGAACCAGCGATCGTGCGTGACCACGAGCATGGCGCCCTGACCGCGCTGCCAGCGAGCCCTAAGATGACGCGCGAGCCAGTTGATGGTGCGCATGTCCAGGTGGTTGGTGGGCTCGTCGAGCATGAGCACGTCGTAGTCGCCGATCAGCAGGCGCGCAAGGTCCACGCGACGGCGCTGACCGCCCGAAAGCTCGCCCACCGTGCCCTCCCAGGGCACATCGCTAATGAGGCCAGCCAGGATCTGGCGCGTGCGGGGGCTCGAGGCCCACTCGTACTCGGGCGTGTCGCCCACAACGGCATGATGTACGGTATCGGTGTCGACAAGCTGGTCCTTTTGGCCGAGCAGTCCGATCGTGGTGCCGCGGCGGTGCGTCACGCGTCCGTCGTCGGGTTCCAGCGTGCCGGCGAGCACGCTCAGCAGCGTCGACTTGCCGTCGCCGTTTTTACCGACAATACCAATGCGGTCGCCCTCGCCCACGCCGAGCGTTACGCTATCGAAAATATGCTTGGTGGGAAACTCTAGGCTGACGGAATCGCATCCCAAAAGAATCGCCATATGCCCTGCTCCTTCGTAGAAATTCAACGTTGTCCATGATAGCAGCGAGCCCCACCCCAAACCACCACGAAGGTGCCTGTCCCCTTTGTGGTGGTCGTTTCGGTCGCAGAGCAAAAAGGCGGGCCATCTCGCAAAAGAGATGACCCGCCTCTCCAATCAGTCCCACGGCAACCATGGCCGCCGCGGGCCTCAAGCATGTCCCGGACTAGGAGAACATGCCGGTGAGGTAATCATTCAGCCGCTTATCCTTGGGCCGTTGGAAAATCTCGTCGGTCTCGTCGTACTCGACCATATCGCCCATGTAGAAGAACGCCGTGCGGTTGGACACGCGCGACGCCTGCTCCATGTTGTGCGTCACGATGACGATGGCGCGCCCGGCAACGATCGACGACATGAGGTCCTCGATTGCCAGCGTCGAGATGGGGTCGAGCGCCGAGCAGGGCTCGTCGAACAGAATCACGTCGGGGTTGAGCGCCAGCGTGCGCGCGATGCACAAACGCTGCTGCTGGCCGCCCGAAAGCGCGTAGGCGCTCTTGTCCAGCTTGTCCTTGACCTCGTCCCACAGCGCCGCACCGCGCAAGCTCTCCTCGACCATGCGGTCGAGCTCGTCGCGGTCGGTGATGCCGTGGCGCTTGGGCGCAAACGTGATGTTGTCGCGAATGGACTTGCGGAACGGGTTTGGCTGCTGGAACACCATGCCAATGGAACGGCGCAGCTCGTAGGTGTTCTCGGTCTTGGCGTTCACGTTGCGGCCGCGGTAGTTGATCTCGCCCTCCACGCGACAGCCGCGAATCTCGCGATTCATAAGGTTGAGGCTGCGCAAAAAGGTCGACTTGCCGCAGCCCGAAGGCCCGATGAGCGCCGTGATCTCACCCTTGTGAAAGTCGAGCGACGTATTGTGCAGCGCATGGTGGTCGCCATAGTACACGTTGATGACCTTGGCGGAGAGCACGACCTCGTCGCTCACGGCCTTGCCGCTCACACGCACGTGCTTTTCGCTTTGCCCCACGCTCGACAGAAAGTCCTGGGTCTCGGACGTGGCCGCTTCGGTTGCGGGCGTTGTATTCATCTCGCTCATTCGGCCGTCATCCTCCTTGCCAGTTGCTTGCCCACGATACGGGCGATTACGTTAAACAGCAGCATGCAGATCATCAGCAGTGCCGCGGTGCCCCAGACGATCTGCTGGGCCTCGGGGCTGCCCTCGCCATAGATCTTGTAGATGTGCACGGCAAGCGACTCACCGGGACGGAACACGTTCCAGGCGCAGGTGGGGCTCGACAGGTTAAAGCTCAAGAAGTTCAGGCGAACCGGCGAGCTCATGCCCGAGGTAAAGAGCAACGCCGCGGCCTCGCCAAACACACGGCCGGCCGAAAGCACGATGCCGGTCACGATGGCGGGCATGGCCTCGGGAATCAGGATGTGCAGCGTGGCCTCCCAGCGGGTGAGGCCCATAGCCAGGCACGCATCGCGCTGGGCCTGCGGCACGTCCTCGAGCGCCTGCTGAATCACGCGCACCAGGATGGGGATGTTGAACATGGTGAGCGCGACGGCGCCGGAGATGATGGAGTACTTCCAGCCCAGCTGCACCGAGAACACCAGAAAGCCGAACATGCCCACGACGATGGAAGGCAGCGAAGACAGCGTCTCGATGGCGGTGGAGGCGATGTCGCGGATGGGCCCATCGGGCGCGTACTCGACCAGGAAGACCGCGCCGCCCAGGCTGATGGGCACCGAGATGATCAGGGTAATCAGCAGCAGATAGAACGAGTCGAACAGCTGGTAGAGCACGCCGCCCTGGGTTCCGTTGGCGCGCGACGGCTGCGTGAGAAAGCCTGGTTGGAACAGCGTCGAGATGCCCTCGAACAGGATGTAGGCCACCATGGAGACGACGATGAGCATGACGATGGCGACGATCGCCGTCAGCACGCCCGTGGCGATGCGGTCCTGCTTTTGGACACGCCCGAGTCTCGCCTCGTCGATATGGATGCGTGTGCTAGCCACGAGCCTTCGCCCCCTTGCGGCCAATGAGATGGATGATCAGGATAAAGATGAGGCTCATACCCATCAGCAGCAGGCCGAGCGCCCACAAGACGTCGTCCTGGGCCGAGCCCTCGGCATAGACCGCCATGGACGTGGTGAGCGTGGTGGTAATGGTGGACGCCGGCGACAGCAGCGACGTCGGCATGGCTTCGATGCCGCCGATAACCATGCGCACGGCGAGCGTTTCGCCAAAGGCGCGGGTCATGCCAAGGATGACCGCGGTCATGAGCGACGGCATGGCGGACTTGAGCACCACGTGCCAGATGGTCTGCCAGCGGGTGTAGCCCAGCGCGAGCGAGCCCTGACGGTAACTGTCGGGCACGGCGCGCAGGCCATCGACCGAAAGCGTGGTCATCGTCGGCAGAATCATGACGGCCAGCACGATGGCGCCGGGCAGGATGCCCAGACCCGTGCTCACGTGGAAAACGCTCTTCATAAGGCCGACAACCACGTGAAAGCCGATCAAGCCAAAGACGACCGAGGGAATGCCGGTCAAAAGCTCAATAAGCGGCTGAAAGATCTTGGAACCAAACTTAGGCTGGATCTCGACCGCAAAGATGGCGGAGCCGATGGCGATGGGCAGCGCGATAAGCGTGGAGAGCACCATGACCGCAAACGAGGTGACGATCAGGGGCAGGGCGCCGGTATAAGGCAGGCCGTTTTCGGCTGTGTTGGCCAGGTCCCACTTGGTGCCGGCGAAGAACTCGACGACCGAGACGCCGTCCTTGAGAAAAGCCGAGAGGCCCTTTTGGGCGACCATAAAGATGAGCGCGGCAACGACAAGCGTCACGAGCGCTACGCATGCGCCCGTGACGCCCAGGCCCACGTTCTCAAGGTCGCGTTTTGGCAGCTGTTTTGCCATTGCAAACCTTTCCGGGGCGATTACTTATTTAGCGGATACCTTGCCGCTGGCGTCCTTGACGACCTTCATGGCAGAGACGGGGATAAAGCCCTGCTCCTCGACGAGCTTGCCCTGGACGTCGTCGGAAAGCATGAACTCCAGGAAGGCCTTGGTGGCCTCGTCGGCGTCCTTCGCGCAGTACATGTGCTCGGTCGCCCAGATCTTGAAGGAGTCGTCGGTGACGTTTGCGCTCTTGGGCTCCACGCCCTCGACCTTGATGGCGTTGAACTTGGAGTCGTCGAAGTGCGAGAAGTCGAGGTAGGAGATGGCATTGTCGGTGCTGCCCATCTGAGTCTGGACGTCGCCGGACTTGTCGAGCTCGGCGTCGCCCTTAAAGTCGACGGCCTCGTCGCCAAAGACGGCGGCCTCGAAGGTGGCGCGGGTGCCGGAGCCGGCCTTGCGGTTGAGAACGACGATCTTGGCGTCGTCGCCACCGACCTCCTTCCAGTTGGTGATCTGGCCGGAGAAGATGCCCTTGAGCTGCTCGAGGGACAGGTCATCGACCTTGACGTTCTTGGAGACGACAGGGCCCATGCCCACGACGGCGACCTCGTGATCGACGAGGTTCTTGACCTGATCGGCCTCGAGCTTGGTCTCGGCGAAGACGTCGGAGTTACCGATGGTAACGGTGCCGGCGGCGACAGCGGTCAGGCCCTTGCCCGAACCGTTGCCCGAACCGGAGACGGAGACGTCGGGGTTGGCATCCATGAACTTCTCGGCAGCAGCCTCGACGAGAGCCTGGAACGAAGAGGCGCCGTCGTAGGTCACCTCGCCGGAGACGGACTCGGCAGCAGCGGCGCTACCCTTCTCGGCGGCGTCGGATGCGCCAGAGCCGCCGCAACCAACGAGACCGAGACCGACGATGCTGGCAAGACCACCAGCGAGGCCGAGGAACTGACGACGAGAATAAGCCTGATCGAGCATGATCTTCCTTTCATACATGCGACTCGCGGACACCCTGCCCGCTTTGCTGTTTGGAAAGATACGTCCCCGATCGGGCAGCGCCCGCGCCAACTGCTGTTTCTTACGGGCATTTGATAGACCCTTACCGCAAGCTATGCGCGGCCTTTACAAACGAGTAACAAACCCGCCGACAAGCATGGCACGCCTTTTACACCAATAAAAACAAAGTTGCGGTGAAATAGTTCCTGCTTGGCCATCAAATGGCCCATTTTAGGAACTATTCCACCGCAACTTAAAAAGCCCGGACGAAAGGGGTGCTAAGTTGTTAAAACGCCGCAGCCTTAAAGCTCAAGCTCGTTCAAACGTAAGATCGCCACGATATAAATCTTGAGCGCCTGCTTGAGCTGTTCCTCGTTGGCGCACTCGTTGGGACCGTGCATCTGGCCGCCCCACTCGGGCAGCTCCAGACCGGTCTCCTCGGGGCCAAACGAGACGGCGCGGGCAAAGTTGCGCGCGTACGTGCCGCCGCCCATGGCAAAGGGCTCAGCATGCTTGCCCGTAAACTCGTTATAGGTATCAATAAGCGCCTTCACGGCCGGATCGTCGGCAGAGACCGAGAACGGCACCTTCGCACGACCCACACGGCACGTCACGCCAAAACGGCCCACGAGCGGATCGAGCTGCTCGCGGATGGTATCGGCACTCGTGCTGTCGGGGAAGCGCACGTCGATGACCTGCTCAATATGGCCATCCGCCACGCGGATGACGCCAGCGTTGCAGGTAAGCGGGCCAAACGCCGGACTCGTCGCATCGATACCCAGGCCGCGACCATAGGCGTCCGCATGCACAAAGGCCAGGAACTTGACGAACTCGTGCTCGGCAGGCGTCAGCAGGCGCTCGTCGCGTGCACCAAACGCGTCCTCGGCCTCGCGCAGATACGCCACGATCAGCCCGACGGCGTTGATCGTTCCCTCTGGCATCGAGGCATGACCGCCAATGCCGTGGGCGAAAATCTGCGCATGCCCGTTATCGAGCGCCGTGATCTCCAGGCGGTCGCCGTTCTCGACCGGCGCCGGCAGCTCATCGGCGGCAATCGCAAGCTCACAGATAGACTGCGACGGAATGGCGTTGCTCGCCTCGGCACCGCTCCAGGACACAATGCGCCCGCCGTCGATCTTGGAGCTCACAAATGTCGCCCCAAACTGGCCCTTCTCGGCATTACAGACCGGGAACTCGGCATCGGGCGTAAACAGAAAGTCGGGGTTCGCGTGGTTCTCCAGATAATGGTGAACGTCGGACATGCCCACTTCCTCATCGCAGCCCAGCAGTGCGCGGAAGGTGTAGCGCGGAACAATGCCGTGCTTGAGCAGATAGGCGCCGGCGTAGAGCGACAGCACCGCCGGACCCTTGTCGTCGATAACGCCGCGGCCGAGCAGCCAGCCCTCGCGACGCTCCATCGCAAACGGGTCGGTGTTCCAGCCCGGGCCGGCGGGCACCACGTCCACGTGGCAGATGGTCGCGAGCTGCTTGTCGCCGCGGCCAGGAATATCGGCAATGCCCACATAGCCCTCGTCGTCGCTCGTCTGATAGCCGAGCTTCTGCGCGATGCCGAGCGCACAGTCGAGCGCGTCACGGACCGGGCGGCCAAACGGCGCGCCGGGCTCTGCATCGGCAGAAACTGCCACGGACGGATAGCTCACCAGCTGCTCGATATCGGCGACGACATCTTCCCAGACCTCGTCGACATACTCGGCGACGCTCTGCTCCACCTGATTCATGGACGACCTCCTTACCAATGAGCGGCGAGCGCGCTCGCCCCTCACATTACGTCATTAGATAGCGAAAAGTTTAGCAAGCTCGGCCACCGAGTGCACCACCGCATCGGCACCCGCCGCATCGTGCTCGCCCGGCGCCGCCGCGCCCGAATAGATGCCGATGCACGGCACGCCCATTGCGTGCGCGCCCTCCACATCGTTAAAGCGATCGCCGATCATCACGGCATCGTCGGCCGTCGCGCCGAGCGCCGCCAGGGCATCGCGGACCGAATCGGCCTTGGTCTCGCGTCCCTGCGGCGGATTCATGCCAATCACCGCCTCAAACTGAGAGAGCCCGAGCTCATGCACCATGTCGATGCACTTGGCCTCCATGCGCGACGTCGCCACGGCCATACGTTTGCCTTGGGCGACCAACCCATCCAGCAGCTCGGGGACCCCATTGAACACGGGATACTCCTCCGGTCCCAGTTCATCAAAAAAGGCGCGGTACTCATCGGCCACCACAAGCGACTCCTCGCGGGAAAAGCCGTAAAAGTCGTGAAAGCTCTTCCACAGGGGCGGCCCGATCATGCGGCGCAGATCACCCATCTGCGTCTCCGAAAACCCGCGCGCAGCCAGCGTCTTGCGCGTCGAGGTCATCACTGCCCGACCCGTATCGGCCACCGTGCCGTCAAAATCGAACAGCACAACCGGCCGCTCGCAAAGTTGCAATGCCGCCATCGGCACCCTTCTTCCCCAGTTGATGATTTCCACACCACCGCTTCAAACTGTTGACTATTCAACAATTGAACCTAGCAATGTAGAGCAACTCCACTATACTTGTCGCACTTTGCTTTCAGAAGGCGGCGCTGCCGCGCCCCAACGAAAGGTGCAATTATGTCTTTTGCCATCATAACCGACTCCACGTCGGACATCTCCCCCGCCCGTGCCCAAGAGCTCGGCATTTACGTGATTCCGCTGCATGTGATTATCGAGGGCGAGGACCTGCTCGACCAGGTGCAGATTACCGCCGAGGAATACGTCGCCCGCATGGCCGGCTCCGAGCAGCTGCCGCACACCTCGCAGCCGAGCGCCGGCGAGTTCAAGGCGCTGTTTGACCGCGTACGCGCCGATGGCCACGACAGCGCGATCTTCATCTCGCTGTGCAGCGAGTGGTCCGCCTGCTATTCCAACGCATGCCTGGTCGCCGAGACCCACGAGCTCGACGCGCGCTGCATCGATTCGCGCACCGGCTCGGGCGCCGAGGGCCTGCTGGTGGAGTACGCGCTTGCCATGCGCGAGGACGGCCGCAGCTTGGACGAGACCGAGGCGCAGATCCGCGCGACGCTGCCCGAAGCCCACCTGCTGCTGATTCCCCGCACGCTCGAGAACCTGGTCAAAAACGGCCGCGCCCCCAAGCTCGCCGGCCAGCTGACGCAGATGCTCAACATTCGCCTGGCCGTTTCGCCGGAGTGGAAATCGGGCGAGATCAAGGCAATCAAAAAGGGCCGCGGCGCCAAGCGCATCGTCGCCAACACCATGGCAGATTGCCTCGCGTTTTTGGACGAGCACCCGGGCTCAAGCGTGCGCGTGCTCACGACCGGCGCCGCCGAGGAGCAGGAACTTGTCAACGAGGCACTCGCGGGCCAGGATTACGTAGACGCCGGCACCGGCCCCATCGGCTGCACCATCGCCACCCATGTAGGCGTCGACGCCATCGCCATCAGCTACTGTCCTCGTTACCAGCCCATCCACTAGGGGCACCTTTACCACTTGCGGTGGAATAGGAACTGTTTTTGGCTTATCAGCCGCAAATCAATCCCTATTCCACCGCAACTTAGAAATCGGCGATCAGCCCAGCGGACCCTGAAACAGTTCCTGATGAGTGCCCATTCTCACCAGCCTAATCACTGGGTTAGTCTTATGGGGAAGATAAAGAACGACCACATCGACCAAGCCATCGGATAGGTGGAAATCGATGTGGCCGTTGTAGTTTCCGCCCGGGTTTGAGAGCTCGTGGGCGCCATACTCCGCCGGAAGTGACCCATGAGCCACAAGCTCTGCAACCGCCGCTTTAAACTCACTTTTTAGCTGCGGATGCATGCGCATCGTTCGTTTGTAGTCCACCTTAAATTGAGCCTCGACTTTAATCTCGAACATCGCTATTCCTCATCGAGGAATGACATAAGCTCATCAGCGTTATTGAATGACAGGCTATCGTCCGGCAAAATCCCCAGCTCATGAGCATCGGCGATCACCATGGCGCGCCTCGTCACCTCGTTGGGCACCTCCGCCCTTCCTACAATCTCAAAAGGAATCTTTCGCTGATTTACCAGCTGCCGAACGGCAAGATTGAGATAGGAATTGAGGCTGAGGCCGACCGAATCCAAGAACTCAGTCGCCTGCTCCTTGAGCCCCTCTTCGATTCGAACCGTCGTAGGCTTAACTGTTGCTGTAGACATTTGCGACCTCCTCGCCCTCGTCTTTTACACCAGTATACCCAATATAAATGGCAATCTGATGTTAGATAACATCAGATTGCCATGCGTATTCATGTCGCGTGGGCACGATTGATCTACATCAGCCCGCTGAGCGCAATGTCAACGGCCTCGTTGAGGTCGTCGGTAATGTGTACCAGATCCGGATCGAGCGGGCTAATCATACCGGTGCTCATCACCGGGCCGTTGAGCCAGTCGAATAGGCCCTGCCAGTACTCGGTGCCCACCAGCACGAGCGGCATGCGCTTGACCTTGTGCGTCTGCACCAGCGTGAGAACCTCGAACATCTCGTCGAGCGTGCCAAACCCGCCGGGAAACACAATAGCGCCGGAGCTGTATTTGACGAACATAGTCTTGCGCACAAAGAAGTAACGGAAGTCCATGCCGAGGTTCACATATTTGTTGAGCCCGTGCTCGTGCGGCAATTCAATGCCTAGGCCAACTGACTTGCCGTTGACACTCGCTGCTCCCCTGTTGGCCGCTTCCATGATGCCGGGGCCACCACCGGTGATGACCGCCACGCCACGTTGCGCGATCTTGCGCCCGACGGTACGCGCCGCCCTGTAGAGCGGATCGGTCTTGGGCGTGCGGGCGCTACCGAAGATGGTCACCGCAGGTCCAAGCTCGGCAAGTGCGCCAAAGCCATCGACAAACTCTGCCTGAATGCGCAGCACGCGCCAGGGGTCGGCGTGCAGCCAGTCAGTCGACTCCTCGGGCGCCAGCAGGTTGGCGTAGGTATTGTCCTTAGGAATCATGGGGCCGCGCATGACCACGGGGCCGCGGCGGTACGTCTCGTCGTAGGCAGGCTCGCCCTCGACGTTCTCATTCTTAATCATGGGTACTCCTATCGAGAAAAAGAAAAACGGGCGGGGTCGACGCCATGCGTCAAACACCCGCCCGAACATCAACTATTCGGTATGGTACCCACGATGCATCAAGCACTTGCAAGCTATCGGTCAGCGGTCGCGCAACCGGTGTCAGCGAATGTGACGACCGGCTGGCGCTCGACCATTGCCGTGCCCACGCTCTGCAAGCGTGTCTGTCGCTCTTAGTAGTCCACCGCCGCAGGGCTGTTCATCCAGTCGCTCACAAACGCGCCGTAGCGGCCCTCGATAATGGCCTGGCGGGCGCGCTGCATCAGGTTGAGCAGGTAGTAGATGTTGTGCATCGACAGCAGAATGCCGCCGAGCATCTCCTTCTGCGTGACCATGTGACGGATGAGCGCGCGGCTGTAGCCGCCCGTGCATACCGGGCAGGTGCAGGTGGGGTCGATGGGGCCGTCGTCGTGCGCAAAGCGCGCGTTACGGAAGTTAAGGCGACCTTCACTGGAGAACGCCGTACCCATGCGACCGGTGCGCGTCGGCAGCACACAGTCGAACATGTCGATGCCCACGCCCACGCCGCGTACGAGCGTGGTGGGGTTGCCGACACCCATCAGGTAGCGCGGCTTATGCTTGGGCATGTACTCGCTCACGAGCGGCGCCAGGGTCTCGAACATGGTCTCGTGATCCTCGCCCACCGAATAGCCACCGATACCATAGCCCGGGAAGTCGCCGCACTCCTCCAGATGGCGCAGCGAACGCAGGCGCAGATCCAGGTGCATGCCGCCCTGAACGATGCCAAAGAGCGCCTGGTCATCGCGGGTATGCGCCTTATAGCAGCGCTCGGCCCACATGCTCGACAGCTCAACGGCGCGCTCAACGTAGGCGCGCGTGGCGGGATAGCCCGGGCACTGGTCGAGCTGCATGCAGATATCGGAGCCGAGTTTCATGGCGATTTCCATGTTGTCCTCGGGCGTCCAAAACACGTGGCGGCCGTCGTAATCGTTGACGATAAAGCGCACGCCCTCGTCGGTGAGCTTGACGGCATCGTTGTGGCTGAAGACCTGAAAACCGCCCGAGTCGGTGAGGATGGGGCCGTGCCAGTTCATGAACTTGTGCAGGCCGCCCAGCTCGGCGATGGTGTCCTCGCCGGGACGCATGGACAGATGATAGGTATTGGCGAGCACGATCTGGGCGCCGAGCTTCTTGACAGTCTCGGTAGGAATGCCCTTGACGTTTGCCTTGGTGCCCACGGGCATAAAAATCGGCGTCTCGATGTCGCCGTGCGGGGTGTGCAGTACGCCGGCACGCGCGTGCGTCGTCGGGTCCTCGGCGATCAGGTCGAATTTAAAAAGGTTCTGGTCCATAAACTGGAACTCCTTGGTTGCGGTTCATACGCAAACCATTATACGGGCAACCCGCAAGAAGCACCGACTCGACAGAAACTGGTGCGAGGAGGATACGGCAGGGACACGGCAAATGAGCGTGGATTTTTGGACGCTTACCGGATGAGCGTGGACAATCTCCCACTTTTGCCCAAAGCACAGCCCAAAAACGGGAGATTATCCACTTTCATTCTGCGGGCACTCATTTAAGTACGTCCCCGATGAGTGGAGCTATTTACCAGCCACGGCAACGCCGATATTTTGGCAACGTCAGCGAGCGGGTCGCATTTGAGACAAGGTGCCGTGAAATGAAAGGGCGCTGACCTTCTGGTCGCGCCCTTGAAATTGAACGGCAGATTGTCCAAATGCGGCCCGCGCAGCGTCGGCCGGTCCGCCGTTCGGTAGAACGGCGGAACCCCTAAGGACGCTGGCCCATGCCACCCTCGAGGGTGACGGTCTCGCCGTTCATATACTTAAAGTCGGGACCGCAGAGCTGAACGACAACGCGGCCGATTTCCTTCTCGACGTCGCCGTAGTGGCCTGCCGGCGGCATGTGGACGTTGGCCTTGAACGCCTCGGGATAGGCATCTTGGAAGTTCTCGAGCGCGGCGGTCCAAGCAAGCGGGCAAACGATGTTGACGTTGATGCCGTCCTTGCCCCACTCGTTGGCGGCGACGCGAGTCAGGCCGCGGATGCCCTCCTTGGCGGCAGCATAGCTGCACTGGCCGTAGTTGCCAAACAGGCCGGCGCCCGAAGCAAAGTTGACCACGGAGCCCTTGGTCTCCTTCAGGTGCGGATAGGCCTTCTGCATGTACAGATAGGTGGCATACAGACCGGAGTAAATGGCCAGGTTAAACTGATCCATGGTGTGGTCGGCGATGGTCACGCCCGAGGCGCTGGCCTGAGCGTTGTTAACGACGGCGTCGATGCGACCGAACTCCTCAATCGCCTTGTCGATAACGTTCTGCACGACGGCCTCGTTGTCCTGACCGGCGGAGACATCGGCCTGAACAGGAAGAACCTTAACGCCGTACTCAGCCTCGAGAGACTCCTTGGCGGCCTCGAGCTTGGCAACGTTGCGGCCGGTGATGACGAGGTTCGCGCCCTCCTTGGCAAAAGCGATATCGATGCCGTAACCGATGGAGCCAGCGGAGCCGTCCTTGAGCGTGGCCTTGCCGCCGCCGGTGACGATCACGGTCTTACCAGTGAAAAGTCCCATACAAAGTCCTTTCAAATCGCGACGGGCCCGCCCGTCGACTGCGCGCATCCAACTTCACGCGCCAAAAGCTGACATGCAACTTTAGCGTGTTCAAGTGAATAGAAAAGGCCTCGGTAGGCGAGCGGCATAACGTCTTTCGGCGAAGGGATTGTCAAGTACAAACTGGATAAAGTGGCCGAGTTTTTGCTATCGACACGAGCCATCGAACACGTTTTGAAACTTTGCTGCAGCGCGCGGGATGTCGGCGCGAGACTTTATCATAGGGTGACAAACAACGATGAGGAGCACATGCCTATGACAGACGAGCTGGACCCCCAGACTCAACAGCATATTGATAACTCCGCAGACACCATTGACGGCTGCGATACTTCCACCAGAAGCGATGGCGGCATTGATGCCGCTGTCGAGGAGGCTCCTGCCGCCGCAGACGAGGCCGCAGACGCAAATGTCGCCGCAGAGCAAGACAAAGAAGAGCAGCTAGAGCAGCCGGACCCGAGCGATACTGAGCCCGAGGCTGAGAACGCTCCGCAAGCAGCAGGCCCCATCGAGGTGTCTTCGGAAGAAGAGCTCGACGCCGTCATGGACTCCATGATGGATGCCGTCAAAGCGATGAAAGACGCCGTGGCCGACGCTGACGTTGACGCCGAGGAAGAGGAGGCCGCCGAGGCAGCCTCGACCTTCGTACCCGGCGAGACTCCGGTTGCCGACCAGGGCAGCACCATGCCCTCGTTTCTGCAGCTCGAGCATCCCACGATTGGTGCCGATGCGGTCGACCCGCACGCAGCAGGCTTTTCTGTAATCGAGGGCGGTACCGGCAATATCGCCGTGCCGCAGGCTGCCGATGCGGACGCTGCCGACACCGCTCGCCCGACCGCCCCGCACTCCTCCGCCGCGAGCCGCGATCTGGGGACCGCTGTCTCGAACACTGCGAACGCCGTGGGCACCTTTATCGCCCAGGGTGCCTCGGCCATGCGCGAGATGAACGCCGCGAAAAAGGCACTTGCCGATGCCCGCGCCCACCTGGCCGAACTTGAGCAGCGCATTGCCGATCAGGCCGAGGAACTCGAGACGCGCCAGGATATCGCAGGCCGCTACGACCAGATCGTCGCCGACCAGCGCCAGGCGATTGCCACGGCCCAAAAGACTGCAGCGGCCGCCGAGATTGACCGTGATGCCCACGCCTCCAAAGCGACAGAGCTCAAGGGTCAGCTCGAACAAATGAAGACAGAGGATGACGCGACTGAGCTCCGTCTGAAGGCCGCGCTCGATGCCGTGGAGGCCCGCGAGGCGAGCTCGCGCGAGACCGGCAACCGCCTCGTTCGACGTCTTGAGGATTCCAAGCGCATCCGCGACAAGGTGAAGGCAGAGCGAGACGCCGGCATTGCCGCCGCACAACAAACCGTCGACGCCACGCGCGCCCAGCTCGAGACGCTGCGTCATGAGTATGCCGAGCTGCAACGCAATCCCTCGGCAAATCCCGCCAACTATACGGTGCGCACCAGCGAGCTCTCGATGCAGATTTCCGACACGGCAGATGCCCTGCGTAAAGCCGAAGAAGATGTCCCGCGCATCACCGCCGACCTTGAGCACTCGCTTGCCGCAGCCGAGCAGGCCGTCGAGCAGGCTCAAGCCCCTATCGCCGACGCAAAACGCGCGCACCAAGCCGTGACGACCGAAGCCGATGCCGCGCGCGACGACCTGCAGACGGCGAAGACAGCCGCCGCGACTCGTCAGCGCGAACTGCGCGAGAAGATCACTGCCGAGGACAAGGCACGCCGCGACCAGGAGCAGAGCATCGCCAACGCCCAAGCAGATGCCGCACATGCGCAGTCGATCATCGAACAGGCGACCGAAGTGCACGACCACCCAGAGATCACTGAGTCGCTTGCAGGATCCTTGGCCCGAGACAAAGCCGAACACACCGAGACCGAGCGAGAAGTCGCCCAGCTCGAGGCCACCGAGGACGCGGTGCGCGAACGTACCCGCGACTCACGCATCAAATTCACCGGCGCCATCGTCTGCATCGTCGCCGCAATCCTGGCGATCATCCTAGTCTGGCTGTTCGCAAGCAAGTAGTCATTGGGGACGTTCTTAAACGACTAGTCAAACAAGAACGTCCCCAACGACTAGCCCAATGACGAGAGTGGATAATCTCCCACTTTGAGCCCCCAAGCAGGCCAAAAACGGGAGATTATCCACTCTCATTCTGCAGGCACTCATTTAAGTACGTCCCCAATGAGTACCTGCCGATGCTTTGGCAAAGTCAGCGAAAACGCCCCTGAGCGAGCAAGGTGACGTGAAAGAGGGGGGCATTGACCTTCTGGTCATGCCCGACGATTGAACATCAGATTGCCGCTTAGGGGGGTTTGCAGCGTCGGCCGGTTACGGCGTTTGGAAAACGCCGTAACCTACAAAATGAGCATGGCGTCGCCAAAGCTGAAGAAGCGGTAGCGCTCCTCGATGGCGGCGGCGTAGGCATCCATGATCTGGTCGCGGGTGGCAAGCGCGCTTACGAGCATCATGAGCGTGGAGCGCGGCACGTGGAAGTTCGTGATCAGCGCGTCGACCACGTGATAGGTCGAGCCGGGCATGAGGTAGAGCTGCGTCGTGGCGTTCTCGCGCACCACGATGTCACCGCGGCCGAGCGTGTCGGCGCCGTCCTCGCGGCCTTCAAAATAGCGCGCCGTCACAGCCGGATCGGACACCGGAGCATCGGCGTCAAACGCGCTCTCGAGCGAGCGCACCGCCGTGGTACCGACAGCAATCACACGATGGCCCTCGGCCTTCGCCTTATGCACGGCGTCGACAACCTCCTGCGACACGTGGTAGCGCTCGGTGTGCATCACATGCTGCGTGGGATCGTCCTCCTCCACCAGACGGAAGGTATCGATGCCCACCTCGAGTTCGACGGCGGCAAACTTGGCACCCTTGGCCTCGATGGCAGCCATAAGCTCGGGCGTAAAGTGCAGACCCGCCGTGGGAGCGGCAGCCGAGTGCTCTTCCTTCATGGCGTAGACGGTCTGGTACTTCTCGGGGTCGCCCTCGTAATCGGTAATGTAGGGCGGCAGCGGCACGTGGCCGGCAGCATGGATGGCCTCGTCGAGCGTGCACGGGTCGCCGGCGGCATTGCAACCGGCCGGCTCAAAGCGCACCAGACGGCCACCGCGGCTATCGGTGACAAAGTCGATGACCTCGGCCGTCAGCACCACGGGAGCCCCCTCGGGCGCATGGGCGCCACCGGCGCGATACTCAATCTGAGCACCGGGCTTCAGGCGCTTGCCCGGCTTGACCAGGCACTCCCACACATGGCCGAGCGGATCCACATCCTCACGGCGCTTGAGCAGCAGCGTCTCGACCACGCCACCCGAGCCGGCCTTGCGACCGATCAGGCGGGCCGGCATCACGCGCGTCTGGTTGATGACGAGCACATCGCCCGGCTCGATATAGTCGATGATGTCGCGGAAGATGCGGTGCTCAACGGTACCGCCGTGCTCCAGCGGCTTCCCCGCCTGGGAGCCTTTGCGATCCACCACCAGCAGGCGGCAGGAGTCGCGCGGCTCGGCAGGAGCCTGGGCGATCAGTTCCTCAGGAAGGTTGTAGTCAAAATCATCGGTACGCATAGACACGTCGGATACTCCTTATATAGCTAAAGTCCGCTCTACATCCTAGCAGGCTGACGTCCCAAACGAACTACTTTTTGGCGGCTTTGCGCTCGTCGCGGATGCGGGCGCGGTCCATGGCCGCCTCGACAGCAGAAAAGCGGCAACCACAGTAGTTCTGCCGATACATGCCCAGCTCGCGCGAACGGCGTGTCGCCTCGGGGTAATACGGGCGAAAATCGCGAATGACCGGAGTGAGACCGCGGGCGGCAGCCAAGCGCTCAAGCACATCATTGCAGGTATCGAACAGCTGATACGGCGATACGGCGAGCGTCGTACCCACATATTCAAACCCGCGCTCCTGGGCAACGCGGCATGCCTCGGCCAAGCGCAAGGCATAGCACGCGCGACAGCGACGGGGACGATCGGCACCCAACGGAGCCACGCCGGTTTCCCAGCGTTCGCGGTCCTCCCCGGCCTCGATGAGCTCGATGTCGCCATCGGCACACCACCGGCGCAGCTCGTCCAAACGACGCTGCCATTCATCGCGCGGCTGAATATTGGGGTTGGTCCAGCAGATCGTGGGTTCAAACCCCTCCTCGCGCAGCAGGCGAACCGGCTCAAGCGAACACGGCGCACAGCAAGCGTGCAACAACAACGGCCTCATCAACATCTCCTCACCCGAAAAAGCGCACGCCAAAGGACGTGTCCTCGCAGGCGGCAATGCGGCGGTCGCGCAGGATCGTCCGCACGTAATACCAGTCGCCCGTGCATCCCGAAAGGTGCAAACCAGCCGCCAGGTAGCACAGCAGCGGATACCCCGAAAACGCAAATCCCAGGGCAAACGCCGCCGTCACAACAACCGTCGGCGCCAGGCAAACCGCCATGTACCGCCGGCGCGAATACACAATCCCCTCGGCGCAGGCATAGATCATGCACGTCTCACGGTTCGCTCCAAAAGTCACGTGCGCACTCGCGAGCGCCAGCAGCTTAAAAAACACACCGTGCACCAGCTCGTGCACGGCAAACGACGCCATTGAGACCGCAGCCAAGCCGACTATCCAGCCCACGACTGCCGTCCAGCCGCCCGCATCAGCAGCATCCAAGTCTGCAGGCCCGCCCAGCAGCATAAACACCGGCACCAGGCACACGGCAAACACGCCGACTACGACCATCCCCCACACGAAGCAAGCGTGCAGAAAATCCTCGTCTTCAAACGCATGTATGTTGGAAATCTCATTCATAGCATCTTAGGATAGCGCCCCTGCCACGTACCCGTCCGCATGTGCGATAATGTCGAACGATATGCACGAATTGACCACCGCGCCGCCGAGCCCCGCGCCCGGCCGCGCTCTCACCATATGCGAAGGAGTCCCATGGCATCCAAATACTCCATGAACGACCGTCCCAGCTGGCCGCGCCGCGCCATCGTTACCGCCGGCGAGCCCTACGGCAACAAGGGCCTTCACTTTGGCCACGTTGGCGGCGTCTTTGTCCCGGCCGACTTCTTCGCCCGTTTCCTGCGCGACCGCCTGGGCCGCGAGAACGTCATCTTCACCTCGGGCACCGACTGCTACGGCTCGCCCATCATGGAGAGCTACCGCAAGCTCAAGGAGAACGAAGGCTACGATAAGTCCATCGGCGAGTATGTCGAGTCCAATCACTCCCGACAGGCCGCGACCCTCAACAACTACAACATCAGCTGCGACATCTACGGCGGCTCAGGCCTTGAGCCGGCTGCGCAGATTCACAACGAGGTTACCGCCGAGATTATCGAGCGCCTGCACGAGCAGGGCACCATCTCCAAGCGCTCCACGCTGCAGTTCTACGATGCCAAGGCCGGCACGTTCCTCAACGGCCGTCAGGTGATCGGCCGCTGCCCCATCCAGGGCTGCAAGTCCGAGAAGGCTTATGCCGACGAGTGCGATCTGGGCCACCAGTTTGAGCCCGAAGAGCTCATCGCACCCAAGAGCCAGCTCACCGGCGAGGTGCCCGAGCTGCGCCCGGTCGACAACCTCTACTTCGACCTACCCGCCTACCTCGACTTTATGAAGACCTATACCGCCAAGCTCGCCCAGAACCCGCAGGTTCGCTCCGTGGTCTCCAAGACCATGGAGGAGTGGCTGCTGCCGGCACAGCTCTACATCCAAAACAAGTTCCGCGAGGCCTTCGATGCCGTCGAGGATCAGCTCCCCGAGCACACCGTGCTGGAGCCCGAGGGCAACAAGAGCAGCTTTACCGTCACCTTCCCCAGCTGGAAGGAGCGCGACGATGCCCACGCGGTGCTCGCCAACGGCGGCGTGCGCTTCCGCAGCGGCAAGGCGCTCGTGCCCTTTCGCATCACCGGCAACATCGACTGGGGCGTTCCGGTGCCCGAGGTCGACGGCGTGAACGACGTCACTTGCTGGTGCTGGCCCGAGAGCCTGTGGGCGCCCATCAGCTATACGCGTACCGTGCTCGCACGCGATGCCAAGGCAGCCGGCGTGACCGAGGGCGTCGCCGCCCAGGATGCCGCCCTCATGGGCGAGCCCGCCGCCGACTCCACGCAGGTCCCCGCGCCCACCTACCAGCACAGCTCGCTCGACTGGCGCGACTGGTGGTGCTCTGACGACGCTCAGATTTACCAGTTCATCGGTCAGGACAACATCTACTTCTACTGCATCGCGCAGACCGCCATGTGGGAGGCCCTGGGCTGGGACCTCACGCAGAGCACCGTCAGCGCCTGCTACCACCTGCTCTACATGGGCAAAAAGGCCAGCTCGTCCTCGCAGACGCCTCCCCCGCCGGCAGACGACCTGCTCAACCACTACACCTGCGAGCAGATGCGCGCGCACTGGCTGTCGCTCGGCCTGTCCGAAAAGCCGGTGAGCTTTAGCCCCAAGGCATACGACACCCGCGTGACCGGCAAGGACAAGGACGGCAACGAGGTGCGCGCCTGCGACGACAAGCGCGTCATCGATCCGGCCCTTAAGGAGAGCGCCCTTTTGACCGGCGTGTTCAACCGCTTGGCCCGCAGCTGCTTCTACGGCGTCGCCGTCAAGGAGGGCGACGAGAGCCCCTATCGCCACGGCTGCATCCCCGCCGGTGCGGCCTCTGCCGCCGTGGTCGAGGCCGCCGAGCAGGCCGCCCTTGCCTTTGAGCAGGCCATGTACAAGTTCGAGACGCACCGCGCGCTCGCCGTGTGCGACGACTACCTGCGCGCCGCCAACAAGCGCTGGAGCGATGCCTCCAAGGCCGCCAACAAGCTCGAGGGCGAGCCGGCCAATGCCGCGATGACGCAGGCCCTCGTCGACGCCTTTACCGAGCTGCGCGTGGCGACCGTCCTGATGCACGGTATTGTGCCGGCCGGCTGCGAGCTCATCTGCAAGTACTTCGACGTTGACCCGGTCGCCTTCTTTAGCTGGGATAACATCTTCGCCTCCACGGACGAATTTGTGGAGAGTCTGGGCGAGAAGCCCGGCGAGCACCGCGTAAAGCCGCTGCCCCCGCGCTTCGACTTCTTTAGCAAGCACGAGAGCCAGTACTAAAACACTCGACATGTAATGGAATGGGAAGGAAAGACGGATGTCCAAGCCGCGTCGTCGTAAGCAGAAAAAGCAGGTCAAGGCCGAGTTCAAGCTCAGGCAGTTTGCCGCCACCGAGCTTTCCGACCAGCTTGCCGCCCAACACTCCGCCGCCGATCTGCCGCGCTTTATGGTCGACACGGTCGCCGGCGCCTATGCGCCCGCCGATGCCGAGCTCATGATCAAGGGCTTCGGCGCCGCGGTCACACGCCCGGTCACGCTGCGCGCCAACACGCTCAAGGCGACCGCCGAGGACATCGCCGCCGCGCTCGACGCAGCCGGCATCGCCCACCAAACCGTCGCCTGGTACCCGGACGCTTTCATCCTGCCCGAGGCCCAGGTTTCCGACCTGTGGGACCTCGACATCTACCGCGACGGCAAGATCTACTTGCAAAGTCTGTCGTCCATGATGCCGCCGTTGGTCTTGGGCGCCCAGGCCGGCGAGGACATCCTGGACATGTGCGCGGCCCCCGGCGGCAAGACGACGCAGATCGCCGCCCTCACGCAGGGGCAGGCGCACCTTACCGCCTGCGAGATGAGCATTCCCCGCGCCGAGAAGCTCGAAGCCAACCTCCACCGCCAAGGCGCAAAAAACGTGCCCGTCATGCGCATCGACGCACGCGAGCTCGACGAGTTCTTCCGCTTTGACCGTATCCTGCTCGACGCTCCCTGCACCGGCACGGGCACCGTCGTCAGCGGCAACGAGAAGAGCCTGCGCGGCCTCACCGAGCAGTTGCTGAGCAAGTGCGCCCGCTCGCAGCGAGCACTTCTGGACCGCGCCATGGGAGCCCTCAAACCGGGCGGCACGCTCGTCTATTCGACTTGTTCGATCTTGCCGCAGGAAAACGAGGACGCCCTGCAAGAGGCCCTCGACAAGCATATGGACTGCGAGCTCATCCCCCTCGACGGCACGCCAAGCGAAAGTGAGGCACGCCGCGCCCAGGAAGCTGGCGAGAAGCCGCGCATCGAGTCCAACGCCCTGACCGAGGCCATTGCCGCGGGTCAGGTATCGGCCATCGCCAACGGCCTGCCCGGCACGCTCACCATTCCGCCCAGCCGCGAATTTGAGGGCTTCTACATTGCCCTGATCCGAAAACGCAGCTAGCGTACGGATCCAAAACTCAACAAGCTATCTCCGTGCGCGTTTGTCCTGCTGGTCGCGATGCTGTTTAAGCATCGCGCGCTCCTTGCGTTCGGCCCTTTTGCCCTTAATGGCCGTGACCACAAAGTAGATGACCGCGGCGGCAACGATTGCGCCCACGCATAGGCCAATCGAGTCCAACATTGCCGAAAATTCCATACCGCGTCACCTCTCTTTTAAACGGGACTTTCAAGATAGCACCTCGATCCCCGCCACCACAGCTCCTTCACGTTCGCCGCCCTTCGGTCTAACGGAGGACGCGGCGGGGAAAAATCAACTCGTCAAACGATTTAGCAAGCACAACGCTGCCGGCACCCTGCCGGCCGTCATCACATAGAATCGAGCCTCCATGGATACCCTCAACGATCTAAATGAGCGCGTCGACGCCTTCGTCGGCACCGGCTCCTTCGACACGCCTGCCGCGGCAAACGACCAAGCCCCCATCGATGTGCCCGCCGAGGTTCACGAGGACATTGTCGCCTCGGTCGATTTCTCCGAGGTCGAGCTCGCAGACGAGTTCACCGAACCCCAGGTAGCCGTGCCCCCCAACGGACTGCTTCCCATGGAGCCGCTGCCCATCGACGGGCGCCTGCGCAAGGCGGCCCTTCGCATGCCTGACGAGATTGAGGAGGCCAGCGGCTTCACGCTCTTTGGCCGTCGTATCAAATCGCTCATCTACACCACCGACGTCGCGGTCATCCGCAACTCCAACGCCGATGCCGTCTTTGCCGTTTACCCCTTCACGCCGCAGCCGGCCATTACGCAGGCGCTGCTGACCGTCGCCGAGTGCCCGGTCTTCGTAGGCGTGGGCGGTGGCACCACCACCGGTAAGCGCTCCGTGCAGATGGCAGCCGTCTCCGAGATGCAGGGCGCGGCGGGATGCGTGGTCAACTCCCCCGCCACCGCCGAGATGGTCGAGCACATCACCAACATCGCCGACATCCCCGTCATCGCCACGGTCGTTCGTTGCGACGACGATGCTCACGCCAAAGTGCGCGCCGGCGCCAAGATCCTCAACATCGCCGCCGGCAAGAACACGCCGCAGGTCCTGCGTGAACTGCGCGAGCACTATCCCAACCTGCCGCTCATCGCGCCGGGCGGCAAGACGCCCGAGAGCATCCGTGAAACCATCGCCGCCGGAGCCAACGCCATCATCTGGACGCCGCCTTCGGCACAGCAGCTACAGACCGACATGATGCAGCGTTATCGCAAGATGAAGGAAGACGCCACACCTGTCATCTCGCGCGACGATGTACCCATTATCGACCAGGTCGCCGCCGCCGAGGTCAGCCAGGTCGAGAACATGAATCCCGATGTGCCGATTCCCGACGAAGTCATCGAGCGCGTCGCTTCGATCCACGAGCGCGTCGAGGAGCATCGCGCCAACCGCGGCCTCAAGCCGTCACTGCACGGCTTCTTCTTCCGCGGAAAGAAACGCTAGCAAAACATCTTGGCCCGCCCCACAAACGTGAGGCGGGCCGTTTTCGTTTGAGCAATCATGCAGCGACGTGATGGGGCAAATTAATCCACGCGCTTGTCGCCCATAAAGAAGAGCGCCACCGTACCAGGTCCGGTATGTGAGCCAATCAGAGTACCGATGTTATTGATCTCAATCTTGCCTTTAAGCTGCGGAACCTGTTCCTCAATCAGCGCCGCAACTGCCTCGGCATCCTCGCGGCACGCCGAGTGCGACATGATGCACTTACCCGAATAATCCGCACCGTCCTGCACGTGTGCCATCATGGTCTTAGCCATCTCGGAAATCGCGCGCTTCTTAGTGCGAATCTTCTCACGTGGCGACAGCCCACCTTCGCAATCGACCGTCATAAGCGGGCAAATCTTAAGCGCCGCGCCGATGATCGCGCTCGCAGCCGAAATGCGACCGCCGCGCAGGTAGCTCGACAGATCGGTCGAGAAGAACCAGTGGTGCAGGTTGAGCCTGTGCTCCTCAATCCAAGCGGCCGTCTCGTCGAGTGAAGCCCCGCTATCGCGCACGTCGGCGGCACATTCCGCCAGCAGGCCAAAGCCCGAAGACGCTGCCAGCGAATCGATGACGCGCACCTTGCCGCCCTGGGGATAGCGATCCGCGAGCATCTGCGCCGCAACGCAGGCCGATCCATACGTGCCCGAAATACCCGACGACAACGTCAGGTGCAGCACGTCTTTGCCCTCGGCAACAAGCGGCCCCCAAAACTCCTCGTACTCACCCACGCTCACCTGAGACGTCTTGGGCATGGCGCCCGCGGCAATCTGGGCAAAAAACTCGTCCGGCGTAATCGACTGATACAGATCGTCCGTATAGACAACATCGTCGATCTCGTAATGAAAACACACGACAGGGATATTGCGCGACGCAAAGAACTCACGGGTTCGGTCGGCGGCGGATTCACAGGTCAGGACAAAATCACTCATATGAGGCTCCTTACTCATTGCTGCGCAAATTATCGCACAGTGAGCCTACATACGGTACATATGTCCACTATTTACCAAATCGAACCAAAAATAGCGAACATCTTTACCACCATCGTCTCCACCGGCCCCACGCATAAATATCTGAGAAAACACCCTCTGTCGTCTCCACTCAACCGCCATATCTACCTCAACTAAATCGATTTACCAAACCGTTCAGCCGACAATTCAGCCGCTGGCGCAAAATCGAAACAAAAGCGGCGCATACTGATAAACGTTTGACGCTGTTTATCAGTTTTACCAACCCCATCGGAAGGTGTTTCATGGTCGCATTCGATCGCAATCCGCAAGACTTCAAGTATCTGCGTCTGCTGTCGAAACAATTTCCCACCGAGCAATCCGCGTTTACCGAGATCATCAATCTCTCGGCCATTCTCAACCTGCCCAAGGGCACCGAACATTTTATGAGCGACGTGCATGGCGAGTACGAAGCCTTTATGCACATCCTCAACAACTGCTCGGGCGTCGTGCGCGAGCATGTCGACGAGATCTTTGGCGACACGCTCACCTTTGACGAAAAGGGCGAGCTGTGCACGCTCATCTACTATCCGCGTGAGAAGATCGACCTGGTCCGCAGCCAGCGCGAAGACTCGCCCACCTGGTACAAGACGATGCTTGATCAGCTCATCATGGTTGCCCGCTCGCTTTCGAGCCGCTATACGCGCTCCAAGGTGCGTAAGGCCATCCCACGCGATTACGCCTACATCATCGACGAGCTGCTACACACGCATCCGGACGAGAACAACTATCGCGTGCGCTATCACGAGCGCATCGTGGAGTCCATACTGGAGACCGCCAGCGCTGACGACTTTATCGAGTCGCTTGCCTCGCTCATCAAGCGCCTGGCCGTCGACCACCTGCACCTGGTGGGCGACATCTTCGACCGCGGCGGCGGCGCGGCCAAGATTATGGACCGCCTGCTCACCTACCATTCGTTCGACATCCAGTGGGGCAACCACGACCTGCTGTGGATGGGCGCTGCGGCCGGTGAGCCCGCCTGCATCGCCACGGTGCTGCGCAACAACCTACGCTACGACAATTACGAGATCCTCGAGAACGACTACGGCATCTCGCTGCGCGAGCTTGTTGCCTTTGCCGATGCCACCTACACCGCCGGTGAGCCCATCACCCCGCTGATCAAGGCCATCAACGTGCTGCTCTTTAAGCTCGAGGGCCAGATTATCCAGCGCCACCCCGAGTTCGATATGACCGACCGCCTGCTGCTCGACAAGATCGATCACGACGCCGGCACGGTCACGCTCGCCGACGGCAGCGTGTGGCAGCTCACGACCAATGACTTCCCCACCGTCGACCCGGCGGACCCCTATACGCTCACGTCTCAGGAGCAGCACATCATCGACAAGCTCGTGTCCGAGTTTGTCACCGCCGATCACCTGCATCGCCATATCGATTTCCTCTATTCCCACGGCTCGATGTACAAAGTCGCCAACGGCAACCTGCTGTTCCATGGCTGCGTGCCACTCAACGAAGACGGCACCTTTAGCAGCATGAACTGCCTGGGCACCTGGCACGCTGGCCGCGATTATCTCGATTTTTGCGACCACATCGCCCGCCGCGCCTGGCGCATGGGCGACCGCGACGCCCTCGACTGGATGTGGTACCTGTGGATCGGCTTTAACTCACCCGCCAGCGGACGCCTGGTGCGTACCTTTGAGCGCGCCTATATCGCCGATAAGAGCACCTGGGTCGAGCCGATGGACCCGTACTTTACGCTTACCAAGTCGCCCTCGGTCTGCGACGACATCATGCGCGAGTTTGGCGTCGCGCCCATGGCATGCTCACCGACCGGTCACATCATCAACGGCCACACGCCCGTTAAAACCACCAAGGGCGAGCAGCCCATCCGCGCCGAGGGCAAGCTGCTGGTCATCGATGGCGGCTTCTGCCGCGCTTACCATCCCAAGACGGGTATCGCCGGCTATACGCTCATCTCGAGCTCGCGCGGCTGCCGCCTCAAGTCGCACCGGGCCTTTACGACGGTTGCCGAGGCACTCACACGCAACGTGGACATCGAGAGCGAGACCAACCGTTTTGACCAAGCAGACCGTCGCCGCATGGTGAGCGACACCGATTCCGGAGCCAAGATCCGCAGCCAGATCCAGGACCTACGCCAGCTGCTCGATGCATATAGAAACGGTGCTATCGAGGAGCGCGCCTAGCCCCGCCTGCGGGGATTGGCTAAACTTGCTGAGTTTGTCATCCCCGCGGCGCTCCGGCGCCACCCTAAGGCAGGTACCATGCAAAAGCTCCTTGCGCAGATCATGAAGTTTGGCGTTGTCGGCGTCGTCGCCACCGTCATCGACTTTGGCATCATGAATCTGCTCCACTACGGTCTGGGCCTTAACATCCTGATCGCCAACACCAGCGGCTTTATCGTCTCGCTCATCTTTAACTACCTCGCAAGCATGAAGTACGTGTTTGCACACAAGGAGGGCATGAGCCGCCGCCGCGAGTTCATTATCTTTGTCGTGTTGTCCGTTATTGGCCTGGCGCTCAACGATGGCATCGTGCTGGTCCTCAACGCCGGCCTGGGCCTCGAGGCCAATATCGCCAAGATTTGCGCCACAGCACTCGTTATGGTCTACAACTTTGTGACCCGAAAGATCTTCCTGGAGGGCGACGAGACCAAGTAGCTCGGCCTCCTCGTTGCACTACGGGGTCCACGGATGACACGCGTCGAGCGCTGCGCTGTTCGTGGGCTTTGCTCGTTTACGGGAAGATTTGCAACGTTTGCGGATTACCTCTTGAATATTTGGCGAGTTCGTATAGTTCTTGCCAGAGACCTTACGTTTCCCATGCAAAAGCTCTAAAGTAACTCCTTGCTCGATTCATCAACGCATTGGATGTGATTACGTGCGCAAGGCACTGGCACAACCTCATACCAAGCAGTTCCTCAAGTTCGCTGTCGTGGGCCTTATCTCCTTTGGCATCGACTGGGGCATGCTTATTGCGCTCGTCGAGCAATTCCACCTTGACTTTTTGGTGAGCACCACGGTCTCGTTTACCACGTCCGTCGTGGTCAACTACTGGCTCAGCATGAAGTACGTGTTCGACCATCGCGAGGGCATGAGCCGCAAGCGCGAGTTCACGATCTTCACCATCCTGTCGGTGATTGGTTTGGGCCTCAACGACCTGTACATGTTTGTGGGCGTCACGTTTTTGAGCATCGGCTACCAGGCCATGAAGGCCATCGCCACGTTCCTGGTCACCTGGTACAACTACTTTAGCCGCCGCTTCTTCCTCGAAGGCGCACAGTCGTAGACAACCCAACATAATCTCGCTTCGCAGCCGGTTGGAATTCACGTTCCAACCGGCTTTTTATTTGCAGAGTCTGCCGCGGAAGGCGTACGAGGCGGGCTACAGCGCATGAATGGGACGCAGTTTCCCCATGAGCGCCGTTCCGGAAAGTGCATCCCAGATTGCAGCCTCAGAATGGGACCCTTCCGCAACGCCGTCCTAGCGGAAACTGTGTCCCGGAATTCGCCTTCAGAGTGGGATGCAATTTCCGGTTGAGCCTCGATTGGGAAACGACGTCCCATTCGCATGAAAACGGGCGGCCCGGATGTTTGTCCGAACCGCCCGTCTGGCGCGCTATGTCGAAGCCTCTAGCCTGTAACGTAATACCAGACTACGTTGTCGCCGTTTGAGAGAACGTAGTTGCTGCAGGCCGTCATAGGCGTTGTGCCGTTGACGGAGTACATCCAGCCGCTCGTGCCGCCGTACTGTTTCTCGGCCAAACCACCAATCGCGGAGACATACGTGCCGAACGATGAGCCGTGTGCGTTGACAGAAAGGCCCAACGCGCACAGGGCATCGTAGACGGTAGCGCCTTCGTTAAAGGTAAAGGTGCCACCAGAAGACACAGGATTGCCCACAGCGCTCGATGTGACCGAAACCGTCACCGTTACATAGCTGGACTCCTGCGAACCGCCCTGTCCGCCCGAGGGAGCGCTGCCGCCATTAGAGCTGGAGGCTCCATCAGACGACTGGCCACCGCCCGAAGAAGCACCGCCAGACGCATTGGAAGTATCGCCGGCTCCCGTATTTTGGGCAGCGGATTTATCGCCAGACTTCTTGCCGTCCTGACCATCGGACTTCTTGCTATCCGAGCTTTTATCCGATTCCTTGTTTGAAGACTCGGAATCGTCCTTGGACTCGTCTTTTGCGTCATTCGATGACTTGGAATCCTTGGAACTGGCCTCGACCGAAGTCGTAGTCGAGCCAGACGCCTTGGTGTCCTTGGTGACGACGCTCTCCCCCGTCACGGTCTGAATGATCCAGTCGATGGACCAAGCACCGCTCTCGGAAGGATGGACGAAACCCAGCGAGACGACGATCAGAATGGTGCACGCGGCAGTCAGGACGCCGAGGAGCGTCTTGCGACGAGGGGCGGACGCCGCCGAAGCGGCGCCCTGTTGCTTTGCATCGTCGAACTGAATGAACGAGGAATCTGGTTGCTTGGGGTCAGCGTCCTTGGATTTATTGGACACAGCCCTCACCTACCGACGTTTGGTGAACACGAACACGCCGACGATGGCGAGACCGATGACGCCGGCGGCAACGCCAACAATGGCGAGCGGGTTGGTGCCAGTCTCCTGCTCGGAGGCACTAGAGGACTTCTTAGCAGTGGTCGTGGAAGCAGCACCCGTATCGGACTTGGAATCGGACTTCTTGTCGGACTTGCTGTCCTTCTTGTCAGACTTCTTGTCAGACTTCTTCTCGTCCTTCTTATCGGACTTATCGGAGTCTTTCTTGTCGGACTTGTTGTCCTTGGTCTCGGTCTTGGTCGACACCGTCGTCTTGGTCACCGGCTTCTGACCCGGGGCGATAGCGCCGCCCTTCGAGCCGGAGCCAGAACCCGCGCCAGCGCCAGCACCGGAACCGTTGCCAGCGCCGCCGTTGCCACCATTAGTGCCAGAACCGCCATTACCGCCAGGGTTAACGGCATTCTTGGTCCACTTGGCATACAACGTCAGGTCGGCCGTCACCGGCGTGCTAAAGTCATACGCCTGCGTGCAAGCCTCATCGGTATACCAACCGCCGAAAGTGTAGCCATCGCGCGTCGGATCGGCCGGCTTGACCAGCTTGCCATCGGCCGTAGCAACAAACTTAGTGTCGCAAGCAGACCCGCCGTTGGAATTAAAGGCGACCGTCCAAGACTCAACGGCCCCGAGCTTGAACAGCGTGCCCGAGTCATTGATGTAGTACAGGTTGCCAGATGCATCGGCAATGACCGGAGAGTCACAGTACTGGTAATGGCCAGCTGCATCATAAATCTGCGTCGCCTCCGCATCGCCGAGCGTATAGCGATACACGCCACCACCAGCAGAGTAGTTGACGTAATCCTTGCTATCCGCGCTGTTAACGGTGAAGTACACATAGGTCTTGCCGCCCTGAACACTCACCAGCGGAGTAGCAGCAATACCGTTGAGGCCAGCCGGCAGCGCCTTGCCGTCGGCAGCAGCGACCATCGTGGTCTTACCCGTCTTCAGGTTATAGAGAACCAGAGCAGAGCCAGTACCCGTCTGTCCGCCGACAATCAGATTGTCACCAGACACCGCAGGGGCACTCAGATTATTCGTAAGGCCCAGATCAACCGTCTTCTGTTCACTCAACACGCCCTTCGCCGAAAGCGAAATCACATGGAGCTTTCCGTCGTGCGTCATCTGATAAAAGATCGAACCATTGGACGGATCGGCAATGCAATCGGCATTTGCGACAGCGCCGAGCTTCATGGTCGAAACGACATCGCCCGTCGTCTTATCAATGCACTTAAGCGTACCCGCGCTCGTAGGAACGATGGCATACTTATCCGTCAAAGCCGCACCAGTCCAGTAATAGCCCTCGGCAGGGTCGATGTTCTGCCAAGAAACTTCGCCCGTGGCAATCTTAATGCGCGCAAAGGAGCCGTTGCCGTAGGTCGCGTTGTAATTCTCGTCATACGAAATATCGACCGAGCCTACATAGACGTACTCGCCGTCCGAAACGACGGTGCAGGAGCTCTGCGTCAAGTCCGTCAAACCAGCCGTCAGCCACTTGCAGATCAGCTTGTCTGCAGTAATCGCCTGGACCGCACCGCCGTTGAGCGGAACGATGATAAGGCCATTGGTATAGATCGGACGAGAGGTATAGCTCACCTTGGAGGCAAGCGGCGCAGAGGCAACCTTTTTGCCCGTGGACGAATCGATCTTAATGAGCTCGTTCTCGGTCGCGATGTACACAAAGCCGTTAGCGATGACAGGTTCGCTGCAGTTGGCATACTGCTGACCAGACTCGGCCTTCCAATCGAAGGCCCACTTAAGACCGGCAGCCTGCGCAGGCGTCTTGGCATCCGTTACGGTCGAACCGTTGCCACTGTTGCCGTAGCCGGCCCACTCGGCATCCCAATCAGGAGCCGTCGCGCTCGGGTCCACGACAATCTTGTCGGGATCGGGCATGGGCGAATTATCGGTGGTGTAGGCAAACGTAACCTTGTCGCCGCTCTTGAGCGTGACCTGGTTGGCGCAGAGAGATGTGAGCTCTCCGTTGATATACAGATGCCAAAATCTATTGGTCGCACCATCCCAGCCATACGGCTTGTGATCGAACGGCGAAGTAATGGAATTAAGGAGCCAGTACTCACCACTCTGGGAGCCGTTATACGCAACGCTCTTGGCCTTCAGAAATGCCTCAATAAGGTTCTGGGCCGTGGAGCCTTCGGGCAAAGAAACATTGCTTGCCGAGCCCCAGCGAGTATTGTTGCCGTTGACATCGGGACCGATAACATCGACAGACCCAAGAACCTGGCCAGGAAGGGCATCGCTGTCGCCAGCATACATAAAGGTGACGGCGTCACCCTCTTGGAGCTCGTAGGCACCAGCGCCAACGTTCTTGAACTCGCCATTTACGTAGAAGCGCCAATAGCTATTGGTTGCAGCATCCCCGACATAGGGCTTACCGTCGACGTCGAACGGCGAATAAATGCCGTTGAGGAACCAGCCCCAAGACGATTCGCTAGAATCGAGCCTAAGGCCGGTCTGCTCAAGGAGATCCTTGGCAGTAGAGCCCGCCTTGAGACTCGTCTGACCCGTCGAAGCCCAAACCTGCTGCTTGCCGTCCTTGTCCTTACCGAGGACCTGAACGGAAGCATGGACAGAATCGGAGGGCAACTGGTCGCCCCAGCCACCGTAGAACCACGTAACGGTATCGCCGGCATGAATGGTGACATTGTCCGCCGTGTAGTCGCTCGACTTGCCGTTGATGAACAGCTGCCAAGAGGTCAAATAATCGAGCGGCGTACCCAGCTCAACGCCGTTGTACTTAAGGCTCAGAATGAAGGAGCCCGCAACAACGGCGTCAATATCATTCGCCTCGAGCGCGACCTTCGTAAGGTCAAGTGCGTTCGAGCCGGACGTCACCACATACTGCGCGTTATCGACCCAAGTCTGAGTCTTGCCCTGGGCATCGCGACCAATGACGGTCACATTTGCGGCAACCTGGTCCTTAACGACAGGGGACGAGCTACCAGCCGTATAGGCAAACTCAATCTTCTGCCCCTGGGTGAGCTTGACGCCGCTCGCGCCAACCGAGGAAGACGCGCCGTCGACAAACAGCTGCCAGTAGGCATAAGTCGCCGGATCGAAGGCAAGCGTGCGGCCATCGCTCGGGGACGTGATGCTTTCGAGGTAGAAACCGTATGCCGTGTTCGGATCGTATTTCGCCTTAAAGCCCGTCTTCTCCTGCAGCTTAACGAAGGCGTCCGCAGCCGTCGAGCCCTCGTCGAGCTTAAGCTGCGTAGGTGCCACCCAGGTCTGAGCCTTGCCGTCGGCATCGGTGCCGATAATCGAGAACGAGACCTCGACTTGCTTCTTGGCGACATCGCCGGTTTCTGTCGGGTTCTCTGTCTGGACGGCAGCCGCGGCGGCAGATCCTGCTTGGCCAGTGGGCGCCGTCGAAGACTGCTCGCTCGTGGCAGGGCTCTCCCCCGTCGCCGAGCCTTCGTCGCCAGTTGCTGCCTCTGTTGTGGCGGCACTAGCCGCAGGCGCGCCCTCGGAATCCGAAACCTCGGCGCCGCTCTGCTCAGCGGTGCCGCCCGCAAGCGCTGCGTCCTCGCCCGGCGTCGCAGCCTGAGCCACGGCCTCGGCAATGCCCTCGGCGCCCTCGGCCCACAACTGAGCCGGCGTGGTGCCAAAGGCCATCGCGAAGGCCAGGAATGCCACCAGGCCGCGCTTGGCTACACCGCGTGCAATCGCGCCACGGCGATGCAACGAGACGCGCTCGCGCTCGTCCTCAAACATATCCATTTGTCCCCCATTGTCTGTACTTGGAGCGTTGCCTTGAGGCTGCCCCGCGTCATCGCGCATGTTGCGCTCGAGTTCCCCCATCGGGATCTCTCTTCCCTCCAGAGCCCTATGCACACCGGCAGCATACGCCGCAGCCGCATGCAAGATGGGAGGCGATCCGACTTAACCTTAACGGCTCAGGCGCGCCGTCCGATCTGCGACGCGAACATCCCGAGCCAAGAGGAATTACGGTTACTGGTACAGCCGGGGACTTGCACCCCGATTCTCCCAAACGCGCAGGAAAACCGCGCATTCGTGCGTCTCCGCACCACCATCTAGGCCATCGATTATTACCGTCAGTATGGTATCACGCAAAAGGGCCTCGCACGCAGGCGAAGCCCAAGGTAAAAGCTATTGTTTGCGATAGGAGAATGCGGTGACGGCCGCAGCCTCTAGTGCTTGCCGCCGTGGCTGTTGAGCCAGATATTGCGACCCAGCATAAGCGCCAGCACCAGCGCGCTCACGTAGCCCATAAAGCCAATGACCGGGATACCAAACACAACCGGCTCGATGCGTGCGTAGTACACCACCGACGAACCGATAAACAGGCCGGCGATCACAATTGCCATCGACATGCGGTCGATAATTCCGCCCAGCTGTCGCAGCGCCTTATCGCTGCTCATAATCTGCGTGTTCACCTTAAGCTGGCCGCGCGTGAGCATACGCGAAGCCAAGCCCAGATACTCGGCCGCCTCGAGCGAACCCTTGGCCGCGCGATAGCTGCTCGCGGCAAGATCGCGTCCCATATCACGCACGCGCGCATAGGTGCTTTTTTCGTTTTTGATATGCGTCTGGATAATCTGGATCATGTTGACGTTGGGCATGTACTCGGTCAACAGGCCCTCGAGCGTCACCATGCCGCGGGCGAACATCGTCACCACACTCGGCAGCTCAACGTCGTTTTTGCGCGCCAGGTTTAACAGCGAGGTCAAAAACTCGCCGATGTCCAAATCCTTCAGGTCAAGGCCCGCAAAGTCAGCCACGATAAAGTCCAAATCGGACAAAAAGGCCGAATGATCGAGCTCGGCCGAATCGCCACGCGTCACGGCAAAGCGCATGAGCGAATCCTTAAGCTTGGGCACGTCGCCCTCGGCCACGGCGAAAATCATGTCCTTGACGATGCCACGATCGTGGCTCGACATGCGTCCGACCATGCCCAAGTCGATAAAGTAGACAATGCCGTCCTTGAGGATGATGTTTCCCGCATGCGGGTCGGCATGGAAAAAGCCGTCGTCGAGCACCTGCGTCGAGTAGTCCTCGACGATTGCAGCACCGATCTTTTCCAAGTCATGGCCCTCGGCCACCAAGCGTTCAGGATCGGCGATCGAAATGCCGTCGACGTAATCCATGACCACCACGTGCTCGGTGCACAGGTCCAGATAGGATTTAGGGCACCCCACGCCATGAACGCTCTTATGGAACTCGTAGAAGTCGTTGAGGTTTTTGGCCTCGGCCAAAAAGTTGGTCTCCTCGCGAAACGAGGTCCACAACTCCTCGACTACGCCGTGCAGGTCAACGAATTGATCGGTGTTGACGAACTTGGAAACGATACGCACAACCGAGCGGATGATATCGATGTCCTGTGCCATAACCTGCTGCGCACCGGGGCGCTGCACCTTAACGGCCACGTCCTCGCCCGTCACCAGGCGAGCGCGGTGCACCTGCGCGAGCGATGCGCTACCAAGCGGGTTGGGATCGATCGCGTCGAACATCTCCCCCAGACGCAGGCCGTATTCTTCTTCCAGACAACTGAGTACGACCTCGTACGGCACCGGCTCCACGTCGGAGCGCAGACGACGCAGCTCGTCGCAAAAGCGTTGCGGCAGAATCTCGGACCGGTTAGCCAGAATCTGCCCCATCTTAACGAACATGGGGCCGAGTTCCTCGAGCAGGCGGCGCAAACGAACCGGCGTGAGGTTATCCCACACGCGGTACTTTTTGACCAGGCGAACAATCTGCCCGATGCGCTCGCGGCGACCCGCCGGCGTGAGCTGGTATTCCTCATCCGGCGCCATCGCCTCGGGCTCCTCGGGGACCATATCGACAGCGCGCGGCTTCTTGCGAGCGCCCGAGACGGCGGCGTCGACCTCATCGACAACCGCCGCCTCGTCACCCAAGGGATCTAGATTGTTGTAATCGGTGGTGGAATCTGCCATCTGCGCTGCTACTCGACCTCTTCGGTATCCTTCGCATCGTCGGGCTCAACGGACTCGACGGGCACCGAGGTCACGTTGTCCTCGACCGAATCGACGATGTCGCGCACATGGGCCAGGAAGGCCGTGCGCTCGGGAGCGGTCATAACGCGGACGCGGGCAAGGATGAGCTCGTCGAGCACGCGCTGGGCCGCGGTCTCGCCCTGCATGCCCAAGCGCTCGGTCAGATCGGAGATGGTGCCACCGGCCTGCTCGAACATGTCGGACACACTGCGGGCGATATCGGGGGTGGCGGTGTCCTTGCGCACCTGTTCGCCCTTGGTATTAAGGTCGTCGAGGACCTTCTTGCCGCCTTCGACGGCAACGGCGGCAGCGCCAAAGCCAACGTTGATGGCGCCGTTAACAAGCTGATCGAGTTTCATAACCATGGTTGTCTCCAATCACAAACAACTGCATTGGCGTTCTTGTACCCAAGATTGAGTGAAAGCGACAAAGCGTTTTAGCGCTATTCGATCGACGGGAAATCCCTACCTCACGTTGTCGTTCATCGCGAAAGAGTTCTTCATGGCGCAGCTCGTGGTGTAGAGTACCTTACCCAGTAGAGCATCGGTCTCTACGCGAACACGCTCGGCAAAGGCCTCATTGGCGCGTGCAAGTTCGGCAGGTACCTCGGCCTCAGGCAGAGCGGCTACGGCAGCATCGACGTCATGGATCTGCTTGTGGCCCATGCCACCGACCTTCTCCTGATAATCCTCGACCGCGCGACCGCACTCATGGAAGCGGACGTCGGCCAGCGCGCCGATCAGGCGGTTGGCCCAGTAGAAGTTTTCGGACGTCACGCGAGCCTGCGTGTCGGCATAGTACTCGGGCATGGTCTCGACGTTGGCGTACAGCGGAACCAGCGCGTTAAACGAGTTGGAGCCAAAGGCCATCCACTGCACGGCGCGGTAGGCCGGCTGCGCATAGGGGCGCAGCTGCAACACGGCGAGCTGGCTGTTGCGGTTGATGCCGATGGGGCGATAAGCGCCGCGCGTGGCGGGCGTGCCCTTGCTGCCGTAGCAGTCGTACTCCGTGCCCTGGTAGTGGCTCGAAAGCACGTACTTGATGTCCTCGATGGTCACCTTGCGCTCGGGCACGCGGCTCCAGGGGATGTCGTCGCTCTCGGGCGTGTAGTCGGCGTCGGGGCCGTCCCACACGTCGCTGGGGTTGAGGCAGCGCTGCATGTACCAGGCGCGCGGCGTGTTGTAAACGTGGTCGCTGTCACTGTGCGAGCCAAAGGCCTCGCGCGGGTTAAAGACCGCGGCCGGACCGTCGCCCTCAACGCCCAGCGTCAAGTCCAGATGCCACTCGGCCATCCAAGCGCGCAGGTCGGCGGAGCACATGTGATCGGCCTGGGCGCCCTCGGCGTCATCCAGGTCAAAGCTATCGATACCCAGCTGGTTGGGCATGGTCACATAGGCGTCATCGGGCACGCGCTTGGCGATCCAGTGGTGGCCGCCGATGGTCTCGAGCCACCAGATCTCGTCCACATCGCTAAAGGCGATGCCGTTGTTCTCGTAGGTACCATAGCGCTCGAGCAGGTCGCCCAGAATGCGTACGCCGTCGCGGGCGGATTTGGCATATGGCAGCACCAGGGTCACCATGTCCTCCTCGCCCAGACCGCCGGGCTGCGCCGGAACATAGCCGTCCTCGCCCTCGTTGCCCTTGGCGGGCACGTAGTCGACGAGCGGGTCGGCGCCGCGAACGCGCTCGTTGGTGGTGAGCGTCTCGGTTGCGGACATGCCCACATTGAGCTCGTTGAAACCGGCCTCGGCCCAGATGCCGTGGCCCGGGACAACATCGGGGACGCTCGTGTAGCGCATGGGGTTATCGGGCAGTTCAACGGTCAGGTGACTCAGGACGCTCGTGTAGACGCGCGGCTGCTCGTCGGGATGCACCACGCGCATACGCTTGGGCTCAAACACCCCGTTGGACGAGTCCTCGTTGCGGGCAACCAACGTCGACCCGTCGTAGCTCGCGTTCTTACCAACCAAAATCGTTGTGCACGGCATGCGCATCCTCCTTGAGCGAAGAAATCAAACGGCAACAGTGTATCGCTTCGGCGTAAAAAGGGCGAAACCACGGCACTGGCAACCCCTGTGGTCAAAAAATGCCAAATATGAGTACTGTCACCAATTTAGTAACAGCAATTTTGCTACGCATGGGTGTCGAAAGTCTACATTTGTTCAAAAATTAGATGATGTAATTCCTCATAGGTCCAATAAAATAGGCTCTCTATCGATAATAAATATCGTTAGAAAGCCTATTTGACCTAAAATATATGTGACCATCTTGGCAACAGTACTCATATTTGGCATTTTTTGTCCACGGGGTACAGAGCTAGCCCCTCAAACAGCCCAAAACGCCTATATCGATGCGCGCTCGGCCTCCTCGATCACGTGTTTGGCGAGGATCGCCGTCGTCACAGCGCCCACGCCGCCCGGCACGGGCGTGATGGCGTTAACAACCGGCTCCGCAGCATCAAAATCGACGTCACCCACCAGTTTGCCAGCGGCCTCGTCCCAATTAATGCCAACATCGATGATCGTCTGGCCCTCGCGAACCGCATCCACGCCAATCGTACGAGCGCGTCCAACGGCGGCAACCACAATGTCGGCAGCACGGCACTCGGCAGCAAGGTCGCGCGTATGCGTATGGCACGTCGTCACAGTCGCATTGCGCGCCGTAAGCATGGCGGCAACAGGACGCCCGATAACCAGCGACCGACCGACAACCGCGACCTTGGCCCCATCCAGCTCAACGCCGTAATGATCCAACAGAGCAAGCACGGCTTCGGCTGTGCAGGGAGCAAAACCCTCGCCGCGCCCCGAAAGCGTGGTGAGTAGCGAAGCCGGCGTCATGGAGTCAACGTCCTTGGCAGGATCGAGTGCCGCGGCAACCGCGTCCTCGTCAAGGCCGGCGGGCAGCGGGCGGAACATCAGGCAGCCATGAACAGCGGGGTCGGAATTGATGTCCTCGATGGCCGCCAACAGCTCGTCCTGCGAAACATCGGCGGGAAGCAAAACGCGGCGAGCTTCAATGCCAACCTTCTCGCAGCGCCTGAGCGCACCGCGCTCGTAGGATAGGTCGTCCTCGCGTTCACCCACACGCACGATAGCCAACGTCGGAACAACGCCGCGCTCGCGAAAAGCCACGCAGCGAGCAGCAAGTTCCTCAGTCAACGCGCGGGCGACGGGAGCGCCCTTCAGCAGTTCAGCCATGGCTATCCTCTCTTCCTTGCAGCGTCGGCGGCGCGGCGCGCCAGCGCATCGGCGCGCGGCAACCACGTGTCCAGCAGCTCATCACACGCCGTCTCGAGCTCCTCAGCACGAGCGCGATCCTTCATAGACGTGGTGTTCGCAAAGAGCGTCAAGCTCGCGCCCTGCATAGCAGAACGGCAGAACACGGCGCCGCACGCCACATCGGACAGCAGCTGACGCGAACCCTTGTCGGCCATGTCCTCGAGCAGCGCCAGTGCACGCCCGCAGGCATCCATAATGCGATACGGCGGCATAGCGGCCACATGCAGCGCATCCTGAATCGCGGTCGCTCGAGCCAGATCGTCACGCGGAATACCGTACGCCGCGGACACCTGCCCATAGGCACGAACGTCCTCGGCAACCAACTCGACAAGCTCCTGGGCCAGCTCATCAGCCTGGGCAAACGCGCGCGTCAGGTCATCCGCGCGATCGGCAAGCGTGGGGTTGGTCGCGCCGTAGCGCGCGACCATCCCGCACAGCGAGGCGCCCAGCGCACCCACAAAGGCGCTCGCGCTGCCGCCGCCGGGCACCGGCTCGCGCGCGGCAAGCGCCTCGGCAAACCCGCGGCAGGTCTTGTCCATCATCTCTTGGCTCATACACATGCACCTTCAAGTCATATACATCGGTCGAGCGGCAACCGCCGACCGACCGCATCGATCACATAATGGTGCTAAGTCTAGCCCATAAGCACATGGGCGTCAGCGCACCTGGCCATCGCGGATTTCTATGGCACACGATAGGCGGCAGCGACACAAACATGGGACACATGGCCCACGTTTCGAGACTCCCGGGCAGCGGCAACTGGGGCATACATATAGGTAAGGAGCCCTATGTTGGGGCAACGCTCGCCACGACACCGGACGACGAATGGAGGAATAACCGCACAGCAAACAAAGGCATCATGTGCATGCGTAACCGCCGCCCCAGCGATCCGCGGCACACGATGTCCCTGGCAGACAAGGAGGACGCCACCATGAAGAAAAAGACCCTATCGATCCTTTCCCTTTGCATCGCCCTCTTTGCCGTGTTTGCCCTTGTCGGCTGCGGCGGGAGCGCATCGGGCGGCGGCAGCGCCTCCAAGAGCGAGAGCAAGGAAAAGGTCCCCGTCGCCAAGAAGACCGACTTTATCTGGTTTAAGGTCGAGATGCCCGAGGGCGTCGGCGTAAGCGACTCCGCCGGCAAGAATGCCGACAGGGTTCAGCTCACCTTCCCCGAAGACGAGAACGCCTCGGCCGATCGCTTTATCCCCGTTTGGAAAAAAGCGCTGACGGCCGAGGAATCCCACGCCGACCAGGCGGAAAAGAAGGGGGATACGTTCCAGTGGAAGGATGGCGGGTCCGTCGAGTATAACGGCAGGACGTGGCTCGTCGGAACATACGAGGACAACAGCGGCATCTCAACCATGCTTTTTACCGACGTTGAGCCGGGAAGCGCCTACGTCCTCATCTCGAACTTCGACCAGCACAAGAAAGAAGCCGAGACACTCCTCAACTCCATCGAGTTCCCCGACGACATGAAGAAAGCAGTTGACGAGGCACGCGAAGTCGAGATTTCGAGCATCGAGATCAAGTAACGGGGCACCCGCACGTGCCTATGCGCACCCGCGCATATGCGCTCCATTAAAACAACGGGCGCCCAACCCGGGGAGGGCCGACGACATCGGCCCTCCCCTCTTTTGTGCCCGCGTATATTGCCACTTGTCGGCGCAAATCCTGCCCCCAGAATGGGACACATGGCCCACCCGAACGAGCCGCTCGCGCGTACAGTAAAGACAGGTAATCCATGGGCGGTTACAGACCGAGGAGGACACGACCATGAAAAAGAAGGCCTTTGCGATTCTCACCCTCTGCATGAGTCTTTTTGCCGCAGTTGCCCTGGTGGGTTGCGGTGGAAGCGGTGGCGCTGCTGGCAGTGGCGGTGGCGGCGGAGCAGAAAAGCCAGCCGTGGATATGAGGACCGACTTCATTTGGTTTAAGGTCGAGGTGCCCGAGGGCGTCGAAATCACGGACGTCGCAGGCGACACCGCCGATAGGGCCCAGTTTAAGTTCACCGAGAGCGAGCACGCCAGCGATCGCTTCATCCCTGTCTTCGACTCCGACAAGAACGCCGACGAGCTGTTCGACTACGAGGCCAAATGGAAGGCCAACTTTGAGTGGACCGAGAATGACCCCGTCAAGTACAACGGCAAGACTTGGCGCAACGCTTCCTATACACACTCGGGCGGCGTGACGACTGAGTACTTCACCGAAGCAGGCGGCGGCAGCGTCTACGTGAGCATCGACAATGTCGAGGAGCACAAGGACGCCGTCGAAACCATGATGAAGTCTCTGGAATTTGCCGACGACATCGCCGAGGCAAAGACCGAGGCCATGGATGTTAAGCTCGACGATATCGAGATTAAGCGCTAAGCGACTCGCGAGCGCAACGAAAAACACGAGCGCAGTGCCAACAAGCGGCGGTGCCCCAGCGTTTCGTACTAAGGGAGGGCCGGTAAACCGACCCTCCCTCTCTTATGCCGGCAGCCGACAAACGCGAGGATGCCGGACGCCGGAACCACCTCAAGTGTGGCAACGGTACGAAAACGGCAAGCGCCCCAACGCGTCCGCCCGCCGATTTATAGCGCCGCGCAGACAATTAAACCTGCATCTTTAAACATCTGGGCAGCATAGTGACCAAAATGAGCGCACAGCCGCACCTTGCGAACGGAGGAGTTATGACCGAACACCACGCCATCAGCCGTCGAGCATTCACGTTGGGCCTAGGACTCGCAGCATTGTCGCCATTTGCAAGCCTGCCCGAAACCGCGGGATTGGGCCTTCCCGTGCGCGCGGCATTTGCAGAAGACGCTGCCACAGCGTCAGTCAGCCTCGACAATTTCGTCATTCGCCTTCGCCCCGCGGGCTATTTTCGCACCGCGAGCGTCAACCAAGACGGCAACGTTCGCGGCAACGTCTGCCACCTGTTTAACGACGGCACGTCCAGCAAGCTCATCCTTGAGAACGTAACGACCAAGAATGACGATACAAACTGGTATGCTATCCGCACCTTGCTCAATTTCGAAGAGCATAAAAAGACGGGCTACAGCATTTGGTCGGTCGACGACGACTCTGACAAAGATGGAAAGGTCATCCACGTATGGGGCGGCGAGTATGACAACAAGCCCAGCCGCGCTTTTGCGTTCGAGCGTCAATCAAACGGAACCTATATCATCCGAGACCGCACGGTCGAGAAAGAAACCGAGAAAAAAGACATTAAGTACCTGGCAATAGAATCGAACGGCGAAGACCAGGACAACAATAAGATCTGCCATAAGAGTAAGAGCATTCCGTGGGAGCTCGAACTTATCGGTTACGACATGAAAAAGAACGATGCCACGGTTAGCAGCCTCGACTGGATCACGTACAGCAGCTACGTCGATGGGCCATGTTGGATGAAATACGTCGACGACGACAAGTTCCTCGACGAGCTGTGCATCCCGGGTACGCACGATTCGGGCACCTGCAGCGTGGACAACGACACTGAGCCCCAATCCTCGCAAGTAAAATGCCAGCAGGATTACATTCCCACGCAGTTGCTCGAAGGCATTCGCTATTTTGATATCCGGCTCGGAAAGGGCGACGACCCCGGTATCGACCACGGGGATTACTACCTGCTCAAAAAAGACGCGTACTTTATGCATCTTTCCGATGTCATAGGCTACTTCAAAACGTTTTTGAACGAAAACCCGACAGAAGCGCTCATCATGCTCGCATCGCGCGGCAACGACGAGGCTACCGACGAAAGTGTTACGACGGCTTTCGCCAAGGTTTTGGACGACAACCCCAAACTGTTCTATACGTCGAGCCGAATCCCCACGCTACACGAGGTGCGCGGAAAGATCGTTCTGCTGCGTCGATTTAGGCTCGCCGGCAACAGTGTAAGCGGCCACACGTGGGGCCTCGACCTTACCGAATGGGATGACAAGATCAAGGCTCACTCCGACAGCGCCACTATGTGTCTCGTCCAAGACGCGCGGGGCTTTGAAGCCGCGGGGGAAACAGGCGACAAAGAGCCCTATTGCACCAAGGTATACGCCCAGGACAAGTACGAACTCACGGGAACCGACAAGCTCAGCTGGGTCGATAATGCGCTGAAGGAAACGACCGGGCGCACGCGCAACAAGGTGGACGTCGTGGACGATGACGGGGCCAAGGTGCAAGTCCAGGAGCGTTGCTGGTCTATCAACTACACCAGCTGCACGGGCTTGTCGCACGGAGGCAATCCTTTTACCTCGGCACGAGTAGTCAACGAGCATCTGTATAAGAGCCCGTACATCAATCCCAGCGGCACCGAGGATACAAAGTCAGATTACCTCAAACACATTGGCATCATCGCATCCGACTTTGTTGATGCGGCGCTGGCCCGGAGCATCTACCAGCGCAATTACGATACGGAGCACAAGCAGACGGCTTCGTACTATCTCCCGTACTATCTCCCGACCCGCATGCGCATGACGTACGGCGACTCGCTGAGCGATGCCTCATTCCAGGATGGCAAGACCGTTGGCGAGGGTCATTTCCGCCTTGCTGACAGCAGCAACGCGCTCAACGCGACAGCTTCGGGCCATGCGTTTGCCATTGAATACGTGGATGTCGACGCCCTGGGCAACGAGACCGTTACGGGGCTGCAGGGCTCTGTGCCCATCGATATCGATCCACGCGCGCTGACGCCCCATTTTGAGGGACTCGAAGGCCTTAAGGCCGGCGAAGACGTGCGCGCCAAGATTGCGGCATCACTCGAGGGCAAGCTCGAAACCGATGCCTGCACGGCCCAGCTCGAGTTTGTGCACGACGCGGACGGCGCTCCGGGCACGGCAATGGCCGAGGGCGAAACATTTGCCGCAGGAACGTACTGGGTGCGCGTGAACGGTCTCTTGGGCGACGCGGCGCAGAACTACACGCTCGCCAGCGACGGAGCCGCAAGCTTTACCGTAGCGGCCTCGGGCAGTGCGGGCGGCACCGGCAGCGACACGGGTTCCAACGCAGGCGGCGCCGACAAGAACGGCAAGAGCAACAAGAGAGACCAGGGCAAGAGCTCGGGCGAAAAGCTCGCCAACACGGGCGACGGCTCTGGCGTTGCCGCCGGGCTCGCTGCCGCCGCCGTGGCGACAACGGTCGCAGGTGCAGCAATGCTTACCAGTGACCGCGACAATACCGAGGACGTTAACGAATAGGCAAGCCAGTCTTTTGGGCGCATTAACTCAATCGGGGCGCAGAATACCGTTCTGCGCCCCGATTTTTACCTTGGCCCGAACGCCGCTATCGGCTACATCACCATGTTCAGAGCTTTCACAAATTCCTGGGCCTTCGCACGGCTACTCAGGCTAAAGACGCAAGCGGTTAACAGTCGATTGCGCAGAAAAACATCGCGGCCTTTGATTCTATTGACGCCCGTAATGTCCTTAAGATAGACAATCTCGGTGTGCTTGCCGCCAAAAGTGCCCTTCTTAAGCACCTCAATGCGGTTAGGGTAGATCTTGACGTCTTTAAACCTACCCGAACCTTTGTCCTGGAATAGCAGCGTGTTGTTGTCCATACGCGTCACTCCCGTGGGGTTCGCTAAAACTGTCTCTATTGCCACATTTTAGTCACCGCAAGGCTCCCATGCGAAGGTGCCAGACAGCACAGCAATTCGTGTCCGCGCGAGGCTTTAAACTAGATGCGATATAGATGCATTCCACAAGAGGAAAGTGGGGCGACAGTGATGGGCGAACTGGTAAACCGCGGGGAATCGACAATCGTGCCAGAAGTTTTTTACAAGCAGGTTTCCTCGATCCTCAACGCCGCTCGCGACAAGGCCTATACCGCCGTTAACTTTGCGATGGTTGAGGCATATTGGGAGATCGGCAAGAGTATTGTTGATGAGCAGGGCGGAGAGGAGCGCGCCAAGTATGGAGAGGCGCTGCTCAAGGCCCTCGCAATCAGACTTACCAAAGATTTTGGTAAAGGTTTTGAAGCAAGAGAGCTGCGTAAAATGCGTCAGTTCCATCTTGCATTTCCAATTCGGGACTCACTGCGTCCCGAATTGAGTTGGACACATTACCGCAGGTTAATACGCATTCCTGACCCCGAAACTCGAACATGGTACATGAACGAATGCGCCGATTCTCGCTGGAGCACGCGTCAGCTCGAACGCCAGATCAACACCATGTTCCGAGAGCGCCTACTTGCCAGCAAGGACAAGGAGGTCGTCACCCAGGAAATCCAAAAGAGCACCCCGGCTCATCGCCCCGAGGATATCATCCGCGACCCATATGTGCTGGAGTTTTTAGGTTTCTCGGACGATACTGCGTTTCGCGAGAGCGATCTAGAGCAGGCGCTCATCACACATCTTCAGAAGTTCCTGCTGGAGCTTGGCCGTGGCTTCGCTTTCGAGGCGCGCCAAAAGCGCATCACCTTTGATGGGCGCCATTTCTATATTGACCTTGTTTTTTACAACTATCTGATGCGCTGCTTCGTGCTCATCGACCTTAAGACCGATGACCTTACGCATCAGGACCTGGGCCAGATGCAAATGTATGTGAACTACTACACGCGTGAGCTCATGAACGAAGGCGACAATCCGCCCATAGGCATCGTGCTCTGCGCGGACAAAAGCGATTCGATCGTCGAGTATACGCTGCCCGAAGACAACGACCAAGTGTTTGCCGCCAAATACCTGCCGTATCTTCCAAGCAAGGAAGAGCTGGCGCGCGAGCTGAGTGCCGAGTACCGCGCCATCAACGAAGCGACTAATGGCGAAGCGCAAGGGTAGCAGCACGTTGCGACCGATACCCCCGACGGAGTTTCATATCCCCCGACATAAGAGGAGCGCTCCATGACAGGCAGACCGAAAACAACACTGCGCGACTGCATCTATGGGCTTGCCGTCGGCGACGCGCTGGGTGTTCCCTACGAGTTCAGGCCCCGCGGCACGTTCGAATGCGCGGACATGATCGGCTACGGCACGCATGGGCAGCCCGCCGGCACCTGGAGCGACGACACATCTATGACGCTTGCTACCTGCGACTCGATTAGGGAGCTCGGGCATATCGACACCGCGGACATGAGCGACAAGTTTGTGAGCTGGATTGCCCGTGGCGAGTATACGGTCGACGGCGTTTTCGATTACGGCGGTACGACCGCTCGCGCCCTGCGCACCGGCAAAGGAGGCTCCGGCGAGCGCGACAACGGCAACGGCTCGCTCATGCGCATCGCGCCCCTGGCGTTCACCGATGCGACAGACGAAGAGATCAGCGAGGTCTCCGCGATTACGCATGCCCACAGAACGTCAACCGACGCATGTATCATATTTGTCGAGCTGATAAGAGACGTGATGAACGACGTGCTCCCCTCGTGGGCGCTTCACCTGAAAGGCGCGCCCGAGCACGAAATCAGGTCTGGCGGCTTCGTGCTTGACACGCTTAAGGCTGCCACCTGGTGCTTTGTGAACACCAACAGCTACGATGAATGCGTGCTTGCCGCCGTCAACCTAGGCGACGACGCCGACACCACCGCAGCCGTCGCCGGCGCCCTCGCCGGCACGGTATACGGTATCGAGGCCATCCCGCAGGAGTGGGTCGACACCCTGCGCGGTAAAGAGTTGATTGAGAGCTGCCTGTTTTAGGGCGCCATTCAAGAAATAAGGCAGGAGGCATCATGGAGAGGAAGGTCGCAAATATAGACGAGTTCCAAGTGGACGAAAACGGGATTCCGCTATTTCCAGTAGGACTGAAGGAAGAAGCCAGCCTCTATATCCTCCCCGACGGGCGTTACCTCCCCTGCGGGGTCTACAGGACCGCGGACGGCGGTTCGATCATTTATGAGCCATCCGAACTAAGCTTCTTCGGGCAGATGCTTGCTCAATTCAAAGAGAACTAGAGGCTTGATTGCCCGTTAGATCGACACTGCTCCAAGCCATGGGGCGGGTAGGATGTCTCCCGCCGCGGCCTGTGAGGTAGAATTACGACTGCCGCGGAATCCGCCTGCGGGCAACGCTCCGATCTCCGATTGGGGTGAAGCCTATGAACTTGTTTCTTGAAATCCTGCGCCTCTCGATGTATGTAACCGGCATCGTCCGGAACCTCTACTCGATCTGGCGGGAATATAAGCAGTAACGGATAGCGAAGGGAGTCATGCAAAGGGCCGGTCGCACCCGGCCCTTTAGACGATAGTACCTGCGTTGCCCGCGCTTCCAAAGTTGACCGACTGAGGAGCGGGTTCCGCGGCACATCCTGATTTTACCCAGTGGCAAGGCTCTTTTGCAGCCGTTCCACCGTTTATTTACATCCGCCAATCAAGACGAGGCTACTACGCACCTTTATTACACACGATGTTTTCAGCCTGGTATAAACAAGTTCAATAATAGAATGCAAATCCAACCATCGTGTCTGATTACGAAAGGATTTTTGCCTTTTCTGCAGCAAACTCTTCCTCGGTAAGTACTCCACTCTCACGCAGTGCTGCAAGCCTCTCAAGCCTTGCAACTACATCAACCACTATCCGCCAGCGTCTCAATAGTCTGTGAAACCTGCGGATACCGCTCGAGCTCCTTCGATAGGGCATCGACTATCTTGGCAATATTCTTTGCATTTTTGCCCCCGTTTAATACGTTTGCCCTGACCTTAGATGACGACTTGACAGTAACGCCAGATCCGCCTTCAACTGGAACAACCGAAATACTGATATTTTCGCCCCAAGACCAAAGGCTCATACCAATCTCGGCTGCAACTGTTCTTGTTGTGGGCGATGCACTATCAACTTTTACTTTAGGCAGCTTTTCCATAGCTGCCTTCAAGGCATTAAACGTGTCGTCAGGAGAATACAGTACCTGAAGCTGAAGCTGCTGATCCGCAAAACCCATAATCTGGCCTCCGCTTCTTACAAGATTAAGGCTATCGGCAATGGTAGCACGTTCCCAGCAGTCTTAAGTTCGTCTCATGACCTTGCGATGCAGCCCGACGCCCCGGCACCACTCCCCTACTTACCAAAAATCGCAGCGAACAATCCCTTGCGTTTGGGCTTTTCTTCTCGGTAGGAACCCTCAGCTGCCGCTGCAACCTGGCGCGGTTGCTCGCCACCTCCACGGCGCACGATCTGGTATAGGAAGGGCGATTTAACGTATTTGACCTCGATGGGCGTGGCATGCACGGTACTTTCGCCGGACAGATGCAGACTCGGATTGAGCGACGCCACCACATGCGTCTCGCGCTTGTCGCTAAACACCACCGCGGCTGCACGACCCGTCTGGCCGTTTACGGCAATGCGCACCTGCTCGCCATCGCGGCCATCCGTCGCCGGCCGATCGACAAAGTAGACCGGCACCATCACCAGGCCGTCCTTATGCTTGCGGGCCTTGCGCGCCCAGGTTCGGATGCTCTTTTTATTGAGCCCCAGTACGGCCTCGGCATCGTTGCCCGCAACGTCGAGCGCCAGCTTATCAATGACCACCTGGTCCTTGGTAGACGCATCGACGGAGACAACGCGGAAGTCGCCCTCCTGCATGGCAGGATCGAACGGGCCCACCTTGGCAAAGTCCCACGGCTCCAAAATGCCCATAAGGCGAACGTCCAGGTAGTTTGCCCTGGGGTATGCCCAGTCGAGCACCTCGTAGTACACCAAGGTCTCCTTGCTCAGGCCCTTTCCCGGGAAGGACGCCATCATGCGCAGGTCCGCCAGCGCCATGGGGAAATAGAAGAGCATCATGTCGTTTTGAATCGCGTCTTCCACGTCGTGCCCGGCAAAGGCATCAGGGTACTGGCGCACCAGCTGCAGCGCGTTGGCACGTGCCTGCTGCGGCGAGATTTCGCAGGGAATACCCTGCTCAGGTACATACTCCGCACCCACGCCCATGGTCAGACGTTTGCTAAACGTACCGGACTTGAGCAGGTCGGCAATGCCGATCTTGTTGCCGCAGGACGGGCACTCAAACACACGCTGCGTTGACTCGCCCTCAAAGGACGCACCGCAGAAGGGGCAGGGAATGCTCACGTGCGTGGCTTCTTGGAACTCCTGAGCCGTGCCGCGGTCCTCCCACAGCAGATGCTCCAGAACCGACTGATTGCGCCAGTGCTCATTAAAGAAATACCAGTCGGGGTCCACCGGGCGCTCGAGCTGCGACACATGCGTGAGCTTAAGCAGCCCATCGACAACCGTCAGTGGCGTATGGCGAATGCCCAGGGCGCTCTTGGGCTCCCCCGCATCGGCCTGCCACGGAACGACCGTGCCGCAATAGGCGCACTCAAAGCTGCGTTTAGCCTGGTGTGAGTACATAGGGCCGCCGCAGTTTTGGCATTTAATGGCAAACATCTCGTCCATGAATACGTCCTCCTTTGCACTGGGGCTGTCGACATTAAGTATGTCGGGCAGGTAAGCACGTGCCCATACCCATGTGGCCCAAAATCGAGCACCCAGGCAGACGAGAAGGCTCGCTCGTTAGCACCGGCAGACTATTGCTGCATTTTCTGAGCATCGGTGCACGGCGCCCCCGCGCGAGCTACACTATCCCCTTAAACATGATTGTGAGGACGACCGCTATGCTATTTGTAAATCGGCTGGTACATACGCTTGTTCCCGGCAGCGAGGGCGAGCCGGTCGATACCTCCCGCCGCACCAACGCGGGCTTCGCCGCAAGCCTCATCTGCATTGGCCTCAACATCACCTTGTGCCTGGCCAAGGGCATCGCGGGCCTGCTCGCTGGCTCCGTCTCCCTCATCGCCGACGCTTTCAACAACCTCTCCGATGCCTCGAGCAACATCGTGAGCCTGCTCGGGTTCCGCCTCGCCAGCCGCCCGGCAGACGAAGGCCACCCCTATGGCCACGGCCGCTACGAGTACCTCGCCGGCTTGTTTGTCGCCGTCCTGGTTTGCGCCGTCGGCATCAACCTGATCCTCGAGTCGGTCACCAAGATCATCAAGCCTTCCCCCACCGCTTACACGCTCGTTTCCCTTGCGGCACTGGCTACATCCATGCTCGTTAAGCTCTGGATGGCCGCATTCAACCGCACGTTGGGCGACCGCATCGACTCGGAGACGCTCATCGCCACAGCACAGGACTCCAAAAACGACGTCATCACCTCGGGCTCGGTCCTGGTGGCGGCGCTTATTTCGCAGACGACCGGCTTTGACCTCGATGGCTGGGCAGGCCTGGGTGTGGGCATCTTCATCTGCATCAGCGGCCTGGGCCTGGTGCGCGACGCCATCAGCCCGCTGTTAGGACAAGCGCCCGACCCCAAGCTCGTCCAGGAAATCCGCGACAGGATTATGTCGTACCCCCAGGTCTTGGGCACACACGACCTCATGGTGCACGACTACGGCCCCGGTCGTCAGTTTGCCAGCGCCCACGTGGAGATGCCCGGCGAGGGCGACGCATTTGAGCACCACGAGATTTTGGACACCATCGAGCACGATATCAAACGGCAGATGGGCATTGGCATCACGCTGCACTGCGACCCCATCGCCACCACCGGCGACGACCTACGCGGCTGGGTCAAGCGCGGCATCATGCAGATCGACCCCGCACTCTCCATCCACGACCTGCACGAGCACGACGGGTTCGTTTCGTTTGACCTGGTGCGTCCCGACGGCTTTGATATATCCGACGAGGAGCTGCTGGAGCTCGTCACGCGCATCGTGCACGAGCGCCGGCCCAACGTCTCGTGCGTCGTCACATTTGATTCGGGCTTCAGCTCGCCCGAGCGTCCGGCCGAGCAGCTGTAGCCCGCTTAACAGCTAGTTTCCCTGCGCGCCCGAGATGCCGTTTTGTAGGGCGTTCCAGGCATCCGTCGCCATGTCGCCCAAGTTCTGAGCGGTGTCGCCCAGGTTCTGAGCCGTATCACCCAGCTCTTGGGCCTTATCCCCAAGCTCCTGTGCCTTGTTGCTCAAGTCCTCCAGCGTATTGGAGCTCGAGCCGTCGGTACCGCTTTGGCCGTCGGACGAGTTGCCCGAGCTGTTCTTGTGCGTGAGCTGAATTTCGAGGTTGCCGCTGTCGTTATAGTAAGCAGAAGTAACGATCCAGTTGGCATCGACGACGGGCGTTGAGCCATCATCAGTCAGGACCACGGCATTCGAAAGATCGGCGCCGCGCGACTTAAGGAGCTTCTTGGCGTTGGACCAGTACTGCCCCGGGATATCGCTCAGATCGACGGTGCTAGACGAGGCGGACTCGGTTTGCTCGGCAGCGGTATCGGCCGTTGAACTCCCTCGCTTGTTGAGCATGCCCGACACAATGGCAAACACAACCGACAGCGCAAAGAAGATCGCCAGCACGATGAGGATCTTCTTGATCACGCTCGACGAACGCGACGGCTTCTTCTCCTCGTCCTCGCCATATTGCGGAATCGACTTGGGGTACTCGCGATACGGCTCGCGCGACTCGTAGCGAGGCTGCGCCGTGCGAGGCATATACGTCGTCTGCTGAGGCTGCGGAATAGGATTCTGCGGCAGGTCATCATAGGGATTCGGTGTCGAGGCGGCATAAGAATCCTGCGGCGCATAATCAAACGGGTCCGGAGCTGCGTTGCCATAGGGGCCTTGCGAAGATGCAGCGTACGAATCCTGCGCCGTGTCGCCATAGCCCATAACCCGGGTGGGCTCGGCAGAAGGCTGCGTCGCGGCGGGGTCGGTATAACCGAGGTTGGGAACAACGCGGGTCGCATCGGCGCTATCGCCAGCCTGCGCGGAACCGTAGCCGCCCATCACGGTTGTCTTGTCCTGATCCATGCAACGATTCCTTTCCGTCGCGCGTGAGCATCAAGTTATCCATGCATTCTACCCGCGCAAAAGCCCGTGACGGACAGAGCCCGTCCATATCTACAAGACAAGCGCGGCTAGAAAACAAAAGCCCCGCCGGGCCTTGGCAGGCGCGACGGGGCGGACAAGCGGCTATGGGCAGCAGGCTTAGAACAAGCCGGTAATGTTGCCGTCGTTGTCGACGTCGATGTTCTCGGCCGCGGGGACCTTGGGCAGGCCCGGCATGGTCAGAACACTGCCAGTCAGTGCGACCACAAAGTGGGCACCGGCGGAAACCTTGAGCTCGCGCACGGTGATGCGGAAGTTCTCGGGAGCGCCCAGGGCCTTGGCGTTGTCGCTAAAGCTGTACTGCGTCTTGGCCACGCACACCGGCAGGTTGCCAAAGCCGTTCTCGCGCAGCTCGGCGAGCTGGCGCTTGGCGGCCGGCGTAAAGTCAACGCCGTCGGCGCGGTAGACCTTGGTGGCAATGGCCTCAAGAGCGTCGGCCACATCGGCGCCGTCCTCATAGGCAAACTTGAGCTCGCTCGGCTGCTCAATCAGACGCATGACCTCATCGGCCAGGTCGAGCGCGCCCTCGCCGCCCTTGGCCCAGACCTCGGAAAGCTTAACGTTGACGCCGAGCTTCTGGCACTCGGACTCGATGAGAGCAAGCTCGGCCTCGGTGTCCGTCGGGAAGCGGTTGATGGCGACTACGCAGGGCAGACCATAAACGTTCTGGATGTTGTCGACGTGACGCAGCAGATTGGGCATACCGGCCTTGAGAGCCTCGAGGTTCTCCTCGTTGAGGTCGGCCTTGGCAACGCCGCCGTTGTACTTAAGCGCGCGGGCGGTAGCGACAATCACGACGGCGCTGGGGCGAACGCCCGTCATGCGGCACTTAATGTCGAGGAACTTCTCGGCACCCAGATCGGCACCGAAGCCGGCCTCGGTAATAGCGACATCGCCAAAGCGCATCGCCATACGCGTAGCCATGATAGAGTTGCAGCCGTGGGCAATGTTGGCGAAGGGACCGCCGTGGACAAACGCGGGCGTACCCTCGAGCGTCTGCACCAGATTGGGCTTGAGCGCATCCTTGAGCAGGGCCGCCATGGCACCCTGAGCCTTAAGGTCACGGGCGCGAACGGGCTCGCCGGCATAGCTGTAGCCGACAACAATCTCGCCCAGGCGCTCCTTGAGGTCATTGATGCTCGTGGACAGGCACAGGATTGCCATGACCTCGGAGGCAACGGTGATATCGAAGCCGTCCTCGCGCGGCACGCCCTGGGCCTTGCCGCCAATACCGTCGATGACATGGCGCAGCTGACGGTCGTTCATGTCGACGACGCGCTTCCAGGTGATGCGCTTAACATCGATACCGAGCTGGTTGCCCTGCTGAATATGGTTGTCGAGCATGGCGGCCAGCAGGTTGTTAGCGGCACCGATAGCGTGGAAGTCACCGGTAAAGTGCAGGTTGATGTCCTCCATGGGGATGACCTGCGCCCAGCCGCCGCCGGCGGCACCGCCCTTGACGCCAAAGACGGGACCGAGCGAAGGCTCACGCAGGGCCACAGCACTCTTGACGCCGCGACGGCGCAGGCCATCGGCCAGACCGATGGTCGTGGTGGTCTTACCCTCGCCCGCAGGCGTGGGGTTGATGGCGGTCACGAGGACGAGCTTGGCCTGGTGATCAGTTGGCTCATTAAGCAGAGAGTAGTCGACCTTAGCCTTGTCGAAGCCGTACGGAATCAGGTGCTTTACGTCGACACCGGCGTTCTTGGCCACCTCGGTAATGGGCAGCGGTGTGACGGAACGTGCGATTTCGATGTCAGTAGGCATGGGAGGTCCTTTCGTTACCGAATGAGAAAAAGACCAATTCAGCATAGCACGGGCGCGCAATAGTAAAACACCCGTAACCGATGAATGGCGATATGTTTATCCAATGCTCAGCGATAGCTTAACAGCCCGCCAAAACAAAGCGCCCTAAATGGTAGGTTCAATCCCCAAGTGCTCAAAGGTGCGAAGCGTTGCCTGGCGGCCCTGGGGCGTGCGAATCATCAAGCCGCACTGCAGCAGATAGGGCTCATAGACATCCTCGAGCGTTCCCGGGTCCTCGCCCACCGCGCTGGCAAGCGTTGTCAGGCCCACGGCACGTCCGGAGAACGTCTTAGCGAGTGTCTCCAAAATGCGAATATCCATCCAGTCCAGACCAAGCTCATCGATCTCGAAGAACTCGAGCGCCTGGCGGCAGATATCGAGCTCGATAGGGCCGTTGCCGCGCACCTGTGCGTAATCGCGCACGCGCTTGAGCAGGCGGTTGGCAAGACGTGGCGTGCCGCGCGAACGCGAGCCGATCTCGAGCGCACTGGGGTGGTCGATCGTCACGCCCAGGATGGACGCCGAGCGCGTCACAATCTGCGCGAGTTCTTCGACCGTGTAGTAATCCAGGCGATATGAAATGCCAAAGCGGTCGCGCAGCGGGCCAGTCAACATACCCGAGCGGGTCGTTGCCGCCACCAGCGTAAACTTGGGGATATCCAGGCGAATCGATCGTGCGGCCGGGCCTTTACCGATCACGATATCGAGGGCAAAGTCCTCCATCGCGGGGTACAGGACCTCCTCGACCGAACGGTTGAGGCGGTGGATCTCGTCAATAAACAGCACATCACCCGGCTGCAAGTTAGTAAGGATGGCCGCCAGGTCGCCCGTGCGCGCGATGGCGGGGCCACTCGTGGTCTTGATCTGAGCGCCCAGCTCGTTGGCGATAACGGTGGCCAGCGTGGTCTTGCCCAGGCCCGGAGGACCCGAGAAAATCACGTGGTCGAGCGTCTCGCCACGGTTCTGCGCCGCTTCGATCAACACGCGCAGGCTCTGCTTGATGTGCTCCTGGCCACAGTAATCGTCCAGGCGCTGGGGGCGCAAAGTGCGGTCGACATCGAGGTCCTCGGCCGTCAGCTCCGAGCCCACCATGCGCTCGCCGTGCGCCATGGATGCCGCCGGCGAGTTGCCGGGCGTCGCCCACAGGTCCTGAGAGTCATCGGCTTCCCACATCACGCATCCATTCCGAGTCGCTTAAGCGCCGCGCCGAGCAGATCCTCGACACGCATATTCTGCCCATCATACCCGCTCAGGGCAACATAGGTCTCCTGCGGGCTAAAGCCCATGGAAAGGAGCGCCGCACGGGCGTCATCGATGGCCGAGGGAGCGGCAGCGGGCACGGGCATCACAACCTGGCCGGGAATCACGTCGACCGGCACAAAGCCCTTGTCCTTGGCAAAGGTGCTCTTGAGCTCCAGGATCAGACGCTGAGCTGTCTTTTTGCCCACACCGGGCACCTTGGCCATGCCCTTGTCGTCCTCGGCCATCACCAGCGAATACAATTGCCCCACGGTATAGGTGGAAAGCACGGCGAGCGCCAAGCGCGGGCCAACGCCCGAGACAGACACGAGCCGATCGAACATCGTGCGCTCATCCTTAGAGGAAAAACCGAAAAGTGTCATGGCGTCCTCGCGCACCTGCATACGCGTGTAGAGGCGGACCTCGCCGCCGGGCGTCGGCAACGTGGCCGCAGTGCTACCCGAGATGCCGAGTTCAAAGCCAACGCCCGACACGTCGACGACAGCGGAGCTCATCGTGGCCTCGACAAGCGTTCCGTGGAGCTGGGAAATCATCAGTATCCGGTTCCTCTCTGTTGATAGAACTCGCCACCGGTAAGGGCGCGGGTGCGGCTGAGGTTTACGTGGCAGATGGCACAGGCCAGGGCATCGGCGGCATGGTCGGGATGCGGGTCGTGATCGAGCTGCGTGAGCGTGCGCACCATATAGGCGACCTGCCGCTTATCTGCGGCACCGGTACCCACCACAGCCTGCTTAATCTGCATAGGCGTGTACTCGCCGATCTCGAGTGCGCATTCCGAAAGAGCCACGAGTGCAGCGCCGCGGGCATGCGCCGTGGGGATGGCCGAGCGAACGTTGGCGCCAAAGTAGATGCTCTCGATGGCAGCGGTATCGGGTCGATAACGCTCCACGACACCCTTGAGGTCGCGGGCGATATGCGACAGGCGCACCGCGAGCGGACTACCCGCGCTGGTCTCGATACAACCGTAGGCACGGCAGCGAACCTCGCCACGCCGCTCCTCGATAATCCCCCAACCCGTATGGGCCAAACCGGGGTCAATGCCCAAGATAACCAAGCCAACCTCCCCTCGCCACCAGCAAAGCACAAGGCAAGGCCCCGCGCATCATTCACGAACGTCTGTTCTAGAATAACACAACGCTAGCTCCATAAGTCAGCCGAGATCGAATTGTAGGTTGAGCATACGCAAGCGAGCGCCCGCCAGAGCGAGCAAGGTGCCTTGAAAGAGGAGGGCATTGACCTTGCGGTCATGCCCGACGATTGAAAGGCAGATTGCCGCTCTGGCGGGCGCGCAGCGACCTAGTTCTGTGAGAAGAACGGGAATTGCCTCGGATCCACCGGCGGGTGCGGCATCGGTCCGCCCTGGGGTCCACCCTGCGGGCCACCCTGGCCGCCCATCATCTTTTCGATGGCGTCCTGAACCTCGCCCTCGAACTTTTTCATTCCCTCGTGCAAACGACGCTGACCGTCCTCAGAGCGCAGCTCCTCCATCTGCTCGGGCGAAATACCCAGTAGCTCGCCCAGCACGCCCATCATCTCGTTTCGCATGCGCTCGCTCGTATCCTCGTCAGCAAAACGGCGCACCTCGGCGCGCGCCAGCGAATCGACCGTCATACGCTCCTTGCCGTTAAGCCCCAGGTCGGACCACGCGAGCATGTACGGCCAGGAGCGCTCGGCAAACGAACGGGACGAAACGATCGGCGCCGTCGGCAACATGCGGCGGGCAGCCTCACCCTGTCGAACGAGCATCAGCAGCAGCGAGCAGGCCTCAGGCTTGCCAGCGGCCATCGGGATGTCGTCGAAAGATCGATTGCGGTCCACGTGCGCCTCAAGCGCGCCATCGATCTCACCCGGCTCGACCCCGCCGAGCAGCTGTGCCGCGCGGTCGAGCATATCGACCGGACCGTCGAGCGTCGAGAGCGCCTGCGCCAGCACGCGCTCCATACAATCTTCCACCGCGTTGAGCGTCACGAGCTCTTGGGGCACCACGGCAGACGCGCGGTTGCGCACACGCGCCACAAACTCAAGCGTCGACAGGTACACATCGCCAAAGGGCGCGTAATCGCCCTGGTAGCCGCCGCAAAGCGCCGGCGCCGCCAGCGCGTACTCGGTTTTGGACAGCGGGCTCAGCGCCATCGCACCCAGCTCGAGCGCCGTGTCCTCCAGCATGAGGCCCAGCGTGCGCGAGCGCAGACGCTCGGCATCGCCCGCCGACACGTCGCGATCGAGCACACGCGCCGCATCCGGTGCATCGCGCTCGACGGTGCGAATGTGCAGACGCTCGGCGATGGCGCGGACGGCGGCACAGCGGGCAGCCTCGGCCTCTTCCTGCGCCGGCGTAAAGATGCGGTTGCGCCCCAGCACCAGGCCAATCACATTACGTGGGCCCAGAGCGTCGACGGCCAGCGCCGCCAGCAGGGACGACGGCAAGTCGCCCTCGAGTGCCACCACGGCGCGCGACGCACCGTGGGCCCGGGCGTTGTCGCGCACGGCGAGCACCAGCGCCTGCCACAGCCACTCCTCGGAACGGAACTCGGGCAGTTCGTGATCTTCCAGGGCATCGAGCATCACGCCGCGCTGAATCTCCTGAACCAGCAGGCTCTCCTCAAAACACGGCGCTTGGGCCACCACGCGACCGCAGTCGTCGAGCACAAACGAACCGCCGGTATACACCGACTCGTCATAGGCACCGACCGGCGCCATACAGGCAAACCACACGCTGCGCTTGGATGCGATCTTGCGGTAGGCGCCGCTGCGAACGGCGGCAATGGCGGCAGTCTCGCGGTCGGTCATGTCAAACGCATTGAATTGGAAATACGCAATGAGGTCAACACCGGTCGGCAACATCTCGAGTTCGCGGTCCAAGTCAAAAATCACGGCGATGCGCACGCCGTCCACGTCGAACACCGGCGGCGCCCAACGCGTGTCGTTGTTCTCGCCACGCTGCAGGGCAATGCTCGAACGCGCCGGCACCACATGACCGTCCTTGAGCATCATGTAGTCGAGCAGCGGCTGACCCTCAAACGAAACCGCCGCGGGCACGATGCAGATCATGTCAAGCTCCTGGATGCGCTCGGCGACACCAGTCAAGCCGGCAAGCATGTCGTGCTCAAAGTCGGCAGCGCCCACCAGGCCACCGGGCATGGCGCCCATAAAGAGCGGAGCCGGAACGCACAGCACGCGCGCCCCGCGCTCGTGGGCCAGACGAGCCTGGTCCTCGATGCGGCCGCAAATGCCCTCAATATCACCCAGGCGCATATCGATCTGTGCAAGCGCGAGCTTCATGGCTCAGCCCTTTCCGTCGTAAACCATCGAAATCGTAGTAAAAGCGCCGGCCGCATGATGCAGTCGGCGCTCGCATGTGCATATGCTAGCTATGATACCCCGAGCGGGGGCGCGCTCCTAGAACGTCGCGGACCACAGCCCGTGCAGGTTGCAGTAGGCATAGACGGTACCGGTCTTGGAACCGCCGGCAAAAAACGTCGCGGGCTTCATGCCGGGCTCAAGGTAATGGACCTCTAAGCGGCCCTCGGCCTCAAGGGCGATCCACTCAATATAGTGCTCGGGCAGGCTGGGGTGCTCGACCGAGCCAACGCGTGCGCGAATCACGTGACCGTCGCGCTCGGTCTCGACAACAGGCACGTGCTTCTCGTGCGCCGCGTCCTCAGTGTTTGCGGTCAGTTCCGTGCAACCGGCAGGGGTTGCAACGTCGTTGCCAAGGGCGGCAATGAGCTTACCGTCGGGGTCCTTAAAGAATTTCGCCATGATGTTCTCCTTTGCTGACGCGCCAATGTTCTTGATGGTTCTTATGCCCAAAGGCAGACAAACCATCCACGGCATTGCAAATGAACACATAACGGGCGGGGACGATGGGGCAGCGTGCGCTATCCGCCCTGGCGGCCCCACCCGAGCGGGTTAGCGCCCGTCGCCGCCCAGCAGCGCCAGAACATCTTCGCGGGTAAACAGCGCCGACGAGATGCCGTCGCCGCCGAGCACGCTGTTGACCAGGTCGCGCTTGGACTCCTGCATCTGCATAATGCGCTCCTCGATCGTGTCCTTGGCGATGAGCTTGTACACGGTCACGGTATGTTGCTGGCCAATACGGTGCGCGCGGTCGGTCGCCTGGTCCTGCGCTGCCACGTTCCACCACGGGTCGTAGTGGATGACCACGTCGGCCGCCGTCAGGTTAAGGCCCACGCCGCCCGCCTTGAGCGAAATCAAAAAGACCGGAACCTCGCCCGCTTGGAACTGCGCGACCATCTTGGCGCGGCTCTCCTTAGACGAAGCGCCCGTGAGCTTAAGGAAGGCGATGTCCTCCTTGGCCAAGCGCTTACCGATGATATCGAGCATACCCGTAAACTGGCTGAACAACAGGATGCGATGCCCGCCGTCGAGTGCGCCGTGCACGAGCTCCATACACGTATCGAGCTTGGCGCTCCCCGCCTTGTAATCCTCGTAGTGTAGACGCGGGTCGCAGCAGATCTGGCGCAGCTTGGTGAGCTCGGCGAGCACCTTGAGCTTGTCCTTCTTAAACTCCCCAGCCTCGCGGTGCTGCACCTGCTGGGCGATGCGGTCCTGGTTGGCCAGGTAGAGCTTGCGTTGCTCGCCGGTAAGCTGTGCCATCACCGTGTCTTCGATCTTTTCGGGCAGGTCGGCCACCACGTCTTCCTTAACGCGACGCAGCACAAACGGCGACACGAGCGCCTGCAGGCGAGCGGCGCTATCGCCCTCGGCATGCTCGACCGGGCTTTCGAATCGCTTTGCAAACGATTCACGCGTGCCCAGCAGGCCCGGCATCAAAAAGTCGAAGATGCTCCAGAGCTCGGATAGGCGGTTTTCGATGGGCGTGCCCGTCAGGGCAAAGCGCACGCCGGCAGGCAGGCGCTTGGCGGCGCGCGCCACCTGCGTGAGCGGATTTTTAATGTACTGTGCCTCATCGAGCACCACGCGGGCAAAATCCTGCTCGACGTACTCGTCGATATCGCGCCGCATAAGGTCATACGACGTCACGACCACGCTATGCTCGGCCACGCCGGCGATCTGCACGCGGCGTTGAGCCTTGGCGCCCACAATGGCGCACACATCGAGCGACGGGGCAAAGCGCTCCAGCTCGGCAGTCCAGTTGTACACGAGTGAGGCCGGGCATACCACGAGCGTGGGCTTGGTGTCCCCCGCCTCCACGCGCGCCAGAATATGCGCAATCATCTGGAGCGTTTTGCCCAGGCCCATGTCGTCGGCCAAGATGCCGCCAAGGCCCAGGTGTTCAAGCGAGCCGAGCCACTGGTATCCGTCGACCTGGTAGCCGCGCATCGTTGCCTTGAGCGATGCCGGCACCGTAAAGTCCATCTTGCCGAGCGTGTCCAGGCGCTCGACGGTACGGCGGAACGCAGCGTCGCGATCGGCCTCGAGCGCCGGCGTGCGTGCGAGCATGCTGTCGACGAACAGGGTGCTCGACGCGGGAAGCGACACGCCGTCGAGCAGGTCGACGGCATCGACACCCAGGTCCTCGGCAAGGCCAAACGCGGCGCGCGCTCCCTCGTCCAGGCGAATGATGTCGCCGGACGTAAGGCGCGCAAACGTTTGATGGCGCTTGTACGAATCGAGATAGACGGCAAGGTCCGCGGCCGAAAGCCCGCTCGCGCCCAGCTCGACATCGAGCAGATTGCTCTTAACGGTCGCACGAACCGAGAGCTTGGGCGCGGGGCGGACCGAAATCTGGCGCAGACGGTCGCTAAGCATGACCTCACCCAGCTCGGACAGGGCGGACAGGCCCTCGGTCAGCAGGCAGAACAAGCGGGCGTCATCGCGCTCCTCAAACGCCAGACCGCCCTCGTAGAAATCGAAGTACAGGGCCGCCGTATCCATAACGCGAAACTCCGCCACCTCGTCGCGGGGTGGCACACCGGGGCGCTGCTCTTCGAAGGGGCTGCCCGGAGCGCCCAGGCCAAAGAGATCCGCCGACCAGTCGCCGTAGGTAACCGTAATCTTGCAGGTCACGAGCCCATCGTCGACGCCGATTGCCATGGCAAAGCTCGGCTCGGGCGCCACGGTATCGAGCGCAGCGGGCGCGGTAAGGTCGGTATAGTCGCGCAAAATGGGCAGCGCCATACGGCAGAACTCCCCCACCTGCTCGGCGGCAATATGGGCGGGCGTGCGGCACGGCAGCAAGCGCGACAAAAAAGGTGCGGCATGCTGAGCAAATGCAGCGTCGGTACGGCGCGCGCGGCGCGTGTCAACCAAGTAGGCGGCATCGCCCGACGCAAAGCAGTACATATCGGCGGGCAGGCGCAGGTCATAGCTACCACCAGCCGCCGGCGCGATTTTGGCGGCAAGCAGCGGTGGGCGCTTAGCGGATGCCTCGTCCTCCCCTTGCGGAGACAGCTCAACCGCCACGTCGTAGGTGCGATGCGTCGTCATCCCCCGCGACCAGGCGGGCTCAAAGGAGATGGTCTGGCCGCGCAGCAGGTCCAGCACATATACGATGCTATGCTCGGACAGCGGCAACTGACGCTCGGCAACAAAACCGCTGCGGGCAAAGTCGTACGACGCCGAACGCGAGCTTGTGATGTCATCGAGATAGGCAACTGTCGTCGCAACAAGGTTGAGCAGCTTTGCCGATGTTTCGTCAAAGGCCTCAGGTGAATGGACAAACGTGAGCTTCTTGCCATAGGAGAACGTGCCGCCGCGCACGTAGGCATCGGCCATGCCGTCGATGTCCTTGACCACGTAGGACACCGATCCACAGCGAATGCGGAACTCGAGCGCCCAGCTAAAGCGGTCAGCGAACAGCGGATTGTAGTACGGCACCAACGAGGGCTCCAACGCCGCTTTGGGAGCGTCGGGATCAACGGCACCGGCAAGCTTGCGGCGCATGCTCGCCAGCTCATCCATGCGCGCGTCCGAAAGATCGGAAAGCGCCGCCACAAGGCTCGGGCTCGTGGGGACGGGCGCCGGGAAGGGAAAGTTGGGGTTGACGGCCGGCGCGGCGGACGCGGCGCGCGCGGGCTGTTTCGGCTGCGCCGTAAACGTGCGAACCGGCGTGCGCAAACCTTCGACGGGCTCGGCGCCGCTGGCATCCAAATACGCCAGCGCCGTGGCAATGGCGTGCTTACACATACCGGGATAGCGGTATGCGGCGGGGCAGTCGCAGTCGTAGTCGATAACCTCGTGCTCGTCCATGTCGAGCGCCACGTGCGTCTTGTACAGGTCACCGCGCGAGCCGCGCACCGTGCCCTCGACCGTCACGTTTTTGGAGAAGCGCGAGCCGCTGTCCTCAAACGATAGCACGGCACCGTTGAGCATGAGCGAGCGGCCCTTCATAAAGGTGCCGCTCAGCGCCGCCTCTTTCCGGAGCGCCTGCACAAACGTCCCCTGCGCCATCACTTCCTCCAATCTCACCCGGGGTAGCTTAGATCACCGTCACGCGACCCTGGTTACCCACAATGGCCTTGGCCTCGGCCAGCAGCGGAATCGAACGCGCGTTGACCTTGGCAGGTACCTCGGCACGCAGCACGCGCCCGTCCACCTGCTCGATAAAGATCTCCACGCGGTCGCCGCCCGGGTTAGCGGTGAGCACCGTGGCCAGGCGCGCCATATTGCCCTGGCTAAAGCGGCTGTTGGGCACCATGACCTCAAACACCTTGGGCTTGTTGTTCTCCTCGTTAAGCTCGAGCGGCACGATCTCCTGCGCGATGATCTGGTCGCCGCGGTCCGAGCGCTCGAGTTTGCCCTTAATGCGCACAAAGGCATCGGACAGCTGCGCGCCGGTCTCGGGATCGACCTCGCCGTACAGGTACCCCTCGGCCTCTTTATAGGTCTTGGGGAACACGACGACGGTGGCCTCGCCTTCCATGTCCTCGAGCTGCACGATGCCCATGGGGTCACCGTTTTTGGTCACGCGCTTGGACACGCTCGAGACCATACCGGCCCACCACAGCGCCTTGCCCTCGGGAATCTCCTGGTTGATGGTGCCGCCCGTAGGATTCTGAACCTCGTAGCCGGTGTCGATCTGCGAGAACGAGAAGTCGCGCGCCTTGGCTAGTGCATATTCAAACGGGCGCAGCGGGTGGTCCGAGACATAGATGCCCAGAACTTCCTTCTCCTGGCTCAGCTTAAGGTGGCGGTCCCATTCCTGGCCATCCGGATCGGGCACGCTCACCTCAAAGCCCGAGCCCTCAACGTCGCCAAACATGTCGAAGAACGACGTCTGGCCGCTCGCGCGATCCTTCTGGCGCTTCACCGCGGCATCGATGATGTTCTCGGGGTTGTTCTTATCCACAAAGTGCATCATCTGGCGACGCGGATACCCCGTGGAGTCGAAGGCGCCTGCCTTGATGAGCGATTCGATCACGCGGCGGTTGGCCTGGCTCGAGTCCACGCGCTCGACAAAGTCGTGCAGCGTCTTAAACGGGCCGCCCGCCTCGCGCTCGGCGATAATCGCCTGCGCCACGCCGGTGCCCACGCCGCGGATGCCGGCCAGACCAAAGCGCACGCCCTCCTTGGTAGCCGTGAACTCGGTACCGGACTCGTTGACATCTGGCGACAGCACGGGGATGCCGTCGTGACGGCATGCCGAGACGTAGTGCACGATCTTGTCGGTCTTGCCCGTATAGGACGTCAGAACGGCCGCCATGTACTCGTGCGGATAGTGCGCCTTGAGCCACGCCGTCTGCATAACCAGAATGGCATAGCCGGCGGAGTGCGACTTGTTGAAGGCGTAGGACGCGAACTCGAGAACATCGTCCCAAATCTTCTGGGCGACCTCGCGCGTGTAGTTATTCTTGATAGCGCCGTTCATCCAGTGGTCGTAGGTGGTCTCGTCCGAGCCATCCTCCCAGTGAAGCACCGTCGACGTGAGCAGCTTGATCTTTTTCTTAGCCACGGGCTTACGGATACGCGAGTCCGATTCGCCCTTGGAGAAGCCGCACATCTCGACGGAGATGAGCATAACCTGCTCCTGGTAGACCATGGTGCCGTAGGTTTCGCCCAGGATGTCGTCCAGGCGGTCGTCGTAGGAGACGGCCGGCTCCTTGCCGTTCATACGGTTGATGTAGGACGAGACCATGCCGGCGCCCAGCGGGCCCGGGCGGTACAGGGCGATCAATGCTACGACGTGCTTGTACTCGGTGGGCTTCATGTTCTTGATCGTGGCCGTCATGCCGGCGGACTCGACCTGGAAGACGCCGGCAGTGTGACCGGAGCCCATGAGCTTAAAGATCTCGGGATCGTCAAAGGGGATCTCTTCCTCTTTGATGTCGATACCGAAGTTCTTTTTGATGTTTGCCTTGGCCTTGGAGATAACCGTCAGCGTGCGCAGGCCCAAGAAGTCCATCTTGAGCAGGCCCATGTCGGCAACGGTATGGCCCTCGTACTGGGTAATCTCGACGCCGCCCTTGGTGTCGAGCTTGGTGGGCACATGTTCGTTGACGGGGTCGCGGCAGATCAGAACGGCGCACGCGTGCACGCCCTCGCCACGGGTGAGGCCCTCAATCGAGAGCGCCGTGTCGATGATGCGGCGGGCGTCGTCGTCCTTTTTATATGCCTCAGCAAAATCGGGGTTAAACAGATCCTCTTTGCCGGGTTGCTTTTCGAGCACCTGCTTGAGCTTGACCTTGGGATCGCTCGAGACCATCTTGGACAGGCGCTGGCCCATGTAGACCGGGTAGTCCAGGACGCGCGCGGCGTCGTTGATAGCCTGCTTGGCCTTAATGGTCGAGTAGGTGATGACGTGGGTGACCTTCTCGGGGCCGTAGAGCTGGCGAACGTGCTCCACGACCTCGAGGCGCCGCTCATCGTCGAAGTCCATATCGATATCGGGCATCTCGGTACGCTGCGGGGACAGGAACCTCTCGAACATCAGGCCGTTCTCGAGCGGATCGAACGCGGTGATGTTCATGGCGTAGGCGACGATAGCGCCGGCAGCCGAGCCACGGCCGGGGCCGACGCCGATGCCGTTGTCCTTGGCCCATTGCACGTACTCGGCGACGATCAAAAAGTAGGCGGCAAAGCCCTTGTCGCAGATGACCTTGTATTCGTACTCAAAGCGCTCTTTGATGTTGACGCCACCGATCTCGCGCGTGGCCCAGTCGTCACCGTAGTGCTGGCGCAGGCCCTTCTCGCACTCGCGGCGGAACTGGCTCTCGTGCGTCTCGCCGGGATCGAGCAACGGGAAGCGCGGCAGGATGATGGAGTCCCAGTCGAGCTCGACGTAGCACTTGTCGGCGATCTCGAGCGTGTTGTCGCAGGCCTCGGGGCAATACGGGAACATCGCCCGCATCTCCTCCTCGGTCTTCATGTAAAACTCCGAGCCAGTCATGCGCATGCGGTTGGGGTCGTCGACTTTGGCGTTCATGCCAATGCACATGATGACGTCCTGCACGGGCGCGTCCTCGCGGCGCAGGTAGTGGAAGTCGTTGGTGGCGATAACCTTGACGCCCACCTGCTTGGCGATGTCAATGAGCGTGCGGTCCATCTGCTCATCGGTCAGGCCGTTGTCGGTGGTGATGCCGTGTTCCTGGATCTCGATATAAAAATCGCCGGGCTCGAAGGTGTCACGGAAGGTCTCGGCCCACTTGATGGCGCCCTCCATGTCACCACGGTCGATGTATTTGGGGATGATGCCGGCGATGCAGGCGCTCGTGCAGATCATGCCCTTGGCGTGGCGGCGCAGGTTGTCGAGCGTCACGCGCGGCTTGTAGTAAAAGCCCTGCACGGCGGCCTCGGAGACCGTCTGCATCAGGTTGACGTAGCCCTCCTGGTCCTTGGCCAGAAGGATCATGTGGTAGAGCTCGGGCTTATGGTCGCGGGCGAGCGTCTCGTCCGGCGTAAAGTAGACCTCGCACCCAAAGATGGGTTTGATGACCAGGGGCGGCTTGAGCTCGTCGATGTTGCCCTTCTCGTCCCACATGGCCATGTCCTTCACATACTGGGCATGCTCGCGCGGGCTTGCCTCGGGGTCGGGCTCCACCAGCTCGTCGCGGCGGTCCTTTTCCAAGAAGGCCTTGTCGTGGCTCCAGGTTTTGTACTCGGGCGTGTTGTGGTTGACGGCGTCGCAGGCCAGCGCCAGGTCGGGCACGCCATACATGTAGCCGTGGTCGGTAATGGCCACGGCGGGCATGCCAAGCTCAACGGCACGGTTGACCATATCCTGGATACGGGTTGCGCCGTCGAGCATGGAGAAAACAGTGTGATTGTGCAGATGGACGAATGCCATGTGATGAGCTCCGATGCGGGTTCGTGTTCTGACTGAACGATTTTACCCCACGGCACGGACAGCACCCGAACCTAGCCAAACCCACACGGCTACTCACGCAGTTGCGGTGAAATGCGGACTGTTTGGCAGCTTTTTTGGCCAAAACAGTCCGTATTCCACCGCAAGTTATTGAGGGCTAGAGGCTGTAGGTGACCACCTGAGGCTCGCACGGGTTGGCGGGGTCGACTTGCTCCACGCGGACGAACTTGACGGTCACGGCCTCAAAGCCCGTCTTGTGCAGAACATCGGCGTAGGCACGCGCCTGCAGGGCGTGCTTCTCCTGCAGCTGTTCCGACGTCTCGTCCGGTGTGCCGCCTGTCTTGTAATCGATGACCAGTGCGCGTGACGGATCGGCCGGGTCGGTGGCCAGTGCATCGATGGCGCCCTCGGCATAGGCACCGTAGCGAGCGATGTCCTCGTCCTCGCAGCCCAGCGAAAAGAACGGCACCTCGGCGCGAACGCACGGCCACGCGAGCAGGTCGGCACGAACAGCCGACTTGAGCCAGCGGTCCAGGGCAACGTCGAAGCGTTCGCGCTGCTCCGGCGTCAGGCACCACAGGCGCGCCAGCGCATCGGCACGCTCAGCGGGCAGCTCATCGGCACCCATCTCGATGAGCCACTGGCAGGCAGCGTGGAAGGCCGAGCCCAGCGCCATGGGTTTGCCGACGGGCTCAACGGCGGCCACGTCTGCATCCGTCATCTCGGAACCATCCGACTCCACATCATCGCCAGCCTCGTCCATGGGCACGCGTGCCTCGGCGGCACGGTCCTCGGCCTCGGTATGCAGCGCCGCGGCAATTGACGAGTAGCTGTACGAATCGCGCGCCGGATACGGGCAGATGCCCATGCGCACGCCCACCGCCTGGGGATACACGAGCTCAAACGCATCGGGCTCAGGGTCGGCAGGACCGGGAACGGCGGCGCGGGCATCTGCACCGGCACCCTCCGGCTCCGCATCGCCGCGAACAAGCCTGCCCTCGGCATCCAGTGAAGCGTTGGCCTCAAACGCCTGCTCGCCAAACGTAAAGTCCGCCAGCGAAATGAGCTCGTAGTCGCCCGGCTGGGAGTTGTCGAACACCAAACGGTCGCTATCGAGCTGCGGCATGTCCAGGCTGTCGGTCGGCAGGATGCGGCGCAGCACGTCGTAGGTCAGATCCGTCTCGACATCGAAGGTCGGCGCGCACACCTTGCCGCGGCTCACGCCGACATCCATCGCCAGAATGACCAGCTCGCGCGCTCGCGTCATGGCGACATAGAGCAAGCGAGCCCGCTCCTCGAGCGAAAGCTGCAGGTCGTGGTTGCGCAGGCGAACGAATGCCTCGGCGGGAGAACCCGTCGCGCAGACATCCTCCATGAGCTCCGGCGGCAACCATAGCGACGTGCCCTTACCCTTAAACGCATGCTCAAACTGCTTTTTGACGTCATCGCCCTTTACGAACGTGCCGTCCGCGAGTTTAACGCCGTCGAAGCGCGCCGGCAGCGCCACGACCTGCGCTCCGCCCTCGACACGCCCCATCTGAGCCGCACCCGAGGACTTACGCACGCCAAAGCACTCCGCAACCGCCACGACCGGATACTCCAGGCCCTTGGAGGCATGCACCGTCATGATGCGCACCGCGCCGTCGCCCTCCTCGTTGAGGGCACCCGGGGCCTCCTTGCCCGCCAAGAAGCGGTCGAAGGCAAGCGCAATGGAACGCGGCGAGTTACCGAACTCGGCCTCCGCCTCGGCCACGGCATCGAGCGCCTTAAGCACGTTGGCGGCAATGGCCCTGCCCTCGGGACCACGCTGTGCCAGACGCACAAACCAGCCGGAGGCGTTGACAGTATCGCGCGCGATGGCGGCGAACGAATCGCGCCCCACACGGCGAAGCGCGTAGCGCAGCACCTCGCGGGCGCGCGTCACGAGCGGCAAGTCTTGCAAACCCGGCACATCGAAATCGCTCATGATACCCGCATCGATGTTGCGGCGCGAGGTCTCCCCCGTCTGGTCGTCCAGCTTGGTCGCCAGCGCCAGGAACTCCTGGGCGCCGAGCGCAAACATCGGCGAGGCGAGCAGCGGCATAAGGCCCTGCGCCGTATCGGCCGGATTGGCGAGTGCGCAGACCAGGGCACGCACCGTCTGCACCTCGGCTGCCTGGGCAAAGACCGAGCCGCCTGCGATCACGCAGTCGAGCCCCTGGTCGCGGAAGGCCTGCGCATAGACATCGGCGTTGGTCATGCGGCCCAGCAGCAGGACCATGCTGCCCTGGGGCTGGCCCGCTTTAACGAGTGCTTGGAATCGCTCCGCAATCGCGCGAGCTTTCGCCTGCGTTCGCTCCTGCGTACTGCCACCGGCAACGAGCAGCGCCTGGCGGCGCGATGCCTTCGCCTTGAGCTTGTCCTCGCGTTCGTCGCTCGGTTCAAGATCCAAGAACCCCTGCATCAAACCACCGGTGTCGCCGTCAAAGACGCGCGCCACATAGCGCAGCACCTCGTCGTGGCTGCGGAAGTTGCGTACAAGCTTGACGAGCTCGCCGGCGGGGGCATCGGACGTGGCGACCGTCTCGGGCGCCGTCGTCGAACCCACCTTGCGCTCCTGGCGACGGAACACCTCGACCTCTGCCCCACGGAAGCGATAGATGGACTGCTGTGCATCGCCCACGGTGCACAGCGCGCGCTCCCCCGCACCCGTCAGATAGCGAATCAAATCGACCTGCATCTGGTCGGTATCCTGAAACTCATCGATCATGACCATCTTAAAGCGGCCTTCATAGGCCGCTCGAATAGCCGGGTAGTCGCGCAGCGCCTCATGCGCCATGCGGAGCAAGTCGTTGTTATCGAGCGCGGACTGATCTGCCTTGAGTGCGCGGTACTCCGCCTCCACAGCACGGGCAAGCCCCACCAGCGCATCGAGCGCCGGACTGCCGCAGGCAAGCACAATATTGACAAACGCATCGGCGGCCTCGGCCTTGAGCAGCTCCACCTGCTCCTTAGGGAATGCCTTGCTCGCCCGAGGCATGGTACACGACATCATGAGTCGCGCCGCATCGGTCATGGTCTTGCCGCTCGCCTCGAACGCGTCGATGGCATCGAGCGCCGTCTGCGCCTTCTCGGTCGCGGCCTTGCTTGCGCCCAACGCCGCGCGATAGGCATCCGCGAGTGCCGAGGTATCGGCCTGGCCGCGCGCCACGCGCACGTCGTCCATACCGCCCGGCAGCTGGCTCGATAGCTCCAACAGATCGCGCACCAGGCCTTTGACGGTCGTGCCGGCGCCAAAGGGACCGCCCTCGCCCGCCATGGTATACCAGGCGTAGAGGGCCTTGAGCGATGCCGCGAGCTCGGGGGCGGCATCGGGCGCCGTCGCGCGACCCAACACATGCTCAACAGCCTGATCCATAAGCTCGTCGGTATCGGTGAGCACCGTGAACTCGGGGTCGATGCCCAGCTCCAGCGCGTGCGCGCGCAGGATACGCGAGCACATGCCGTGGATGGTCGAGATCCAAGCGTCGTCGACCGTCAGGGCCTCCTCGTCCATCCCCTCATCGATAAGCGCACAGCGTACGCGGTCGCGAATCTCGGCCGCGGCATCTTTGGTAAAGGTAATGGCGAGCACCTGGTCCAGATGCTCAACGAACGGACCGGATTCGGGCGAGAGCGCGTAGACGATACGACGCGTGAGGGTAAAGGTCTTGCCCGAACCGGCGCCCGCCGAGACAAACAGCGGACGGTCGAGCGTCTTGACGATCTGCAGCTGTTGCGGCATCAAGGTCGAAAGATCCATGGTCTACACGTCCCTCCTTACAAACGTTCCTTCGTGGTTATACGAGCAGCGGGCATGCGCGGCCTGCGTCGACGCCGGGTCGACAGCAGCGACGTTGCCAGCCTCGAGTTCGCGCAAGCGCTCGGCGATGCCGGCCTCCACGCGGTCGAGCAGCGCATCGAAGTCCATGTTGCCGCCCTCGCCGGGGAAACCTTTCTTGAGGCCTGGGATGCGACCGTCGCCGCGCTCTTCCTCGAGCAACTCGGCACTTGCGGCGCCACGCAGCGCCGGTTTGCCGCCCTTGGTCGAAAAGTAGAGCGCCGCGCGGGTGTCCAAATCCAGCGCCCGGCGCATGGCCTGCGCATAGATAAGCGTCTGGGTATGGGGCGGCAGCCACCGCGGGTCGTCGATGGCGGCCTCGCCCGATTCCTCGTCGCGCACCGTGGGGTCGGCGAGTTTAAACTCCTCAACGCCCGTGCGATGCTTGTAGTCGATTACCACGGCGCGATTCTCGGCATCCACATCCACGCGGTCGATGCGCCCGCCGAGCGGCCAGCCGGCATACTCGACCTGGAGCTCGTTGAACGCAAACTCCAGGTAGCGCGGCGCGAAGGGCGCGAGCGCCTCGGACTCGTAGGCAAGAACGCCCTCCAGCTGCGGCAAAATCTCGGCCACCTGGCGCTCCTCCACCGGGGAGAGCGGCACGAGCGGGCCCTCGGTACCGCGCTTGCCCGCATGCTCGGCCAAGGTCTCGTCAAAGACCTCGCGCAGCAGCTCCTTCGCGCGTGGCAGATTCATGGGTGTCACGCGCTCCATGCCCTCCTGGGGCAGACGGGCATGCAAGTGTTCCAGCACGTCGTGGACAAAGTTGCCCTTCTCCATATTGCCAAAGCCAGCGTCGATCGACTGGGGCTTCACGCGGTACGAGACGAACCAGCATAGCGGGCAGGTCGAATAGGCCTCGATCTGCGAGGCAGACGTCAGGCGCGGCACCAGCGGCGCATCCTCGCCCTCGCCATCGCGACGACGCAGGACCAAATACGGAATGGCTTCATCGCTCAGATGCTGAGGAGCTTCGCAGGTCACGCGCTCGCGCCTAAGACCTTCGCCTGCCGCGGGATCGAAGTCCCTTACGATATCGCCCTCACCCACGCACTTCGCCTTGTCGGCGTCAGCGGCCTTAGCGTCACCAGTGGCCTTAGCATCGTCAGCGGCCTTAGCATCGTCAGCGGCCCTAGCATCGTCAGCGGCCTTGTCGGCGTCAGCGGCCTCGGCGTGCGCCCGCAGCTCGGTCCACACGGCAGCCGGATAGCACTCGCGCGCCTGGCGATCGTGCGTCACGCGGGCGAGCGCAACCGGACCACGCGACGCTTGCATCGCACGGCCAAAGCGCACGCGCAGCAGGGCCGCAGGCTCAAGCGTCACGCCCTCGCGACCAAGGCTCGCCGTCAGCGTAGCCAGCGGTCCCTCCTCGTGCGAGAGCGGATAGCTGTCCAGATCGACATCGGCAAACAGCACAGCATCGTAGCTGCCGGGGCGCAGAGCCGCCGCATCGGCAAGCGAAGCAAAACGAACCTGAGCACGTGGCGCACGGTCAACCTCGTAGGTCTCGTAATCGTAGGCGGTACTACGCTTGTCCACCTTGGTGCGAATGCCATCGAGCACGGGCACGATCGCGGCCTGCGACACGTCGAGCGCGCGGGCGCCATTCATAAGGATGCCGATGACGTGGCGCAGCAGGGCCACCTCCGCTTGGCGACGGGCTTGGCCATCCAAGCTGCCCAGCGAGCGATCGGGCAACGCCTCGGCAACGGCAAGCATGGCCTTGAGCGCCGTCACGGGCTTGTCACGCCACAGCGCCTGGAACACGTCCGAGACCACGCACGGCACGTTCTTAAACCAGTTCTCGTCGCTCGCCGCCTTGCGCGCGCCCCTCACCTGGCCTTGGACGCTCTGCAGCAGGCTCTTAACGCCCGCGGTAGTCTTGCTGCGCGAGAGACGCATATTCTTATCGAAGGTACGGGCATTGACGGCATCAGCGCCCGAAAGCGGACTGTAAATCCAGTCGGTAAGCTCCGGCGCGGGCCACCACTCAGTCTTAGAAGCTGCCCCTTCGTCGGCGGCCTTCATACGCTCGATCAGGTTGGCGAGCGCCGTGAACTGCCTGCCCGCAATGGATTGAGAAAACGCCGTGAACTCAACTGTCTCGGCAGCGATATGACGAGCCGCCAGACGAGAGGCGAGCTCACCGAACAGCTGGGGTGCCCGGGCAGAAACAACGAGCACGCGTACGGGGTCGGCGGGCGTTGCAGCAGCCTTATCGTCCTTGGACTCCTTGTGCGTTTTCGCCAACTTATCGATGGCGTCCGCATAAGCATGGGCACGGGCATGGGGGCCGGCGACCTCAATAAAGGCAGGCTGAGCGGCGGTCCCGCAAGCGGCATCAGACGCGACGGCGTCCTCCCTCAGCGGCGCGGCCTCGAACAGCACACCGCGGGCATCAAATGCCGCGGCAAGCTCCTCGCGCATCGCCGCCTGCTCGCAGGCAAGCAGTACGACGACCTCTCCCCCATTGTTCGCCACGGCAGACAGCAGCTCGAGCAGGCCGTGCGTAAACGACGTGATACCGCGCACGCATACGGCGCGGGTGCACGCCGGCAGGTTATCGGCCAGGGCATCGGCCATAATGTCAGCCGCCTCGCAGGGCTCGACCATATCTCGACGGTCCAAACCGCGCGCATAGGCGCACAAAAGTTCAAACACGCGAGCCTCGGCGTCGCTTTTGGGCTTGGGCTTGCAAACGTTGTCGCAGCAACGCTCGGTGCCTGTCCCTGCCACACCCGGCAGCACATCGCGAGCCATACGCGCGAGCATACGCACCGTGCCCTGGCTGCGCGAAAGCGGCTGCGGGTCGGCGTCGTCGAGGCGCGCTACCATGTCCGAAAACAGCATCTGGCGCTGCAGGTTGTCGACGAAACCGCGCCCGTCGCCCAAAAGCTCCCAAAGCGAGCGAAGCCACGATGTAGGCGTCTTGTAGTCAATACCCAGCGAAACGCCGGCTTCCGCCGCATCATGACGGCACAGGTCGAGCTCAGCAAACGTTGGCGCCAGCAGCACGGCACGCCCGTGGCGGGCAATAAGGTCGGCAAGCAGCGCCGCCTCGGCATCGCTCAAATCCGCGCCGGCGTTGGTGGTATAGATTCGAACAGGCATGGTCCTCCACTCAAACCGTTCGCAATATTCAATGTTTCCATCCTACCCGCCCGCGCGGACAGATTTGCCCCACGCCAACAGATTTGACCCCTTGGAGACGGAGGAAAATGGATCACCGAGGAGGTCAGTCTAACCCAGCGATCCGTTTTCCTCCGTCCCCAAAGGATCAAAAAACCGCCCCCGAAGGGACGGTTCTGCGCAATTCGTTTGTTGCCGCTGGCCTACTCGCCATCCTCCAGTTTGATGAGGATCTTGCGATAGCCGCCGTACTCGCCGTTGAGTGCCTTTGAAACGCGGCTCACCGTAGTGGACGAAGCGCCGGTGCGGGCCTGAACCTCAACATAAGGCTCGCCCTCATCCAGATAACGCGCAACCTGCAGACGCTGCGATAGATCGCAGATCTCGCGCGGCGTGCAGATATCGGTCAAAAACGCTTGGATATCCTTCTCGTCATCCAAAAGACTAAATGCGTGGACCAGCTGCTTGACATCAGGCTTGTCAAACATGTTCTCGATATTCATCGATCACCGCCAAACCCGCCAAAAGGCATCGAAGTTGATACTGACATCGGGCATCGTTCGCCCGTTCTATGCAATAGGGCAACGCGTGTGGCTTTTGCCCGTAGCAGTTTAGCACACCACCAAACTAAAGCGACAAAACTCTCTGCCAGCGGCGCATTTTCTAGGACGAACGCCGTTTTGAAACCGAATGCGCACGTAAGCTCCACGAATATCTGAGACAATGGGCGGCCGAACAAGGCGGCACACCCGAGCGGCCGTCCAAGCTGCCGCAGCAAACCGCTTCACGCGACACCGACGCACCCTGCGCAAGAAAGGATTCACACCATGCGCTTTATGCTTAACTGGCTCTTTACCTCGATCGCCATCGCGATTGCCACGTTCCTCGTTCCCGGCATCCAGCCCTTCGGTTTTGCCGAGGCCTGGGTCTGTTTCGCCTTCGTGGGACTGTTCCTGAACATCGTCGATTCGCTCGTCAAGCCGTTCCTGACGGTCATCTCGCTGCCGCTCACGATCATTACGCTGGGTATTTTTCAGCTCGTAGTCAACAGCTTTATGCTCGAGCTGGCCAGCTATCTGTCGGTCAATCTGCTGGGCGCGGGTATCTCCATCGCCAGCTTTGGATCGGCCTTTATGGGCAGCATCCTGGTGTCCATCATGCGCAGCATCCTCGACAGCATCGCCGAGGGCTAAAACGGCCATTCCGGCCGCGCCCGTCTCAACAGCCCAAAACGAAGGCCGCCCATCGCAAAAATGGGCGGCCTTCTTATTTGCCAAGTCTCAAAGGGCGAGAGAATCTGCCATTTCCACCCCGTCCCCAAATGGCAGGTGGGCTAGATCACGTAGTCGTAGCCTTCGTTGGGAGCGACAAGTTGATCAAGCGTCACACCGTCGAGGTAGTCGTTGATGAGCTTGTCCAGGTTCTTCCACACGTCGAGCGTGGGGCACTCGTCAGAGCGCGAACAACCCTTGCAGTCGCCATCCAGGCAGGCGACCGGCGCCAGGCTGCCCTCGGTCAGGCGCAAGATCTCGCCCACCGTGTACTGCTCGGGCGGGCGCGTGAGCACATAGCCGCCGCCCTTGCCGCGCATGCCCGAGAGCATGTTGGCGCGCACGAGCGTAGCCAGAATATTCTCGAGGTACTTCTCCGAAATCCCCTGGCGCGCCGCGATCTCTTTGAGCGGGATGCGACCGGCCGCCTGATGCTCGGCCAGGTCGACCATAACGCGCAGGGCATATCTGCCCTTTGTGGAAACCAACATATATAGTGCTGCCTTTCGGTCTTTTAGTCCGTTGAAATTCTAGCCGAAAAATTGGCTTTGAAAATACCCGTTCCGGTCAAGATGGTTAATCAACTTGCAATAATCTCCTATTTCCTATTGCATTACTAGGCTTTGGTGTCTACTATGCTTCCCAACAGCTAAACGAACAACCTATAAGGTTTATGGGTTTAGCTGCTAGACACACCGTAAAACCACACGGTATCCAGTCATTTGAACACTTTGGAGGTTCATCATGAGCAAGGTTTACACGTCCATCGATCAGATTATCGGCCACACCCCGCTCCTGGAGCTCACCCACTTTGAGGCCGATGCGGGTCTCAAGGCCCGCGTGCTCGTCAAGCTGGAATACTTCAACCCCGCCGGATCCGTTAAAGACCGCGTCGCCAAGAACATGATTGACGAGGCCGAGAAGGCAGGCAAGCTCGTGCGTGGCGGCGACTACACCATCATCGAGCCCACGAGCGGCAACACCGGCGTCGGCATCGCCTCGGTGGCGGCCGCCCGCGGCTACAAGGTGATCATCACCATGCCCGAGACCATGTCCGTCGAGCGCCGCAAGCTGATGCAGGCATACGGTGCGCAGCTCGTGCTCACCGACGGCTCCAAAGGCATGAAGGGCGCTATCGCCAAGGCCGAAGAGTTGCAGAAGGAGACCCCCAACAGCATCATCGCCGGCCAGTTTGTGAACCCCGCGAACCCGGCCATTCACAAGGCCACGACCGGCCCCGAGATCTGGGACGACACCGACGGCAAGGTCGACATCTTCGTCGCCGGCGTCGGCACCGGCGGCACCGTGACCGGCGTGGGCGAGTTCCTCAAGGAGCAAAACCCCGAGATTCAGGTCGTCGCCGTCGAGCCCGCCACCTCCCCGGTGCTCTCTAAGGGCCAGGCCGGCCCGCACAAGATCCAGGGTATCGGTGCCGGCTTTGTGCCCGACGTCCTCGACACCCAGGTCTACGACGAGATCATCCCCGTCGAGAACGACGACGCCTTTGCCACCGGCCGCGCCGTGGGCCACAAGGAGGGCGTGCTCGTGGGCATTTCGTCCGGCGCCGCCGTGTGGGCCGCACTGCAGCTGGCCAAGCGCCCCGAGAACGAGGGCAAGACCATCGTGGCGCTGCTCGCCGACACCGGCGAGCGCTACCTGTCCACGGCACTCTTCCAGGACTAGGGCTTCTCGTTCTTAGAACGAGTCCAAGGCACGCCGGTCTCCCCTCTCTTCTGGCAGCCTGAGCTCATCCCAACAGGGTGTCCCACAGGACGCCCGAACTTGCTACAATGTCTGCGGCGCGGAACCAGCCTCCCGCGCCGCTTTTCTTTTTTGGCCACATGCCACCAAGGAGAACCTCCCCATGCACAATAAGCGCGTGCTCGTCGCCATGAGCGGCGGCGTCGATTCCAGCGTGACCGCGTATCTGCTCAAAAGTCAGGGTTACGAATGCGTCGGTGCCACCATGCGCCTCACCCGTCCCGCACCCGACCCCGCCACGGGCATGAGCAAAGTCGACCGCGACATCGCCGACGCGAAGGCCGTCGCCGAGCGCCTGGGGATACCCCACCATGTGCTCGACCTGCAGCAAACCTTCGACTGCAACGTTATCGAGCGCTTCGTGACTGCCTACCAGGAAGGGTTGACGCCCAATCCGTGCATCATCTGCAACCGCCATATTAAGTTTGGCGCGCTGCTCGATGCGGCACTCGACATGGGCTGCGACTACATCGCCACAGGTCACTACGCCAAAACGAGCCAGGCGTCCGACGGCACCTGGCGGCTGCATCGCGGCGAAGACCCCAAAAAGGACCAGAGTTACTTTTTGTATTCACTCACACAAGAGCGCCTGGCGCGCACGATCTTTCCACTGGCGGGCCTGGACAAGGAGCGCGACGTGCGCCGCATAGCCGCCGAACAGGGCTTTGCCAACGCCAAGAAGACCGAAAGCGAGGACATCTGCTTTATTCCAGACGGTGACTACGCGGGCTATATCGAGCGCCGCTGCGGACATCCCGCTGCACCGGGCGACATTGTGTGGCGCGACGGCAGCGTGGTCGGACGCCATAACGGCGCGTTGCGCTATACCATCGGCCAGCGCAAGGGCTTGGGCGTAGCGATGGCGCATCCCGTGTATGTAACGGGCGTCGACACCACCGACAACACCGTGCATCTGGGTGAAGCCGAGGACCTGGTCGCCACCGCGCTCACAGCCAATGACTGGATCTGGAGTGCCCCGACCGATCGCACGGAAACAGAGCTCGACGCTGGCGGCATTCGTGTGGGCGCCAAGTACCGCTACCGTCAAAAGGATCAGACGGCGACCCTCACGCGCGGCACAGACGGGCAAATGCTGCTGACTTTTGACGAGCCACAGCGCGCCATCGCCCCCGGCCAGGCAGTCGTCATCTACCGCGGCGACGTCGTCCTGGGCGGCGGCACGGTAACCGGCGCGCTCAAGTAGCCTGTGGGATTACCGCCGCACGTACCGAAGCACCTCAACGGCCGCACTCACCTCAATTATGCGACGCTCGAGACCAGCCCGAATAGCCTCGAGTCGGCCTTCCGTCGTCGCCCATTCGCTCTGCGAAAGAATCTCAATCGCCTCGTCAACAAATCCATTGAGTCGCGATGCCTCGAACCAATCGAGTGAGTCTGCAAGCGCTAGTTGGACGGAGGGGTCGGGTCCAAACGGCTTGGCGGCAAACCCAAACTCTCCAGCTACGAGCACAGCGGTTGGCACGTTATACCACAGGCAGTTGCCGCTATCGAACAGCGGTGCATGCCTTATCTCCAAGGTATCGACATTGCGGATGATGCCGAAGTTTCGCCAATGGCGATCGCTGTTGGCCAAAAGGGCATCGCAGACAATCATCTGCGACATAGACCTTCTCACGGCAGCCTCGTCTGCTCCATGCTTACCAAGGAAGCGGCAATACCGGTCGTACGTCGAACTTCCTCGCTGACCGCCAAGAGCGTTCTTAACGTAAACGGCTGGAACGTATTCCTCGCGGCCATCAAGAAAGTCATCGCACAGACACACAGGGCCATCGAACATCCGCTCAACCGTATAAGGAACAAACTCGCCCTCCGACAGCAAGCGACGGTGCAGGGCCGTTGCAACCGCCTCGTTAAAGGGTCGCTGGTCATCAATGCCGCATCCTTTAGCCAAGACGCGAGCGCCGCGGCGGATCATCCATGATTTAGGGAGCTCGCCCTCGGACGTGTTGTCGGGGTTTTTAAGGCCGATGCCCTCCAGCCAACCCGAACGCCCCTCGGGCGCAGACCGCTCAAAATCATTCTCGAAGTAATTGATGTTTTGCCATTTGAGTTCGTCGCAATCGGTCGGCCGCAGCCAATAGCAATCCGAAAGCGAGAGGCCCAGGCACTGAACCGGCACCTCAACGCCGCTGACAATCCCCAGCTCGCGGTAGCGCGAGATAAGCCCAGGGCGAACATCGGGCACCGACCGATGCCCCCACCACGCGTTGAGCTCCCGCTTAATCACCGTTGGAGAAGAGCTCGAGCATGTGCCAAACGGCATTCGTTGCGCATCGAGGACCTCGGCGATTTCGAAGGGAAACTCACGCGTCGGATCAAATGAGACATGCGCGACCTCATGGTCGGCCGACATCAGCGTAAACTTGCGTCCCACATCGGCCGCAGGACGGCGTCCTCGCTTGCGGACCTTTTGATAGGCGATCGCAGAATTGTACTCGACCATCTTCCGGCCGCCCACAATATCGCACACAAGCGTCCCCGATGCGGCAAGTTGCGATATGCGAGCTTTCGTAACGCCCAACAGGCGGGCGGCATCACCCATAGATAAGTACTCAGATGTATTCATATGCCGCATCACCTCGTTAAGTAATTTGCACGTTTAGTTAATAGATTATATACATCATAATACTAAACGACCCAAAGCGAAAAAAGGCCCGAGAAATCGGGCCTTAGCGATTGGTCAGCCGAATCGCAAGCTGCTCCCCTAGCGCTGAACGTAGGCGCGAACGAGCTCGTAGGTATTGCGCACGCCGTCGATGTGGCTGCGCTCGTAGTTGTGGCTCGCGTACACGCCGGGACCGATCAGGCCGTGGCGAATGTCGTAACCGGCCGAAAGCGTGGCCTCGACGTCGGAACCGTAATGCGGGTACACGTCGATGGCGTAATCGAGTTCCAGTTCGCGCGCGATATTAGACAGCGTGGTCACCAGGTCGTAGTTGTACGGACCGCCCGAATCCTTGGCGCAGATCGACACCATGCGCTCGGTGCAGCCCAGGTCGTCGCCCACGCAGCCCATGTCCACGCTGATCATCTCGCGCGTGTCGGCCGGCACAAAGGCGCCGCCGTGACCGACCTCCTCGTGCACGGTAAAGAGCAGTGACACCTTGCGCGAGAGCGTCACCTCGCCAGTGGCGACGGCACGCACCAAGCCCAGCAAAATGGAGACCGACAGCTTGTCATCTAGGAAGCGGCTCTTGATGTAGCCACTCTCCGTCACCGTCGTGCGAGGATCCATAGCGATGATGTCGCCTGTCTGAATACCCAGCTCGAGCACGTCATCCTTGCTGTCGACATTCTCATCGAGCAGAATTTCCATGTTCTTCTCGACGGTCTTGACCGGCTCGTCGGCCACGTGTGCCGACGGCTCGGTATTAAGGACCACGCCTGTGTAGACCTTGCCGCCACGCGTGTAGACGGTGCAGTTCTCGCCATCGGCCGTGGACCACTGGTGCCCACCGAGCGTCGTCGGACGCAGGCGGCCATTGTCCTTAATGGATCGCACCATGGCGCCAAGCGTGTCGACATGGCTCGCCAACACGAGCGGCTCACCCTCGCCGCCGAGCTCAACCAGCACATTGCCCTTATTGGAGCGCTCGGGCTCAAAGCCCATATCGCGCAGGGTTTCCATCAGATAATCAGTCGCCGCACGAGTAAAGCCCGTAGGCGAGACAATAGAAGTCAGCGCCTTAAGCTGGTCAGTAATAAAACCAAGCGTAGAATCCATTTGGGACACCATCCACAACTCCAAAGTCAACATCCCGTAATCAGTAAAAGCCCCAACAACGATACCATCACGCACAAATATTTACCCAGCGAGATGACCCATCGAGCTCTTCCGAACAGCGCCCGCCACGACAACGAGCCGGCGGGCCCCGCCCGTTAGCCCCAGAATCTTTCCGCAGGACAGAAGGAGGCCCCGCCGCACGTAGTGCGCAGCGGGGCCTCCGACATGTCCGAGGACGATTCTGGGGCTAACGGGCGGGGCCCGCCGAACCAGGTTAGGCAGCCGGGCAGATCTTCTTGAAGAGCTCGATGACGTCGTCGAGCGTCGCCTCGCGCGGGTTGCCCGGGAAGCAGGCGTCAGCCATGGCGTCCTTGGCCAGGACCTCGATCTCGTCGGCCTTCATGGCCTCGCAGACATGCGGGATGTTCACGTCGGCGGAGAGCTGCTTGACGGCGGCGATGGCGGCGTCGGCAGCCTCGTCGGTGCTCATGCCCGTGGTGTCAACACCCATGGCAACGGCAACCTTGGCCAGGCGCTCAGCGCAAACCGGCTTGTTGAACTCCATGGCGATCGGCAGCAGCATGGCGCAAGCGACGCCGTGCGGGGTGTCGTAGTGAGCGGACAGGGTGTGAGCCATGGCGTGGTCGATGCCCAGGCCAACGTTGGAGAAGCCCATGCCGGCGACATACTGACCAAGAGCCATGCCCTCACGGCCGGAGCCGGGCTGGCCGGACTTGGCCTCGGCGACGGAGTCGCGCAGGTTCTCGCTGATCAGCTTGATAGCCTCAAAGTGGAACATGTCGGAGAGCTCCCAGGCGCCCTTGGTGGTGTAGCCCTCGATGGCGTGGGTCAGAGCGTCCATGCCAGTGGAAGCGGTAAGGCCGGCGGGCATGGAGGCCATCATGTCAGGGTCGACGACGGCGACCTCGGGGGCGTCGTTGGTGTCGACGCACACGAACTTGCGGACCTTCTCGGGGTCGGTGATGACGTAGTTGATGGTCACCTCGGCAGCGGTACCGGCGGTCGTCGGCACGGCGATGGTGAATACGGCGTGGTTCTTAGTGGGAGCAACGCCCTCGAGGCTGCGGACATCGGCGAACTCGGGGTTGTTGATGATGATGCCGATAGCCTTGGCGGTATCCATGGAGGAGCCACCACCAATGGTCACGATAGCGTCAGCCTCGGCGGCCTTGAAGGCCTCAACGCCGTCCTTGACGTTCTGGATAGTGGGGTTGGGCTTGATCTCGGAGTAGAGGCTCCAAGCGATGCCGGCGGCATCGAGCTCGTCGGTCACCTTAGCGGTAACGCCAAACTTGACCAGATCGGGGTCGGAACAGACGAAGATCTTCTTGTAGCCGCGACGCTGGAGCTCGCCGGGGATCTCCTTGATGGCGCCGGAACCATGATAAGAGATGGTGTTGAGAACGAAACGATTAGCCATTGATAGCCTCCCATCGTGTGCGGGGCACCCATTACGCCCCGCGCTACAAGTTCCATCCTAACGCTTTTGAAACAAAAAACGCGTGAGAACGTCAAAAGTGTTAAAGCGTTTCAACATAATAACGGAGCCCCAGTCCTTCCCTCCCGACAGCAGCGAAGGCTAGATTATAGGAGCAATCGCCCAAAGAATACGACCAACTCAGTCTATAAATTGTTTCTGTTTTAGCAATATATGTTTGACAATACGTTTATAAAAGGATACTTTATAGTAAATAAAATGCATGCAGCAAATAGCGTCATTCATTTTGTTAGAAATTGCCCATGCGGTTATTGCAGCTGCATGTACCGCAACGTACAGCGCAATTCTCCGCACGAAGTAGAAGACGGTTCCAATTCGATCGAGGCGATGACGCGTGATGGCTACTGGTCCCAAATCGAGCAAGACGGCTACAAACGAATATCGAATCTCAATTGAAGGTAATCCTTATCCGCATACTCTGGCTCTCATCAACCCAGCGGGAGACAACCTCAACATCAAAAGACATGGGTTCACGGGTCCACTAGGACAGCTATCGAGTCTTAAATATACCGTTTATGACGATGCGAATGAAAAACTCTTCACTGTCGTCGACGGTGGCTTTAGCAACATGCCCAGGGTTGCGCTCATCATCGAACACAAGGAAGTTGCGGTGTTCGATTATGGTCTAAACAGACTTGAGATGAAGTGCGTAACGAACATACCGAATTACGCAATAAAAGGTAACTTCCTATTTGGAGATTACGATATATTCAGCCAACAGGAAGTGAAGCTATCTTCAGTTATCGTCCTTCAATGTGATAAACAATCGTGCTTTAGCATACAGGTTTTGGATAAAGCCGAATTAGCCGCCGCAATTGGAATACCTACAGCCATTGCCCTTCTTAGGGCTCGGATTGAAGAGCATCTCGAATAAATCGCAAAAAGCAGTTCGTAACAACATTCAGGAGCTAGATAGTTTTTCTGGCTCCTGAATGTTGTTACGAACATGCACCTTAGCGCTTAAGACTCGTGGTCTGCCAGTCAGCTACGATGCGGACCCATTTCCTGTGCAAGTCGCGTTCGCGATCGATAAACATGATGGCAAACGCGATAAACAGCAGCATGCTCGCCACCGCAATGGCGTGCAGCCCCATGCGCTCGATGCACCAGTTGCCCAGCACGGCGCCAAACACAAAGGTGAAGATCACGCCAAAGTACAGCAGGCCGTTTTCCAAAAAGCCGCGCTTGTGGGTGATGATGTAATCGTCCACGTTTTGCAGTGCGTTGCGCAAGTTGCCGATGCACATGGTCGTGGCGATGCCGTGTCCATGAATCTTGCGGAAACTCTCGACCTGCATACCGCAGGCAAACGAGGTAAGGCAGTTGGCGAGCAGGTTGAAATCGCCACCGGGAATAAAACTCACGCCCAGCAAGATGACGGCTTCAAAGAACACCGTCACCTGGCGCCAGTGAATCACGCTGCCAAAACGCTCGTGTACCAGGTCGGCAAGCATAATGCCCACGGCAAACGACACCACAGGGAAGAAGTAGCGCCCCGCAAGTGCCCAATTGCCCTCCGAGATGCTCACGCCCACAAGCAGGATGTTGCCCGTCTGCGCGTTTGCGAAAACATGGTCGCGCCCAATGTACGAATACACATCCATAAAGCCGCCGGCGAGCGCCAGGATAATGCCCAGTTCGATGGACTCCGATATCTGTTTGGCACGCTGCATCGTCGTGCATCCTCCTTGTTGACGACTCTCTCGTGCGTTGGCGGAAACATAGCCGCCGTTCATACTGTAACCCATTGACAACATGGCGTGCGCGCGAGACGGCCCCTTCGACACGGGGATACACAGTCTGGAAACAAACGGCATCCGCATCGACACGCCGATCCGCCAGCCCATGTACTCCACCAGTCTTTTTAGCCCCGTCCCAAAAAGACTGGTTACAATTACGTGCAGCATACAAACACCGGGAGGGATCGTGGCAAAAAAGCCTCAGCACGCTCAGAATAACCAGCGCAGTCAGCAGGGCAAACAGGGCCAGCAGCAAAAGCGCGGCGGCAAGGCCCAGGGCGGCCACGCCGCTCATACCCCGGCAGCGCCCGCCCGTCCCTGGCGCCCGGGCCGCGATAAATTCCTCCCCGTCAGCCGCGCCGATATGGACGCGCGCGGTTGGGACCAGTGTGACTTCGTCTACATCTGCGGCGACGCCTACGTGGACCACCCTAGCTTTGGTATGGCCATCATCAGCCGCGTACTCGACGCGCACGGCTACAAAGTGGGCATCATCTGCCAACCCGACTGGACCGATCCCGCCAGCATCACCGTGCTCGGTGAGCCGCGCCTGGGCTTTTTGGTCAGTGCCGGCAACATGGACTCCATGGTCAACCACTATTCGGTGACCAAGCACCGCCGCCACACCGACGCCTATACCCCCGGCGGCGAGGAAGGTCACCGCCCCAACCGTGCCGTCACGGTCTACGGCAATCTCATCCGTCAGACGTTCAAGGACGCCCCCATCATCATCGGTGGCATCGAGGCGAGCCTGCGCCGCCTGGCCCACTACGACTACTGGCAGGACAAGCTCAAGCGCTCGGTGCTGCTCGACTCGGGCGCCGACATCCTCATCTACGGCATGGGCGAGCACGCGATTGTCGAGATCGCCGACGCGCTCGACGCGGGGCTGCCCGTCGATCAGATCACCTATATCAACGGCACCGTTTACCGCACGGGTTCGCTCGACGAGGTCTACGACTACGACCTGCTGCCCAGCTGGGACGACCTTGCCGCTGACAAGCTCAACTACGCCCGCAGCTTTAACGTGCAGCAGCAAAATATGGACCCCATCACCGGGCATCGTCTGGTAGAGCCCTACCCCAACAGCGTCTATGTGGTGCAGAACCCACCGTCGGCCACGCTCACCACCGACGAGATGGACGAGGTGGCCGAACTCCCCTACGCACGCGATTGGCATCCCGATTACGACGCAGCGGGCGGCGTGCCAGCTTTTGCCGAGATCAAGTTTTCAATCAGCTCCAACCGCGGGTGCTTTGGTGAGTGCTCGTTTTGCGCGCTGACCTTCCACCAGGGCCGCGTGCTGCAGATGCGCAGCCACGACTCGATCATGCGCGAGGCCGAGCTGCTCACACACGACCCCGAGTTTAAGGGCTACATCAACGATGTGGGCGGACCGACGGCCAACTTTAGCCGCCCGGCCTGCGACAAGCAGCTCAAACATGGCGTGTGCAAGAACAAGCGCTGCCTATGGCCGAGCGTGTGCAAGAACATGGTGGTCGACGAGAGCGGCTACACGCAGCTGCTGCGCGACCTGCGCCAGCTGCCGGGCGTCAAGAAGGTCTTCGTCCGCAGCGGCATCCGTTTTGACTACACCATGGCCGATGCCTCGGACGAGTTTTTGCGCGAGCTGCTGGAGCACCATGTCTCGGGCCAGCTACGCGTGGCGCCCGAGCATGTGAGCGACGCGGTGCTCTCCGTGATGGGCAAGCCGAGCCGCGCCGTCTACGATGCGTTCTGTCGCAAATTTGAGCGCTTGAACCGCGAATACGGACTCAAGCAGTACGTAGTGCCGTATCTGATCTCGAGCCACCCCGGCTCGACGATGAAGGAAGCCGTGGACCTTGCCGAAGCCGTGCGCGACATGGGCTACATGCCCGAGCAGGTGCAGGACTTCTACCCCACCCCGTCCACCATGTCGACCTGCATGTACTACACCGGCGTGGACCCGCGCACCATGAAGCCGATCTATGTAGCGCGCGACCCGCACGAGAAGGCCATGCAGCGCGCGCTCATCCAGTATCGCAAGCCCGAGAACTACAAGCTCGTGCGCGAGGCGCTGGAAAAAGCCGGGCGTCGTGACCTGATCGGCTACACCAAGCATTGCCTGATCCGTCCCGTACCGCCGCGCCCGGGCGAGACGTCTGCTGGCGGTGGGCATGGCACCGGCAAGAAGGGCGGCAAGCCGCACGGTGACGCCGGCGCTGGCAAGGGGCCTAAGGGCAGCAAGGGTCACGGCGGCATGTCGCGCGCGCAGAACACCGCAGGCCGCAACCGCGCAGCTCAGGGGCGTCAGGGTGCCAACGGAGGCGGTCGCCGCAACTAGCGAAGTGGTGCACTCGCTGCGTCCATCCCACACGCTTGGCGCAGCGAGCGCATTGCCTCCACCAGGATCACGCCGGCGATCGCGACCGTGATTATCACGTCGAGCGGCGTGTTCACAAACCACAGCAGGCCCATGAGATACGACCCGGCATTAAAGGCAAAGTGCAGCAGGATCGTGTAACGGAGCTTTCCGGTGGTCACGAGCACCCAGCCAAAGACCAGACCGGCGGCGCCGGCGTAGCAGCCCTGCACCCAGTTCATATGCATAAAGCCGAAGATTGCCGCCTGCAGCACAATCGCCGCGGCGATGCCCCAGGTACTCGGGGCCGCCCAGGGCACCATGGCGCCGTCTTGCGCGTTCGCGCGGCGCCGGCGTTTCCAGAGCGGACGGCACTGCGGGTTAAACGCTCGGAGCGAAAACTCAAAAATGATACCGCGCACCAGCAGTTCCTCGCAAAACGGAGCGCCGAGCACCGTGGTCAGGACGGCCAGATAGCTCGTGTCGCCCATGCCCGTCTCCTCGACAAGCTCGCTGTAATCGGCCGCCGCCTCGGGCAACAGCGACAGCACGGCGTCGGTCACGTAGCCAACGACCACCTGCAGGGCAAGGCCGATCACGATAACGCAGGCGATGCGCCTCCATGCTTTGCCTGCTCCCCCGCCAAGCGGGCGCTCGCCCTGCCAGCGCACCATAAACGAGCGCGGCCACAGATAACGCCACCACAGCAGCGCCATCAAAAACGATACCGTCTGCGCGACGGCCTGAAGCAATTGAATGTCGAGGTCATCGATTGAAAAACCCATGAACACCGATGCGACGCCAAGGGCGGAGAACAAAACGACGCTCAGGGCTATATCGGCAGCGACGACGCCAAAACAGGCAAGCGCCCAAATCATCGCATTGAGCATGCCAACCTCCTCAAAACCGTTCCCTAGTTCTACCACAACTCGGCAGAGAGCTGATCCCATGGGGATGGAGGAAAACGGATCACTTATTGATGAGAATCAGGCGCAGTGCCAAAGGCCCCGTTGGGCGAAATGTCGAACGGAAAGGTGCCGCAGCGATTAAACGCGGCGATAAACATGCGGATGGCGTTGGACGGTGTGGTGCCCACGAGCTGGGTTGCCGCCGCGAAGGCCGCCTTTTCCTCGGGCAAGACCTTCGCGACAACCGGGGTCATGTGTTCTGCCATGGCGCTTCCTTTTTGAAACGACGGTGGTGCGGATAGATGCGGGCCACGCGGCTGGGCGACGGGCTGTGAAGGCAACCCGATTGGCCCGCATCTGGAGTTTGTTTCTGCGGCGTTGGTATTACTTGGTATTCCTAAGTATTACCCCGCAGATAGAATACCACAGCCGACCCCATGGGGACGGAGGAAAACGGATCATTTTGTTGCTGAATTAGTATTTAGAGCGTGATGATGTCAGAGATATCGAGAGCCTGAGCGTCGGCGGCATCGTGCGTGGCGAGCAGCAGCATGCGACCGTCGAGCAAGTCGAGCACGACCTCGGCGCATGCGTCGCGCGCAGCGGTATCTAGACCGGTAAAGGGCTCGTCCAGAATCACCGCATCGCCTGGGCACAGCAGGGCGCGGGCAATCTCGACGCGACGGCGTTGCCCGCCCGAAAGCTCGGCCATGCACGCATTCACATCGATTCCCGGCACCAGCAGGCGCAGCAATGCCGCGGCGCTCGAAGCATCCGCACGCGCATCGGCGCACACCAGCACGTTATCCAGCGCCGAGGCGGACTCGACCAAGCGCGCGTCCTGAAACACCATCGAGCACGGCGCGCACTCCCCCGCTGCCAACGAAAGCAGCGTCGACTTGCCCATGCCCGAAGCACCCATCACACAGATACGCCCGCCCGCGGGCACGTTGAGCACCAGACCGTCGAGCGCCGGCGCCCAGGGCGCACAATCGCCCGCAGCAAGCGCAAGCTCCGCCGCAACCCCGCCGCCAGCAGAACCGCCCGCACGCCCGTGCAAGCCGCGTCCATGCGACAGCACCGCCGCACGCCACGCCGCTGGCCCCGAAGCCCGCAGCAGCCACACCAGCACGCGCTCGCATGCCCACGAAGCCATAACAACCAGCACGGTCCAGGCCAGCAAATCGGCAGTCTCAATCAAAAGCTTCGCCTGATAGATGCGCTCGCCCACGGTGCCCGTCGCCATGCCGATCAGCTCCGCCGCCACACCGGCCTTCCAGCTCATGCCAATCACGGCGCGGGCACACGAAAGCACAAACGGCAGGACTTCGCGCCAGGTGTGGGCACAAAACAGTCGCCAGCCCCGCACGCCATGCAGACGAAACATCTGCTCCAGCGGTTTATCCGCTTGCATCAAGCCCTCGACCAACGAAAAATACACGCCCGGCAGAGCCATCAAAAAGACCGCTGCAATGCTCACGCGCGCCGACCCCAACCAAATGAGCAGCAGGACCACCACGCAGGCAACCGGTGTCGCCTTAACAAACGAAAGCGCCGGCGCCACCAAGCGGGCAAACGTCAGCGATCGCACCGAGACTCCCGCCAGTACGCCGCCGCACACCGCGGCAAGCGCCAGCCCGCCCAAGATACGCGCACCCGAGCCTGCCAGAATCGCCCATGTGCTGGCATCGCATACCAGTCGCAGCAACGCCACCACGACGGCGCCCGGCCCCGGCAAAATCAACGGCTGCGCCACCAGCGCCGCCACCAGCATCCACGCGGCAAGCCAAAAGGCGGCGACGGCACCTGCTGCCGCCACCGCCTTCATACGCTCTGTCATTTGTCGAGCAAACGCACGCACGGGCTACTCCAAGTAGTAGAAATCGTCAGCCGGAAGTTTACCACCCACGGCGCTCGCGTCCACGTCGGACAGCACCTGCAGATACCCGCTAAGCGCCGCCTTCATATCCTTGCCCGTCTGGCAGACAAGCATGCACCCGGGAATCGCCTTCTCGGCGATCTTGGCGTTGTCCACGATGCCGGCATCGGCCACGGCCTGCGCCCAGTCTGCCGGCGCCGCATTGACAGCCTTAACGCTCGCCGCATGGCAGCTCAAGAACTCCGCAACGGCCTCGGGATGCTCCTCGGCAAAGGCACGGCGCACCACGGTCACGCCCGTCAGCAAACGGGAGCCCGTGTCACCCGCGAGCTCGTCCCACACATCGGTCAGGCTCACCGGTGCCGACAGCTTGCCCTCGCTCTTGGCGATGGCAGCGGTCTTGAATGGCTCCGGCAGCACGCCCACGGCGGACGGGTCGGCAAGCAGGGCCGACAGCACCTCGGTGGGTTCGCTCTTAAACTCAAGCGCCACCTGGCCGGTCAGGCCCGCGCGCTCCAGCAGGTAGTTCATGACGTACTCCGGCGTGGTGCCCTTGCCCGTCATGTAGACGGTATGGCCCGCCAGATCGCCAAACGAGGCCACACTCGCGTCGCCCGTCACAACGTTCAGCACGCCCAGCGTGTTGATGTCGATGACCTGCACCGCGCCCTCGGTCTTGTTGTAGAGCACGCTCGCCACGTTGGCCGGCACCAGGGCAATGTCGACATCACCCTGAATGACCTTGGGCACAATCTCGTCGGCGGCAGTGTTGATCGCAAAGTCGAACTCGTTGTCCGTCTCGCCGTTTGCGGCCTGGTCCATAAACTGCACCAGGCCAATCGAGGTCGGTCCCTTGAGCGAGGCGACGTGCACCTCGACCGACTCTGCAACAGCACCGGCGCCGTCCGCGGCAGCCGAGCCCGCGGTGGACCCGGCACCGGCAGCCCCGCCGCCACAGCCCGCGAGCACAAGCGACAGGGCGCCCACGGCGAGCGCCGAGGCAAACCCCCGGCGCGACATCTCAAAATCAAACGCGCGCATCGTTAGCACATCCCTTCGTTAGGCATCGTCCAGGCGTGGTGGTCAGTGTGCAGCAACTCCTCGGCCAGCGGCGAGAGCGGCGCGCCCAAGAACTCGCGATAGCATGCCTGAACATCGGGATTCTCGTGCGAGAAGCGAATGTCCGCTGCCGCATCGAGGCCCCAAAGAACCTGGCCACGCTCTGCCGCCAGCTCGCAGCCGTCATGGATGGGCTGGCCACCGCCACCGACGCAGCCGCCCGGACACGCCATGACCTCGACGAAGTCATAGCTCGCACGGCCGTCGCGAATCGCATCGAGCAGGCGGGCGGCGTTGCCCAGCCCGTGCGCCACGGCGACGCGCACCTTGGTGCCATCGATATCGGCCATGGCTTCCTTCCAACCGTCGAGCCCACGCATCTCGGTAAAGAAGTCGGCATCGGGATTCTTGCCCGTCACCAGGTAATATGCCGAGCGCACGGCGGCCTCCATCACGCCGCCCGTGGCGCCAAAGATCACACCCGCGCCCGTGCCAAAGCCCAGCGGCGTATCGAGCGGCTCCTCGACCAGCGTGCCGACGCTCACGTGGCTTGCGCGGATCATGCGTACCATCTCGCGCACCGTCAGCGCAACGTCCACGTCGGGCGCGCCGTCCTCGCCCACCATGCTCGGCAGCGCACACTCGGCCTTTTTGGCCGTGCACGGCATCACGGACACCACAAACAGGCGCTCGGGCTCCACGCCCAGAACCTTGGCGTAATAAGTCTTGGCGACAGCGCCAAACATCTGCTGCGGCGACTTGGACGTGGACAGGCTGTCAACAAACTCCGGATAGCGCGCCTTCACAAAGCGCACCCAGCCCGGGCAGCAGCTCGTGAACATGGGCCAGCCGCGGCTGTCGCCCTCACCCTTGGCGGCCTTACCCAGGCGCTCGAGCAGCTCGGAGCCCTCCTCCATAATGGTGAGGTCGGCCGAGAAATCGGTGTCGAACACGTACTCAAAGCCCACGCGGCGCAATGCGCAGGCCAGGCGCTCAACGGTGGCCTGCTCGCGCGGAATGCCGAGCTCCTCGCCCCAAGCGGTGCGCACGGCTGGCGCGATCTGCACCAGCACGATCTTATCGGGATCGGCGAGGGCATCGAACACGGTCTCGGTATCGTCGCGCTCGCGCAGCGCGCCCGTGGGGCAATGCGTGATGCACTGGCCGCATGCGACGCAGTCGGTCTTGCCGATCGGCGCGCGCCCGCGGGTGCCCACGGCGGTGTGCGTGGCGCGGTTGGTCAGGTCCCAAATCCCCAAGCCCTGGACGCTCTCGCACACCTTGATGCAGCGCATGCATTTAATGCACTTGTCGTTGTCGCGGATGATGGGAAAGTCGAAGTCCCATCCCTCACCCGCCAGATGCTTCTGGTAGGGCAGATAGAAAATGCCCAGGTCGTTGGCGATGGCCTGCAGGTTGCAGTTGCCGCTGCGCACGCAGCTCGTGCACTGCGAATCGTGCTGGGACAGCAGCAGCTGCACGTTGGTGCGACGGGCCTCGCGGGCCTTGGGACTGTTGGTGTGGACCACCATGCCGTCGAGTACGTAGTTGTTGCAGGCGGCAACCAGCTGGTCGCAGCCCTCAACCTCGACCACGCACACGCGGCAACCGCCGATCTCGTTTAGATCGCGCAGGTAGCACAGGGTGGGAATCTGGATGCCGACGGACTTGGCTGCGTCCAGGATCGTGGTGTGCTCGGGAACCACGACCTCGCAATTATCGATAGTGAGCTTGACCATATTGTGCGCTCCGTTTTCGGTGTTGTCGCTGACGGTGGTTTTGTTGGGCTCTACCATTCCAGGTTCCTCCCTCCGCGGAACGCGCCAAAGCCAAAGTGGTCGCAGCGCAGGCAGCGGCTCGCCTCCTGGCGCGCCTCCTGCTCGGTGAGACCCTGCTCGACCAGATTCCAATCGTGAATGCGCTCGCCGGCCTCGCGCTCGCCCAGCTCGCAGCGGCCGCACTCGTGCTTGCCCTTAAACTGGACGGTCGGCAGCTCCACGTCGAGCTTGATCTTGTGGTCGAAGCCCAGATAGCGGTCGATGTTTGCCGAAGCCACGCGGCCGGCATTGATGGCGCGGATGACGGTAGCGGGGCCGGTCTGGCAGTCGCCGCCGCTAAAGAGGCCATCGAAGTTGGGCACGGCGCCATCCGAATCGGTGACGACGCAGCCCCACTTGCAGGCAATGCCCATCTCCTCAAACGGCTTGGAATCGATGCCCTGGCCGATGGCGACGAACACGCGCTCGCAGGGGATGACGCGCTCGGGCGTGGCGGCGGCACGCGGGGCCGGACGCCCACGACGGGGCTCGCCGATAATCTGCGGCTGCACGCGCAGGCCACTCACGCGACCTTCCTCGCCCGTCTCGATGGCGAGCGGGGCGGTCAACTCCAGCACCTCGCAGCCCTCGGCCTGGGCACCGGCGATCTCGGCGTCCTGGGCCGTCATATCGCAGATGCGACGGCGGTAGACGATGCTCACCTTTTCGGCACCGCAGCGCACGGCGGAGCGCGCCACGTCCATGGCCACGTTGCCGCCGCCGATGACGCACACGCGCTGGCCGCTCAGGTCGGGCAGCTCGTCGTCGCCGATGGCGCGCAGCATCTTGACGGCCGACTCCACGCCGAGCGCTTCCTCGCCCGGAAGGCCGAGCTTCTTATCGCTGTGGGCGCCAATGGCCAGGTAGACGGCATCGAACTCGTCGCGCAGGCGGGCAAGTTCCTCGCCGTTGACGGAGTGATCGAGCTCAACGTCGATGCCGGCGCTCAAGATCCAGTCGATCTCGGCCTGCAGGCGCTCGCGCGGCAGACGGTAGCTGGGAATGCCGTAGCGCAGCATGCCGCCCATGTGGTGACGCTGCTCAAAGATGGTCACCTTGTGGCCCATCACGGCCAGGTAGTAGGCACAGGAAAGGCCGGCCGGGCCGCCGCCGATCACGGCGACGCGCTTACCGGTGTTGTCCACCACATGCGGCTTGTGGTCGTTAAGGTCGCTGTGCTCAACGGCAAAACGCTTGAGGGCGAGGATATTCATGGGATCGTCGACCATGCCACGGCGGCAGTGCATCTCGCAGGGATGCTCGCACACCAGGCCGCAGACGAGCGGTAGCGGATTGTTCTTGCGGATGACTTTGACGGCATCGGCATAGCGTCCGGCTTCGACGAGCGAAATGTAACCGGGAATGTCAACGTGCGCCGGGCAGCCCGAAACACACGGAACGCGCGCCTCGCGGTCAAAACCGCAGGAATGCTCGCGAATGTGGTGCTCGAAGTCGTCGCGAAAGCCGCGAATGGCAGTGAGCGCCATGGCGCCAGCTTCGTAGCCGATGGCGCAATCGCTCGAAAGATAGATGGTGCGGGCGGTGCGCTCAATCAAGTTGAGCGTGGACTCATCGGCGCGCCCTTCGAGCACATCGGCGAGCAGGTCGCTCAGCGCGCTCAGGCCCACGCGGCAGGGCGTGCACTTGCCGCAGCTCTGGGTGGAGCACAGATTGACGAGCGCTGCCGTAAACTCAACGGGGCACGGGGCGAGCGAACTCACCGCCAGACGACGTCCGAGCGCATCGTGCAGGTCGTCCATGACGGCCTGAGCGTGGCTGCGTTCCATTACGTGCAGTCGAGCCATAAGATCCCCTCTCACATGGCAGCCCGGAGGCGAGGCCGGGCGAAGTTGCTACACGCACAACACTGACCTAAAAAGTTGTTAGGTCTCCACGCAGTTCGGCAGGCGGTATGAAATGTCACCCTCGGCGGTGAAATAGAACATTACCGCAGATAAATGCCATATTTGGTAAAACGCGTTACCAAATGACAATGCCCCGCCCACGCAATCACGTGGACGGGGCATTGCTCCAGGTATGCGGCCAGCGACCCTGTTGCTTTTACTTAAGCTCGGGCCAGTAACCCTTGTTGGCCTCGATCATGTCGTCGAGAACCTCCTTGGCGACCTTCATCGAAGGCACGGTCTTGTTCAGCGTAAAGGCCTTGAGCGCCTTCTCGTAAGAACCCTCGATCGTAGCCTCGACCACGAGCTTCTCGGAGTTCAGCTGCTGCATCATGAGGCCCTGCTGGAACAGAGGAATGTTGTCGCGGCTGATGACCTCGGGGCCATTCTTGCCAATGTAGGCAGGCAGCTCGACCATAGCGTCGTAGGGCATGTTGGGGATAGCGCCCTTGTTCTCGCAAATGACCAGGAAGCGCTGCTTGGTGTCGTTCTTCAGAGCGATAGCCAAATCGGCAATCCAGTCGCCGTGGCTGCCCGCATAGAACGTGCTCTCGTCGATCTCGCCCGTCTTCTCGTAGTGGTCGATGCCGTCGAAGAGGTTCTTCTCACGCGTCTCCTCAACCTCGTTAGCACGGGTGCGCTCGGGGTTGGAATGCTCGACGAACTCCTTCTGCTGCAGGTAGTAGTTCAGATACGTGTTGGGCAGGTACTCCGGGAAGCACTCCATGATCTCGTACTCGCCCTTCCAGACGTAGTACCAGCTGCCCTTGGTGTGGCGGTTCTGCTCGGGGTGCTCGTCAGTGGCCTCCTCGGGCTTCTTTGCCATGAGCGAGCCCATGCCCTTGAGGTAGGAGTCGGGCAGCAGAATCTCATGCTCCTTGATGTACTCGCGCAGCTGCGGGAGCACCTCCTCGCCCTTGTGGCGGATCGAGGTGAACCAACCAAAGTGGTTGAGGCCAAAGTAATCGTACTCGACATCCTTCTTGTCGATATCGAGTGCGGCGCAAACCACGTCGATGATCGCGATCGGCATGTCGCAGATGTTGATGATGCGAGCGTTGGGACGCAGCACGCGGCAGCCCTCGGACACGATGGCAGCAGGGTTGGAGTAGTTGAGAATCCAGTAGTCCTTCTTAGCGTACTTCTCAACGTCATCGATCAGCTCGACCATGGGGAAGATGGTGCGCATGCCGTAGGCAAGGCCGCCGCAACCGCAGGTCTCCTGGCCCACGCAGCCGTGACGCAGCGGAATCTTCTCGTCCTGCTCGCGCATGGCGTAGCCGCCCACGCGCATCTGGGCAAACACGAAGCTGGCATCCGTAAAGGCAGTCTCCTTGTCGGTGGTCACCGTGAGCTTGATGTCCAGGCCGAGGTCCTCGTGCAGAATCCAGTCCACGAGCACGCCGATCTTGCGCTGGCGCTCCTCGTTGATGTCGTACAGACGAATCTCGTCAACGTCGAGCTCGTCCTTGCGCAGAGCGATGGACTTGACGATGCCGGGGGTAAAGGTGGATCCGCCACCACACAGAGTAATGATCATTGTTTACTGCTCCTTCTCAATTGCGTTTTCGACCTTGTCGCGCATCTCGGCAACCTTCATGCCAAAGATGATCTGGATATTGTTGCCGTTGCGGTTGATGCCGCTGTTGGGCACGTGGTTGATGAGGCTCTCATCGATGAGGTCCGGGTTCTTAACGTTCACGCGGAGACGCGTAAAGCAGTTCTCGAGCTCCTCGATGTTGTCCTTGCCGCCAAGACCTGCGACCAGGTCGGCAATACCTGCATCGACGCCCTCTGCGGGAGCTGCGGCAACAGCGCCCTGCTTCACCACGACAGACGCGGCGGCCTCGCCCTCGGCAACGGACTCGGCGAGCTCGGACTCCTCCTCGCGACCAGGCGTGTGGAGGTTGAGCTTCTTAATAAGGAAGGTGAAGAGGAAGAAGTACAGCGCGGCGTTGACGACTCCGAGCACGAGCATCATCGGCCAGTTGGTCTTATCGACACCAAGAACCAGGTTGGAAACCACGATGTTGATGATGCCGCCTGCAGTCGAAGCGGGCACGGAGAGGACCTTGAGCAGAACCAGGAAGATGCCGGAAAGAATCGAGTGAACGACAAAGAGCACGGGAGCGGCAAAGACAAAGAGGAAGTCCATGGGCTCGGTCACGCAGGAGAGCACGGCGGTGATGATCAGCGGGATGATAACGGCCTTGGTCTTATCCTTGTTCCCCTTGTAAGCGGTGAAGATAAAGGCGAGACCGATACCGATGTAGGGCCACAGGTTGTTGAAGGTGTAGCTGTTGAAGTAGGTGCTATCGGAGAAGGGCTGGCCCGTCATCGCCATCTCGGCAACACGGATGGGATAGGCGCCGGCGATAACCTGATCACCCAGCGTAAGGGTGCCGCCCACGTCGGAGAACTGGAACGGGGTGTAGATGAGGTGGTGCAGGCCGGTGGGAACGAGCAGTTTGTTGAGCATGCCGTAGATAAACAGACCGATGTTGCCCGACTCCTTAATGATGCCGGCAACGGAGGAGATGGCACCCTGAACCGGAGGCCAAACGATGCAGAAGCCAGCGCCCATGATCCAGGAAATGATGATCATGATCAGGAACGGAAAGCGAACGCCCGAGAACATCGAAAGGGCAATGGGGAACTGCTTATTCGAGTACTTGTTGAACACGGCACCGGTGATGCAACCAAGAATGATGCCGCCAAACACGCCGGTATCGAGGACCTGAATGCCCATAACGGTGGCCTGGCCGGTTCCGGTAAGGCCGAGCATGCCGCTCGCTTCGGCAAGAGAACCGGTGGCGTTGAGCACGATGTTATTAGCCTGCAGGAACAGGAAGAACGACATCAGGGCGATCAGCGAAGCATGGCCCTTGTTCTTCTTTGCCATGGCGCCGGCGATGCCCACGCAGAACAAAATCGAGAGGTTGTTGATGATAAACATCAGCGACTGATAGACAACGGCGCCCACAAGCTGGAACGGGCCGGAGCCCAGCACGGGGACCACGGCGCAGATGGTCTTGTTGGTCAGAATGATGCCCACGATGAGCAGGATGCCGGCAACCGAGAGATACATCATCGGCTGAACGATTGACTTCGCGAACACCTCCAACGGCGCTTTGAAATTGAACTTCTTTTTTGCGGTCATAGCGGTACTCCCCTTCCTTTTCCGCAAATTAAGATAGGTGTGCCCTGGACAAGACCGTGAGCCTTGCCTTATATCAATCGATGTGTGGGCACGTTATGCCTAGAGACCAGGTTCTCCAAGCAGGTTAACAATGTGATATGCGAGATAACTCTTCTCGGCATCGGTAACGACAACGTTATAGGTAGACGCTAAGTGGTCGGCAATTGACTCCGCGCACGAGAACGCCCTCGGATACGCCGTTTCATCGATACGGAACAGCGCGTCGCCATTGACCTGCCCCGCCGCGGGATCGAGCGCTCGCTGCGCAAAAAACTGCAGATGGCGAACGAAACGCTCGTACGGCAACGAGGTGACGTCAAGGGTCGTGGCATAGCGCTCGGAAACAATCGCAAGCACGTCGCGAACAAGCTGGACCGAAACAATCAGACGGTCAGAGCGCTGCGGCATGGTGGCGTTGACGATATGCAGCGTAATAAAACCCTGCTCTTCTTCGCTCATCTGGATGCCCATATACTCCTTGATAATCTGCAGCGCACGGCCCGCAAGCGCATACTCCTTGCGATAGAACTGCTGGATCTCGAGCAGCAACGGATTCTCGCAGGGGACGCCCTTACGCTCGCGCTCCAAAGCAAGACTGATATGGTCTGCGAGAGCAATGAGAATCTTGTCGTTGATATCAACATTGAGCTCTCGACGGAGCATCTGAACGATGTCCTCGGAAATCACGAGGTTGACGGTGGGGATGGACTCCAAAAGATGTGCCAAGCGGTCAATCGTGCGCGAATCCTGAGAAGTGCCCTCCTGCAGCGCATAGGTCTTTTCGACCGATGCCTCATCGATAGCGTCGCCGGCATGGCGGCCAAAGCAGAGGCCTCGGCCGATGACGATGAGCTCGGAGCCATCGTCCGAAGTGACCATTGCGACGTTATTGTTGAAAACTCGCTTGATAACCACGGTACCCACCACAAGAATTTACTCGGAAAGCCAGACGACAGGCTCTTTAACAGCAACAGGGCCGGAAGCGTGCTCACGAAGAGTCGAGTTCTCCGAACGCTCGCACACGATAACGAAGACCGTGGGATCGAAGCCGGCGGCGCGGACCGCGTCGAAATCGACCTCGACGAGGGGCTGGCCCGCGTCGACATGGTCACCCTGGGCAACAAGCGCATGGAAGCCCTTGCCCTCAAGTTTAACAGTGTCGATTCCGATATGCAGCATCACCTGAGCAGAGCTGTCGTCGGACATGATGCCCAGCGCGTGCTCAGTCGGAAACAACGCCGCGACGGTGCCGGAAACAGGAGCGCACACCGTTCCCTCTTGGGGAACCACGGCAACGCCATCGCCCACGGCGCGGCTGCTAAAAGCGGGGTCATTGGTATTTTCTAGATGAACAAGCTCGCCGGAAACGGGAGCGAGGATTTCGAACTCGGAAGCTGCAGTCTTCTGCTCATCCGAACCGCCCATCAGGCGAGAAAAGAAACCCATGGTGGCATGTCCCTTCATAAATATAGCCCAACCAAAATCAAGCGAATGCATCCATAGAGACACACCCGTTCAAAGACTTTGGTTAGGCCCACGTCCGAGGGACTCGGTAACCTTCCGCATTTCTTTTTACGCGAACTATTGTAGACAAGCCCAAAGCCGGAACAATCATTATGACCGGTGAACGGTATTTATTCTCCGATAAACGGTATCTATCTATGCGGCACTTGGGGACGTTCCTTTTCTGCCGGCACCCAGGGACACTCCTTGCTCTGGCCCCTTTGCACCAAAAAGGGCCCCGAGCGTAGTTGCTCGGGGCCCTTAGCTTGCCTCACGCTAGCGTGCGATGCGTATGTTATCTGCGCTTGCCGCCGCCGTCGCCGGGACGACGGGAGCTGCCGCCGCGCTTACCGCCACGATTGTTACCATAGCTGCCACGGTTATCGCGACCGCCGGCGCGACCGCCGCGGGAACCGGCCTGGTTGTCACCACGCCCGCCGCGGTAGCCGCCACGGCGCTCCTCGCGGGTGTCATCGTAGTTGCGCCAGTCATCGCGACGATCGCGGCTGGCACGCGGGTCGCGACGATCGCGCGACTCGTTAGAACGACCAGCGCCGCCGCGGCCGCCATTGCTGCGAGCACCCTCGCGACGCTCGCCGCCGCGGCTACCGCGCTCTTCAAAGCGCTTGCCGCCGCGGGACTCACCGCCACGGGCGCCTCGCTCACCGCGACCCTCGCCGCCGCGACGCTCATCACGGCCACTGCGCTCATCATCACGACCGGAACGACGGCGGTCGCCCGCGCCGCGCTTGCCGCCGCGCGAACCACGGCCCTCGTCCTCGCGCTCAACACGGCGACGACCGCCGCGGTCCTCGTCCTCGCGGCGACGACGATGTGCCTCGCCCTGGAACTGCTTGGCACGACGCTCGGCACGGTTGCCGCGCGGGCCCTGCTCAACAGCACCAGCGCGCTCCTCGGCAGCCGCCTCGCGAGCCACGCTCTCAACAGCCTCGTCCACGCGAGCCTGAACGCCCTCGCGCACGCGGGTCTTGCCGCCGCGCTTGGGACGGCTCGGACGCTCGCCGTCGCCGCGACGCTCATCGCGACCGCGGTTGGAACGACCGGCCACATCACCGTAATCGTCGCCGTTGCGCTTGCCGTCGCGACGTGCCTGCTCAAGCTTCTTCTTGCTCTTGGACTTGCCGCGCTTGGTCTTCTTCTTCACCTTAAAGGCCGCAGGGTCGCGCTCGGGATCAACCGCGGGCGGATTGGGGCCCACGTGCAGGTCGCCGGCCTCGTAGATGTCGGCGGTCTTGTCCATGAGCTTCTCGATCTCGTAGAACTCGTCGACGTCCTGCTCGGTCACAAACGTAATGGCCCAGCCCAGCTCGCCGGCGCGGCCCGTACGGCCAATGCGGTGGATATAGTCGGTCGGCTCGGCCGGCACGTCGAAGTTCACGACGTAGCGCACGTCGCTAATGTCGATGCCGCGGGCGAGAACATCGGTTGCCACCAGCACGTCGACGGTGCCGTCGCGGAAAGCTGAAAGCGCGCGCTCGCGCTGGGCCTGGCTACGGTTGCCGTGAATCGCGGCAGCCTTGATGCCCTTACGCTCCAGACGACGGCAGCAGCTGTCGGCGCGGTGCTTGGTGCGCATAAAGACGATGGTGCGCTCCGGGCCCTCCTTCTTGAGGAACTCGGGCAGCAGGTTGTTCTTGGCCTCGATGGACACCGGGAACACAAACTGGTCGACGGTGTCGGCGGTCGACGTGGCGGGCGCGATCTCCACGCGGGCCGGATCGCTCACCAGGTCGGTGATCTCGCCCACGGCTTCCTCGTCAAGCGTCGCCGAGAACAGAAGCGTCTGGCGCTCGGACGGCGTCTCGCGCACAATGCGGCGGACGGCGGGCAAAAAGCCCATGTCGAGCATGCGGTCGGCCTCGTCGAGCACCAGCACCTTGACCTCGTCCAGGTGGCAGGCGCCCTGCTCGATCAGATCGACCAGACGGCCCGGCGTGGCGACCAGGATATCGCAGCCGTACTTGAGTGCCGCGGTCTGCGGCTTGTAGCTCACGCCGCCCACGACGGTCACGGCAACGTGGCCCGTGACGTCGGCGATTTTGCTCGCGACCTCGTCGATCTGCTGGGCAAGCTCGCGCGTGGGGGTGATGACGAGCATCACGGGACCGCGACCGTTGCCCTCGGGCTTCTTGGCACCGCGACGGCGGTTGCGGCCGCTGCGCTCGCGCACAGGCTTGGGCGGAGCGATGTGCTCCAGGTTGTTCATGGTCGGCAGCAAAAAGGCAGCCGTCTTGCCGGTGCCGGTCTGAGCGGCGGCAAGCAGGTCGCGACCCTCGAGCACCACGGGGATGGAGCCGGCCTGAACGGGCGTGGGCGCCGTGTAGCCCAGGTTCTCGATAGCACGAAGCATCTCGTCCGAAAGCCCCAGCTCGTCAAAGGCGGGCAGGCTCTCGGTAGCGGACTCAACGGTCTCGGCGGCGCTGGCCTCGTCGGCCGCATCGAAGGCAGCCTGGGTCATGGCCTCGCGGGCCTCGTCCAGAATCTCGGCGTCCGTGACGTCGGATACAGAATTACGCATATGTTGTTGTTCCTTATCTGCACGCGTTATGGGCACGGCATGCGGCCGCGCGGGGCGTGCTTGGTAGTGCGCTAATACATACAAAACAGGTGCGCACAGAGAGGACGTTGCTCAGCACGCTGGCGATCGCTTTGGCAGCCCTATCACGCGCCGTCCAGACGCAGCAGCTCTAAGCGATGGAGCAGATTCGCCGCGGGTTAGTATACCCGTGCTTCGCATGCCCCCACGTAAACCACAGATGACGGAGCGGACGAGACGGGCCTGGGCCGATTGTCTCAATCTGTAACATCTACAGGGTAAAACCGGGTCCTGCTGTTACAGATCGAGACGTTGAGTTGCCAGCCAACGGTTTATCTCAATCTGTAACAGTAACTCGGCAAAAACCGGTCTTGCTGTTACAGATTGAGATATTTAGCAAGGATGGCCAACGACTGAACAGCCATCCTCAACCGTAGCGAAATGTCATACATTTCAACTCCAACTAGACACCCCCAGGGGGTATGGGTGTATAGTATCGGCAGGTTAACAATTCCAACACCGAACCACAGAAAGGAGAAGCCATGGCTCAAGATAAGTTCGACGTGGGCGGCATGACATGCGCCGCCTGCCAAGCGCATGTGGACCGCGCCGTGAGCAAGCTCGACGGCGTCCAAAGCGTCGCGGTCAACCTGCTCGCCGGTTCCATGATGGTCGACTACGACCCCGCGCAGGTCACCCCCGACGATATCTGCACCGCCGTCGACCGCGCGGGCTACTCGGCCTCGCCCGTCGATGCGGGCACCGGTGCCGCCGGCTCAAACGGCAGTGCGCAAGCCAGCTCCGGCGCCGCCCATATGGAGTCGCCCACCAAAAAGCTGGAGGCCGCCGCCTCCGCCATGCGCACCCGCCTCATCATCTCGATCATCTTCCTCATCCCGCTGTTCTACATAGGCATGGGGCACATGCTCGGTTGGCCACTGCCCGGCATTTTCACCGACCACACCCACAGCATGACGCTCGCGCTCACCGAGCTCGTCCTGCTCATCCCCATCGTCTATGTCAACGACACGTACTTTATCAACGGGTTTAAATCGCTCGCGCACGGCGTGCCCACCATGGACGCCCTTATTGCCGTGGGCGCCACCGCTTCCATCGCCTGGTCGCTCTACGCCATGTTCATCATGGCCGACCAATTAGCCGCGGGTCAGGTCCACGAGGCCATGATGACAGGCATGGACAATCTGTATTTTGAGAGCGCAGGCACCATCCTGTCGCTCGTCACCGTGGGCAAATACCTCGAGACGCGCAGCAAGTCCAAGACCGGCGGCGCTATCGAGGCGCTCATCGACCTGGCGCCCAAGACCGCGACCGTCGTGGCAGAGGACGGCGCCGAGACCACCATCGACGTCGATGGCATCCTTCCCGGCCAGATCCTGCGCGTGCGCCCCGGCGAGTCCATCCCCGTTGACGGCGTGGTGCTCGAAGGCAGCTCGGCCGTGGACGAGAGCGCGCTCACCGGCGAGTCCATCCCCGTGGAAAAGACCGCCGGCGACACCGTCAACGCGGCCACGGTCAACCGCACCGGCTCGTTTACCTTCCGCGCTACGCGTGTGGGTGCCGAGACATCGCTCGCCAAGATTATCCAGCTCGTCGAGGACGCCAACGCCACCAAGGCGCCCATCGCCCGCATGGCCGACAAGGTCGCCGGCGTGTTCGTGCCCGTGGTGTTCGCGATCTCGGCCGTGACCTTTGCGGTGTGGATGGCACTGACCGGCAGCATGAACGAGGCGCTCACTTCCGCCGTGGCCGTGCTGGTGATCAGTTGTCCGTGCGCGCTCGGCCTGGCCACGCCCGTCGCCATTATGGTAGGCACCGGCAAGGGCGCCGAGATGGGCATTCTGTTTAAGAGCGCCGAGGCGCTAGAGAACCTGCGCAGCGTGGGCACCGTGGTGCTCGACAAGACGGGCACGGTCACCCACGGCAAGCCGGCCGTGACCGATATCGTGGTTGCCACGCACGCCGACGGCTCGTCCGCCATGAGCGAAAAGGCGCTGCTCAAGCTGGCTGCCGCGCTGGAGCGATCAAGCGAGCACCCGCTGGCCGAGGCGATTATGGCCGAGTGCGAGTCGCGCGGAATTGTCGCGCGCATGGTCGAGGACTTTGCCGCCGTGCCCGGTCGTGGCGTTACGGCGCGCGAGGGGCAAAACGCCATTGCAGCCGGCAACGTACGCCTGATGGACGAGCTGGGCGTTACCGTGCCCACGGGTCTTGCCGAGCAATTTGCCGCCGAAGGCAAGACGCCGCTGTTCTTTGCCAAGAACGGCGAGCTTGCCGGCACCATTGCCGTGGCTGACGAGGTCAAGGAGACGAGCGCCGGGGCCATCGCCGCACTGCGCTCGCTTGGCGTCGACGTGCGCATGCTCACCGGCGACAACCGCGTGACGGCCGAGGCCATCGCCCGCCGCGTGGGGCTGAGCAGAGAGCAGGTCATCGCCGACGTCCTTCCCGCCGACAAGGAACGCCACGTGCGCGAGCTGCAGGATGTGGGCAGCAAGGTCGCCATGGTGGGCGACGGCATCAATGACTCCCCCGCCCTGGCGCGCGCCGACGTGGGCCTTGCTATCGGCACCGGCGCCGACATCGCCAAGGAAGGGGCGGATGTGGTGCTCATGCGCAGCGACCTCATGGACGTCGCACGCGCCATCGAGCTGTCGCGCGCCACGATCCGCAACATCAAGCAGGACCTGTTCTGGGCGCTGTTCTACAACGGCATCGGCATTCCGCTGGCAGCGGGCGTGTTCTTCCCGCTCACCGGATGGCAGCTCTCACCGATGTTCGGCGCCGCCGCCATGAGCCTGTCGAGCGTATGTGTCGTGTCCAATGCGCTGCGCCTGCGAACCTTTACACCATCAGTTGCGGTGAAATAAGGCGTAACATGCTTAGCTAAACCGCTATTTAGTCCGTATTCCACCGCAACTTTAGGTACTCAACGAAAAGGAGATAATCATGAACTACATCGTTAAAACGTCTGGCCTTATGTGCGGCCACTGCGACGCCACCGTCGAGACGGCGCTGCTCAACGTGGCCGGCGTAACCGACGCCGATGCCGACCACGAGACCCAGACCGTCCAGGTAGAGTGCGCCGACACCGTGACCGCGGAGCAGCTCGCCGCTGCTGTCGAGGCCGCGGGTGAGAAGTTCCACGCCCTTTCGGTGACCGCCGCATAACGACCCGCACGTACCCCCCCGACCAGAAACGAGGACCCGCCATGATGGCAGACCACAAATCGGTGACCCGCATGCTCAAGACGGCACGCGGCCAGATCGACGGCATCTTGCGGATGGTCGATGAGGACCGCTATTGCGTCGATATCTCCACGCAGCTCATGGCCACACAGGCGCTCCTTGCGCGCATTAACGCCGACGTGCTCAAGGCGCATATCGAGGGCTGCGTGACTTCGGCAATCGAATCGGGCGACGAAGACCTCAAAGCCGCCAAGCTCGCCGAGATCGAACGCGTCGTCGACAAGCTCTCCAAGTAATTGGGGACATTGGGGGCAGACTTCTTTGCACCATCTTGGTGTATCGGGGACAGGTATGTTTGCACCACATTGGCGCAGATTAACCTGTCCCCCTTGCTCTAAATCGGGTATAAAGGCGTGCAGCATATCGAACGAAAGGCAATTTGCATGAATGACTTTATGAAGGGTCGCAATGGTGCTGACGAGCTCACCATCGTGATGGGTTTTGCCGGCATCGTCATCGCGATGATCGGATCGATGGCCCGCATCCAGTGGCTCAGCTGGATCGCCATCGCCGTCATCGTGATTGGCGTGCTGCGCGGCCTGTCCAAAAACATCGATGCACGTCGCAAGGAGAACGACGCCTTTGTCGCCGCGACCGCGAACGTCCCTGGCTTGGGCAAATTCGTCGCCAGCTTGGGCGGCGGCGCTGCGGCGGCCAACGCTTCGCGCACAGCCGGAACGAGCAAGGAAGACTTTGAGCGCGCCAAGCGCACGGCCAAGAAGATGTGGAAGGGCCGCAAAACCACGGCATACCTCAAGTGCCCCAACTGCGGCCAGATGCTCTCTGTTCCCAAGGGCAAAGGCAAGATCCGCGTCACCTGCCCCAAGTGCCACGCCAAGATGGAAACCCGCTCCTAGCGCCCGCACGCGGGACAAATTAATCAGGTTTGTTTGTCCCAAATCTTAAGTATTTGTTCGATAAAAAAGCCGAGGCCTCGTGTTGAGACCTCGGCTTTTTGCATGCGGCAACGGAGCTGTCCCTTTGTCTCGTCTACGCCACGCCGTCGCGGGCAAGCTCCTCAGCCAGCGCTGCGGCAGGCATGGCCACAATCGCGTCGAGCTCGGCATCGACCTCGGGGATGCGCTTCACCTTCAGCTTGCGTACCAGATCGCCGCGGCACATCACGTGCATCGGTTCGCGCAGAACGCACAGGTTATTCAGCGGGTTCTCGCGCGTCACCAAGATATCGGCCGACTTACCGCACTCGATCGTGCCGGTCTCGCTACCCAGCCCCAGGAGCTCGGCATTGACCTGCGTGGCCGTATGCAGCGCAAAGGCGTTGCTCACGCCCACGTACTTGGCAAAATAGGCCACCTCGCGCCACATGTCGTACTGCGTCACGAACGGGCAGCTTGAGTCCGTGCCCAAGCCCACCTTAACGCCGGCATTCAGCGCCGCACGAGCACTCTCGATAATGCCCGAGCACACGATGTCGCCGTTCTTCTTTTGCGTATCGGTCGAATGGGTCTTTTCCGGGTCGAGCAATACAAACGGTAGCGCCGGGCTGATCGTGCAGGTAACGCTGGGCGCACGTCCCTCGAGCTGCGTGCCCGCGGCGCCACGGTACAGCTCCAGGATCTCGGGCGTCATCGGGGCACCGTGCTCGATCGTATCGACGCCGGCCTCAAGCGCGGCCTTCACGCCCTCGGTACTCTCGACATGGGCCATAACCGGCAGGCCCACCTCGTGCGCCGCCTTGCACGCCGCCGCGGCAACCTCCACCGGCATACGCAGCACGCCCGGCTCGCCCACCTCGGTCGCATCGAAAACGCCGCCCGTCACGAACAGCTTGATGACATCGGCACCGCGCGCATACAGGTCTCGCACCTGCTCGGCTGCCTCGACGGGGCTGTTGGCCACCTGGGCGAACAAGCCCGCACCATGGCCGCCCGGCACCGTGACGCCCGTTCCCGGCGCTACCAGACGCGGACCCTGATACTTACCGGCGTCGATAGCGTCGCGCACGGCAATGTCGGCAAACAGCGGGTCGCCCGCGCCGCGCACCGTGGTCACGCCGCTTGCCAGCTGCTGCTGGGCACTGCCCTTGAGGATGCGGCGGACGATGGCACGCCCCACGGGATTATCGAGCTTCTTCATCAGCGCTCCCGCATCGCCGGCCGAGACAGGCTTGCCCGAGCCGCACAGGTGCGCGTGCATATTGATGAGACCGGGCATGAGATACGCACCGCCCAGGTCGATAACCTCGGCACCCGCGGGCGCCTGCGCCACAGCACTCGGCCCCATCCAGGTGATGACGCCGCGCTCAACAGTCACGGCCATATCGGGTTGCGGCTCCATATGCTCCGAACCATCCAGAATGGTCGCATTGATAAACAACGTGGAACGATCGGCAGTCGCCATATCGAGCTCCTCCCTCACGATTAACTTGAACATTTGTCCATTATTACCTAGTCCCGCTGGATTGCTGCAGACGCATCGGTTAACGGAAGGAAGAGAGGATGTGGGGGACGGAATACGTTGCAGTCCCATCCCAGCGGCACTAGGGAAATCTCTCGATCTATAACAGGTACAGGGTTATTGGGCCCCTTGATGTTACAGATCGAGACATTCGGTCGACGTTTCACCGGCTTGTCTCGATCTGTAACAATTACGAGCTCAAACAACCTCTAAACGTTACAGATCGAGACAAAACCTCTCAGCGCCCATACCACTGGCATCTCCACTCCTCAGCCAATTCAACCTGCCGAGGAATACCCGCCAGCCTCATTTTCTCGACCAGCTTCCCCGGGTCTTTGAGTTCGCTAAACGTAAACCGAAGCACCTTATGCCCGAGCATTGTCAGATGAGATTCCCGCTGACGCTCTGCCACGAATGGGTCAACCGACTCCCGACCCTCGCCACTCTGCAAGGTGTACTTCCCCTTTCCGTCGAGCTCGCCGATGACACACGTCCCGTCCTCGAGCCGCCAAAAATAGTCGACGCGAAACACCTGGCTCGGATCGAGCGGGTCGCGAAACTCCACCTGCAGCTCCGGAACCGGAAAGCCGTACGCAATAAAGAATGCTCGGAACCGAGACTCACCGCCGTTTTCAGACAGCCCGTCCGCATACGACGCAATCACCTGTGCCCTGCGATACCCTCGCCTGCCCTCGCAATCGGCCTGGAGCCGTTCGCAGAGGTCGTCGCGCGATATGCCCTTCGCCCGCAGCGCAGAATCGGCGATCGCCAGACCATACGAAAACGGCGCACGCAGTAGGCAATCCTCCACCGTGCGCCAAAACGACGTCACCCGCACGCCATCAACATGCTCGAGTGCGCCCGCCATCTGCGGACGCAACAACCTGCACCCGCCGCTCAACGTCACCGAACAACCCGTCTTAACAAGAAAACGCGACCCAAGCAGATCATTCGGCACCTCCAGACCCCACAAAAGCGCCGCGTCATAGCCCCAAAACGCCCAATCGGGATGAAACTCTGCAAGCCCTTTGATGGTACGCAGCGTTCGCTCCGCCGGCGTCAGCACACCCCAATCATGTTGAAAGCAGAACAAATACGGCTCGGGTTCCGCGATATCGTCGGTTCCAACATGACGCCGCAGCCACATGAGCTCGGCATTGTCATGCGTTGCGAGCAGCGCACCTTGCTCGGTCGCCTCCGTGAGTCGCGCGAGCATCCTATTCCGCGCCAACGTGTTGCGAGTCGTATGCTTGTGCTTGAAAACGGTATTAGACACTTCCATCACCACCACATCGGACAAATGGACCATCGTCACCGTTGCCTCCACCGACAAACGTCTTGATCTGTAACAAGAAGACCGATTTTTGGACTGTAGATGTTACAGATTGAGACATTCCCCCCAGCCAGGCGCCAAACGTCTCGATCCGTAACAGCAAGACGTTCTTCAGGCCCCTAAACGTTACAGATTTAGACAAACCAGCGGTGCCCAAGCGTTCGTCTCGATCTGTAACAGATAGGCTGGTTTTTTGTCCCCAAACGTTACAGATCGAGACAAAAAGGCAAAAGGCAAGGCAGGCGACAACCACCCATCCCCTACTCCCACTCCTGCTCGTAGATGTTGAGCGACTTTACGTACCGCCCCTGGGCGCCCATGATGTCGCGGACCAGGCGCAAAAAGAAGCTGATGCACGAGGTGTCGAAACCGTCCTCTAAATCCTCGGGATGCACCGCGCCCGGCCCGTCGACCGCCGTGTCGCACAGGCGCGCGATGTCATACAGGTAGAGTTGCCCCGCCGTCAGCCAGACATCGTCGACGCACGCGAGTCGCACCGCAATCGCGCCATCGTTCCAGTGCTCCTTTTGCACGATATGTGGGTCGTAGACGTCAAAGCGACAGTCAGTGCGCGTGTCCTTCAGCACGACCATGCCAGTCGCGGAATCCTTGTCCAAAATGCCAAAGCGCGAGAAATACTGCGTGTCACGCACCTGCTTAAGTCGCCCGAGCGAAGCAGGAGAAATTGACGCTGGCGGCTCGTCCACATACAGCTCCAACAGCGTCTTGCCGTGGTAATAGGGGCGCTCAAACAGCAGCCAATCGGTAAACGCCATGTTGTAGGCCATGATTTCGTTTTGAGAAGGTTCCTCGCAATAGCTGAGCCACGGATCGACGATAATCTCGAACTGCTCGCGCGCCGGCTCCAGAAATTGAAACTTCCGCAGCATCCAAAAGTGAGCCATGTCGGCAATATCGTTGCCGACGGCCTCGGCCAGCTGCGCTCGATCAAAAACTTGGTCAGTCATGGCATCCTCCTCAAACTGATGGACCTCAATTTGAGCTTACGAGGAGGGTGGGCAACCGAGGCAAGCGCGGGCAAAATAGGCCTTCGACTGCAAACCAGATGCTAACCAAACACTTGACGGGACACTTGACCGAATGAGTCCACCGCAACAAAACCGCAGGTAGACATAGACAGCCAACCCGCCCTTTTGAGCCAGATGCCCGCAGCCACCACAGAAACAACAGGTGACCACAGCCCAAGAAGTCGACAAATGAACACCCGTACGTCGACAAACGAGCAAATCGCTCGCAAAGAGTGTCCCCAACGACTAGACAAAAAATGACTAGTCATTGAGGACGTTCTTAAATGACTACTTTACAGCTCCAGCGCCTCGGCGACCTCGGCTGCGCAGGCCAGGGCATCGGCCATAGCACTCACCACGAGCGAGCTGCCGTTGCGGGCGTCACCGGCCACGTACACCGGTGCGGCATCCGCGGCGACACCCTCCGTGCGAGCCGCGAGGCGCGAGCCCTCGGCAGCCATCACCGGCAGCGGACGACCAGCGGTGGCAACAGGCACGCCCACCGCATCGAACACGCCGTGCTCGGGACCCGTAAAGCCGCAGGCGATGAGCACCAGCTGCGCCGGCACCTCGTGCTCGGAGCCCGCGATGCGCTCGGGCTTTCCCGCCGACCAGTCCAGATCGACCACGCGCAGACCCGCAGCCGCACCCTTCTTGTCCAGCAGCACCTCGAGCGTATCCACGCCCCAGGCACGCATCTCGCCACCCATCGCAGCGATAGCCTCCTGCTGGCCGTAGTCGGTCTTCTTAACGTTGGGCCACTGCGGCCAGGGGTTGCTCGCCGCGCGCTTATCGGGCGCAGCCGGCAAGAACTCAAACTGGCGCACGCTGCGCGCACCCTGGCGCACCGCAGTACCCACGCAGTCGTTTCCGGTATCGCCACCGCCAATGACCACAACGTCCAGGCCGCGTGCGTTCACCGCGGGCTCGCCGCCATCGAGCACCGAGACGGTCGAAGCCGTCAGATAGTCCACGGCATACACCACGCCCGGAGCTTCCACGTTCGCAGCCGAAAGCCCGCGGGGCGCACGAGCGCCGGCAGCCATCACGACGGCGTCAAAGTCATCGAGCTCGGCCGCCACCGCAGGGTTCGTAACGTCGACACCCAGCTCAAACACAATGCCCAGCTCGCGCATGAGCGCCACGCGACGCTCGACCACGGACTTCTCGAGCTTCATGTTGGGAATGCCGTACATGAGCAGACCGCCCGGGCGGTCGTCGCGCTCAAACACCGTCACGCGGGCGCCACGACGCGCAAGCTCCCATGCTGCCACCAGACCAGCAGGACCGGAGCCCACCACGGCAACCGTGGGTGCGCCCTCCCCTGCCGGCTCAAAGCGACGCGGACCGCCATTTGCCCACTCATGGTCGCTGATCGCACGCTCGTTGTCATGGATCGTCGTGGGCTGGCCATCGACCGAACCCAGGTTGCACGCGGCCTCGCACAGCGCCGGGCACACGCGACTCGTGAACTCGGGCATGGGCGAGGTGAGCGACAGACGCTCGGCAGCCTCGTCCCAGCGGCCGCGGTACACCAGCTCATTCCACTCGGGAATCAGGTTGTGCAGCGGGCAGCCGCTCGGGCGCGCCTTGCCAAAACTCTCGCCCATCTGGCAAAACGCCACGCCGCACATCATGCAGCGGCTCGCCTGGGCGCGACGTGCATCGTCATCGAGCTCCACGTACAGCGGATCAAAATCATGGCTGCGCTCCTCCACGGGGCGAAGCTCGTGGGTCACGCGATCGATATCAAGAAAAGCACCGGGCTTACCCATGGCACTTACGCCTCCTTCTTGGTCGAAGCAGCAGAGCTGGCAGCCACGGACGCAGCGCCCGCAGCACCGCCCGCAGCATCAAAGCGAGCGACATCCGCGGCACTCGCACGACCGGTCACGATGTCAAACGCCAGCTCCTCGGCCTGCGCATGCGTCTTGCCGGCAGCCTCGCCCGCGGAGACAATCGCCAGCACGCGCTCGTACTCGGTCGGAATGACCTTCACAAAGTGCTTGCTCATCGAGTCGAAGCTGTAGAGCAGCTTAATGCCGCGCGGGCTCTGCGTCGCGTCCACGTGCTCCTGGATGAGCTCGCGAATCTGCGCCAGCTCGCCGGCCGTCGGGGCCTTGAGCTCAACGCTCTCGTGGTTCACACGGGCATCGAGCGTGTCGTACTGGTCAAAGACATAGGCCACGCCGCCTGTCATGCCGGCAGCAAAATTCTGCCCGACCTCGCCCAGGATGAGCGCCAGACCGCCCGTCATGTACTCGCAGCCATGGTTGCCGCAGCCCTCGACCACCACGGTGGCACCGGAGTTGCGCACGGCAAAACGCTGGCCGGCAAGACCGTTAATGAAGCCGCAGCCGCTCGTAGCACCAAAGAACGCAACGTTGCCCACGATGATGTTCTCGTCGAACTTGTAGGTCGCATGCGGGTTGGGGCGCACCGACACCTCGCCGCCCGAAAGACCCTTGCCAAAGTAGTCGTTGGCGTCGCCGCACACGTTGAACGTAATGCCGCGCGGCAGGAAGGCGCCAAAGCTCTGACCAGCCGAGCCATCGCAATCGATGGTGATGGAGCCGGCGGGCAGGCCCTCGGGATGCGCCTTGGTCACCGCGTTGCCCAAGATGGTGCCCACGCAGCGGTTGACGTTGGCGATATCGGCGCGGAAGCGAATCGGACGCAGGTGCGCACGGGCATCGGCCGTATAGGGCACAAACAACGTGGAGTCGAGCGTCTTGTCGAGCTCACTGTCCGCGGCCATCTGCGGCAGGAAGTGGCGACCGTCGGCACCCGGGATATGAGCACCGAACTCGCAGGTCGCGCTCGCCAGCACGGGCGACAGATCGAGCAGGTTGGCCTTGCGGTTGCCCGGGACCTCGATCTGGCGCAAGCACTCGGGATGGCCGACCATCTCGTCGACGGTGCGGAAGCCCAGGCTCGCCATGACCTCGCGCAGTTGCTCGGCAACAAAGAGCATAAAGTGCTCGACGTGCTCGGGCTTACCGCGGAAGCCGTGACGCAGGCGGCAGTTTTGCGTAGCGATGCCGGCCGGGCAGGTGTCCTGCTGGCAGTCGCGCTGCATGAGGCAACCCATGGAGATGAGCGGCATGGTCGCAAAGCCAAACTCCTCGGCGCCCAGCAAGCAGGCGACGGCAACGTCGGTGCCGTCCATGAGTTTGCCGTCGGCCTCGAGCACCACGCGTGAGCGCAGGCCGTTTTGCAGCAGCGTCTGCTGGGCCTCGGCAAGGCCAAGCTCCAGCGGCAGTCCCGCATGCCAGATGGAGTCGCGCGCAGCGGCACCCGAGCCGCCATTGTGGCCGCTGATCAAGATCTTGTCGGCAGCGCCCTTGGCAACGCCGGTGGCGATGGTGCCGACGCCGGCCTCGCTGACCAGCTTGACCGACACGCGTGCGCCGGGGTTGGCGTTCTTAAGATCGAAGATCAGCTCTGCCAGGTCCTCGATAGAGTAAATATCGTGATGCGGCGGAGGCGAGATCAGGCCGATGCCGGGCGTGGACTGGCGGACCTCGGCGATCCAGGGGTAGACCTTCTTGCCGGGCAGGTGACCACCCTCGCCGGGCTTAGCGCCCTGGGCCATCTTGATCTGAATCTCGAAGGCGCTGCACAGGTAGCGACTCGTCACGCCAAAGCGCGCACTTGCTACCTGCTTGATGGCGGAGTTCTTGGAATCACCGTTGGCCAGCGGGGTCTCGCGACGCGGATCCTCGCCGCCCTCGCCGGAGTTGGAACGGCCGTGCAGGCGGTTCATGGCGATGGCCATGCACTCGTGTGCCTCTTTGCTGATGGAGCCATACGACATGGCGCCGGTGTTAAAGCGGCGGACGATGTTGAGTGCTGGCTCCACCTCGTCGAGCGAAACCGGCGTGCGGCCGCTGGCATTAAAGTCGAGCAAGTCGCGCAGACGCACGGCACGACCGGTGCGGTGCAGGCGGGCGCTGTACTCCTTAAAGGTGTCGTAGCTGTCCTCACGGCAGGCGGTCTGCAGCAGGTAGACAGTCTGCGGATCGATGAGGTGATCCTCGCCGCCGAGCGGGCGCCACTTGGTCAGACCCAGCGTGGGCAACTGATCGGGAGCCGGGCTCTTAAGGATAGCGAGCGCGGCGTCGTAGCGCTCGTTTTGCTCGCGCTCAACGTCCTCGACACCCATACCGCCCACACGGCTCACCGTGCCGGCGAAGTATGCGTTGACGAACTCCGGCGTAAAGCCCACGGCCTCGAAGATCTGCGCCGAATGGTAGCTCTGCACCGTGGAGATGCCCATCTTGGACATGATGGAGACGATGCCGGCGGTCGCAGCCTTGTTGTAGTTGGCGATGCCCTGCTCGGCCGTCACGTCCAGGTCGCCGCGTGCCGCCAGATCACGGATGCACGCATGTGCGTTGTACGGATAGATACCGCTCGCGGAGTAGCCCACCAGTGCCGCAAAGTCGTGCGGGGACACGGCGTCGCCGCACTCCACCACGATGTCGGCAAAGGTACGCACGCCAGCGCGGATCAGGTGGTTGTGCACGCAGCCCACGGCGAGCAGCGAGGGCACGGGCACCTCGCCCGCAGCGGCACGATCGCTCAACACCACGATGTTCACGCCGTCGCGGACCGCAGCCTCAACGTCCTCTGCAAGCTGCTTGAGCGCAGCCTGCAGCGCGCCCTCGCCGGCATCGCGGCGGTAGACGGCACGGAAACGGCAGGTCTTAAAGCCCACGCGGTCGATGGCGCAGATGCGGTCGAACTCCTCCTCGCTCAGCAGCGGACGCTCCAAGCGAACCAGCTGGCAGGCCGTACGGGAGTCCTCGAGCAGGTTGCCGTGGTTGCCCAGGTAGAGCGTGGTCGAGGTGACCATATGCTCGCGAAGGGCATCGATGGGCGGGTTTGTGACCTGGGCGAACAACTGATAGAAGTAGTCAAAGAACGAACGCGTCTTCTTGGACAGGCAGGCCAGCGGCGCATCGATGCCCATCGAGGCGAGCGGCGCCTTGCCCTGCTGGGCCATAGGGCGCACGACCTCGTCGACGTCATCCCAGTGGTAGCCGAGCTTGGCCATGCGCACGGCAGCGGGCACCTCGGCGTCCTCGGCGGGCGTTGCCGCGGCAGGCCTATCGAGCGCGTCGACGGTCAGCGTCTCCTCAGCAATCCAATCACGGTAGGGCTTTTCCTTGGCATAGCGGGCGCGCAACTCGTCGTTGTAGATCACGCGACCGCGGGCAAAGTCGACCTCGAGCATCTGGCCCGGCCCCAGACAGCCGCTCGTCAGGATGTTCTCGGGGCGCACCTCGATGGTGCCCACCTCGCTCGCCAGCATAAAGTGATCGTCACGCGTCACATAGTAGCGGGCGGGACGCAGGCCGTTACGGTCGAGGGCAGCGCCCAGGGTGCGACCGTCGGTAAAGGCGATGGCCGCCGGGCCATCCCATGGCTCCATGAGCATGGACTGGTAAGCGTCGTAGGCACGGCGCTCCTCGCTCAGGCTGTCGTTGTGGTCCCACGGCTCGGGCAGCAGCATGGACGCGGCACGCGTAAGCGGGCGACCGTTCATGACCAAAAACTCAAGCACATTGTCCAGAATCGCGGAGTCGGAACCCTCGCGGTTGATGATGGGCATCACGCGCTCAAGATCGTGCTGCAGCACGGGGCTGTACAGGTTGGGTTCGCGGGCGCGAATCCAGTTGACGTTGCCCTTGAGGGTGTTGATCTCGCCGTTATGGATGATAAAGCGGTTGGGGTGCGCGCGCTCCCAGCTGGGCGTGGTGTTGGTGGAGTAGCGCGAGTGGACGAGCGCCACGGCCGTCTTGACGGCGGCGTCGTTGAGGTCGATGAAGAAGCGGCGCATCTGCGTGGCGACCAGCATGCCCTTGTACACGATGGTGCGCGAGCTCATAGAGCACACGTAGAAGATCTTGTCGCGCAGGGCAAACTCGGTGTCGGCCTTCTTTTCGATGGTGCGACGGCACACGTACAGGCGACGCTCAAAGGTATCGCCGGCGGGCGTGTCGTCCGGACGGCCCAGGAAGGCCTGCAAGATGGTGGGCATGCAGGCGCGCGCCGTCTCGCCCAGGTCGTGCGGGTCGACCGGCACCTCGCGCCAAAAGAGCAGCGGCACGCCGGCCTCGGCGCAGCCCTCCTCGAACACGCGACGGGCATCCTCTACGCCCTTGTCGTCCTGCGGGAAGAACAGCATGGCCACACCATAGTCGCCCTCTGCCGGCAGAATCTGGCCGCACTTTTGGGCCTCTTTACGAAAAAAGTGATGCGGAACCTGGAACAGGATGCCAGCGCCGTCGCCGGTGTTCTTCTCGAGTCCCGTGCCGCCGCGGTGCTCCAAGTTGACCAGAATGGACAGCGCATCGTCCAGAATCTGGTGATGGCGCTCACCGTTGATATCGGCAAGCGCGCCGATGCCACAAGCATCGTGGTCGAATTCGGGGCGATAAAGGCCCTGCTGCTGAGCGGAATCTGCCTGCATCGCGATCCTCCCCTAGATATTTAGACAGTCAGTTGACTAGGCATACTAGGAGCATCGCCGACCCGTTGTGTTTCCCACCCGTTTCGAAACAATCGCGTAACGCACACCGACCATCAACGTCTTGCTATCAAACATGTACGTCAGCCCCCAAACATGTCGAAATTTGACATCTTTGGAGGCTGACGTACACGTTTTAGTGCAGGGACAGCCGGCACATATGCATCTGGCCCCTTTGAATCATTCTGGAAACAAGGGCCATGCGGACTTTTGCATGATGGGGCTCGACACAGCAGGCCTCAAGGGCGGCAACAAGACGCCCAAGTTCGGCCTGCAAACTCACCTCTTCAAACATCTCAATCTGTAACAGTAAGACCCAATTTCGACGACTAACTGTTACAGATTGAGATGTTTTCGAGAGACGGTTCCGAATGTCTCAATCTATAACATGAAGGGCCGGTTTTTGCAGCTAACTGTTACAGATCGAGATTTTCCATAGGACCATTTCTTCCTGTCTTGATCTGTAACACCTAGACCCAATTTCCATCCCTAGTTGTTACAGATCAAGACATTTCGGCAATCCCCTTTCACCGTCCCATTCAAATACAACAATTTTGTTAGTCTTGGTTAACTTTTAAGCCTAAAACGGGTATCCTTTGCGGCGTCAAGCAAACGGCACGCACACCGTGCCAGATCAAGGAGGCCCCTATGGCGCACCAAGCAGACCAGCAGACGATGCAACTCGTCCTTATCCGTCACGGAGAGTCCGAGTGGAACAAGCTCAACCTGTTCACCGGCTGGACCGATGTCGAGCTCTCCGACACGGGCCGCGAAGAGGCGGCGGCAGGCGGCCGCGCCCTCAAAGAAGCCGGTTTCGACTTTGACGTCTGCTACACTTCGCGCCTCAAGCGCGCGATCCACACCCTCAACATCGTGCTCGGCCAAATGAATCGCGAGTGGCTGCCCGTCATCAAATCCTGGAAGCTCAACGAGCGCCACTACGGCGCGTTGCAGGGTCTCAACAAGGCCGATGCCGCCGCGGAGCACGGCGACGAACAGGTGCTCATCTGGCGCCGCTCCTTCGATGTCTGCCCGCCGGCGCTCGAGCCGGGCGACAGTCGCGATCCCCACACCCAGGAGCAATACCGCGACGTCGCGCCCGATCAGCTGCCCTATACCGAGTGCCTCAAGGACACGATCGCCCGCGCCTGGCCCTATTTCGAAGACGAGATTCGCCCCCAGATGCTCGCCGGCAAGCGCGTACTCATCGCCGCACACGGCAACTCCCTGCGCTCACTCGTCATGAAGCTCGAGCACCTCACGCCCGAGGAGATCCTCAAGGTCAACATCCCCACCGGCGTGCCGCTCGTCTACACCTTCGATACCGATTTCAATGTCCTCGACAAGCGCTACATCGGCGACCCGGCGACCATCGCCGCCAAGATCGACGCCGTGGCCAATCAGGGCAAAGCGCACAAGTAGCCCCAACCCAAATCCGACGCGTGGCGCCGCACGACCCAGATGCGACGTCACGCCGCCCATACGCAGGAGCGCACCATGCTCAACCATCTCAAACAACACTTTGGCTCCCGACGCACCGGTGGTCACGGAGGCCTAGACATTGCGCGGCATATCGGCCCCGGGCTGCTCGTGACCGTCGGCTTTATCGACCCGGGCAACTGGGCCTCCAATATGGCCGCGGGCTCGCAGTTTGGCTACGCGCTGCTGTGGATCGTCACGCTGTCCACGATTATGCTCATCGTGCTGCAGCACAACGCGGCGCACTTGGGCATCGCCACGGGCGCCTGCCTTGCCGAGGCCACGACCCGCTTTCTCCCCCGCATCGTGGGACGCGCGGTGCTCGGCAGCGCCTATCTCGCGACCATCGCCACCGCCATGGCCGAAGTCCTGGGCGGCGCGATTGCCCTTCAAATGCTCTTTGGGCTACCCGTGCGCGCAGGCTGCGTCATCGTGGCGACGGCATCCATGGCGATGCTCATGACGAGCTCCTACAAGCGCGCCGAGCGATGGATCATCGCCTTCGTAGGCGTGGTAGGACTCTCGTTTTTGGCCGAGCTTGCGCTGGTCAAGGTCGACTGGCCGCAGGCCGCCGCAAGCTGGATCACGCCCAGTATGCCCACCGGCTCTGCCGCGATTATCGTGAGCGTCCTGGGTGCGGTCGTTATGCCCCACAACCTCTTTCTGCACTCCGAGGTCATCCAATCCATGCACTTCGAGGGGCAAGGCGAGCAAGTTATCGAGGAGCGCCTGCGCTACGAGTTCTTCGACACGCTCTTTTCGATGGGCGTGGGCTGGGCAATCAACTCGGCCATGGTCATCCTGGCCGCAACGACCTTCTTTGCGCACGGCATCGTCGTAGACGACCTTACCGTCGCAGCAGCCACACTTTCCCCCATCCTGGGCCCGGCGAGCTCGATTATCTTTGCCGTGGCACTGCTGTTTGCGGGGCTCTCGAGCAGCGTTACGGCGGGCATGGCCGCGGGAACCATTACGGCAGGCATGTTTGATGAGGAATACGACATCCACGACCGACACTCATCGGTTGGCGTGGCACTCTGCTTTGCCGGCGCAGTTGTTGCCTGCCTGGTCGTCAAAAATCCCTTTGAGGGCCTCATCTGGAGCCAGGCGCTGCTGTCGCTTCAGCTGCCGATCACGGTCTTTGTGCTCATACGACTCACCAGCTCGCGCCGCGTCATGGGTAAATACGCCAACTCGCGCCCGCTCAACGCGCTGCTCGTAGGGATCGGTGCCATCGTGACGATTCTCGATGTCGTGTTGTTAACAGGGATGTAATGGGACGGGACACCTACCCAGGCAAACGTCTCGATCTGTAACATCTAGACCCGCTTTTGATGTCTAGATGTTACAGATCGAGATCTTCTGCCGGACGGTTTTGGTTTGTCTTAATCTGTAACAAGTGGATCCAATTTCCGCTTCTAGATGTTATAGATCGAGACATTTCTTCAGCTCCAACCTTTTGTCTCAATCTGTAACAGATAGGCCCGTTTTGAGCCGCCACATGTTACAGATTGAGACAAAAGGTCGGCCGGACTCACGACGGACAGGATCGACTAACAGCAGCCGTGATCCCTTGGGGGCGGAGGAAAAGGGCCCCGGCCGAGAATTCGACCGAGGCCCTTGGACAGAGCTATGTTCGGCTTTCGCCGTGTGTCTGCGAGCTACTCCTCGACGAGCTCAAACTGATCGGGACCGACGCCGCACACCGGGCACACATAATCCTCGGGCAGCTCGGGCGTATCGACCTCAACCTCGTAACCGCAAACGACGCACACGAACTTATACGTCTTCTTCTCCTCAGCCATGATGTTCTCCTCTCGAACGCGACTGGTGATGTACTTCATTTATCAGTATAAATTCTCAATAATATAATGCAAGTATTTTTAAAACATTTCTAGCCTTGATACGAGGACGCCTTCGGAGGCGTCTTGCCCTTCAGGACCTTATGGTAGTAATCGTAGGTGAGCGGCGTCTCGTCACTCAAGCGCTCGGCATCCTCGACCTCGCCGATAAACAGTAGATGCGTGCCAACATCCACAGTGTCGATCAAATGGCAGCTAAACAGGGCCGCCGCGTGCTCGGGCACATAGGGCATGCCCAGTGCGGTCTCGCGCGTCTCGTACTTGGCAAATTTGTCATAGTCGCTGCTGGTACGGAAGCCAAAGTTGCCAATGTAGAGCATATCGGCCGTCTGGTCGATCACCGTCAGTGCAAAGGCCTTGGCAGACGCGATAACGCCAGACGTGACGTTATCCTTGTTCACGGCAATCGAGATGCGTGGTGGCGCGGACGTCACCTGCACCGCCGTGTTGATGACGCAGCCGGCACGCAGTCCATCGGCCGCGGCGCTCACCACATACAGACCGCTCGGCATCGTAAAGAACGCAGTTTTGTCCATAACGATCACTCCCCTAACCCGGAATCGAACCTCACGGTTGTATGTACCCACAAAAAAGGCGCCGCCCATAACGGACGCCGCCCTTGAGGAATATGTGTCAAAAAAGTTAGGAAGACGGGACGGGCACAGCAGGGCAGCTCCCCGCAAATTCGTTCCTAGCGATTACGCTCCTTAAGCGCGCGGTCGATCTCGCGCTGGACATCGCGCTTGGCCATATCCTCGCGCTTGTCGTAAAGCTTCTTGCCGCGGCCTAGGCCCAGCAGCAGCTTTACGCGGCCGTCGGTATTAAAGTAGAGCTCCAGCGGCACCAGCGCATAGCCGCGGTTGCGAAGTTTGCCGTCAAGAAAGTCGATCTCCTTGCGGTGCAGCAGCAGACGGCGCCGACGGTCGGGATCGCGATTCCACACGCCACCATGGCTATAAGGGTGGATATGCAGGCCGACGAGCCAGCACTCACCGCCACGAATCAGTGCGAAGGTATCGGTAATCTGGCACGCGCGCTCGCGAATCGACTTGACCTCGGTACCGCTCAGCTCAATACCGCACTCAAACGTCTCATCGATAAAGTACTCGTGATGTGCCGAGCGATTCTTGGAAATGAGCTTGCGCTCGCGCTTACTGGGCATCGCCGGCCTCCTTGGCGCCATCGGCGTTTGAGCCCGCAGCCTCGCGCTTTGCCCTGCGCTCGGCATTAAGCTCGGCATCGCTCTCGCGCACCAGCTTGATAATCGCCGCGCATGCCTCCTCGCCCACCAGGTCGCGGGCACGGACCGTCAGACGCGTAGCCTCCTGCTTGTCGCCGTCGCTTGCAGCATCGGTCGCGCACATGATCAGGCAGATGGCGATCTCGGCCGAAGGCGAGGTCGGCACGCCCTGCAGGGCGAGCTCACCCATCACATGGTCGTCACTCTCGTCCGCGGCATCCGGATAGGTGGTATGGATCTTGTTGAGCAGGCGCGTCGTATGCGCATCATTGGGCGCCAGGCGCAGCGCCAGACGCGCGCAGCCCACGGCAGCCGAAATGTTCTCGGTCTCGGGCTCCAAGAAGTACTGACCCAAATTGGTGTAGGCGCGTGCGGCGCACTTACCGTCGCTCGCGCGCTCCAGCACCGAGAACGAGAGCGATGCCCACTCCTGCTTGTCCTCGAGCGCGCGGAACAGCTCGGCCAAGTCCAAGCGATAGTTGCAGTTCATGGGATCCCAACGCACGGCCTGCATCAAGGCGTTGCGCGCGCTCACATAGTCCTGCTGACGAATGTAGGCAAACGCCATGTCGGAGTACAGGCGGTCAAAGGGAACCTCGATCTGCACCAGCTCGCGCGGATCCTTCTCCACGCGGCGATAGGCCAGGCGCTCAAACTTGCTGTCGAAGCTAAAGTACTGGCGCTTCTCCTCCGTCTTGCACTCAGCGTCGATATACTCCTCGGCGAGCTCCACCAGACGCTCCAGCAGCGGCGTCGCCGTAGCCAGGTCTCCCTGCGCCAGATAGTTCTCGGCATACGTGATGTCTTCCAAGCTGATAGGCAGGTCCATGACAACTCCTCGGTCCGGGCGGCAGACTCAACGCGCGCCTTAAAAATCGGTCAATACACAAAACCCGGGTCTCTTACGAGGCCCGGGCGTTCAATTTTGGTAGCCCGTACCAGATTCGAACTGGTGATCTCCGCCTTGAGAGGGCGGCGTCCTAAACCGCTAGACGAACGGGCCATATGTAGCAAATGCAATGGCTGGGATGGAGGGAGTCGAACCCCCATTGACGGAACCAGAATCCGCTGTCCTGCCATTAGACGACATCCCAATGACTGCATCGCTGCGCTCGGCTGTGCCTTTGCGCAAGAAAGAAATATACGGGAAGTACCGCCGTGACGCAAGCCCCAATTTTGACTTTTTTAAAATTCAGTCAAATTGGCCTAATTTAGTCCAACCCGTGAAGGACCTGTGAAGCCGACCGCCGTACACGAAGGGAAAAACGCAGCGAGCGGTAGCCGTCAACCGTTGGCAGATTCTACCGCGAAAACGATAGCACCAGGCAACACAATCGAAGTATCAATGATCACGTAGATATCGAGGCGCCATGGACGAAGAGCTTGATTACCTATGGGAGACCCTGGGCCTCGAGATCACTGCTGACCTTTGGCCCGAACGGGACAAAATCCATCCCACTCTGCGCCCCGCCATCACGGTGATGCAGGCAAACTACCGCCGTGCATCCTTTTTGATCATGCGGATGTCATGGCACGCGGGACTCCCCGACCTTAAGCGAATCCAGGCAAGCCTCGTCGAGCTGTCCGGTATGCCGACTGTCATATCCGAGGCGCACCTGGAGCAGCGACAGCGCGAGCGACTGCAACAGCAGCGGATTCCCTTTATCTGCCCCGGCGTTCAGGCATATCTGCCCTTTATGGACGAGGAGTACTGGAGCGGCAAGCCCAACAAGCACGTAAAGGTCTACGATCCGCACGAATGGGCACAGCTCGATGATTGAGCCGAGCGAGCCCGCCGATGGAAAACACGTCCCACCCTGAGCACTCAAAACGGGTCGCACTTTCCGCAGCCGCTACAGCAACGCCTCGACCCAAGCCGATTCCCTAAAGCCGGGAATCGCAAAGTCGTCGCCCACCAACAGCGGACGCTTGACCAGCATGCCGTCGGTCGCCAGCAGCTCGTAGCACTCCCGATCCGTCATGCCCGCATCTAGACGCGCCTTCAGGCCCAGCTCTCGATATTTCATGCCCGACGAATTAAAGAAGCGCCGCACCGGCAGTCCCGAACGAGCAATCCAGGTCGCAAGCTCATCAGCCGTGGGATTGTCCAAAACGATATCGCGGTCGATATACTCTACCCCGTGTTCGTCCAGCCATGCCTTGGCCTTCTTACAGGTCGAGCACTTGGGATATTCAACAAACAGTACCGCCATGGGATTTCCTTTCTTAGAGAAAACAGGTGTCCGGAAAACTGCACATCGACGACCACTCGCGATTGCAGCCGTTATTGTAGCCAATGTCGAAGCATAGGCAGTCGCGATGTCTCGTCTTAAGGCTAGCGCCTCGCATGGGCGCCGATCGGCCGAGTCGCATAGCGCACCAACGCCGCTGCCAGCAATACCAACAGCATGGCGGTGACATAGCCCGCAGCATCGAATCCTAAATCGATAACGTCGAAATGCCTGCCGGGAACAAAGATCTTATGTACCTGATCGCCAACGGAGCAGACGGCGCAAAAGAGCAACACGGGCACGCAACGGGAGCATACGCTCCAAGGACGCCTGGAAAAGCAAACCACGACCACCGAGGCGAACAATCCGACGAAGAAAAACTCTACGGTATGGGCAACGCGACGGACGTTCGTGCCCACCCACATGCGAATGGAAGCAAGTCGGCCAGACCGGACATTCGAAGCAGCCGAATCGGTGCCCCCGGTCATCCCGTTCTCGGTCTGAGCTTCACCCGCGACATCGGCAGCCTGTACGCTCGTAGCCTGACCCTCCACCACACGCGCGGTGGACTCGCTCAGCAACGACGTCTCCACCGCATTTTGCTCCGTCAGCACCCAGATGCCCGCCAGCGTTGCAGCGAACAGAACGATCGCGGTCCATCCGATTATTTGTTTTACGCGCGCCAAGGGCCTACCTCCTTTTTTGAATATCAGCGAGTGTAGCCCCAAATGACATCGCCATCGTATCAAAATTTGAATCGCAACAGGAAGCGACAAAGCGACGCAAACCCCTACCCCGCCTCGCGCATCCAGCGATCAAACGTCCCCACGCACACGCCCAGGCACTTTGCTGCCTGGCTGCGGGTAATATCGCCCGCCTCATAGCTATCGCGTACCAGATCAAACTGAGGAGGGCACGGCTTGCGAGGTCGACCGAAACGGACCCCTCGCGCCCGCGCCGCCGCAATTCCCTCCGCTTGGCGCCGATGGATATTCTCGCGCTCCACCTGCGCCACGTAGCTCAGCAGTTGCAGCACAATATCGGCAATCAGGGTATTAGTCACATCCGGCGTGCCGCTTGCCCTGGCGCGCGTGTCAAGCAATGGCATGTCCAACACCACAATGGCAACCCCGAGCTCCTTGGTAATGCGACGCCATTCCTCAAGAATCTCGGAGTAATTACGACCAAGTCGGTCGATAGAAAGCACCACCAGCACGTCCCCGTCTCCCAGGACGTGCAGCAGCTCGCGATAGCGCGGTCGATCGAAGTCCTTGCCGCTCGCATGGTCGGCATAAATATTCGCCGAGCCCACGCCATAGGCGCCCAGCGCATCCAGCTGCCGATTAAGATTCTGATCGCGCGAACTCACCCGCGCATAACCATACACCGTCGCCATCTCATCCCCGCTTTCTTGTAAACCTGCCAAAAAGGGACAGGTTTATTTTGGTAGGTTTTACCTCTCGAATAGCAGGTAAGCGGGCGGCCGAGCAGACGGCAAGGTAGCCATGATCCAAATGCGGAGGGCGGCCCCGAAAGACCGCCCTCCGCTCTCCCGCCATGAGTCGAGATTTGGCTAATGGATAAGCTTAAAGTCCAAGTGCCCACGCGTGGTATTGACGCGCGAGACCTCGATAATCACGCGCTGGCCCAGTTCATAGCGAGTCCCCGTGTCGGCGCCCGTCAGCGTAAGCGCATCGTCGTCGAACTCGAACCACTCGTTGCCCAGACTCTTGATCGAAACCAAGCCTTCGACCTGCGTCAGGTCCAAGCGCACAAAGAGGCCCATGCTGCTGACCCATGAGACCGTTCCGGCATAGCGCTCGCCCAGGCGATCCTCATAGTACTGGGCAATCTTGATCTTTTGCGTCGCATGGCTGGCGGCATCGGCCGCACGCTCCGCATCGCTGCACGCACGGCAAATCTGCGGCAGAATGCGCGGCAGCGACTCGCGCCCCTTGCCGATCAGCCGCGGCGTACGGACCAAGGCGTCCTTGCCGCCGAGCTGCTCATAGGCCAACTGCAGTTTGAGCACGCGGTGCACCACCAGATCGGGGTAGCGACGGATGGGACTCGTAAAGTGGCAGTAGCACGGCGCGGCGAGCGCAAAGTGGCCCTCGTTGCGCGGCTTGTACAGCGCGCGCTGCATGCTGCGCAGAAGCAGCGTGTTGACGAGCGGTGCGTTGGCCGTACCGGCGGCAGCATCAACTGCAGCCTGCAGCTCATCGGGACTCCCCAGGGCAATACCGGCAGCACGGCGATCGTCGATGATGCCCAGCTGCGCCAGCGCAACGGCGGCACCGTGCAGGCTATCGGGGCTCGGATCCTCATGCACGCGATAGCAGGCCTCGATATCACGGTCTGCCAGCCACTCTGCAACGCACTCGTTGGCGAGCAGCATGGCTTCCTCGATAAGCGACGTGGCACACGAACGCTCGCGCGCCACAATCTGCACGGGTACTCCGTCCTCATCCAATAGAGCGCGAATCTCGGCCGTGTCAAAATCGACTGAGCCGCGGACGCGACGAATACGACGGCGAAGTTCGGCGAGTTCGTTGGCGGCGACAAGGAAATTGCCGAGGTCGACGTTGCAGCCGCGGGCGGCCTTCTCGCACGCAAGACCGCGCTCAAGCGCCTCCTCGCGCGAGGCCTCAGCAGCCGCAACATCCTCGGCCGCACCCTCCAGCACCCCATACTCCACCGCGCCGGCACGCACCAGCAGCGCCTCGGCGCCGTCATAGTCCATACGCACACGCGAGCGAATCACGCTGGGGTACGGATCGTAATGCCGCACGCGACCCTGCGCATCGAGTTCAATGTCAACGGTAAACGCAAGACGGTCCTCGTCAGGGCGAAGCGAACACAGGTCACAGGACAGGCGTTCGGGCAGCATGGGAAGCACGCGATCGGCCAGATACACCGATGTCGTACGATGGCGAGCCTCAAGATCGATATGCCCGTCCCAAGCCACATAGTGAGAAACGTCAGCGATATGCACACCCAGCTTGTAGCCACCCTCGGGCGTGCGCTCAAGCGAAATGGCATCGTCAAAGTCGCGCGCGTCGACCGGGTCGATCGTGATGACAAAGCGGTCGCGCAGATCGCGGCGGAGCGGGTCCTTAAGCGCCGCGGACACATCGAGCGAAAGCCCCTCGGCCTCGTCCAGCGCGGCCTCGGGATAGCTATCGGTATAGCCGTAACGCGCCATCACATATTGAACGCCCAAATCGGGCGCGTCATCTCCGCCAATGCGGCGTTCGATCGTCACGGTGCCCGATTCCAGGCGCGTCGGGTAGGTCAAAATGCGCGCGACAACGGCATCACCCGGGTGGACGCCCAGACGATCCGCCGAGGTATCCTCGGGCAGAATGAAGAAGTCGGCCTTCAGGCGCGAATCGAGCGGCTCGATCACACCGAGCGGACCAGCGGTCTGGTACGTACCCACCACGCTTATGGCTGCGCGCTCAACCACGCCTTCGATCACGGCGCGCCGCTCACCGTGCGGGCTGTTCTTAATGCTCACGGCAACGGTATCGCCATCCATGATCTCGCGCTTACCGCGGCCCATAACCTTGTAGTCGCCGCTCTCGGTTATGACATAGGCGCCATGCTCATGGAGCTGCACGCGCCCGGTCAGGCTCGGACGGCGTTCGCTGCGCACCGGCCCACGCTTATTGCGGGCACCGCGCTTATGCTTGTTATTGCGCCCCATGGCGCCTCCTTGCTATCGATGACGAACTCCAAAGAGTCTACCCAAATGATTCGCTTTCCTGCCGTTCCCTTGGGATCAAAAAACGGGCCGCCCCATAAGAGACGACCCGTTGGAAGGGATGAATTCCAGGCATGCCTACACGCGCAGGTAGCGGCGCATGGCTATGGCAGAACCAAAGAGACCGATAATCACACCGACCAGAATCAGCGCAGCATAGGTCACCAGGTAGTACTGCATCGGCAGGGCAAACGACATCCAGCCGATGCTCTCCTGCAAACGCGGAATCATCAGATTGCGCAGCAGCTCCAGAACGCCGATGGAAAGCAGCGAGCCCAAAATGGCCTGCAGTACGCCCTCGGTGATAAACGGGCCGCGAATGAAGCCGTTGCTGGCGCCGACCAGACGCATAATCGCAATCTCACGACGACGCGCCGTGATGGACAGGCGAATCGTGTTGTTGATGAAGATGAATGCGATAAAGGTCAGAAGGCCAACGAGCACCACGGCGGCGATGCGGATGTAGTTGGTCACCTGGAACAGGCGGCTCACTTCCTCCTGGCCGTACAGCACGCTCGCGTTGACGTCGCCGTCATCCGCGATCTTCTGGAAGTCGGCGTTCTTCTTGAGCTTCTGGGCCGTGCTCTCGACCTTGGACGGATCGTCCATCTCAATTGCAAACGAAGCCGGCAGCGGGTTCTGGCCATCGAGCGCGCTCATGGTGGCGTCGGCGTTGCCCGACATCTTGCTCGTATACTCGGCCAGCGCGTCGTCCTTGTCCTTATAGGTCGCGGACTTGACGTTATTCCACGTCTTAAGCTCGGCCTCAAAAGCCTGAACGTCTGCCTGATCGGCGTCATCGCTAATAAAGGCGTTAATGACAACCTGATCCTCGACGGTGCCGATCACGGAGTTCAGCATCGCGGAACCCATGATGAACAGGCCGATGATAAACAGCGAAAGGAAGATCGTGATGACGGCGCCGAGCGAGGTGGTCCAGTTACGGAAGAAGTGGCTCATTGCCTCTTTGAGCGAGTAGCCCACGTTAGTTGGTGCCATAGTTGCCGTAACCTCCCCTCTCCTGGTCGCGGATTACGTGGCCGCCCTCGAGGGCGATCACGCGACGGTGCATGCTATCGACCATCTCGCGGTCGTGCGTAGCGACGATCACGGTGGTGCCGGTGCGGTTAATACGCTCGAGCAGCTTCATGATGCCCAGCGAGATCGCCGGGTCGAGGTTACCCGTGGGCTCGTCGCAGATCAGCAGCGGCGGACGGTTGACCATAGCGCGGGCGACGGCGACGCGCTGCTGCTCGCCACCGGAAAGCTGGTCGGGCAGCGAGTCCATCTGATCGGCCAGACCGACCAGACGCAGCACCTCCGGCACCTGGCTGCGAATGACGCCCTTGGGCTTGCCGATGCACTGCAGGGCAAACGCCACGTTTTCGTAGGCGGTCTTTTGCGGCAGAAGCTTAAAGTCCTGGAACACGGCGCCAATCTGGCGGCGCAGGAACGGAACCTTGCGGTTCTTGATCTTCATGAGGTCCTGACCGGCAACCAAGATGCGGCCGCTCGTCGGCTTGACGTCGCGGTTGAGCGTCGACAGCAGCGTGGTCTTACCCGAGCCGGAATGACCGACCAGGAAGACGAACTCGCCCGGATAGATCTCAATGTTGATGTCGTCAAGTGCAGGCTTGTTGGGCTGTGCCGGATAGATCTTGGTGACATGCTCCATAAGGATGACGGGCTCGACACCGGCCTGCTTGGCCATCTTCTTGCGGCTGGCCTGCGGATCGATGGGCGCAAACACCGACGTAAAATCGGGGTTGTTGAGCGCGTTATCGAGGCTTGCGACCTCGGCTGCCTGATCGCTCTCGACCACCGGGGCAGCAGGCTGCGTGGGATCGGGAATAGCGGCAAAGAGACCGGACTGCGCAGGCTGAGGAACCGGCGTCGCAGGGGCCATGGGGTCGGGAATGCCGGCCATGGTAGGCTGCGGCGTGGCGGCGCCAGCCTGAGGCTGCTCCACGCGAGCGGTCACGGCCTGAACGGGCTCAAAACCCGCCGTGCCGGAAAGCGCGACATCGCTGGTGGGATTGTAGGCAAAGGGATCGGATGCCGGCTGTGCCTGATCTGCCGGCTGAGTGGGGGCCTGAGCAACAGGCTGGCCCTCTGAATCCGGAGTGGCGAAACGACTGCCCTGGACGCCTGTCTGCGTCTTGGGGGCATCATCGCCCGCACCGGAGGTACGGAAGTGGTTACCCACTGGTGCTCCTTATCGTCGTGCGTTTAAACTACATGAGCGCTTTGTATTTTAGCAGCATTAGCTTTGCTGCACATAAGAAGCATGGCGGGGTTTGGTCCCACCGGCCGCGCACAGGGGTTACCTCCCAAATCGTCCTCGGACATGTCGGCGCCCCCGCTGCGCGCTTCGCGCTGCGGGGGCGCCTCCGTCCTGCGGAAAGATTTGGGAGGTAACCCTGCGCCCGGCCTGCGGCTACTATGGGGCCGACGCGTGATCTTGGGGTGCTGCACATACAAAGTTGGGAGGGCTGAATTGCACGTTGCCGTACTGGGCCCTTTTCCCGAAGAAGGCCTTGCTTGATGCGGCACTGATTTTGCTGAAATATAAAAACAGGGGCGTCCTCTTTTTGAGGGCGTCCCTGTCTACGTCTATTTGCTATTGGCTTGTGGCCGATTTGAGCGGTGGTTGCTCTATGCCAAGAACTCCTTGGTGGTCGCCACGATGTTGGCGGCGTCCAGGCCGTACTTGTGCAGGAGCTCGGCACCCGGGCCGGACTCGCCGAAGGTGTCGTTGACACCAATCTTCTTGAGCGGCGTCGGGCACTGCTCGCACAGGACGTCGGCAACGGCGCTGCCCAGGCCACCGATCACAGAGTGCTCCTCGACGGTCACGACGTGGCCGGTCTTGGTGGCGCTCTTGACGATCAGGTCGGCATCGATGGGCTTGATGGTGTGCATGTTGATGACCTCGGCGTCGATGCCCTCGGCAGCGAGCTGCTCGGCGGCCTCGAGAGCCTCGCCGACCATCAGGCCGCAGGCGATGATGGTCACATCGGCGCCCTCGCGCATGACAATGCCCTTACCCAACTCGAACTTGTAGGTCTCGGGGTCGTTGATAACCGGCGAGGCCAAACGGGCGAAGCGCATGTACACCGGACCGTCGCACTCGTAGGCGGCGCGCGTCACGGCACGGGCCTCGACGTCGTCGGCAGGAACGATCACAGTCATGCCGGGGATGACGCGCATGAGGGCGATATCCTCGCAGCACTGGTGCGTGGCACCGTCCTCGCCCACCGAGATACCGGCGTGCGTGGCACCGATCTTAACGTTGAGGTGCGGGTAGCCGATGGAGTTACGAACCTGCTCAAAGGCGCGGCCGGCAGCGAACATGGCAAAGGTACTCGCGAAGGCAACGCGACCGGTGGTCGCGATACCGGCGGCGACGCCCATCAGGTTGCTCTCGGCGATACCCACATCGAAGAAGCGGTCGGGGCAGGCCGCCTTGAACTTACCGGTCTGCGTGGCGGCGGCCAGGTCGGCGTCGAGGACCACAAAGTCATCGTGCTCGTTGGCGAGCTCGACGAGGGCCTCGCCGTAGCTTACGCGCGTGGCGATTTTCTTGACGTCTGCCATCCTAGAGCTCCTCTCCGGCGGCCGTGAGCTCTGCCATGGCCTGCTCAAACTGTTCATCATTGGGGGCCTTGCCGTGCCAACCAACCTGGTTCTCCATAAAGGACACGCCCTTGCCCTTCAGGGTCTCGGCGATAATGGCGGTCGGCTGCCCCTTGGTGGCGCGAGCCTCGGCAAAGGCGGCGCGGATCTGATCGAAATCGTTGCCGTCGGCGAGCTCCACCACGTGGAACTTAAAGGCGCGGAACTTGTCGGCGAGCGGCATGGGGTCGTTGACCTCCTCGACGGGGCCGTCGATCTGCAGGCCGTTGTGGTCGACGATCACACAGAGGTTGTCGAGCTGCTGGTTGCCGGCAAACATGGCGGCCTCCCAGACCTGGCCCTCCTCGCTCTCGCCATCGCCCAGCAGGGCGTACGTGCGATAAGTATCGCCCCAGTGCTTGGCGGCAACGGCCATGCCCACGGCGGTGGAGATGCCCTGGCCGAGCGAACCGGTGGACATGTCAACGCCCGGAGTGTCGTTCATGTTGGGATGACCCTGCAGGTGGCTGCCGATGTGGCGCAGCGTCTCAAGATCCTCCTTGGGGAAGAAGCCACGCTCGGCGAGCACAGCGTACAGACCAGGTGCACAGTGGCCCTTGGAAAGCACAAAGCGATCGCGGTCGGCCTTGCGGGGATGGGCCGGGTCGACGTTCATTTCCTCAAAGTACAGATAGGTCATGATGTCGGCAGCGCCGAGCGAACCGCCCGGATGGCCGGACTTGGCAGCGTGCACGCCGGTGACGATGCCCTTCCTTACCTCGTTGGCAACCTTTTTGAGCTCTTCGTCGCTCATTGTGCCTTCCTTTCATCCTCATTAGACAAAATGCGCACGGCACCGAAGGTAATCCCAACACAGCCGCAATGCACGTACGTCATTCATTATGCTGGAAACTGATGGCTTTACCAGAGTTTTTATCATTATTTGAACAATTTAGCAGGCAGAACCGCTGATGAAACGGTTTATCAATGTGAACGTCTTTTGGATGGGACGCGGTCGGCCCTACGCGCTAATGTCCTTGAATCCCTCGCCGAAAGCTTCCGTAACGTCGGCGACCGTCACAATGGCGTGAGGATCGCGCTCGCGCACGATCGTCTTGAGGGTATTGAGCTCTCGACGGTTCACGATGACCATGATCACCGGCTTCTCGGCACCCGAATACATGCCAGTCGCCTTAAACTTGGTACAACCACGACCCAGGCCATACATGATATCGGCAGCGATATCAGGGAACTTGTCCGAGATGATGAGTACCATACGGCGTTTGTTGCCACCATCGACCACGGCATCGATCACGTAGCCGCTAATGACCATCGAAAGGCCTGCATATAGTGCATTTTCGATTGAAAAGACCGGAGCCGACAGCGCACATACGGCAACATCGATCGCCATGACGGTCGAGCCCACGGGCAGCGAGGTATTACGCGAGATGATTTGGCCAATCGTGTCCGAGCCGCCGGTGTTGGCGCCCGCGCGCAGCACCATGCCGTAACCGATGCCTGTAATAATGCCGCCCCACATGGCAGGGAGCATCAGGTCCGCATCCGCCAGAGGTGCTACAAACGGGGCGAACAGATCGGTAAAGAAGCCCAGCAGCACAAAGCCCGTCGCGGTCTGCACCACGTAGAACATGCCGCCCTCGCGCATAACGACCAGCAACAGCAAGGCGTTCATCACAATCGTCTGAATACCAACGGGAAGCGATATGCCGCGCGATGCGCCGACCGCCTGGATAATGGTGGCAAGGCCCGTAACACCACCGGCAGCAAGGCCGTTGGGAATCAAAAACAGGTCGGTCGCAATAGCGGCCAGAGCGCACCCCAACATAATCTGGGGCAGGTCGTGAAAGAAGTTCATCGATAGAATGCGCTTGATGTCCAGACGATATGCCATGCTACCTCCCTCAAAAAAGCGCACCCAAACGGATGCGCTTCGAACTTCTTGCTGTATTCGATTCTACCGATTCGCCGAACAAAAACCACCCCTGCGCAGGGTTTGCTTTGGATACAAAACCACCCTGCTCGGAGGGTTTTATCCATTTCCACATAAACCGGGCGGTTTATGCAGATGGGATCTCTGCGTCAGCGTTGCCAGTGGCCCAGCGATGGTAGCCAATAACAAACGGGTCCAGATCGCCATCGTCAAGAACTGCCTCGACGTTGCCGGTCTCAACGCCCGTGCGTAGGTCCTTAACCATCTGATACGGGTAGAGCACGTAGCTGCGGATCTGGTTGCCAAAACCAATCGTGGTTTTGGGTCCGCGAATCTCATCCAGGGCCTCGGCGCGCTTCTCGAGCTCAATCTCGTACAGGCGAGCCTTGAGGATCTGCATGCACGCGGCCTTGTTCTGGATCTGGCTGCGCTCGTTTTGGCAGGTGACCACAATGCCGCTGGGGAAATGCGTCACGCGCACGGCGGAGTCGGTGGTGTTAACGCCCTGACCGCCCGGGCCGCTCGCGTGGTACACGTCCACGCGGATGTCATCGGGACTGATTTCGATGTCGATATCATCGGGTAGCACGGGGATGACCTCGACGCCGGCAAACGTGGTCTGGCGGCGCTTCTTGTCGTCGGTGGGGCTAATGCGAACCAAGCGGTGGACGCCGGCCTCGGCGCGCAGCATGCCAAATGCGTCCTTGCCCTCGACGGTAAAGGTCGCGCGGTCGATGCCGATGACCTCAGCAGCGGGGCAGTCGTTAATCGTGACCTTCCAGCCGCGACGCTGGCAGTACTTCATGTACATCTTAAAGAGCATGAAGGTCCAGTCCTGGGCCTCCAGACCACCCTGTCCGGGCTTGATGGTCACAATGGCATCGCCGTGATCGAACTCACCGGTAAACCAGCTCGAAAGCTCAAGCTCATCGATGGCACGGGCCAGGCGCTCAGCCGTGGCTGTAGCCTCCTCGCGAAGGGCGGCGGCATCGGGGTCATCCCCCATCTCCTCGGCAAGCTCCAGCGCGGCGCGGGCATCGGAAAGCTCGCCGCGCGCGTTGTCCACGGCAGCGATATCTTCCTTGGTGCGCGCGATTTCCTCCATGGTGGCACGGGCGGCGTCGGCGTCATCCCAAAAGCCGGGGGCCACGCTTTTGGCCTCGAGCTCGGTCACGCGCGTGCGCTTTTCGTCCAAGTGGAGATACGACTCGACCTCGCCGAGCCGGTCCGCAAACGCGTCCAGCTCGGCGGGCGTTACCTCTAAAGCCTCAGCCATTAACGATTCCTGCCGTGGCAGTACTTAAACTTCTTGCCGCTACCGCAGGGGCACGGGTCGTTGCGGCCCACGTTGACGTACGGATCGTCGCTCTCGGACTTGCGATAGGTGGTCACCTTGCCACCGTTGTTGACGGCAGCCGGACCACCCTGGACAGCCGTGCGGGCCTGCACCTGCGCCTGCTTGCGCAGCACCGAGTCGCCGTTGTCACCATCGACCTCGGCAGGACCGGAGAAGTGCGCACCCTCGAGCGCGAGCTCCTCCTTGTGCTCCACGGCACACGGGGCAGCCTTGATCTCGATGCGCAGAACCGTGCGCAGGTAATCCTCGTACATGGTGTCGACGAGTATCTGGAACGCGCCGTAGGCCTCGGTCTTGTACTCGACCAGCGGGTCGCGCTGGCCAAAGCCGCGCAGGCCGATGCCGGTCTTGAGGTAGTCCATCTCCTGCAGGTAGTTCATCCAGCGGGTATCGATGACGCGCAGCATGACCTGGGTGTTGAGCTCGCGCATCAGGTCCTCGCCCAAGCGCTCGGCCTTCATGTTGTAGCACTTCTCTACGTAAGCCAGGACATCGGCAGCCAGAGCCTCATAATCCTCGTCGGGGAACTTCGGCGTATCGATGTGGCCGGTGAGCTCTACAACCCACTTGCGCAGGCCCTCCAGGTCGCGCTCGCCATCGTGACTGTCCTTGGTGCAGAACTCCTGCACGCAGCGGTACACGGTATCGTGCATGACCTCGGTGATGTGGTCGGTCAGATCCTTGCCGTCCAGAATCTTATTGCGCTCGGCGTAGATGACCTGGCGCTGCTTGTTCATGACGTCGTCGTACTCAAGAACGCTCTTACGCATGGAGAAGTTGATGCTCTCGACCTTGTGCTGGGCGCTCTCGACAGCCTTGGAGATGATCTTGTGCTGGATGGGCATATCGTCGCCCATGTCAGCCGTGACCATCATCTTGGAGACGCGGTCCATCTTGTCGCCGCCAAACAGACGCATCAGATCGTCCTCGAGCGACAGGTAGAACTGGGTCTCGCCCGGATCGCCCTGACGGCCGGAGCGGCCGCGCAGCTGGTTGTCGATACGACGGGACTCGTGGCGCTCGGTGCCGATAACGGTCAGGCCGCCGGCGGCAAGCACGCGCTCGCGCTCGGCCTTGCAGGTCTCCTTGGCCTCGGCGTTAAACTGCTCAAGCTGCTCGGGCGTCACGTCCTCCATGGTCAGGCCCTCGTACTCAAGGCGCTCGCGCACCAGCTCGTCGGGGTTACCGCCCAGCAAGATGTCGGTACCACGACCGGCCATGTTGGTAGCGATGGTCACGGCGCCGTAGCGTCCGGCCTGGGCAACGATATGAGCCTCGCGCTCATGGTGCTTGGCGTTGAGGACCTCGTGCGCGATGCCGCGCTTGGTAAGGGCGGCCGACAGCTTCTCGGAGCTCTCGATGGAGACGGTGCCCACCAGGACCGGCTGGCCCTTGGCGTGACGCTGCTCGACATCGTCGGCGACGGCGTTGTACTTGGCCTGAATGGTACGGTACACCAGGTCCTCGTGGTCAACACGCTGAACGGGTTTGTTGGAGGGGATGACCTCGACGGGCAGCTTGTAGATCTCGCGGAACTCGGCATCCTCGGTGAGTGCCGTACCGGTCATGCCGGAGAGCTTGTCATACAGACGGAAGTAGTTCTGCAAGGTGATAGTGGCCAGCGTCTGGTTCTCCTCGCGTACAAGCACGCCCTCTTTGGCCTCGATGGCCTGGTGCAGGCCCTCGGAGTAACGGCGGCCTTCCATAATGCGGCCGGTGAACTCGTCGACGATCTTGACCTCGCCGTTGGTGACCACATACTGCTTGTCGCGGTGGAACATGTACTGGGCCTTCAGCGCCTGCTGCAAGTGGTTGACCAGCTGGCCGGAGAGATCGGCATAGATGTCATCGATACCCAGGCGGCGCTCGATCTTCTTAAGACCGCGCTCGGTGGCAGCGATGGTGTGCTTAGCCTCGTCCATGACGTAGTCGCCCGTGGGTTCAACGTCCTCGGTGGCGGTAAGCATGTCGTGCGACACGTCCTCGCCGCGCTCAAGGCCACGCACGGCACGCGCGAAGTCCTTGTAGGTACTGGCGGACTTGGTGCCAGCGCCCGAGATGATCAGCGGGGTGCGAGCCTCATCGATCAGGATGGAGTCAACCTCGTCGACGATGGCGTAGTTGTGGCCGCGCTGCACGCGCTGCTCGGGACGGGTAACCATGTTGTCGCGCAGGTAATCAAAGCCGAACTCGGAGTTGGTGCCGTAGGTGACGTCGGCCTGGTAGGCCGGGCGCTTGAGCTCGAGCGGCATGTTGTTCTGGAGCAGACCGACGGTCATGCCCAGGTACTTATAGATGCGGCCCATCCACTCGGAGTCGCGCTTGGCAAGGTAATCATTGACAGTAACGACGTGCACGCCCTTGCCGGCAATAGCGTTGAGATAGCCAGCCAACGTGGAGACGAGGGTCTTACCTTCGCCGGTCTTCATCTCGGCGATGTGGCCCTCGTGCAGTGCCATGGCGCCAATGAGCTGCACGTCAAAGTGGCGCATACCCATGGTGCGCTTGGAAGCCTCACGCACGGTGGCAAAGGCCTCGGGGAGCATGTCGTCAAGCGACTCGCCGTTGGCGTAACGCTCGCGGAACTTATCGGTCTGGCCGCGGAGTTCCTCCTCGGTCATCTTCTCAAACTGGGGCTCAAGACCGTTGATCTGGTCGACGATCTTGTAGTAGCGCTTAAGGTCCTTATCGGATCCAAAGGACAGCAGCTTTGACATGAATCCCATGTGGTTTTCCTTTTTGGCCATCGCCCACGCCGTGCAGCTGCGGGCGAGTTAAACACAGATGATTGTACTTTAGCCAAACAAGGCGCGGCCTATACGGTCGACCTCGACCGCCACGTAATAACTATGACCAACCTGCCACAATGGGACAGGTTTATTTTGGCAAGTTTTATCTGAGCAAACGCCGTCTCTCTGCCATTTGGTGCCACGGGGACAGGTTAGCTTGCACCAATAAAAAGAAAAGGGCCGCGCACCCGAACGGATGCACGGCCCTTATGCCATGAATGCGAGCGATTCCGCGGCGAGCTATTTACTCAGCAGCCTCGGTGGTCTCGGCCTCGGCAGCGGCCTCCTCGACGGGAGCCTCTGCGGGAGCCTCTGCGGCCTGCTTGGCAGCCTCCTCGGCAAACTTAGCGGCACGCTTAGCCTTCTCGGCAGCCTTAGCCTCAGCGGCGGCCTTGCGAGCGGCCTCGGCCTCAGCAGCCTTGGCGGCCTTGGCAGCCTTGGCCTCCTCAGCCTTCTTGAGCTGGGCGGCAGCGGCGCCACCGAACTTGTCGGCGAAGCGCTGGACGCGTCCACCGGTGTCGACGAACTTCTGCTGGCCGGTGTAGAACGGGTGGCACTCGTTGCAAAGCTCGACCTTCATCTCGGACACGGTAGCGTGCGTCTTGAAGGTGTTGCCGCAGGAGCACGTCACCGTGCACTCGACATACTGGGGATGGATACCCTGCTTCATGGTAGGACTCCTTATTGGTCAGGCGCTGGTTACCGATCAGCGCATAAGGCGTCTTGGTTTCCGACCAAGACAACAAACTCGGCTATGGTACCACGGCGCCGCGCGTCCCACAAAAGGTTCACGGTCTTTTCGGCACAACGCGAGGAAAAATGACCCACGGATTACCGACAAATGGTCCCATGAATTACCTTCAAAACGACCCACGCACTGGTAGAACGTTGCAAATTTCAACGTTCTGGAATCGTGGGTGCTGACGGTTTGCCATTGCGAGAGGCATGGCGGCTCGACCATCAGGATAATCTCGGCGAGAAAATCGACGAGGACAGAGGGACGGCAGTATTGGAGCTATCGAAACGAATGGCAAGGACGAGATTATGGAGATGCCCGCCGAGGTCGACTTCTCCGACAGCGTTCCGAACCCCTACATCGGGAAGGTGCGCCGCCGCGTCACTATGAACATCGACGGCTAGAACATCGACTACTTCAAGGCGGAGTCCGCCCGTACAGTGGTGCCGTATCAAGTCATCATCAGCATGTACCTGGCCGAGTGCCGCGGGCGGAGGAAGCGTCTGACGTTCGCGAACTGCAGTGGTGAGCATTCCCGCTTGGGCAGTAAAAGGAAGAGGGGGCTGGCAAGGCCAGTCCCCTCTTCTCTCATGACACTCGATTTGCATTTACGGCACGACGAAAGCCGGGCCGCTGGTTACCTTGTCAAATTCGAGCACCGACGTTCCGGTGTTCAAATAAAGGCTTCCTTGGTTTCCGTCTGCGGAGGCGTAAGCCAGGTGGACAAATCCGTAATCATCTCCTGATTGGTCGGCCAACATGAAGATGTTCGGATCGCCGGTTGTCTCAAATGAACCGTCGGTCACATTTCCATTGCTGTCGACGATTTGCCACCTGTTTTCGTCTTCCCCAAGGAAGGAGAGCTGGGTTAAGCCGGTCTCGTGGTCTCGGTACACTCCGTCTAGGCGGAACCCTTCGGAAATGCCATGTTTCAAGGTGTTCGCATCTTTTATGGATACGGCAGAGACTGCGATTGCGGCTATCGCGACCAATAACGCCAGCGCAATGGGTATTTTGGCGGAGCCGGTCTTCATGTCAGCCTACTTTGCGCTTGCCGAGAGCCATGCTGTAGAACGTGTTGGTGGCCATCTTTGCGTAGACCCTGCGTACCCCGTTCGTCGTCTCATAGACGACGTAGGGTTGAATCTTGTGGGTCACGTTCGCCGTCGCCTTGTAGAAGCCCGATCCGGAAATGTTGACCGCGTACCCCGTCACGCTGAGGGAGCGATTTGCCTTCGGGATGGAAACGCTCACGCTGCCAACTCCTCCGGGAAGGGATACCGACACACCGACCGATCCGCCGCCGGAAGGTGATACGAAGATAGAGCCACCTCCCGATATCTGCACGCCGCCCGCCGGCTGTCCGGCGACGTCATGCCATCCAGTGCTCTTGTTTACCACGCTGCCGTATACCGTGTCGTAGGTCGGACGTCCCCCGGCTCGTGCGTCGCCATCGTACCCGGCGAGGGCTTGCTCGATGATTTGCGCAGCTTCTTCCTCCGCGCGTTCGCGGCGCATCGCGTCAAACTGGTTTTCAGTGAGGTCGGGGCGAACGAAGTAGTCGATTCGATTCTGATCAAGTGTTTGAAATTCCGCCGCTAACACCCCTTTTGGCATCAGTAGGGAGATTCCTCCAACCGCCGCTGCGGCGATAGC
>USQQ01000003.1 GCA_900556875.1 uncultured Collinsella sp.
GTAGCCGCGTGCGGCGCGGATAACCGCTGAAGGCATCTAAGCGGGAAGCCGTTCCAGGGATTAGTTCTCCTTCCGGTAAGGGCCCAGGTAGACTACCTGGTCGATAGACGGCAGGTGCAAGGCTGGCGACAGCCTCAGCCGAGCCGCACTAATCGCCCGAGCTCTTCCGGAACCGCACCTCGCGGCCCGCGGGACCCAGCGCTCATGCGCGCGGTCCGGGCACGAGGATGCCCCCGAGTCACCTCCCCTATGCGCCATGCGGCCCCCAGGGCACGTAGATGAGACCCAGGACACCGTAACGGTGGGCGCCGCCCACCGGTCAGCGGCCAGAGCATGGGGGGCACGCCCGGTCCCGTTCCGAACCCGGAAGCTAAGCCCCATCGCGCCGAGAGTACTGCGGGGCCAGCCCGTGGGAGGCCAGGGCGCCGCTGACCGGTGGACGGCACCGAGCCGTCGGATGACTTGAAGAAGGGGGAGGCCTCGCGGCCTCCCCCTTTTTTGCGTTTACGGGGTGTAAATGACTCAATTACACCAGACGATCTTGTTGTTTTTGGTATTGAGCCTTTATTTAAAGAAAATAAATCGTATAACAAGGGCAACTGCTATGGCCGCAATGATCAAAAGCAGAATTGTCAGCTTATGCTGCTTGCGTCGTTTACTTGACGAAACGAAGATTGATTTTCCCTGTTTTGGCGTTTCGAGATAGCGAGCCGAATGCGTCAAGGTTTGCTTGGGTCGAGGCCCTCTTTGTTGATGAGCGGCGGATGCTTTCATCGGCTCATCGCTAGCTGCGCTGTTTTTAGATAATGGTGCGTCTTTCAGATATACAGGGTCTCCCGAGGCAACGCCCATATGTTTACGTCCCGTTTGGGCATCCTCGAGCGTTTGATATCGATTTCTCGTCACATAATCGGGCTCAGGATCATTAATGGGCTCTTGCGAGATGTGGGGGCGATGGAACCGTGGCGGCTGCGTAGAAGTATCTTCGCCCTGCGTCGGCATAAACATATTGTTCTGGTTTTGGTCGTCCATGATGCCCTTTAGCTCGTTACCAACAACGTGTACGCGCTCATTGTAAGCCCCTTGTTATTTGTAGCTGCGAACATACTTCTTATTTAAGCTCTGGTTCAAAGAACCTTAACCTTACTAAGACCTGAGTCATACACACTTAGATATGCTTATAGTACTGGACTCAAAAAACTTTATAGTCGATGTATATATGAGCACTGGGTGGGCATATATAAGAGCGTCAAAAGAAGTCCCAGTCACCTAGAAGATGGCTCGGCAGTCCTTAAAAGGAGTGGTAAACATGGCAAGCATGGTTCCTTATCGTTCGGTTTTTGGCGTTCGTCCTTCTGCTAGCTCGCTGTTCGATCTGTTTGATGATATGACCGACCTTGCAAACAACTCGATTGCCTCCAAGGCGTTCCCCGTTGACGTTGAGGACAAGGGCGATGGCTACGAGGTCAAGGCGTATCTGACCGGTGTCGCCAAGGATGACATCGACGTTGAGCTCAATGAGGGTCGCCTGTCCATCAGCGTGAACGTCGAGGAGAGCGCCGAAAACGAGGGTAAGAACTTCCTCCAGAAGGAGTTCGGCTCGTACAGTGCGACGCGCGGCGTGTATCTGAAGGACGCTTCGAGCGAGGGCCTTTCGGCTAAGTATGCTGACGGCATCCTGACCGTTACGGTTCCCAAGATTGTCGAGAAGAAGAACGTCACGAAGATCTCTATCGACTAACGATGGCTCTGCTTCAATCGAGAGTATGAGTTAAGGGGGCTGGGAAGTGATTCCCAGCCCCCTTTTGTTGTCTTGAGGGGCTATTGAATGGTTGTCGGTTGATACTGGCTTGCAGGGCGTATCGAGAGCTTCCGTGGCCCTTGAAGACGGGTGGCAGAACTGCCGAGTTCATCATCGAGACTTGCATCAAGCGCGTTGGCATAGCTTTTGACGGTAAGGCTTGGACGATTATTGTCCTGGCTGATATGCATGGCGATGAGCTGTTCGGTGCGATCGGTAACAAGTTCGCGCGCGGCTTCGGCGGCCTGGTTGTTGGAGAGGTGCCCCTTTGTGGACAGGATGCGCTCCTGAAGAAAGCGGGGGTACGCTCCTTCGCGCAACATAGTTACATCGTGGTTACTTTCGAGCGCGAGAACTCGACAGTCTTTGAGGATGCCTATGGCCTTGCTCGATAACTCTCCGGTGTCGGTGGCAAACCCAATGGAATCATCGAGAGCATTAAATCGATAGCCGACAGGATTGATGACATCGTGCGATGTTGAGTAGGTTTGCACGTGGATGCCGGCAATGGGGAGCGTGTCGCCGGGGTCAAATTCCTCTACGGGCAGGTGCGCGAGGTTTTCTTTGCATGAAAGGGTGTCCCTGCTGGCAAAGAGGGGACCATGCCAGTGCTTGCACCATACATCGAGCCCCTTGATATGGTCACCATGCTCATGGGTGATTACAAGAGAGACGACGTCGTCTGCCGAGAGGCCAAGCTCCGCCATGCGTTTAAGTGTCTCGCGGCGGGACAGGCCGTTGTCGATCATGATGAGCCCCTGAGGCCCCTCGACGAGTGCGCAGTTGCCTTTTGAGCCGCTGCCGAGGATATGAAGGTGCAGGCGAGACATAAGATTCCAAAGGATACAATGAGTGCGGACGAATAGAGGAGGAAGCGAATGCCAACGGTATCTCAGCACTATGGACATCATGCCGCGCCGAGGACGGATAAGAGCGCCCTGGCAACGCGGCGGGCCGCTGCCCCCGTAGTGCTCATGGTATCAGGCGGTGCGGACTCGACGGCGCTGCTCCTTATGGCTTGCACATCAAAGCTGGATATCCAGGACGGGCGCGGCGTCGCTCCCATTGCGCGCGAGCGATTGCACGTGCTGCATGTAAACCATCATCTGCGCGGGGAGGCATCCGATGGCGACGAGGCCTTTGTACGTGACCTGTGCGCGCAATACGGCTTGCCGCTGTGTGTTGAGCATGCCTATTTTGATGACGAATCGGGCAATATCGAGGCTGCGGCTCGCGAGGTGCGCTATGCCGCGGCACGGAGATATGTTCGCGAACTTTGTGCTGAATCGGGCGCACCGCGGACGGCGGCTCGTATCTGTACCGCGCATACTTCGTCGGACCGCGCGGAAACATTTTTGATGAATGCCATTAAAGGGTCGGGTCCCGCGGGTCTATCGAGCATTCCGCGCCGTCGGAACATTGTGGTTCGCCCCTTGCTCGACCTCACGCACGATGAGCTCGTGAGCTATCTGCAGGTGCACGGTCAGCCATGGCGGGAAGATGAAAGCAACGAGGACGTTTCGTACCTGCGCAACTATGTACGCCATCGGGTGATGCCGGTGGTGGCACGGCGCAACGCGAGCGTCTGTAAGACGATTGGCGCCGCTTGCGAAATTCTGGGCGACGAAGACGCCTTTCTTTCCCAGCTTTCGGCACAGGCGTTTCGAAGCTGCCTGCGCAAGGAAGCGGCGGGCGCACTGGTGCTCGATGCGCGCCGTCTTGCCGCCGCTGAGGTTGTGATTGCACGGCGTATCGTGCGGTTGGCGATTAAGCGCATCGATCCCGACGCGCGACCGGAGATGCGGCACGTGGAGCGCGTGCTCACCTGCGTCGCTGCGGGCTCGGGCTCGGTTACGCTTCCTGCGGGAATTGATGCCCGTGTGGAGTTTGGCATGCTGGCGTTCAAGGCCCCGGCGGCGCGCGAGGGTTTAGTGGCCGATTGGATCTCCGTTCCCGGTTGTCTGCCGCTGGGGGCGGGGCATATGCTGACAGCGGAGCCGATGGCTGTGGAGCCGGGGTGCGATATCGTGCACCGTGCCCGCGAGCTTGCTGCTGCCGGAAAGGTTGCGGCCTTGGTGGATGCGGCGGCCCTGGGGTTTGCCGACCGCGATGGCGAGCGGATGTTAGCCGGCTCGCGCGGGGAGATCCCCACCGAGGCACGATCGGCGCGCCTGTGGGTGGATAGCCCTGTGCCGGGAGACGTGATGTGCCCGTTGGGGATGAACGGCCGAAGCAAGAAAGTGTCAGACCTGTTAAACGAGGCGCGCATTCCTGTTTCAGACCGCTCTGGCGTACCCGTGGTAAGAACGGCTCCGGGAGGTGCCGTAGTATGGGTCGCGGGCGTTCGCGCGGACGAGCGTTTTAAATGCACGGCCGCAACGCGCGTGGCATATCTGCTTCGTGTGGTCGATGCGGAATAGCGCTTCGCGCCAGCTATTCTGTGCGACGTTGACGGTATTCCCGCGCTGATGGCGCACGTGCTGGTAAATATACCCCGTGCGCTGCTAGAATGTGTAGTTCGCGTCCATGCGGCGGTGCGTGGGCGATAAGCACAAGAAAGGGTTGTCATGGCTTCTCAACATCCGGATATCGAGAAGGTTCTGTTTACGCAGGAGGATATCGACGGTATCGTCTCTCGCCTAGGCGAGCAGATTACTCGCGACTACGCGGGTAAGGATCTGGTGCTGATTGCGGTCCTGCGCGGCGCCGTGGTCTTTATGGGCGACCTGATGCGCAAGATCGAGCTGCCGACCAACATCGATTTCATGGCTGTTTCGAGCTATGGCGACGGTGTGAAGTCTTCGGGCATCGTGCGTATCATTAAGGACCTGGATATCGACATCCGTGGTCGCGACGTGCTGATTGTCGAGGACATTCTGGACTCGGGCCTGACCCTCAAGTACCTGATGAAGAATCTCGAGAGCCGTAAGCCCGCCTCGCTGGAGGTCGCTGCCTTCCTGTGGAAGGACGTTGAGGACCGCGTCTCGGCCGTCACGCCCAAGTATGTTGGAACCCATTGCCCCGATGCCTTTGTGGTGGGCTACGGCCTCGACTATGCCGAGCGCTATCGCAACCTTCCGTATCTGGGCATTTTGAAACCGGAGGTTTATTCGTAAGATGCCCGACGACCGTAACGACAACAATTCCCAGACTCCCCGGGACCCAAAGATCCCGGGGATGCCCGGAGGCAAGAAGCCCACGCGTACGGGCTGGCTGTATTTTCTTTTGGCTTGCGCGCTCCTGGGTTACGCCTTCTTTAACATGGGCTCCGGCTTTGCCAACTCCAGCAATACCGTAAAGCTCGCGACGAGTGAGATGGTCAGCGCCATCAAGCAGGATCGCGTCGAAGATCTGACCTATACGGTTCAGGACGGAAGCGTGACGGGTCATTACTGGAAGACGAAAAAGGACAAGGGCGACACGAGCGAGCTCAAGAGCTTTTCCTCGACCTATGTCGGTTCCGATTCGCTTGCCGAGCTCATGGCGGAGCACCCCGATACCAAGTACATCGTCAACACCAACGATCCCGATTTTTGGGGCGACTTGGCGATGAGTGTGCTTCCGACGATTGCCCTGATCGCCATCATGTTCTACTTTATGCGCCAGATGATGGGCGCCAATAATAGGAACATGCAGTTTGGCAAGACCAACGCCAAGACCAACGAGGCCACGCGCCCCAAGGTCAAGTTCGAGGACGTTGCCGGCGTGGACGAGGCAGTCGAAGAGCTCGAGGAGATCCGCGACTTTTTGAGCGATCCGGACCGCTATCGCAAGCTGGGTGCCAAGATTCCGCGCGGCGTTTTGCTGGTGGGCCCTCCGGGTACCGGTAAAACCCTGCTGGCCAAGGCCGTTGCCGGCGAGGCGGGCGTGCCGTTCTTTAGTATCTCGGGCTCTGACTTTGTCGAGATGTTCGTGGGTGTCGGCGCCAGCCGCGTGCGCGACCTTTTTAAGGAGGCCAAGTCTCAGGCTCCGTCGATCATCTTTATTGACGAGATCGATGCCGTGGGACGTCAGCGTGGAGCCGGTTTGGGCGGCGGCCACGACGAGCGCGAGCAGACGCTCAACCAGCTGCTGGTCGAGATGGACGGTTTTGAGGAAAGCGAGTCGGTCATCCTGATCGCCGCGACCAACCGCCCCGATATTTTGGACCCGGCGCTGCTGCGTCCCGGCCGTTTTGACCGTCAGGTTACGGTCGACCGTCCGGACGTGAAGGGCCGCGAGCAGATCTTGCGCGTGCATGCCGAGAACAAGCCGATGGACGAGGACGTTAAGTTTGAGAAGCTCGCCCAGATGACCGTTGGCTTTACCGGCGCCGATCTGGCGAACCTGCTCAATGAGTCTGCGCTTTTGGCTGCTCGCCGCCATCGTTCCGTGATCTCGATGGACGAGGTCGAGGAGTCGATGGAGCGCGTGATTGCCGGACCGCAGCGCAAGGGTCGCGTGATGACCGAAGCCGAGCGCACCACGATTGCCTACCACGAGAGCGGTCATGCCCTGGTGGGTCATATCCTGGAGCACTCCGATCCGGTTCACAAGATTTCGATTGTCAGCCGTGGCCAGGCTCTGGGCTACACACTGCAGCTTCCGCAGGAGGATCACTTCCTCAAGACCAAGAACGAGATGCTCGATGAGCTTGCCGTGTTCTTGGGCGGTCGCGTTGCTGAGGAGCTCATGTGCGACGACATCACGTCGGGCGCGAGCAACGACCTGGAGCGCGCGACCAAGATGGCGCGCGAGATGGTCACGCGTCTGGGCATGAGCGAGGAACTGGGCACGCAGGTGTTTGGCGAGGCGCAGCATCAGGTGTTCCTGGGCCGCGATTACGCCGATCACCAGGATTATTCCGAGGAGACGGCGCGCCGCATCGATATCGAGGTTCAGCGCATCATGCGCGAAGCCCATCGCCGTGCGGTCGAGATTTTGGATGCCCGTCGCGATCAGCTCGATCTGATGGCGAAGGTGCTGCTTGAGCGCGAGACCGTCGAAGGCGACGCCGTGAACGCCCTGCTCGACAACGAGTGGGATGCTTACCTTGAGCGCGAGGGCGATATCCTGGCGGCCAAGGAGGAGCGCAACGCCAAGGCGGCCGGCATGCCGACCAAGAAGTGCTCGCCTCGCATGAGCGAGGAGGAGCTGGCGGCTGATGCTGCGGCCTTTGCGCAGGCGGCCATGCAGGAGGATGCCGAAGCCGCATCCGATGATGCCGGTGATGGCAATGCTGTCAACGCTGACGGCAACACCGACGCCGACAAATAGTTCTTGTAGCGAAAGCCTCTGCGGGGAAACCTGTGGAGGCTTTTTCTTTTGAGCGATATGTTGATTGGGGACAGACTTAAATGAGCGTTTTCACGCATTTAAGTCTGTCCCCAATCAACATTGTGGCGCTCTAGTTGGCTAAAGCGTACAATAGCGCCTATGCGAAAGGGGAACAGATGATCAACGAAACTATGTATGCTCGCGGTGCGGAAAGCTCCATCATCCGTGAGATTTTTAGCTATGGCCTTGAGCGCAAGGCACAGATCGGTGCGGAGAACGTATTCGATTTTTCGCTGGGCAACCCGAGTGTTCCGGCGCCCGCTGCTGTTGCTGAGTCCATTAAGAAGGCATTGGAGCTGCCGAGCGACCAGCTGCATGGATACACGCCTGCGCCGGGTCTGCCGCAATGTCGAGCGGCCGTCGCCGACTCGCTCAACCGTCGCTTTGGCACGAGCTATGAGGGCAAGGACGTCTTTATGACGGTGGGTGCCGCGGCTTCGCTCACCTGCACGCTCAACGCCGTTACGAACCCGGGCGATGAGGTTGTTGTTATCGCCCCGTACTTTCCGGAGTATCGCGTGTGGATTGAGAAGGCCGGCTGCACGTGTGTTGAGGCGCTCGCCGATGAAGATACGTTCCAGCTGAGCGTGAGTAACGTGCTCAAGGCGATTACCGATAAGACGGCTGCCGTCATCATCGACTCGCCCAACAATCCGACCGGTGCCGTATATACACGCGACACGCTGACGCGACTGGCCAATGTTCTGCGCGAGGCCAACGCTCAGCGCGATCCCGAGAATCCGATTATGCTCATCTCTGATGAGCCGTATCGCGAGATTGTCTATGGCGCCGAGGTGCCTTGGGTGCCTTCGATCTACGAGCACACCATCGTGTGCTACTCGTATTCCAAGTCGCTTTCGCTACCGGGCGAGCGCGTCGGGTGGATCCTGGTTCCCAATACGAATCCTCAGGCAGCTCGTCTAATGCCCGCCGTTGCCGGTGCCGCCCGTACGCTGGGCTTCGTGTGTGCACCGGCGCTCTTCCAGCGTGTAATCATCGACTGCATTGATGAACCGAGCGATGTCGAGGCCTATGCTCGCAACCGCACCGCGCTTACCGATGCACTAGCGGAGTACGGCTACACCTATGTTGAGCCGGATGGCGCGTTCTACCTATGGGTGAAAGCGCTGGAGTCCGATGCGAATGCGTTCTGTGAGCGCGCGAAGAAGCATGAGCTGCTCGCGGTGCCTTCGGATAGCTTTGGCATGCCGGGCTGGTTCCGCCTGGGCTACTGCGTGAGCTATGAGACAATCGTCAACTCTCTGCCTGCCTGGAAGCAGCTGGCCGACGAATATCGTCGAAAGTAAAGCGCTCTGCTTACAATGTTTTACGTGAAACGGGGTTTGGTTTTAAGCCAGACCCCGTTGTCTATGCCGTTGTGTGATTGGGATGAAGCAGTTTTACGACTGCCGAAAGCTATGCGTACAATGAATATACGCGACGGCCATACTGGACAAGGAGACCCGATGCCCTACCTTCTTTCTTGTGATATTCATACTCATACGATGTTCTCTGCGCATGCGTACTCAACCATCGAGGAGAACATCTATTGGGCGGCGGAGCGCGGCCTTCAGGTGCTCGGTTCCGCCGATCATTTAAGCTCGATGGTTACGCCTTGTCCCAATGACCTGCGCAGTTTCCAATTCTTTATTAACCAGGATATCTGGCCGCGCATTTGGAGCGGCGTGCTGGTGCTGCGTGGTGCCGAGGCTGATATCGTTTCGCTGGACGGCAGCTTGTTTGGCGAAGACATTCCCGTTTCGCTCGATATCGCCGGCGATTCGTATAGTCGTGAGCATTCGCTGTTCGATTTGGTGACGCGTAATTTGGATTATTTGGTGGCAAGCGTGCATAACCCGCAGTTTGCCGAAGGCGCGACGCTCGCCCAAACGACCCAGATGTACATCAATGCCCTGGAGCACCCCAAGGTGTTCATGCTTGGGCATGCGGGTCGTTCGGGCGTGCCGTTCGATATCGATGAGGTGCTGTTGGCGGCCAAGGCCAAGCACAAGATCATCGAGATCAACAACCATAGTCTTGAACACGGTGTCGACACTGAGCATTGGGCCGTATGCCGCAAGATCGCCGAGCGCTGCGCCGAGCTGGGCGTGGGTATTGGCGTGTCGACCGATGCCCACATTGGCATGGCCATTGGCAAGCTCGATCACGCGCGCAAGATGCTCGACGAGATTCACTTCCCGCTGGATTTGATCGTGACGCGCGACCGCGAGACGCTGCTGCGCGAGATGGCGGCAGCCGGCGTGTGTGACCTGCGCAAGGGGATGTAGCGGAGTTCATAAACCAAGCGAAGGGGGCGGTCCAGACGGGCCGCCCCCTTTCTTGTCTCGAAAATCTACCGGGGTGGATTAGCGGCGCTCGAGGACCGCTACGGTTTCAGTGTGGTCGGTATGGGGGAACATGTCGACAGGCGTGATCTTGAGCAGGCGATAGCCTCCGTCGAGGAGCTGGTGCAGGTCGCGCTCTTGGGTCACAGGGTTGCAGCTGATATAGGTGATGCGGCGCGGCTTGAGTGCGCAGGCGGCTTCGAGGAACTCGGGGGTGGAGCCGGCGCGCGGCGGGTCGATGGAAAGGACATCGATCCGCTCGTTGTTGTCGGCGGCGTCCAGGATGTAATCGGTGGCGTCGTCGGCCATAAACCAAGCGCTGCGGGTGAGGCCGTTGAGCTCGGCATTGCGACGTGCGTCGGCAATGCCCGCCGGGTTGCGCTCCACGCCGAGCAGCATAATGCCGATGCCCTTGTCCTGGGCATCCTTCGCGGCGCACAGGCCGATGGTTCCGCTGCCGCAGTAAGCGTCCATAAGAATGTCACCCTGCTGCAGGTCCATGCCGTCAATGGCAAGTCGATAGAGCAGCTCGGTTTGCTGCGGATTGGTCTGATAGAACGCGGTGGGGGAGATATCGAACTCGCAGCCGAGCAGCTGGTCGCGCATGCATTCGGCGCCATAGACGATACGAGTCTCCTCACCCAAGATGGCATTGCCGGGGCGACCGTTGATGTTCTGAGCGACGGTGACGATATGCGGATCGAGTGCGGCGACAGCCTCAAAGAACTCCTGCGCATGCGGCAGGTCGCGCTGAGCGGTCACGAGGGTGACCATAATCTGGTCGGTGCGCCAGCCGCAGCGAACGACGGCATAGCGAAGCAGTCCCAGATGCTTGTCTTCGTTAAAGGCGGGAATATGCAGACGTTCGGCCTCGCGAGCGATGCCGTTGAGAATCTGACGAGCGCCCGGCGCCTCAACGGGGCATTTGGGAACGGCGACGATTTTGTGCGTCCCACGTTCAAAAAAGCCGCAGCGGACAGCGCCCTCTTTGCCGGGAGCAAACGGAGTGGCAGCCTTATGACGAAAACCACGCGGCGCAGGATATTTACCCGGGTCTCCCAGGGTGACTCCCATACCGCGAATGGGGTCGACGCTAATGCCCTCGCGCTCGCAGAGCTCAGCAAACAGCTCCTCCATAGCAGCCTGCTTGGCCGCCAACTGCTTCTTATAAGGACGATTGAGCGCCGTACACCCACCACAAGCTTTCATGATCGAACAGGGAGACTTGGGATCCACGGCCTTACGCGCAGACGAAACCCGATCTTTATGCGGGCGCTTAGAGCGAGCCTGAGGTGCCTTATTCTCGTCCCGGCGAGAGCCAGAACGCTTGGCTTTAGCCCTGTTCTTGGTCGATTTGCTTTTTGCAGCTTTAGAAGACTTGGATTTCGTAGAAGATTTCTCCTCCTTTGACCCCTCAGCCGCTTCCACCAAAGCACGACGAGCCCTACGCTCCGCACGAGATTCTGCCATGAATTAACCCCACTAATTTACAAATTGAAATCTGAAAGCATTGTACCGTGCCAAGCTAGCGGACGATATGCAAGCACCCATTTCATGTTAGTGATAAGCCCAACGACGTTTGCCCGCCGGGTGCCGGGGCAGGGGTTAAGTTTGTCGCGAGTTCCGCACGAACAGGAGAGCACTTAATGTGCTCTCCGTCGTGAGCAGGACTGTAGAGCAGCAAACTTAACCCCTGCCCCGGCACCCGGCGGGCAACCTATCCCTTGTACTCTATCAAGGTAAAGTGTATGATGCTGAACGTTACATGATTCACTTTACCTAACTAAAGTGCTATCAAGGGGGAATACCATGAATACCGATATGTCTCGTCGTCAGTTTGTTGGTCTAGCCGGCTCGCTCGCCACGGTGCTTGGCCTTGGTCTTGTCGGCTGCGGCGGTGGTGCTGGCAAGGGCTCCGCTGCTGGTTCTGCCGCGGCCAAGGATGTGAAGGGCGCCGCGGAGTCCAAGAAGCTCGTGGTGGGCTTTGACAAGTCCTACCCTCCGTACGGCTTTGTGGGCGATGACGGCGAGTACACGGGCTTTGACCTTGACCTTGCCAAGGCCGTTGCCGATAAGCAGGGCTGGGATGTCGATTACGAGGCCATCGATTGGGATGCCAAGGACACGCTGCTCAACTCCGGCGCCATCAACTGCATCTGGAACGGCTTTACCATGGAGGGCCGCGAGGACGACTACACGTTCTCCGAGCCGTATATGCTCAACGAGCAGGTGTTGGTGGTCAAGAAGGACGCGGGTATCAAGAGCTGGGACGATCTTGCCGGCAAGACCGTGATTACTCAGACTGATTCCGCTGCGCAGGATGTGCTCGAGGGCGACCAGAAGGATCTGGCCGCGACGTTTGCCACGCTCGATACCATCGGTGAGTACAACACGGCGTTTATGCAGCTCGAGAGTGGTGCGGTCGATGCCGTTGCCTGTGACCTCTCGATCGCTCAGTATCAGCTGGCCGCCAAGCCCGATGCCTATACGCAGCTCGACAAGCCGCTGTCCAGCGAGCACTACGCCGTCGGCTTTAAGAAGGGCGACACCAAGTCGGCCGATGCTGTAACCGAGTCACTCAAGGCGCTCTACGAGGACGGCACGGTCAAGGACCTCTGCGATAAATACGCAGATTACGGTCTTTCCTTCGACAACTGGGTGCTCAAATAGCGGCTTTCCCAGGCACCCGATTTTGCCGTTCAAACCGTCGCTTGCGTACATTTAGTACGCGGCGCTCCTCTTTCACGGCAAACTCGGGCACCTGGAAAACCCGCTTTAGCATTGGGTTCGCTGTTCCGTTACTGTGAAAGAGAGCTTGGGTTGTCTATTCAGGTCATGATGCAGATGCTTGGCCAGGGATTCTTGGTCAGCTTGCAGCTGTTTGTGCTGACGTTGCTCGGGTCGATTCCGCTGGGAATCCCCGTGGCGTTTATGCGCATGAGCAAGGTCGCGCCGCTGCGTTGGATTGCGCGCATCTATATTTCGGTGATGCGCGGCACGCCGCTTATGCTGCAGATGTTTGCGATCTACTTTGCCCCGTACTACGTGTTTGGCATCTCGCTCACGCCCGATTCCAAATGGACGGCGTGCGTCGTGGCATTCATCATCAACTACGCCGGCTACTTTGCCGAGATCTATCGCTCGGGCCTGCAGTCGATTCCGCGCGGTCAATATGAGGCCGCCGAGGTGCTGGGCTACTCGCGTCTGCAGACGTTTCTGTATATCGTGATGCCGCAGGTCGCCAAGCGTATTCTGCCGGCGATGGGCAACGAGATCATCACACTGGTCAAGGACACGTCGCTGGCGTTTGCCATTGGCGTGGGTGAGATGTTCTCGACCGCCAAGGCGCTGGTCGCTTCGCAGGTGAGCATGGTGCCGTTTGCGATTGCGGCGTTGATCTACTGGGTCTTTAACTTTGTGGTCGAGATGCTGCTGGGCGCTGCCGAAAAGAAGCTGGACTATTATCATGACTAACTCAGTGATGAAAATCGAAAGCGCGCGTAAGGCGTTTGGCGGCAATGAGGTGCTCAAGGATATCTCACTCGAAGTCAAGCGCGGTGAGGTCGTGGCGATTATCGGGCCTTCGGGTGGCGGTAAGTCCACGCTGCTGCGCTGCGCTACGCTGCTCGAGACACTCGACGGTGGCTCGCTTTCGTTTGGCGACCTTGCGGTTGCGACGGATGTGGGATCGGGCGCGGTCTATGCGAAGGGAGATGTTCCCAAGCAGGCGCGCTCGCGATTCGGCCTGGTGTTCCAAAATTACAACCTGTTCCCGCACTATACCGTGATGAAAAACATCATCGACGCGCCGATCCGCGTGCTTAAGCGCCCGCGCGAGCAGGCGGAAGCTCGTGCGTATGAATTGATTGCTCAGATGGGGCTTATGGGCAACGAGAATAAGGTTCCGTGTGAGCTTTCGGGCGGTCAGCAGCAGCGCGTGAGTATTGCCCGCGCCCTAGCGCTCGACCCGGAGATCCTGTTCTTTGACGAGCCGACCTCGGCGCTCGATCCCGAGCTGACGGCCGAGGTGCTGCGTGTCATTAAGGACCTCGCTGCGCAGAACATGACGATGGTGATCGTGACCCACGCAATGCAGTTTGCGCGCGATGTTGCCGACCGCGTGGTCTTTATGGACGGTGGTCGCATTGTCGAGGAGGGGCCTGCCGATCAGGTTATCGGCCATCCGCGCGAGCAGCGCACGCGTGAGTTCTTGAGCCGTATCGAGGGGTAGGCTCAGGTATTTACTCAACTATTAATTGAGGCGAAGCCGCCGCAGGTCTTACGGTCTGTGGCGGCTTTTTGTTTACATCGACGGGGTTCAATAATTGCCTCACAAGCTTGTCTCTTCCTCTCGCCGCCTGTATTCATACGTGTGCCGAAAGGTATGCATGGACAGCCGCCCGTGAGGGTAGGGTGGTGGCATAGGACATTTGGAGGGTGAGTCGGCTCGGCTGCCGACCATGCTGCTCCCGGGACGGCACCGACCGCGAACTCTCCCCGTTGGCGTCGCGCATTGCGCGCGGCCCTGCAAGGAGGTCATCATGGGTGCTCCCAAGACCGGTAGCGTAAGGAACGTGGTGCTCGTAGGCCAAGGCGGGGTGGGCAAGACTTCACTCGCCGAGGCCATGCTCCACCTTTCCGGCAAGACCGCCCGCCTGGGCGGCCACGACGGCACCAAGCCCACGCTCGACTATGACCCCGAAGAGGTCAAGCGTGCATTTTCCATCTCGACGACCATTGCGCCGATAGACTGGAAGGGCGCGCGCATCAATGTGCTCGATGCCCCGTGCTATCCCGATTTTATCGGCGACGCCTATGCCGCGATGAGCGTCTGCGAGACGGCTCTGTTTGTGGTCGACGCCGAGGCCGGCCCGCAGCCTACAACGGTTAAACTCTGGTATGCCGCCGAGGACCTGCGTCTGGCGCGTGCGGTGTTTGTAAACCGCCTGTCGCGCTCCGAGGCCAGCTTTGCGACTACGATGGACCTGCTGCAGGAGCGCTTTGGTACGCGCCTGGGCGCCGTGACCCTTCCCTGGGGCGAGGGCGAGGACTTTGACGGCATCATCGACCTGGTGCGCATGAAGGCACGCCACTGCAACGGCGCCGAGGCCGTTGAGTCGGAGATTCCCGAGGAGTATCGTGCCCAGGCCGAGGAAGCCCATGACCATCTGTGCGAGCTGGTGGCCGAGGCTGACGACGAACTGATGATGAAGTACTTGGAAGGCGAGGAGACGCTGACGCAGGAGGAGCTCGAGGGCCTGCTGTCGAAGGCGATTGCCGAGCGCATCTTTGTGCCGGTCTTTGCGGGCGATTGCATTAAGGAGCAGGGCGTCAACTCGCTGATGGACGACATCGCCACGTACTTCCCGGCGCCGACGGACTACGGTGAGATGCCGCTCATCGACGGCGATTCGCTCAAGATCTCGAGCGATGACGACCGCCCGGTGGCGTTTGTGTTTAAGACCCTGGCCGATCCGCAACAGGGCCGCATCAGCTTTATCAAGGTGCTGACGGGTACGCTTGAGCCGGGCCTTGAGCTGGTCAATGCGCGCACGCGCAAGGGCGAGCGTCTGGCTCACCTGTATGTGATGTGCGGCCGCGACATGACCGAGGTCGGTCACGCCTATGCCGGTGACATCATCGTGGCGCCCAAGCTGGCTGCCGAGACGGGCGACACGCTCTCGATTACCGGCAAGGTCGAGGCGGCGGCGTTTAAGTTCCCCAACTCGCAGTACCGCATCGCCATCGAGGCCGAGAATCGCGGCGACGAAGAGAAGCTCTACACGTTTATCGAGAAGGCTTGTAAGGCCGATCCGACCATGAGCATCGACCGCGACGAGGAGACCGGCCAGACCATTATCTCGGCGGTGGGCGAGGCACAGGTTTCGGTCCTGCTCAATCGTCTGGAGGACCGCACCAAGGTCGCTGCCAAGAGCGTGCCGATCCGCATTCCGTATCGCGAGACCATCCGCCGCACGGCAAGCGCCCAGGGTCGCCACAAGAAGCAGACCGGCGGCGCCGGTCAGTACGGCGACTGCTGGCTGCGCGTGGAGCCGCTCATTGGGCCCGACGGCACGAGCGACGGCTATGAGTTTGTTGACGAGGTCGTGGGCGGCCGCATCCCGCGCTCGCTCATCCCTGCCGTGGACAAGGGCGTCCAGGAGACTATGAAGGACGGCATCATCGCCGGCTACCCGCTCACGGGCATTCGCGTGGCTGTGTACGATGGCTCGTATCACAGCGTCGACTCCAACGAGATGGCGTTCCGCGCGGCGGCCCGCATCGGCCTGCGCAAGGCGTGCGCCGATGCCGACCCGGTGGTGCTGGAGCCCATCGAGGAAATCACGGTGACTATCCCCGAGAGCTACGCCGGCGCCGTGATGGGCGACATCTCGGCCTCGCGCGGTCGCGTGACGGGCATGGAGACCGACGAACGCGGTGATACCGTGGTCATTGCCCAGGCGCCGCTGGCCGAGCTAACGGATTACTCGACGCGCCTGCGCTCTATCACGCGCGGCACGGGCGACTTTACCATGAAGCCTGCAGGCTATGAGCAGGTGCCTTATGACGTTCAGGCCAAGCTGGTCGAGCGCTATGAGGAGGGCCGAGCTAAGTAGCGTGTGGCTTTGTCTGTGCCACGCATGTCGATGCAAGGGCCGCTCTGGGTGATCCGGAGCGGCCCTTTTTGATCCCTAGGGGATTGCAAATCGGTTCTTGTCGTGGGTAGGGCTAGTCCCCTGAGGCCTGATTGCGGCCGGTGGCGTAGTCGATCTGCACATGCGGTTGCAGGTTATAACAGTACACGTGGAAACACAGCGTCTTGCCGTGATCCTCGACCGATTGGGCCTCAAGGCGCACGCCGCGGCAGAGAAGTTCCTCTTCGTTGTACATGGGAGTGACGCGGTAGAGCACATGGTTGCCCGTGTCGTGGATGTAGCCGAGGACCTGCTCTTCAAACGGCAGCATGCCCGTCTCGTTGAGATAGCGCGTGCCGGTGAGGAGATTCTTGCGATTGGCGTTTTCGCCGCAGAGCGACCAGGCGATGAGGTGGCAACGGTTGTAGAGGCTCTGGCCCGGAATAAAGTCGTAGCGCTGCTGGTGCCATCCGGCGGGGTGGATACGCGAGATATCCCCGCGCTTGCCTTGACCGAGCGACTCGGGACCCGCACAGGCGAGCGCTTTGCGGGTGCGGCCCAAGCTGTCGAGCTTGGAGAACTTCTTAAAGCAGCCCTCTTCGGTAGCTCGTTCGTATTCGTCGAGCGTGAATGATGGCGTACCGAGCGGGTGCGTGCTGTCGGTGCGAAGGGCAACGTAGGGGTTGCCGGCGTAGTCGGGAATGCTGCTGAGATATACACCGCGGGCGCGGTTGAGGTCGGGGTTTTCGACCTCGTCGATGGGGGTGGCGACGCTGTCCGCGGAAGCGTCGTCGCCGGTGTCGGTTGCGACGGAATCGGAGCCATTGCCGGAGTCCTCGGAGCTCGCTGTTCCCGATTCGAGCCGGGCGACCAAGTCCGCTTCGTCGTCGGTACGGCTGGGACTCTCGTTTTGCTTCTCGGCCAGAGCCGCCGCCTGCTCATCACTTTGCGGCGACAGCAACTTGGGCGCCCCATCGAGCGATCCTGTAAACAGCGCAAATCCCAGAACCACGGCGGTGCCGATGGAAAGTACTTGCTTGTAGGCGGACTTGCGCGACATTGCGGCTCCTGGCTAGATGGTTGGGAATCTACCAGTCTAGCAGGTGCCGGCAGGGGCCGTTCTATCGAACAAATACTCAAGATTTGGGACAAACGCTACTGGTTCATTTGCTTCATATTTGACGTATGGCTAGATCGAGGTGGAGTCGAGCCAGTTGAGCTTGCACTCGAGAATGCGCTGCTCGCCGGGTTGGCTGCTGCCATCAAGCAAGGCGAGCAGCATCTCGGCCGCCTCCCTGCCTTCCTGGTCGACGGGCTCGATGATCGTGGAGACGGTCGGCGTGGTGAGGTTGGTCCAGTCTTCGCAGTTGAGTCCCAAAAGACCTATTTGCTGCGGAAGTAGATGGGCCATGGGTTGGAGGGCCTTGTAGACACGGGGAAGCGCCCATTGGTTTTGTACGAAGATGAGCGTGCGCTTGGCGGGGTTGAACTTGTATTTAAAGTATTCGGTGAGCTCGTTGATCGACGGCTTGTTGTGATCGATGGGGATGGCTTTGTAGAGCTGCCCATTCGCGGCCAATGCCTCGGCATATCCCTGAAAACGTTCCATGCGAGTGCGCATTTCGGTCATGTTGGCGGCGATGGAAAAGAAGTCTTCGTAGCCGGCGTCGAGAAGCGCCTGCGTGGCATTGTACACGCCGTCGTAGAGGTTGGTTTTGATCCAGCTGGTGCCTGGGCTGTAGATGGCCGCGTCAAAAAAGACGACGGGCTTGTCGGCGCGCTTGATGCGGTCGTGGACTGCCTTGAAATTTGCCGTGGGCTGGATGATAAAACCATCGACGCCCAGTGAGAGCATTTTGTCGACATACATGAGCTCGGTCTCGGGGTTAAAGTTGCTCGTGCAAACGACCGTCTGGTAGCCCGCGGGGAGCATGACCTGCTCCATGCCGTTGAGGACGAGGCCCGCCCATTTGTTGGTGTTATCCAAGATGATGATGGCGATGACGTGGGTCTGCTTGCCGGTGAGCGTTTGCGCTTGGGCGTTGGGAACGTATCCGAGTTCCTTGATGACGCGCGCAATCTTTGCCTGCGTCTTCTCGCTAAGCTTTTCTCGTTTGTCGTTGAGGTAATACGAGACGCTTGCCGTCGAGGTTCCCGCCTCTCGAGCGACGTCTGCGATCGTAACGCGCTGTTTTGCCACAGCGACTCCTTCCGACAGATGAGCATTTTCCAACATGATGACTTTGAGTCTTGGTGAGGGATGCGCTTTGGTGAGCGACTTTTTCCTTTCATATGAGTATGCAACAAATGCGGTATATGGGTGGGGTCGAAATTTGTGACCGGCATGCGCATCTGCCGTCTACCGAGAAAATCAAATACTTCTTGACTTTTGAAATCGAGGGTAAAATCGCAGGATTCATTTTTGGTTAAACGCATAACTAAATAGCGTAACCAACGCTCTGACCTGCGCGTTTACCGAAATAAACTGGCATTAAGAAAAACGAGCACCTATATTGGTCTTGTCGAAAAGACAGCAAGTCCAAACGGCAGGGGATGCTCCGGAGGCCTCCGCAAACGGTGTCTTGCGCACGCAACTCTATGAAAAGAGGGAAGCAATGAAGATCGTAGGCGTTGCCGCCTGTACCGTGGGTATCGCCCACACGTATATGGCCCAGAAGGCGATTCAGGATGAATGCGCCGCTCGTGGCATCGAGTGCAAAGTCGAGGCTCAGGGTGGTCTGGGTATCGAGAATGAGCTCACGCAGGAAGACGTTGATTGCGCCGACCTGGTGCTCGAGTCCGTCGACGTGGGTGTCGAGAACGAGGACCGTTTTGAGCAGAAGATGGCCGAGGGCAAGTTCCTCAAGGTCGGCACCTCGGATGTAATCGCCGATCCGGTAAAGATTATCGACCAGGCTGTCGAGATCATCAAGGCGACGGGCGGTGCCGTTGACGCGTCCAAGGCCGAGGCCAAGGCAGAGAAGAAGGCCGTCTCCGCTGCCCCGCAGGCCCCGACACCGGCGTCCAAGCAGTCCATCTTTGCCGATCCTGGCAAGACGCTGCTCAATGCATTCAATACCGGTGTTTCCTATTTTATCCCCATCGTCGTTATCGGTGGCGTGTTCCTCGCCTTCTCGTTGGCATCCGGTACTGCCGGTGCTAGCGGTATGGAGGTCACCAACCCGTTGATGGTGAGTCTTAACACTATCGGCATGGCCGGCATCTCTATGATGATTCCGGTGCTTGCGGCATACATCGCCTACTCGATGGCCGGTAAGCCCGCACTTGCCCCCGGCTTCGTCCTGGGCTACTTGGTTAACAACGCCGTCGTCACCCCGAGCGGCAACAGCGTTTCGACCGGCTTCTTGGGCGCCATGATCATGGCTGTCATCTGCGGTTACTTTGTCCGCTGGATGAAGACCTGGAAGGTCAACAACACCATCCAGACCATCATGCCCATTCTGATCATCCCGATTCTGACCTCGCTCGTCCTGGGCATGGCTTACATCTACATCCTGGCCACGCCGCTTGGCTTTGTGATGGATTGGCTCACCAGCGTGCTCGGCAGCCTGCAGGGCGGCTCCGCCGTCGTCCTGGGCCTGGTCATTGGTGTTATGACCGCTTTCGATATGGGTGGCCCCATCAACAAGACCGCTTCGACCTTTACCATGGCCATCATGGCCTCCGGCATCTACGGCCCCAACGGTATGTTCCGCGTCGCCGTCGCCATTCCCCCGATTGCTTGCGGCCTCGCTGCGCTCATCGCCAAGAACAAGTTCGATGACGCTGACCGTCAGATGGGCATCTCTGCTCTGTTCATGGGCTGCATCGGTATTACCGAGGGCGCTATTCCCTTCGCGGTCAAGGATCTTGGCCACACCCTGCCCGGCATTTGCATCGGCTCTGCCGTGGGCGCGGCGCTTGCCGCCTTCCAGGGCATCGACTGCTATGTTCCGCATGGTGGCTTTATTGTCGCCCTAGCCACCAACAACGTCGCGCTGTTCTGCCTGGACATCGTGATTGGCTCCTTGGTCGCCGCTGCAATCCTGATTGCCATGAAGCCCACGCTCGATAAGCAGGCCAAGTAAACCTTTAAGGACTCCGGTTGTGCGGAGGGATGGATTTGACTCCGCACAACCGCCCCTACACAACAAAATCCATCCGCACTGATAGGGCCCACATCTGGGTCCCAGGGAACTTTTGTCAAAAATCCTCTGGAGAAGGAGAACAAAATGTCCAACCTCACCATCCGCCAGGCCGTTCAGGGCATGCTCAAGCTGCAGGACAGCGGCGATCACGCAACCATGGTCGGCATTGGCCCCATGAGCCCCAACCTGATTCAGGCCGTGTTCGAGCTTGCCAAGGACGAGGATTTCCCGCCCATGTTTATCGCTAGCCGCAACCAGGTCGATATGGACGAGATGGGCGCCGGCTACGTCAACGGTTGGGACCAGACGCGCTTTGCCGCCGACATTAAGAAGGTTGCCGACGAGGTGGGCTATACCGGTCCGTACTACCTGTGCCGCGATCACGGCGGTCCGTGGCAGCGCGACGAGGAGCGTAACGCCCACCTGCCCGAGGACGAGGCCATGGAGCTCGCCCGCAAGTCCTTTGTCGCCGACATGGAGGCAGGCTTTGACCTGCTGATGGTCGACCCCACCAAGGACCCCTATCAGATCGGCAAGGTTATTCCGCTCGACGTGGTGCTTCGCCGCACGATCGATCTTATCGACTATCTTGAGCAGTACCGTCGCGAGCATAACCTGCCCGAGGTTGCCTATGAGGTCGGTACCGAGGAGACCAATGGCGGCCTGACCTCCACCGACAAGTACGAGGAGTTCATTTCTCAGCTGCAGCCCGAGCTCGAGAAGCGCGGCTGCCCCATGCCCACCTTTATCGTCGGCCAGACCGGTACGCTCACCCGCTGGACCGAGCAGGTCGGTCATTACAACTTTAAGAATGCCCGCGAGCTCGCCGACATGGCCAAGCGCTACGGCGTGGGCCTGAAGGAGCACAACGCCGACTACCTGGACGACGCGACGCTGCTCGAGCACATCCCGGCACACGTGACCGCTTCCAATGTCGCCCCTCAGTACGGCACCGAGGAGACCCGCGCTTACCTCAAGCTCTGCGCTACCGAGCAGATTCTGGTCGACAACGGCCTGTGCGACGATCCCTCCGATCTGTATCACACGCTGCTGGTCAAGGCCATCAAGACCGAGCGCTGGCGCAAGTGGATGACCGGCGACGATGTCAACCTGCAGGTTGACGACATTCTGGCCGACGACGAGCTCAGCCTGAAGATTCTGGATGTCTCCGGCCACTACGCGTTCAACGATCCCGAGGTCAAGGAGCAGGTCGAGAAGCTCTATCGCAACCTCGCTGCCCAGGACATTGACGGCAAGCGCTTTGTGATCGAGCACATCAAGCGCCCGATCAAGCAGTACGTCGTCGGTCTTAACCTCAAGGGCGTCACGAGCCGCATCGAGAAGGCTCTCTAAGTAGCTTTTCCTACACGACGCCGGGCCTGGGGCATGTCCCAGCTGCAGGCCCGGCACATAGGACAAAGGGACATCCCCTTTGTCCTATTTTTTGAGTTTTGGATTCCTTAGAAGGAGTTTGCACCATGAAGTTCTTTATCGATACCGCCAACCTTGACGAGATCGCCGAGGCCAAGAGCTGGGGCTGCCTTGCCGGCGTCACCACCAACCCGTCCCTGTACGCCAAGACCGGCGGCAAGCTCGCCGACTTTGAGCCCCATATGCTCAAGATTGCCGAGCTCTGCGAGGGCCTGCCCGTGTCTGCTGAGTCCACCGCGACCACTGCCGAGGGCATGATCGAGGAGGGCAAGCGTCTTGCCGCCCTGGCTCCCAACATCGTGGTCAAGCTTCCCGTGTGCGAGGCCGGCCTCGCCGCCTGCCGCGCCCTGGCCGATGCGGGCGTGCGCGTCAACATGACGCTTGTTTTCTCGCCGACGCAGGCCCTCATGGCCGCCAACGCCGGTGCCCGCTACATCAGCCCGTTTGTCGGCCGCTTTGACGACATCGCCGAGGACGGCATCTCGCAGCTCGACAATGTCGTGACCTGCATCAAGAACTATGACTGGACCGGCAAGAACGTCGACGACACCGTCGAGATCATCACCGCTTCGGTCCGCACGCCCAACCACGTGACCCAGGCGGCTCTTCTTGGTGCCGACATCGCGACCGTGCCCATGGCCGCTCTCAAGAAGTGCCTGCATCACCCGCTGACCGACCAGGGCCTCGCCTCTTTTGAGGCTGACTGGCAGAAGGTCGTCGCTCAGGCTTAACGACCGGGTTGCCCTCGGCATCGCGCCATCCGGTGCCGGGGTTGTTCTCAAGAGAGGAATTCGTATGACCAACCAGGAGCTGGCGAAGGTCGCCAATGAGGTCAGGAAGGGTGTCGTGACTGCGGTTCACGCGGCCAAGTCGGGACATCCGGGTGGATCGCTCGGTGCAGCCGACATCATGACGTATCTGTACTTTGAGGAAATGAATATCGATCCTGCCGACCCTCACAAGGCCGATCGCGACCGCTTTGTGCTCTCCAAGGGTCACGCGGCGCCGGGCCTGTATTCGGTGTTGGCAAATCGCGGCTATTTTCCCGTCGAAGAGCTCGAGACGCTCCGCCATATTGGCAGCCGACTGCAGGGCCATCCCAACATGAACGATACCCCAGGCATCGATATGTCCACCGGCTCGCTCGGTCAGGGCATCTCTGCTGCAGTTGGAATGGCGCTTGCCGCTAAGCACTGGGGCGACAGCTACCGTGTCTACACGTTGCTGGGCGACGGTGAGTGCGAGGAAGGCCAGGTGTGGGAGGCGGCTATGTTTGCCGGCAACCATGCGCTCGACAATCTTGTTGCCGTCGTCGACCACAACGGCTTGCAGATTGACGGCACGATCGATGAAGTCAACTCGGCCATGCCGCTTGCCGGCAAGTTCCGCGCCTTTAAGTGGCATGTGATAGAGCTAGCCGATGGCAACGACATGGCGCAGATTGAGGCGGCTTTCGCCGAAGCTCGCGAGGTGACCGGCGCGCCCGTCGCTATCATCGCCGAGACGGTGAAGGGCAAAGGCGTCTCCTTTATGGAGAACCAGGTTGGCTGGCATGGCAAGGCGCCCAATGACGAGCAGTTTGAGCAGGCCATGGCCGAGCTCGCGGCAGCAGGAGAGGAACTCTAATGGCAGAGGTCAAAAAAGTCGCCACGCGCGTCAGCTACGGCGAGGCACTCGTCGAGCTGGGCAATGAGCACGATGACTTTGTAGTGCTCGATGCCGACCTGGCTGCCGCTACGCAGACGGGTAAGTTTAAGACTGCCCATCCTGAGCGCTTTTACGATGCCGGCATCGCCGAGAGCAACCTGATGGGTCTTGCCGCCGGCATCGCGACCACGGGCCGCGTTGCTTTTGCGAGCACCTTTGCGATGTTTGCCGCCGGTCGCGCCTACGAGCAGGTCCGCAATTCCATTGGCTACCCGCACCTCAACGTCAAGATTGGCGCCACCCATGCCGGCATTTCGGTGGGCGAGGACGGCGCCACGCACCAGTGCTGCGAGGATATCGCACTCATGCGTACGATTCCGGGTATGACGGTGGTCGTTCCCGCCGACGATGTCGAGGCCCGCGCCTGTGTGCGCGCCGCCTATGAGTTTGAGGGGCCGGTCTACATGCGCTTCGGCCGCCCGGCAACACCGGCCATCAACGATCACGAGGACTACGAGTTCAAGATCGGCCGCGGTGTTGTTGTACGGGAGGGCTCTGATGTCACGATCGTCGCGTGCGGTCTCATGGTCGCTGAGGCACTCGCTGCTGCCGAGGCGCTCGCTGCCGACGGCATCGATGCTGAGGTCATCAACATGCATACGATCAAACCGCTCGATGAGCGTTTGGTGGTTGCCAGCGCCAAGAAGACCGGTCGCGTGGTCACCGCCGAGGAGCATTCGATTATCGGTGGTCTTGGCGAGGCCGTTGCCTCGGTGCTCGCGGAGCAGCATCCAGTGCCGATGCGTCGCGTCGGCGTGCGCGATGTGTACGGCGAGTCCGGCCCTGCGGTCGATTTGCTGCATAAGTACGGTTTGGACGCCGACGGCATCGAAGCTGCGGTCAGGTCCGTGTTGTAAGGAAGGCTTTCCATGGGGTTTGTATCTGCCAACCAAGTGACGATTGGCTACGCCGCCGCCTCGCGCGAGGACGCGCTGCATTATCTGTCCGAGCAGGCTGTTGAGCTTGGTTTTGCCGATGACGCGTCTGCTGTAGAGGCGGCTTTTATTGCTCGCGAAAACGAGGCCGAGACTGGCCTCGTCGCCGGTTTTGCCGTTCCGCATGCCAAGAGCGATGCGATCCATACGCCGGGCGTGGCCGTGCTCAAGCTGTCCGAGCCTGTTGAGTGGCCGAGCTTTGATGGCGTGCCCGTCGATGTGGCGCTCGCGCTGTACGTGCCCGCCGGCGAAGCGGGAACCACGCACCTGCGTCTGCTCTCCAAGGCTGCCGTGATGCTGATGGATGCTGGCTTCCGTGACAGGGTGCGCGAAAGCACCGATCCTGTCGAGATTGCCGAGCTCATCAACGCCGGGCTCGAGGGCTAGAACGGGCTCTCCGTTCCATTAATCGATCCTTCTCCAAGGAAAAGGGCCGCGACGCTATAGGCGTCGCGGCCCTGTCTGCGTTTTCCCAGATAAAACCTGCCAAAATAAACCTGTCCCTTTTTGGTAGGTTAAACGGCGTAACTTAAAGGTTCATGTTGCCGTGGATGTAGGGGGTGACCTCGGGGGAGATATGGCCGCAGCCCAGCTCGCGCAGCGTGGACTCGATGGCGGCGGGCAGCGGGGTCTTGCCTTCGGCGTCGACGGCGGCACCGCTGAGGGCGGCGATCTTGGCGACGTCTGCCGGCTCGGCCTCGATATGCATGCAGCCGCCGACGAGGCGTGCGCGGACCTGGTCCAGGCCAAGGTCGTGCAGGTAGTCCTCACAGGTGCGGATTACATCGACCTTCTCGCGCGTGAGCTCCTCGCCCGTGGGGACTCGCGTGGCCAGGCAGGCTCCTGCCGGCAGGTTCCAGACGGGGTATCCCCAGGCGCGTAGCAGCTCGCGCTCCTCGTCCTTGGTAAAGCCGACCTCCATAAGCGGCGAGCGCACGCCGAGCTCCTGGGCGGCGCGCATGCCGGGGCGGTAGTCGCCGCGGTCGCTTGCGTTGCTGCCGTCGATGACGGTGGGAAAGCCCAGCGACTTGGCGTGGTTGACGATGGCGGTAAAGCCGGCGCGCTTGCAGTGGTAGCAGCGGTCGGCGTCGTTGCAGGCTACCTGGGGGAGCTGCAGCTGATCGACCGAGAGGTTGAGTACGGGAAGCTTGAAGTGCGGCCCCTCATCGGCCTGCCCGTCAACCGCCCGCTCAAACGAAGCCTGCTCGGGCGTGCCGATGAGCGGCGTGGTGAGGTGAACGAGAAGCGTGCTGGCGGGCATGATGCGGGCGCAGACCGCGGCCAAAAAGCTGCTGTCGACGCCACCGGAAAAGCCGATGGCGACGCGTCCGTATGCTAAAAGCAGCTGCTCGAGCGCTGCGAGTTTGTCCTGAAGCCCCTCTGCGGGTGCGGTGGTGTCTGAAAGCATAAGTCGATCCTTGCCGTTGAGTACTCGGTCGAAAACTATAATCCTACCGAGTCGCTTGTCATAAGACTTCTATCTATGTAACGAAAGTGCAATATGCTATATACGTTATATACAAGTTTACAGGTGCGGTAAAGTTGCGGGAGTACAGCAGCGCGAAGCGATGGGGGACCGATATGATCAAGGCCGTTATTTTTGACATGGACGGAACGCTGGTCGATACCGAGCGTTTGGGTATCAAGGCGTGGAAGGCGGGCGCGGCCGAGCTGGGATTCGCGATCGATGATGCGCTGATCCATCAGTTTATCGGTCGCACGCTGCCCGATGTCATGGAGATCCTTGATGAGCATTACGGCAGCTGCGAAACCGCTGAGGCAATCTATCGTCGCCATAGGGAGATTCGCGACGAGATGGTCAAGACCGATCTGGAGCTTAAGGCTGGCGCTGCCGAGTGCCTGGACGAGCTGCTGGCTGCGGGCTATCACGTGGGCCTCGCGACGTCGTCGTGCCACGTTACCGCCGAGCGCAACCTTAAGACGGTCGGCCTCTTTGATAAGTTTGAGACGGTGACCTGCGGCGAGGACGTCGTGCACGGCAAGCCCGACCCCGAGATGTACCTGCTCGCCTGCGAGCGCGCGGGCTTTGCCCCCGAGGAGTGCGCCGTGGTCGAGGACTCACGCAACGGTTGCGTCTCGGGCATCACGGCCGGTTGCCATGTGTTTGCCGTTCCCGACATCGTGCCGCTGCCGCAGGACGTGGTGGACGGCTGCGAGGCTGTGCTCGATACGCTGTTCGATCTGACGGCCGCGGTCAAGGCCGTGTGTTAGCGTTCGTACGCGAGTCGCCATGCCCCGCGCCCGATCCCGCAGGACGGCGACGGCAACGGCGCCCGCGCGGAGGCACTGTTCTAAAAAATGGAATTGAATCCATTTTTGCAAAAAAGCTAATGAAAAATGGATTACATTCCATAAAAATCCGTAGCCGCAGGTTCGGCTAAACGGGGAAGGCCCGTGGGGTCAGCAAAAACGCCGCAGCGGGGCTGTTTCCGTTGCGGCGTTTTTTTGTTACAGGTAGGCGCCCAGGTTGATGTCGGTTGTCGGGACTATGGGTTGGCCCGTCGGATGCGGCTTGGCATTTTGGGTGCTTACGCGCTCGAGCAAGAAGGGACGCACGATTTCCTGACGGTTGATGTCCTCGGTGGCCGTGACCGTGGTGACGGTGCGCGCGGCGGAGCCGATGCGGACTCGTTTGGTCTTGGCGGCAGGTTTATCCTCGATTTGTTCCATGAGCAGCTGCACGCCCTTGCGGCCGATCTCGTAGCCCGGTGGTGCTACCGTGGTGAGGGGGACCGATCCGCTCCAGGCAAGCGGGTTGCCATCGCAGCCGGCCACGCGGACCTGCTCGGGGACGGAGATGCCTTTGTCTATCAGCGCCGAGATAACGCCCGACGCCAGTACGTCGGTCAGGCCGACCACGAAGTCGGGGCGCTCGTCCGCGGGGCGCTCAGCGATTTGGGCACCGATGCCGTAGCCGTCGGCAGCGGTATTCCATTCGCCGGCGTCGATGACTTCGATCTTGATATCGGGATGCAGGGCGAGGGCCTTGTGGATGCCAAGTACGCGCAAGGTGAGCTGCATAAATGCCGCTCTGCCCACAACGGTGATATGGCGTGCGCCACGGGCAACGGCGAGCTCGGCGATAATGCGGCCTTGTGCCTCGTTGTCGGCAGCCACGTAATAACCGGGCTCGGAGCAGTGGATGTCCAGATGGACGATCGGCACGGGCACTTTAGTCATGGCCGGGTGCCAGTCGGGGGATGCCATGGGCTGAACCATGACGCCGGACATCTGCGTGCCCATAAAGTAGCGCAGGTAATGGTCTTCGAGAATGTCGTCGTTGTCGGCGTTAGCGATGAGCAAGTCATAGCCGTGCTTGCGTGCCTCGTTGTGGGCACCGCTGGCAATTTGGAGAGAAAAGCCGTGGTCGAGACGGGGGAGGACCAGGCCAAAGGACTTGGTGGCGCCGCCCGCGAGCTGACGGGCGCTTTGGTTGGGCAGGTAGCCAAGGCGATTAATGGTCTCGTTGATGAGCTTAAGGGTTTCGGGGCGCAACTTTTCGGGGTGGTTGAGCGCGTTGGATACCGTGCCCAGCGAGACCCCTGCCTCGCGCGCGACGTCGCTGATTTTTACCTTTGCCATAGCGGCCCCTTTGATGCGTTTCAAGTACAAGCCAGATTGTAGCATCGCCCGCCCCTGGGGTGTCAAAACCTGCCAATTAGGGACAGGTTTATTTTGGTAGGTTTTATCTGCGGAAACGCCGTTGCCAGCGCGACCACCACGAAGGGGACAGGCACCTTTGTGGTGGTTTGAGACGCCCGGGCCTTCAATTGTCTCGATCTGTAACATCTGGACGGCAAAACCGCCTCCACCTGTTGCAGATCGAGACATAGTGCTGGGGCCGAACCGTAATGTCTCGATCTGTAACACTAAGCCGGCTTATTGCGGCCCAGATGTTACAGATTGAGATCTTTCGCCGGGATAGGCCGCCGCCCCGGTCCAAACCACCACAAAGGTGCCTGTCCCCTTCGTGGTGGTTTGGACCGGCTGGGCATGTGTGCATCGGGTGGTATCTAAGTTGAGATACCACTTCTGGTATATCAGCTTGCGCTTGCGTGAGTACAATACTCGAACGTTATACGTCTCAGCGCCCCCTGTGCGTGGACGTCTTGCAGTCACGCGAACGAAGGGATTTATCCTATGTGCGGAATCGTCGGCTACACCGGCTCTGATATTGCAAAGAACATCCTGGTCACAGGCCTTAAGCGCATGGAGTATCGCGGCTATGACTCCTCGGGCGTTGCGCTCGAGGTGGGCGAGGGCGCCGCGGCACACCTCGACGTCATCCGCCGCGTGGGCAAGGTTGCGGGCCTGGAGAGCGAGCTTTCCAATATCGATAGCGACGCAACCTGCGGCATCGGTCACACCCGCTGGGCCACCCACGGCAAGCCTTCTGTCGTTAACGCTCACCCCCACACCAGCTGCGACGGTCGTATCGCCATCGTCCACAACGGCATCATCGAGAACTTCGCCGAGCTGCGCGAGGAGCTGGAGGGCCGCGGCCATCACTTTAAGAGCGAGACCGATACCGAGGTCTTCGCGCATCTGATCGAAGAGGCCTATGCCGAGACACACGACCTGATGGCCTCCGTGCGCGAGGCTTGCACCCACGTGGTGGGCGCCTATGGCTTGGCCGCCGTGTGCGCCGACGAGCCTGGCGTAATCGCCGTTGCCCGCAAGGACTCCCCGATCGTGGTCGGCGTGGGCGAGACCGGCTCCTACGTTGCCTCCGACGTGATTGCGCTCATCGACGCCACCCGCGATGTCGTGGTGCTCGAGGACGGTCAGTTTGCCAAGCTCACGCCTGCGGGCGTCGAGTATACCGACGAGGCCGGCAATGTCATCGAGCCCAAGGTCACCCACATCGATTGGGATCTGGATATGGCCGAAAAGGGCGGTTATCCCGACTTTATGCTCAAAGAGATTCACGAGCAGCCGCGCGTCGTGCGCGATACGCTGGTGGGTCGCATGACCCCCGCCGGTGAGCTCGATATCGACGAGCTGGGCCTGTCCCTCGAGGAGCTCAACGATATCGACCGCGTGTATGTGATTGCCTGCGGCACCAGCTACCATGCCGGACTCATCGCTAAGAACCTTATTGAGGGCTGGGCTCGTATTCCTACCGAGGTCGAGGCTGCCAGCGAGTTCCGCTACCGCAACCCCATCATCACACCGACGACGCTCGTCGTTGCCGTGTCCCAGTCGGGCGAGACGGCCGATACCCTCGCCGCCATTCGTGACGCGCGTATCAAGGGCGCCAAGGTCTTTGGCATCACCAACGTGGTGGGTAGCCCCGTGGCGCGCGAGAGCGACGGCGTCATCTACACCAAGGCCAACAAGGAGATCGCGGTCGCCTCGACCAAGAGCTTCATCGGTCAGGTCGTTAGCCTCACGCTTTTGGCCCTGCTGCTGGCGCAGGTCAAGTACCGCCTGACCACCAAACAGGCACGCATGATGTTCCGCGAGCTTTCCGATACGGCCGAGCAGATCCAGTGGATTTTGGACACGCAGACCGAGGCCGTTCATGAGGCCGCCCTGCTGTGCAAGGACGCGCAGTCGGCACTGTTTGTGGGCCGCGGTATGGGCGCTGCCATCTCCTACGAGGGCGCGCTCAAGCTCAAGGAGGTCAGCTACCTGCACGCCGAGGCCTACGCCGCCGGCGAGATGAAGCACGGCCCCATCGCGCTGATCGATCCGGGCTTCCCCGTCATCGCCGTGGCCACCAAGAGTGCCACCTACGACAAAACCGTGTCGAACCTTATGGAGTGCAAGGCGCGCGGTGCCAAGGTCATCGTCGTTGCCACCGAGGGCGACGAGGAGATCAACAAGATCGCCGACTGCATCATCCGCGTGCCGGCCGTCCGCGACGTGTTCAGCCCCATCACGGCGAGCGTCCCGCTGCAGCTGCTCGCCCGCGAGGTGGCCATCCTGCGCGGTTGCGACGTTGACCAACCTCGAAACCTCGCTAAGAGCGTGACCGTCGAGTAATTGTTGTTCCGGCGTTTTACCAAACGCCGGAACTGCTCGACGCTGCGCGAGCCGCATTCACGCCAATCTGACGTTCAATTTCGAGGGCGCGACCAGAAGGTCAGCGCCCTCTCATTTCACGTCACCTTGGCGCAAATGCGGCTCGCTCGCTGTTGGTGACTGACATCAGGTGCTCCGTTGTCGAAACGCGCTAACAAGAAGGGCCCGGCTCCGTTGTGGCGGAGTCGGGCCTTGTTGCGTTTGCCCAGATAAAACCTGCCAAAATAAACTTGTCCCTTTTTGGCAGGTTAGCGGAGCTTGCTGGTCTCGAAGTACTTGGGATATTGGTCCAGGACCTCGGTCTGGTTGCGGAACATCATATGCAGGTGCTTGCTGACCAAAAAGCTCGCCTCGATGGGGTCGCGACCGGCGATAGCGCGGCGGATTTTCTTGTGCTCGTTAACAATCTCCTGATTGTCGAGCCTCTGCGTGGCGGCGCGCAGCCAGCGGAAGCGCTCCAGGTCGGCATTGGTCGCCTCGAGCCACGACCACACGGTGCTGCGGCACGCGATGTTAAAGATCATGCGGTGCATGAGGTTGTCGCTTAAAAAGAAGCCGATGCGATCCTCCTCGGCCATGGTCTTTTCCTGCAGCGCGATGGCTCGGTCGAGCTGCTCGATGCCTGCCGAGGTGGCACGGGCGCAGCACTCTACAATCACCTGCTTTTCCAGGTGTTCGCGAATGTAGCAGGCGCTCTCGGCAAGAGTGAGGTTGATGGGCGAGACATAGGTGCCGCTTTGGGGCACGGTACGCACCAGGCCCTCTTGCGCCAGACGCACCAGCGCCTCGCGCACAGGGGTGCGCCCCATATCCAGGTCGTCACAAAGCTGCTTGACACCCAGTTTTTCGCCCGGTTTGTAGTCCAGGTAGACGATTTTGCGTCGAATGGTGTGGTAGGACTGGTCCTGTAGGCTCGTTTCCTGCTCGCCGACGTGCATCGATTCTTCCATAGTGCCTCGCAACCGTTCTATCACACTGATATGTCAGCTGTTAATTATGCCGCGAATCGGCTCTCCGCGGTGGGTAATTCGACTGTTGCCCAAGAACTATTGCGGCATCTTGGTCTGTGTTTACGCATGGCTGTGCTCAACGTTGCCGTATCATAAGCCGTCGCAAACGTGAAATAGAAAGAAGGAATCCCATATGCAACTGGCAAATATCGTACGCGAGCGCTGGAAGGGCGTTTTGTTCTGCCTGATCATCGCCATTCCCGCAACGCTGCTCGGCAAGCAGATCGAGGTGGTCGGCGGGCCGGTATTCGCCATCCTCATCGGCATGGTTCTGGCACTTGTCTTTCCCAAGCATCGTCGTGAGCCGCTTGCCGCCGGCGTTACCTATACGTCTAAAAAGATCTTGCAGTATGCGGTTATCCTGCTTGGCTTTGGCATGAACCTCTCCCAGATTCTGTCCAAGGGCGCCCAGTCGCTGCCGATTATCGTGGCGACGATCTCGACCTCGCTTGTCATCGCCTTTGTGCTCTGCCGCGTTATGAACGTGCCGGGTAAGATCTCGACGCTTGTGGGTGTGGGTTCGTCGATTTGCGGCGGTTCTGCCATCGCCGCGACCGCACCCGTCATCGATGCCGACGATCGCGAGATTGCCCAGGCTATTTCGGTCATCTTCCTGTTTAACGTTATCGCGGCGCTCGTGTTTCCGACGCTCGGTGGTATGCTCGGGCTGACCAACGAGGGCTTTGGCCTGTTTGCCGGCACCGCCATCAACGACACCTCGTCCGTAACGGCTGCGGCGAGTGCTTGGGACAGTATGCATCCCGGTGCCAATGTGCTCGAGAGCGCCACGGTGGTCAAGCTCACCAGGACGCTGGCCATTATTCCCATCACGTTGGTCCTCGCATGCTGGCAGATGCATCTGGCGCGTAAGGCCGGCGGCGACGCCAAAAGCACGTTTTCGCTTAAACGCGCGTTTCCCATGTTCGTGCTGTTCTTTGTGCTGGCAAGCGTGGTCACCACGGTGTTTCAGCTTCCCACGTCCATTACGGCGCCCATCAAGGAGCTTTCGAAGTTCTTTATCGTGATGGCCATGGCGGCTATTGGCTTTAATACCGATATCGTCGAGCTGGTCAAAAAGGGCGGCAAGCCCATCGCGCTGGGCTTTTGCTGCTGGATTGGCATTGCGTGCATGAGCTTGGGAATGCAGCACGTGCTGGGAATCTGGTAGAGAAGTAGCTTATTCGCGTGCTGGTTGCTGGTTGCTGGTGAGCGCAAGCCTGCGGTGGAGCGATAGGAGCTCTTGCGGGTATGGCTTGTCCGCAGGTTTATAAGTCCCGAAGAGCTCTTATCGCCCCGCCAGGATGGCGATGCGGGGCAACACCTATACTCGCAGGACGGCGCTTTCTGCCCTATAGTGTTTGGTGAGCAATATCGTTCAATTTTGAAACACTCGGTCGTGCGACCGTCGGCGGTTGCACGTCGCCGCGGACAGGGGCAAATCATGGATAGCGATGCCAAGCTGAACATCTTGACCGAGGCCCTGGCTGCTGCCGGGGCCTCGGCATTGGCAATCGATGCGCGTGGGGACGTCGCGATTTCGACCATGAATGACGCGGCGCTTGAGCGGGATGTGGCAGCTTTTGTTGCCGAACGCCTCGACCGTATAGGAGACGGCGCGCGTCTGGTTATGGGGCGTGCGGGTACGCGCCTGAGCCTGACCGTTCGCCCCGCCGACAAAGAGGGCGGGGGCCTTTGGGTCGTCGTGGTCCGCGAGGTGCGCGGCGCCGCGGCGCACGCGGGCATCGAGTGGCTCAACGCCGACGAAGTTGAGGCCCGCTACGAATCGAGCGCGTACGGCATCGTTGAGGGGCCTGCCTCGGTGGCTGCGCCGGTCGCCGAGAGCTACGCGCGCGGTGTGCCCCTTATGCTCGAGGGCGAGCTGGGAACGGGTCAGGTCGAGATTGCCATGCGCCTCTATCTGGACGGTCCTTTTGTCGATCAGCCCTTTGTTGCCGTTGCGCTCGATGAGCTAACGGATCGCGGCTGGCGCCATCTGCTCAAAAGCGCCGAATCGCCGTTGTTCCAAACGGGGCTGACGCTTTGCATTGAGGGCTGGAACACGGTTGGCCCCCAGCGTCTCCGCGAGCTCGTTTCCACGATGGCCGACACCGCGTTGGCGACGCGCTGCCATGTGGTGCTGACGGCGAATGACATGCCGGGCGGCAGCGAAAGTGATCAAGCCGCCTTTGTGACCGAGCGCTTCGCCTGTGCGGTGAGCGTGGCGCCGGCAATCGTCGAGCAGGGAGCCACGTCGCAAAAGATTGCGCGCTATTTGGAATATCTCGCTGGTGCATTTGGGACGGCAGCGCCCACGCTGTCTGCCGCGGCGACGAAGGCGCTCGATGCTTACCGCTGGCCGCGCAATTATCTGCAGCTCCGCGAGGTCTCGGAACGACTGTATATATTGGTGGGGGCGGGCACGGTGGATCGCGCTGTGGCGGAGGAAGTGCTAGCCCAAGAGGACGTGATTAAGACCGCAACCTTTGGCGCCCCGACACTCGAAAGCGACCTGTATATCCTGCGACCGCTGGCCGATACCGAGCGAGATATCGCGCATCTGGTTGTAGATCATCTCCACGGCAACCGAACCCGTGCGGCGGAGGTGCTGGGCATAAGCCGAACAACGCTGTGGCGCTTACTGAAGGACGATGACCGTTGAGCGAGGCGCCCGTGACCGCGCGCGACGCGTGTGCTACAGTCCAAAGCGTTATTGTTTCGATTTGGTTACGGCGTGCGGGGGCGTATGGCTGAGACTACAAAACCGAGCCGCAGAAGGCGGAGCGCCGCGCCGGTTAACCGACGCACAACATCGGTGACGTGGGGCAAACACGCCTCGGGGTTTGACGGCTCGTTCAAGCGCACTAAATACGGCTATCCTTCGACAGGTGCCCGCTTGGCAATGCAGGCAGAGTCCTCGCTGTGGGACCGCAAACGCGTGGTGGGTTCAAAGCTCAAGCACGACGGCACGCTCGGCTACATCAGCCGCGGGGCGGCTCGTCGCAGCGGACTCAATCCGGCTGGTTGGCATCGTTATGTTCCGATCGCGGTCGTCGTTGCAGTGATCGTCATCGCACTCGCTGCGCTTGGCTACGCCGGCGACGGTGCCAACTTGGACGCGATGTTTAAATCGCCCGAGCTCGCGCATGCAGGCACAGAAATTGTCGAGGGCGCTCAGACCCAGACGGGCGTCGCGCCCCAGCGCAGTATCGTTGCGGCGGCCTCCACCATCGCCGACGCTCAAAAGGACGAGGGCGAACAGGGCGACGGCGCCGAAACGACCCACACGAACGAAACGACGACAACTCCATCGGCAAGATAAGTTGCGAGCGGGTCCACCGTTCGTTAGAACGGCGGAACTAATTACCTAACGTACACCACGTTGTCGCGGCGGGGTTTGGGCTCGGGTAGCGTGTCTTCGGCATAGCCCAGAATGCAGTGACCGACGCCGCGCAGGCTGCCGTCGGCGGGCAGGCCCCAGCTGGCCAGCAGCTCCAGGCCCTCGGGCGAGTCAAAGACCTCATGCGCGCGGTGAATCCAGCATGAGTCGACACCCAGTGCATAGGCGGCGTTGAGCAGGTTGCCCATGGCGAGCGATCCGTCTTCCAGGTGCGTGGGCACGCTGCGGTCGACCAGTACCACCACAACGGTCTTGGCGCCATAGAAGGGGTCGCTGTTGCTGCCCATGACCTGTGCGTTGAGCTGCGAGAGGCGCTCAACGGTCGTGGGGCCGGTGACGGCGACAAACGTCACCGGCTGGCGCCCCATGCCACTGGGTGCATACTGGCCGGCCTCGATAATGCGTGCGAGCTTTTCGGCCTCGACGGGACGATCACTGTATTTGCGGCAGCTGCGGCGGTGGATGAGTGCTTCGATAGTCTCCATGGTGTCTCCTTGCGGTGGCGTTGCAGATGCCCCGTTCATACCCGTCGGGCTCAAACGATAGACGGTCAATTGCCCGGCCAAAAGGGTAGATCCCAATTGGGAAAGTAGGTTTGCATAAAAATACCTTCAGAATGTGACAAACAAATGGGATGGTTAAACGTTTTATCCCGTCTACCCTGCGGTTTTTTACCACTTGCCTAAATGACGAACGCATAACCTCTGATAAAGGTTTTACTAAAGGAGTACCAACGTTTATCAATGCGCCGTGGTGGCGCCGGGCCAGGAGGTAACATCATGTTCCAGGCTGGAGATGTCGTCGAGACCGACTTCGAAGGATTTCTGAAGCTGCTGCGTTCCAAGACGCGCGCTTTTGTGACGATTGACGATCACGAGTACTACATCACGCACATCGATGGCTATTGGCGTGTTCAGGATTGCGAGGCCCTCAACGACAAGGGCCACTTTACTGACTGCTCCGAGCTGGTCAACACGGTCTGCGAGGTCGTCGAGCTGCCGTGGATTGCCGGCAAGAGCCTGCATGACAGCTTCTCGGGCGCTACGGTCTATGAGGCCGTCGCCGCTTAACGGGCAATAAAACCCGATTTTCACGTGACCGCTGGCGCTGCCCCCGCGCCGGCGGTCTTTTTCTGCCGATAGGCCATAAAAGTGCAAGCATTTGCGGAGAGCCTGTTGACGATAGTCAAAACTCGGACTAACCTGAAACTACAATTAGTCAAAACTCGGACTATCGAATGGTGGGAGAGATGGATTGCGCGGTTACGTTGGTCGATTTTGACCGGATGCTCAACGGGCTTGACCGCATCTATTCGGAGTTCGCGCGCACCTGCGGTCTTTCGGACTGCGCCTACTGGATGCTCGTCGACACGAGTGCAGCGGGCGGAAGCGTTGCCGTGAGTCGGCTGACAAGTGAATGGTTCTACAGCAAACAGACCATCAATTCGGCGATCAAGACGCTTAGGGCGCGAGGGCTTGCGACGTTGGAGTTTGCCGAGGGCAGTCGTAAGAACAAGGTTGTGCGACTGACCGAAGAAGGTATGCAGTTTGCCAAGCGCTACGCGTTGCCGGCGCAAAAAGCCGAGCAACAGGCATTCGAGGCGCTCGAGCCGTGGGAACAGCGCGAGATCATGCGCTTGGTCGGTAAGTTCTCCCATGTTCTTAATGAAGAGTGCGAGGCATTTTTACGGCAAGTGGCCGCCGAGAACGAGGCTGACGATAAGGGCGAAGGGGAGACATGCGACTCTTAATGAGGTTTATGAGGCCGTATCGCGGGCTGATTGCGGTGACGATGTTTGTGCTGCTGATAGATAACGTCGGCACGCTGTTGGTGCCTACAATGTTGGCGAATATGGTCAATACCGGAATCACCACGGGCGATGTCGACTACATCCTGCGCAACGGCCTCTACATGCTTATCGCGACCGGCATGGCCAGCGGCGGCGCGGTGCTGGGCTGCTATCTTTCGGCGCGCCTGGCCGCCAACGTGGCCTGCGATATCCGCAACGCCGTCTACGACAAGTCGCTTGAGCTGTCTGCCGGCGACTTTGAGCGCTTTGGCACGGGCTCGATGATCACGCGTTCGCTCAACGACATCAACGTGATCCAGCAGGCGATTCTGCAGACGATTCAACTGGTGCTGCCGGTGCCGTTTTTGGCCGTGGCGGGCATCATCTTCGCCTGGTTTATCGATCCCGCCATGGGCACGCTGCTGGGCGTCGTGGTTGCGATCGTGCTGGTGGCGGCGGTCTTTACGGTCGCTAACGCCGCGCCGATTTTTATGCGCCTGCAGAGCTTTATCGACCGCATGAACGTGGTGCTGCGCGAGAACATCGTGGGCGTTCGCGTCATCCGCGCCTTTAATAAAGAGCGCCACGAGGAGCAGCGCCTGGACGAGGTGTTTAGCGAGTACGCGGACAACGCCATTAAGGTCAACCACCTTTTTGTGGGGCTCGACAGCTCCAGCTTCTTTTTGATGAACATTGCCGAGGTGGCGGTGCTGTGGGTGGGCGGCAACCGCGTGGGCGCCCACGCCATGCAGATCGCGAGCATCTCGGCGGTGCTGGAGTACGCGCTTCTGATCCTGTTCTTTGTGATGATGGCGCAGATGGTGGTGCTGACGCTTCCGCGTGCCGCCGCATGTCTGAACCGCGCACAGCAGGTGCTGGAGATTAAGCCGAGCATCGTCGATGGCCAGCGTACGCTCGATGCGGCCGCGTCCGACTCAAAGGACGGGGCCGATACGGTCGCCGTGTTCGATCACATGTCGTTTCGCTTTGACGATGCCGACGAGGACACCCTGTGCGACCTGAGCTTTGCCTGTCGTCGCGGGCAGACCACCGCGATCGTGGGCTCGACGGGCTCGGGCAAGTCGACGGTGGCAAAGCTTCTACTGCGCTTCCACGATGCCACCAAGGGCATCATTCGCCTGGACGGCGTCGATCTGCGCGAGCTTTCGCAAGGTGAGATTCGCGGGCGCATTGCCTATGTGCCGCAGAAGGCGTGGCTGTTCTCGGGTACCGTGGCAAGCAATCTGCGCTTTGGCAACGAGGACGCGACCGAGGCGGACATGCTTCATGCGCTGCAGGTTGCCCAGAGCACCTTTGTGCTCGATCAGCCGCAGGGGCTCGATACCCCGGTGGTGCAGGGCGGTACGAACTTTTCGGGCGGCCAGCGCCAACGTCTGGCCATCGCCCGTGCGCTCATGAAGCATGCCGATCTATATATCTTCGACGATAGTTTTTCGGCCCTGGACTTTAAGACCGATGCAGCCCTGCGCCATGCGCTGCAGGACGAGACGCGCGACGCCGCGGTGCTCATCATCGCGCAGCGCATCTCGACGATTCTGCACGCCGACCAGATTGTCGTGCTCAAGGATGGCGAGGTCGTGGGCCTGGGCACGCATGGCGAGCTTATGGAAACCTGCGAGGTGTACCGCGCCATCGCGGAATCGCAGATGAAGGGAGGTGAGTAGCATGACCGAGGAGCTCAAGAAGCAGGGCGACCTTGTCGATGCCGCCGCTGCGGACGCTGCCGATAAAACGGTCGACCAGGCTGCCGCGTCGACCGAGCTGGATGACGCCGCCAAGGCGGCGGCCGGGCGCGAGGCTCGTCGTCAAGCGCTTTACGAGGAAAACGAACGAGCCGAGGATGAGCGTGCCCGCGCCGAGGCAGAGCGCATGCGCGACGTGGATGACGAAGACGAAGACGAGACGCCCCGTGATACCTGGGCGACGGTGCGCCGCCTGTGGAGCGAGGCTGCCGGCGACCATTGGCGCTTCTATATCGTGTTTGCGAGCATTGTGTTCTATGTCATCTTTAACACCGCCGCGCCGGCATATAGCGCCCGCGTGATCGATGAGCTGTGGGGCCACATTCAGGTGGCGTTTGCCAACGGAACCACCTTCAACATCACCTGGGAGAACTGCGGCAAGACCATCTTCGTCTACTTTATGATCTGGACTGCCGCCGCCTCGTTCTATGCGCTCCAGAGCTTTTTGATGTCGAGCGTGGCCGAACGCCTCAACCTGCGTCTACGCAACCGCATCGCACAAAAGCTCAACCGTCTGCCGCTTGCCTTCTTTGATGCGCATCGTCCCGGTGAGGTCGTCAGCCGTGCGACCAACGACTTGGACAAGATGTCCGAGAGCATGCAGCGCGGATTGCTGCAGCTGCTTGTGTCGATCGGCACCGTGGTGGGCGCCGTGGGCGTGATGTTCGTGTTTAGCGTGCCGCTTACGCTAGTCTTTTTGTTCTTTACGGCGTTGTCGCTGCTGGTGACCAAGGTGGTTTCGCGCCGTACGCATGATGTGACGGGCGAGCGTCAGGAGTGGGTGTCCAAAATCACGAGCGCGGTCGAGGAAGGCTATTCGGGCCGTTTGGTGATTCGCGCATTCAACCGCGAGCACCAGAGCTCTGCCGAGGTGCACGAGGCCTCGGGCGAGCTGGCGCGCGTGAGCACCAAGGCCGACTTTATGATTAACGCCGTCGGACCCGCGGTTCGCTTTATCGGTCGCCTGGCGCAGATTGTGATTGCGCTCGTGGGCTGCAGCATGCTGGTCGCCGGTCACATGACCGTCGGCGTGTTCCAGGCGTTCTTCCAGTTTATCTACGAGGCGTCCGAACCCATGACGCAGCTGTCGTTCACTTTTAACTCGCTGCAGAGCGCGCTGGCGAGTGCGGAGCGCGTGTTCGACCTGCTTGATGAGCCCGAGATGGAGGCCGATCCGCTGCCGGACGAGGCCGCCAAGCTGCCGGGTCGCATTGAGGGCCGCGTCGCTTTTGAGCACGTGCGCTTTGGTTATTCGCCCGACAAGCCGCTTATGCGCGACGTGTCGTTTGCCGCCGAGCCGGGCCAAAAGATCGCCGTGGTGGGAACCACGGGTGCGGGTAAGACCACGCTCATCAACCTGCTTATGCGCTTTTACGAGATCGACGGCGGCCGCATTACGCTCGACGGCGTGGACACAAGCTGCATGGACCGCGGCGAGCTGCGCCAGCAGTTTGGCATGGTGTTGCAGGACGCCTGGCTGTTCGATGGCACCATTGCCGAGAACATCGCCTATGGCTGTCCCGAGGCGACGCGCGAGGAGATTGTCGCGGCCGCACGTGCCGCTCAGGTCGACTTCTTTGTGCGCACTATGCCGCAGGGCTACGACACACGGGTGGCTAACGATGCCGAGAGCATCAGCCAGGGCCAACGTCAGCTGCTGACCATCGCGCGCGTGCTGCTCAACAACCCGGCGATCCTCATCCTGGACGAGGCGACGTCGAGCGTGGACACGCGCACCGAGCTTGCCATCGGCCGCGCCATGGACGCGCTCATGCGCGGGCGCACGAGCTTTGTGATCGCGCACCGTCTGTCGACGATTGTTGATGCCGACCTCATCCTGGTCATGGATCACGGCAATATCATCGAGCAGGGTACGCACAAGGAGCTGCTGGCTGCCGAGGGCGCTTACGCCGACCTCTACCTAAGCCAGTTCGCATAAGGTGACAAAGGGGCAGTCCCGCATGTCGCATCGAAAAGAAGGCGCGCCGGGGGCTGATTCCCTGGCGCGCCTTTTGTGCTGGCGTTCATGCTGTGGCGGCTGCCCACGGCCCTAGCGCTCGTCCACGAGCTTGGCGACGAGGGCTTTGAGCTCGGCCACCTCTCGCTCGAGTTCCTTGACGCGACGGGCGTTTTCGTTGATGCCCTGGCGGTTGAGGGCGCTCTGCTCGGCGGCATCGTCGGGCATGTACTCGCGATGCTGCTTGGCGTCGAAGCTCTCCTCGAACACGCGGCAGCCGTTGCGCTTGATGATGCGCCCGGGCACGCCCACGACGGTGCAGTTGTCGGGCACGTCCTTGACGACGACCGAGTTGCCGCCGATCTTGACGTTGTCGCCAATGTGGATGTTGCCAAGCACCTTGGCGCCCGTGCCCACCGTGACATTGTTGCCCAGGGTGGGATGGCGTTTGCCGGTCTCGTTGCCGGTACCGCCGAGCGTGACGCCCTGGTAGAGCACGCAGTTGTCGCCCACAATGGTGGTCTCGCCGATGACGACGCCCATGGCATGGTCGATAAAGAAGTGCTTGCCGATCTGCGCGGCGGGATGAATCTCGACGCCGGTGATATGACGGGTGAGCTGCGAGAGCACGCGGGCGAGCGAGCGATGGCCGTGCTCCCAGAGCCAGTGCTCGGGCACGTGATTCCACTTGGCGTGAAGACCGGGGTACGAAAGGAAAATGACCAGGCCATTTTGCGCAGCGGGGTCCTGCGCCTGGACGGTCTTGATGTCCTCGCGAATGGTATTGATAAAGCTCACCGGCCGCCCTCCCTTAGCGCCATGGCAATGCGATTCAATAAAGTATAGCGATTCGCTAGGGATTAGGAAGAACAATCTTGGCGGCTTTGCACGACAGGTGTCAGTTATGCAAACTTGCTGGTAATGGAGTCATGCTTTTGTGGGGTTGCGCACGAGGGGGCGCCGCAACCGTATACTGGTCGACTTGGACGTGTCCGCGCCCACAACTGAGAGGTTTTACTTCATGGGTTTCATCAATTTCATTGCCGAGCTGCTTAAGGACCCGCGCACCGCGATCGCCAGCTGGATCGCCGCCGGCCCGCTTATGGCCTACGGCTGCGTGTTCCTGATTATCTTTATCGAGACGGGCGTGGTGTTCTTCCCGTTCCTTCCCGGCGATTCGCTGCTGTTCGCCTCGGGCTTCTTTGCCCACAACGGCGGCTTTAACATCGTGGCTTTGCTGGCCGTTGCATGGGCCGCTGCCATCTTGGGCGATCAGTGCAACTTTATGATCGGCCATTTCTTTGGCAAAAAGATCATTGCCTCGGGCAAGGTCAAGGCCATGACGCCCGAGCGCATCAAAAAGTCCGAGGACTTCCTGGACAAATGGGGCCACCTGGCCATCTTCCTGGGTCGCTTCTTCCCGTTTATCCGCACCTTTGTGCCCTTCATCGCCGGCATGGGCGGCATGCATTGGCGCAACTTTGTCATCTTTAACGTGTTGGGCGGCATTACCTGGTCGACGGTCTTCACTCTGCTGGGCTACTTCTTTGGCGGCATCCCCTTTGTGCAGGAGCACTTTGAGCTGCTGATTATCGGCATCGTCGCGGTGTCGATCATCCCGACCGTGGTCGGTCTGGTTAAGGCTAAGCTGGGCAAAAAGAACGCGTAGCTCGAGCCAGCGCGCAAACCGTGCCGTTGAGGCCCGTCACCCTTTACGGTGGCGGGCCTTTTTGCTTCGGTCAAATGAAAATACTTTACTTAGTTAAAGAAAAACGTTTTATCCGACGCGCGTGCGGAGTACAATCTCGTGCATGCGAATCGACGTGTCATCGGCTTTGATGCTGCCCGCGTGTCCTGCCCGGCTCTACGCTCCGGGTATGCGACGTTGCGACGCGGCCGGCTTCGGTCCTTGCGTGCGGGTTCGCGAGTATGCAACTGTGTATGTAAGGAGCGACATATGACTGTCGAGAAGAAGGATATCGATTGGGGTAGCCTCGGCTTTGGCTACATGAAGACCGATTACAGCTACGAGGCTCATTGGAAGGATGGCGAGTGGGACGAGGGCGGCCTGACCACCGACCACACCCTGCACGTCTCCGAGTGCGGTGGCATCTTCCATTACTGCCAGGAGGTCTTTGAGGGCCTGAAGGCCTACACCGCCGAGGACGGCAGCATCGTCTGCTTCCGTCCCGACATGAATGCTGAGCGTATGTATAACTCTGCCCAGCGCCTCGAGATGCCGCCGTTCCCCAAGGACAAGTTCGTCGAGGCCGTCAAGCAGGTCGTTTCTGCCAACGCCGCTTGGGTTCCGCCCTTCGGTTCCGGCGCGACCCTGTATGTGCGTCCGTTTATGATCGGCTCCGGTGACGTGATTGGCGTGGCTCCCGCTCCTGAGTACACGTTCCGCATTCTCGTGACCCCGGTCGGTCCGTACTTTAAGGGCGGCCTTAAGCCCGTTAAGCTGCGCGTTTCCGAGTACGACCGCGCCGCACCGCACGGCACCGGCAACATCAAGGCCGGCCTCAACTACGCCATGTCCCTCAAGCCCACGATGGAGGCCCATCGCGAGGGTTATGCCGAGAACCTGTATCTCGATTCCGAGTCCCGCACCTATGTCGAGGAGACCGGTGGCGCGAACGTCCTGTTTGTGAAGGAGGACGGCACGCTCGTCGTTCCGCAGTCGCACACCGACTCCATCCTGCCCTCCATCACCCGTCGTTCGCTCGTTCAGGTCGCCAAGGATCTGGGTATCACCGTCGACGAGCGCCCCGTCGAGTGGGCCGAGGTTAAGGCCGGCACCTTTGTCGAGTGCGGCCTGTGTGGTACCGCTGCCGTCATCTCCCCGGTGGGCGAGATCGACAACAAGGTCTACGGCGCCGACGAGACCGTGACATTCCCGGCTGGCTACACCGAGATCGGCCCCGTGATGAAGAAACTCCGCGAGACCCTGACTGGTATCCAGTCCGGTGCTGTCGAGGATAAGCACAACTGGGTTTACACCGTCGCGTAAGCTGTCTTAGCTGTCCGGCCCGAGGGCGGCCTTCCTTTCCGGCGCGTCCTCGGACATGAAAGAACCTCCGCTGCGCACTTCGTGCGGCGGAGGTTCTTTCGTCCTGCGGAGTGCGCCGGAAAGGAAGGTTGCCCTCGGGCCTGCGTTACCTCGGCGCTGCCGTTACGGGCAATATAGATCTGAATGAAAGATGGCGCGCGGCCTTTTAGGCCGCGCTTTTGTTTTGCGTCGCGCCATGTGGGGGTGGTGGCGACGTGCATTTTTGCGAGTATTCTGCAATCGAAGGCTCCTGTATACCGTCGTTCGGGCAAAAATCCGTGCTTGTCGATGCTTTTCGCGAATAATAGGCGGTGTTATGGGCTGCTGGGTCTCTGGCTGCAGGGGTATTCGCTATCTAACGCCTCTGCTGCGGAGCCCAAAGCTCTTGGCTGTGCTGAATACTCCCAAAAATGCACGGCGCCTTGAGGGGGACCTTCGCGATAAGGGAAACCGCCCCGTCGAAGTATGCATTCGACGGGGCGGTTTATGCATATATCCGATTAAGGATACGCTGCGGATCTGTTAGAACTTGACGGTCGGTGCCTGGCGGGCAGCTTCGGCGGCCTCGAAGCCCTGGCGCTCCTTAAACTGGAAGATGCCGGCAAAGATAACGGCCGGGAACGTCTGGATGGCGTTGTTGTAGCTAAGCACGCAGTCGTTGTAGCTCTGGCGCGCGTAGCTTACCTTGTTCTCGGTGTCTTCGAGCGTGGCTTGGAGCTGCGTAAAGTTGGTGTTCGCCTTAAGATCGGGGTAAGCCTCGGCCACGGCGAAGAGCTGGCGCAGGGCGCCGGTCAGCACGTTGTCGGCTTCCATCTTGGCTTCGGGCGTGGTAGCGCTCACGGCGGCGTTGCGCGCGTTGACCACGGCGGCAAGCGTGTCCTGCTCGTGTTTGGCATAGCCCTTGACGGTCTCGACTAGGTTAGGGATCAGGTCGTTGCGGCGCTGCAGCTGCGTGTCGATGTTCTGCCAGGCGTTATCAATGCGATTGCGCTTGGTGACCATGTTGTTGTAGATGCCGGCGATGGCGCAGACAATCACAACGACAACAACGATACCGATGATGACGGGAATCATGGTGTCTCCGTTTCGAATGGCCGCGGCGTCTTCCGCCGGCTGCCGTTGGTGTAACGCTACTAGTATACCCGCAACCCTTGGCGATACCGAACTTTCCGGTAAGCGTTATGTTTCCACCAAGGTGAGGCCGTTCGCCAGGGAGTGGGCGATACAGGTGTAAGATATGCGACAGATTAGTGAACGCTGTCTTTTCCTTGAGGAGGGCGATACGTATGGACCTTCGCATCAAGAAAACCTATCGGGCCCTGTTCGAGGCCTTTACTGAGCTGCTCGAAGAGCATCGGTTTGAGGACGTGACGGTTGCCATGCTGTGCGACCGCGCTATGATTCGTCGGACGACGTTCTACAAGCACTTCCGCGACAAAAACGATTACTTTGCCTTCTATATCGATGAACTCATGTCGGGTCTGCCGCAAAAGCGGGCCGATGCGGATGGCGCGGAGGGCGCCGAGGACGTGCGCGCGCTTCGCCACGAAGTGTTCGCCGATGCCATGGATCTGATTCTGGCGCATGAGCAGCTCATGGATAACATTTTGGCGAGCAGTATGTCGGGCATGCTGACCAGCATGATTTGCGACCGCATCGCGCGCTCCATACGCGGGCGCGTGATGAGCGCGCTTGACGAGGATGCGCTTGCGCCCGTATCGCTCGAGACAACGTCTGAGTTTGTCGCCGGCGGCATTATTCGGCTCTTTACCATGTGGTGGGAATCGGGCCACGTGCTGGAGCGCCGATCCGAAATCGCCGACGTGGTCGATGCGCTGTTCGAGCGGACCATGACGCCGGTGAGTCACTAAGAGTGGCGGAGAGAGGGGGATTCGAACCCCCGGAACGCTCTCGCGCTCAACGGTTTTCAAGACCGCCGCATTCAACCGCTCTGCCATCTCTCCGTGAGTCGTAATGATAGCATCGTTTTGAATTTGCAACAGGGAAGGCGAACGATGACGAGCACCGAAATCGACGAGAAGTTCATGCGCGAGGCGTTGGCGGAGGCGCGCGCCGCCGCGGCGGTGGGCGAGGTGCCCATTGGCGCTGTGGTGGTGCGCGCGGGTGAGATTGTCGCGCGGGCGCATAATCGTCGTGAGCTCGATCAGGACCCTTCGGCGCATGCAGAGTTCGCGGCCCTGTGCGCTGCCGCTCGGTCGCTCGGTCGCTGGCGCCTTTCCGACTGTACGGTCTACGTGACGCTCGAGCCCTGCTGCATGTGTGCGGGGCTTATGGTTAACGCGCGCGTAGGACGCTGCGTGTATGGCGCGGCTGATGCCAAGGCGGGCGCTCTGGGTTCGCTGTATGACCTGAATGCCGATTCGCGCCTGAATCATCGGTTTAACGTGACCGCCGGCGTGCTGGCAGACGAGTGTCGTGAGGTGTTGAGCAGCTATTTTAGTAGGCTGCGTGGCACCGATGGTGCTGGCTGCGGTTGTGGGGCCGATCTTGAAGCACACGCCGCTCACGCCGCAGCACTTGCAGGTGCCGGTGAGGATACTGACACGGCGGTTGACTTTGGTCCTGCGTGCCGCCGGCCCCGCCGTGTGCTGCTGGCGATCGACTCCTTTAAGGGTAGCGTGTCGAGTGCGCGGGCAGAGGAGGCCGTTGCCGAAGGCGTGCGCCGCGTTTGGCCCGATGCCGAGGTGTGCACATTGCTGCTGGCAGATGGTGGCGAGGGGACGCTCGATGCCGTTGCCGCGTGCGGTGGTGAACTTGCGACCTGCGAGGTTGCGGGCCCCTTGGGCGATCGTGTGCCCGCACGGTTACTGGTTGACGGCGGGCGCGAGTCGGCTGTTATTGAGATGGCCGAGGCGGCGGGTATTGGGTATTCGCCCTGTACGGAGTCGGCGGCGTTGGCGGCTTCGACCTATGGCGTGGGCGAGCTCATGCTTCGCGCAGTCCGTGCTGGGGCAAAGACTATCTATATTGGTCTGGGCGGCAGTGCCACCAACGACGGTGGCGCCGGCATGCTGCAGGCGCTGGGCGCGCGTGTGGTCGATGATCGGGGCTGCGATATCGCCCCCGGTCTTGCAGGCCTTGAGCAGGTGGCGAGCGTTGATTTGGCGCCAGCGCTTCAGGCTTTGGATGACGCTCGTATCGTTGTGCTTTCGGATGTCGAGAATCCGCTCGTGGGGCGTCGGGGCGCATTGGCGGTGTTTGGTGGGCAGAAAGGCTTGCCGACGGGTGACGCCGAGGCGCTGAGCAGGTGCGACAGTTGGATGGTCGGCTACGGTCGTCTGCTCGATACGGCAATTGTCGAGGCTCGGGCCCAGGGGCTGCTGCGCGTGCCCGAGGGTGCACGGACGTTCGGCTCGGTGCTCGGCGTGCCCGGTGCCGGTGCCGCCGGCGGCCTGGGCGCCGCGCTGCTGGCGCTCGGTGCCGAGTTGCGTTCGGGCGTGGAGACAGTGCTCGATCTCGTGGGGTTTGACGAGCGTGTACGCGATGTCGACCTGGTCATAACGGGCGAGGGCAATATGGACGAGCAATCCGCCGCCGGCAAGGCGCCGGTGGGCGTGGCCCGCCGTGCCAAGCGATATGGCAAGCCGGTTGTTGCCGTCGTGGGCGGTCGTGCCGACAACCTGGATGCGGTGTACGAGCAGGGCATCGACCTTGTCCTGCCGATCTGTCGCAAGCCCGTGGACCTGGAGCGGGCACTCGATCCGCAAGAAGCCACAGCCAACCTTATCTGCGCCGGCGAGTCAGCCGCACAAGCCTATGACCTCGCTCGCCTCTAAGGCCTATCTCCCTATAAGTTGCGGTGGAATACGGAGTGTTTTTGCCTTTAAGGGGCCAATTCAGTCCGTATTCCACCGCAACTTTGAGAATGGCCATTCGAGGTTGGCTGCCTTGGGTCTTGGGTCGGACCGTTTGCCACGAAATGCGACCATCTACTACGTTAAGCCGGCCACCCTCGACCATCCCGGAATTTGCAAAAACAAAACCGCAGGTAGAAAGCTTGCCGATTTTCGAAAAAGTCGGCTATGGTCGACCCCTGCGACCTAAACGTAGTAGATGGGCCCTTTTCGTGGCACAGCACCAGATCAGTCTATTTAGGACGGGGCCTCCTTGACTACTTTCGCCACCCTGATGCCCCACCAGTCAAAAAGTAGTCAAAAAAGCCCCGTCCCAAATTAGCTGTCTTGCCCCATCGGGCGGGAGCGGGTAAGATATACCGAGCGCCTAGCGCGTTCGATGGGTTCGGATGACGACATGTTCCGAATCTGGTCAGGTCCGGAAGGAAGCAGCCATAAGGAGCCTCTGTCGGGCATCCGAATCCATCGAGCGCACGGGCTTTCTTTTTGCGCGGTTTTACCAAACCGCGCAATGCTCGACGCTGCGCGCCACCCAGGGCGAACAATTTGTCATTCAAAAGGCAAGGCATGACCAGAAGGTCTATGCCTTGCCTTTTTCATGCCAACTTGTTCGCCCTGGATGTCGCTCGCTGGCTGCGCCAAGACATCAATGGCTACGTGGTTCAAGAGATGGTGGCATTACCATTTGTTTTTACAAGTAAAGAGGCCCGTTTCCCTGGTTTTGGTCGGGGAAACAGGCCTCTTTTTGTCTCTGGGCTTGTGGATTGGCGAAGACAATAACCGCTGGCGGCTATTTTGAGTTCCTGATGCGGCGTGTGGCTGTGGCGGTTATTCCGAGGCCTGCGGTGGCGATTCCTGCGAGTGCGATTGCGCTCGGTGTTGTGTCGCCCGTGTTCGCGAGCTTGTCGGCGGTCGTATCTGCTTGTTTGCCGCTGCTCGAGTTCGCCTGCTTGGTGGAGTTTGGCGAGGTGTCTTTACCGGTTGCGGACGAGCCGGTGGGCTGCGTCGTCTCGGTCGGTTGCGTCGAGTTGGAGGGAGACGTCGTCTCGGTCGGTTGCGTTATCTCGGGCGAGGTGGCCTTGTCTGCCGCGGCCTTTGCCTCTTCGTATGCCTTGCAGGCGTCGTCATAGGCCGTTTGCGCTTTTTTCAAATTGTCGAGGAGCGCATCTCGCTTGGCTGTCTCTTCGTCGATATCGGTTTGACATTTTTCCGCATTGGCTTCGAACTTCGCGACGACACTTTCCTGGCTTTCGAGCCGGCGTTGGCAGCGGTGAAGATCATCTTCACAAGATTTTTCTCGCCTTTCTGCCGACATGATCTCACTTTGCAACTGCTTAATAGTTTCGTTAGAAGCTCCGTCGTCGATTGCCTTATTTAATTCTGCCTGAAGGCCGCTTGTCCGGTCGTGGGCCTCATCGTATTTGGCTTGGGCTGCATCGACGTTCGCTTGTAGGTAAAGAAGAGGTCCCCTTGAGTCGTCGGCTTCCTTCAGCATCCTGTCGCGGAGCGATTGCAAATCGGTAATCACATGCTCGATAGTCTCTAATATCTCAGGACCTGCGGCGTCTTTTGCGGCCTCGAGGTTTTTGAGCGCTTCCTGCATGGCTGCATACGCTTTTTCCTTTGCGGCGGCCGCGTCTTCTGTCTGCGGGGCGCCCGAATTGCCGTTGGCGGCGCTCGTCTGCGAAACGGCCGCACCGGTGGGGGAACTGGTTTCTGCCGCGATCGCCGTTGCGGGGGCGATTCCCGCGACAAGCGCCGCGGGAAGGGCGATGCCCACAGTTGCTCGTCTTGCTCTTCTCGCGAGAATGTCGTTCATCTCGGCACCTCATTTCAAGGGTCGGCGACTAACTTGGTAGCACTAATGTAAATATACCATGCTAGTTGACCCGACACTGGCTGGGTGTGCGCGTATACCCCTCTGAAAACTGAATCCCGTTAGAAATGACGAGTTGTTTACGCTTCTTTTGGGGCGGCGGTACTATCATGGTTCGAATTGAATGTGGATGATGATAGGGAGCGCCTTTTTATGATTGAGCTGCTCAGGCGTTTTGGTGGTAAGTTTCGCCGGTATATGGTGATTGGCCCTGCGTGCAAGCTGATCGAAGTGATCTTTGACCTGCTTACGCCGCTGGTGATTGCCCAGATGATCGATAAGGGCATCGGCGCACACGATGTCAACGCCGTCGTCCGTTACGGCGTGGTGCTCGCCGCCATGGCTGTAATCGGCATCTCGTTTACGCTCGTCTGCCAAAAGATGGCGGCGCTGACCTCGCAGGGCATGGGCACCGACATCCGCGGTGCGCTCTACGGGCACATTAATAAGCTGAGCTATGCCGAGCTCGACCGCTTTGGCACGCCGTCGCTTATCACCCGCATCACCAACGACGTCAACCAGGTGCAGCTCGCTGTGGCGCTGGGCGTGCGCATGCTCATCCGCTGGCCCTTCCTGGCGGTGGGCTCCATGGTCGCGGCCCTTGCCATCGACCTTAAGCTCGGCATTATCTTTTTGATTTGCACGCCCGCCATCGGCCTGGTGTTTTGGTTTGTCATGGCGCGCTGTATCCCGTACTACAAGCAGCTGCAGGCAAAGCTTGACCGCATCGCGCTTATCTGCCGCGAGGGCCTTTCGGGCGCCCGCGTGGTTCGCGCCTTCGTGCGCGAGGACCATGAGCGCGAGCGCTTTGCCCAGGCAGCCGACGACCAGGCCAATACTGCCATCGCGGTGGGCAAGCTCTCGTCGATTCTCAACCCCGTCACGTTTCTTGTGATGAACCTGGGCGTGTGCGCCATCCTGTGGGTGGGCGGTATCCAGGTCAACGTGGGCGAGCTCACACAGGGCCAGGTCATGGCGTTTGTGAACTACATGACGCAGACGCTCACCTCCATCGTGTACGTCGCCAACCTGGTTGTGGTCTTTACCAAGGCGAGCGCCAGCGCGTCGCGCATCAACGAGGTGCTCAATTGCGAGCCGAGCATCGCTGACGAGGGCAACCAGCCGGTTGCGCTGCCCAAGCCGGGCAATGTCGCCCCCGTTCCTGCGCTGAGCTTGAGCCATGCGAGCTTCTCGTTTGGCGCCGGCGCGGCCAATGCTGTCAACGATGTGACGCTGGAACTCCCGCTGGGCAAGACGCTCGGCATTATCGGCGGTACGGGCAGTGGCAAGTCCACGCTCGTTTCGCTTATCCCGCGCCTGTACGATGCGAGCGCTGGCAGCGTGAGCGTGATGAGCGCCGACGTGCGCGCTTGGCCGCTCGACCAGCTGCGCCATGTGGTTGCGACTGTTCCGCAGCGTGCGTCGCTGGTGAGCGGCACGATCCGCAGCAACCTGACCTGGCGCGACGAGTCGGCAACCGATGAGGAACTGTGGACGGCGCTCGATATAGCGCAGGCCAGCGAGTTCGTGCGCAACAAGCCGCAGGGGCTCGACGCCCCGGTCGAGGCGGGCGGCAAGAACTTCAGCGGCGGTCAGCGCCAGCGCCTGACCATTGCGCGCGCCCTGGTGGGCTCGCCGCAGGTCCTGATCATGGACGATTCTGCCTCGGCGCTCGACTTTAAGACCGATGCGGCGCTTCGTCACGCCATTCGTGAGCGCAGCGGTCGTGGTGCCGTCGAGGGTGGGCTGCCGCTGACAACCGTCATCGTAAGCCAGCGCGTCTCGACCGTGCGCGATGCCGACATGATCTGCGTGCTTGACCACGGTTCGGTCGCGGGCTTGGGTACGCACGACGAGCTGTATGCGACTTGTCAGCTTTACCGCGAGATCTGCCAGTCGCAGCTTCGCCGCGAGGAGCTCGAGGGCCAGCAGGGGAGTGCCGCGTCCGCGTCCGCCCCAAGTGCCACGCCCGCCCCAATCGCCTCTGCATCTGCCTGCGCAAAGGAGGGCTGCTAAATGAATCCGTACACTTCTTCCGGTTCGGTCGCCACGATGACGGCCAATGTGTCCGGCAACGACAAGCTCAACGACCTGGGCGACGGCCCGCGCCAGCCCGGCGACCCCGAGCGCTATCCCGTGGGCGCGGTGACCCGCCGCCTGATGGGCTACGTCCGTCCGCACCGTATTTCGTTTACGGCGTCGTTTGTGAGCGCCGCCATCTCGGTGATTTTGCAGCTCTACACGCCTATTCTCATCGGCGAGGGCATCGACCTCATCGTCGCGGCGGGCCAGGTGGACTTCGATGCACTGCTGCCGCTTGTCACCAAACTCGCGCTCGTCGTGGTGGGGGCCGCGGCCTTCCAGTGGCTGCAGGGCTATTGCGTCAACCGTCTGTCCTACGAGACGGTGCGTGACATGCGCGTGGAGGCGAGCGACAAGCTCAGCCGCATGCCGCTCAGCTTTATCGACAGCCACGCCCACGGCGACCTTATGAGCCGCGTGGTCAACGACGTCGACCAGGTGGGCGACGGTCTGCTGCAGGGCTTCACGCAGCTTTTCACCGGTGTTATTACCATCGTGGGCACGCTTGCGTTTATGCTCTCCATTAACCTGACCATGACGCTCGTGGTGGTGCTCGTCACGCCGCTCTCCATCTTTGCCGCCGGTGCTATTGCCAAGCTCTCCAACAAGAGCTTTACGGCTCAGCAGCGTATTCAAGGGCAGCTTGGCGGCCATATCGAGGAATACGTGGGCGAGCAGAAGCTTGTCGACGCCTTTGCCTATGGCCCCAACGCCCAGCAGCGCTTCGATGCCCTCAACGCTGAGCTCTACACCGCAGGCGAGCGCGCGCAGTTTATGGGCTCGCTTTCCAACCCCGGTACGCGCTTTATCAATAACATCATCTACGCCGTGGTTGCCGTCATCGGCTGCGTGGGCGTGATCACGGGCGTGCCCGCGGCGCTCACGGTGGGCGGCGTGCAGATCTTCCTGTCCTATGCCAACCAGTACACTAAGCCGTTCAACGAGGTCACCAACGTCATTACGCAAATCCAGACGGCGTATGCCTCGGCGCGTCGTATGTTTGCGCTGCTCGACGCCAGCGAGCAAGAGCCCGATGCGCCAGATGCCGTGGAGCTTGCCGCCCCGCAGGGCGAGGTGGCCTTTGAGCATGTGGACTTTAGCTATGTGCCCGACCGCAAGCTGCTGCAGGATATCTGCATCGAGGCCAAGCCCGGCATGCGCTTTGCCCTGGTCGGTCCCACGGGCTGCGGCAAGACGACGCTCATCAACCTGCTGCTGCGTTTTTACGATATCGATGCCGGCCGCATCTCGGTAGACGGGCGTTCGTCGCGCGACTACACGCGCTCGAGCCTGCGTCGCGCCTTTGGCATGGTGCTGCAGGACACCTGGCTGTTCGAGGGCACGGTGGCGGAAAACATCGCTTACGGTTGCCCAGATGCCACGCGCGAGCAGGTTATCGAGGCGGCCAAGCGCGCGCACGCGCACAAGTTTATCGTGCAGCTGCCAGGCGGCTACGATACGGTAATCGGCGAGGACGGCGGCACGTTTAGCCAGGGTCAAAAACAACTGCTGTGCATCGCGCGCGTCATGCTCACCGATCCGGCGATTCTGCTGCTGGACGAGGCAACGTCGAGCATCGATACGCGTACCGAGCTGCAGGTGCAGGCGGCATTCGACGAGCTCATGGCTGGCCGCACGAGCTTTGTGGTGGCGCACCGCCTGTCGACGATCCGCAATGCCGACTGCATTCTGGTTATGCGCGACGGCCAGATTATCGAGCGCGGCACGCACGACGAGTTGCTAGCGGCAGGCGGTTTCTACGCCGAGCTCTACCGCAGCCAGTTTGCCCAGTAGGGGCTGCCGATTAGCGGCAGATGGTTTACATCTGCGTCGTTAGTACTAAGATATGCTTTTAACAAATTGCATTAATGGCTCGAGTTTCGGGGGAAACGAGGCAACGTGACTATGACATGCTCTATGGTGGTTAACAGCAAGAGCGGTAATACCAGGATGGTTTCGGGGGCGATCAAGCGCGCCCTGCAGGCTGCAGGCGTCGAGTTTATCCATGCCGCCGCGCTGAGCGATGATGCAGATCCGGAGCAGGTCGCGCACGAGGCAGAGGGTGCCTGCGCTGCCGATACGGTGCTTGTCGGTTTTTGGTGCGACAAGGGTGCCTGCACGCCCTCGGTGGCGGCGTTGCTCTCCGCCTTGCACGGCAAGCGCGTGTTCCTGTTTGGCACCTGCGGCTTTGGGGCCGACCAGAGCTATTACCAGCAGATTGTCGACCGCGTAACTTCCAATCTGGCCGAGGATGCCGAGCTTGCGGGCTGGGCGATGTGCCAGGGCAAGATGGGTCCCGCGGTTAAGCAGCGCTACGAGGCCATGCTCGAGCAAGATCCCGAAAACGCCCGATTTAAGATGCTGCTCGACAACTGGGTTGCCGCAAAGGATCACCCCACCAAGGAGGACCTGGACAACATGACCGCAGCCGCCAAGAAGGCCGTGCTGGGCGAGTAGGCGTGTCGCCTCGCGCTCGAGATAATACAAACGTGAAAGCCTCGAGATTCTCGAGGCTTTTTTCGTGACACGAGGGCGCCCCTTTATTGATGGAAGGCCTAATAAGCTGATTGTTCTATGCCCGGATGTGTGCGGAGTGGGATGGGATTTCCGGATGGGTGGGGTTGCGGAAGCTGCGTCCCGGAATTTGCCTTTGGAATGGGATGCGGTTTCCCGTTGAGGGGCTCTGTGGAAACCGCATCCCAGTTTTCGGCCGAGAAATGGGATGCCGTTTCCGGTTGAGGGTCTTGGCGGAAAGTGCGATCCGGAATTTGCGATCGGAGTGGGATGTGGTTTCCCAACGGGGCCACAAGCGGAAACCGCATCCCATTTCGCAAGCGAATTCTGGGACACGGTTCTCAGAGGATTATGGGCTGCGAACTACATGGGGCTGTCATAAAACTCCGGCAAAGGGGGGTCGGAAATAAATGACACTTCCAGTAGTTTGTTTTAATGTGGGGGGGGGTACCATTATTTTAGTTTCGCAAAAAACGAACCTTCTATGGGGAAGTTGCGTAGGGGGTTAGTCGTAAGTATTGGATAAAACAGACTAATTTGGGGATAAATGACCACTTACGCCAAAATAAGTAGCATTTAGCGATAAAACATTGAAAAATATGTAGCACATCGCTATGTTTTTATTACGAAAAGATTCCAAATTGGCTTATTTCGGACTCACTTTTCAAGCGCCTTGCGGTTCCTGTTGAAACTTGCTGACCTTTGGATGGGTCGAATAGGTCCTCAAGGGGGATGAATTATCACTTTGACGGCGCGTAGACTCAAACGATTTATTACGCTTTTGAGTAGCTTGGCGTTCGCGCTTGTCATAGCCCTTGCCGTTGTTTCTTTTGTGCCTCGCGCATTTGGATACACGCCCTTTGCTGTGCTTTCGGGCTCTATGGAACCCGAGCTTCCCGTTGGCTCCATGGTGTTTGTCCGCCAGGTTGAGCCAACGGATATTGCCGTGGGCGACAATGCAACCTTTTACCGATCGGACGGCGCCGTGGTGACGCACCAGGTGTATCAGATCGACCCTGTGGCGCAGATGATCGGCACGCAGGGAATTGCGAACAAAAATGCAGACGGAAGCATCATGCACGATGCCGAGCACACGCCTTTTTCGAGTGTTATCGGCACTGTTTCTTTTTGTGTCCCTTACCTGGGCTTCGTTAACGCATATTGCACGACGATGCCCGGTTTGCTTGTTGTGGTGGCCGTTCTGGCGCTGCTGATCACGGCGTCGATAGTGCTCGATCGGATGGTTCCCGACGAGCCTGCGGGCAAGCATACCCGCGTGCATGCGAGGGAGCGGCGTTCATAGCGGCAGGGAAAAACGTCGGCGGCGGTAGGGGCCGTTGCCGGGGAAGACGATTCTCGAAAGGAAGAGAACGATGGAAAACAAGAAGAAAAAGCGCTACGGCATCATTGCCGCCCTGCTGCTGTTGGTGCTGGCTGCCGGCGTGGGTACCTACGCCTGGCTGACGGCGCAGTCGAGCCTGACCAACAACTTCACCACTGCGGGCATCAACAAGCCCACTACCGATCCCGACCATCCGAATCAGCCGCTTCCGGATGATAACAATAAGGTCAACGGCAACCTGACCGAGACCAAATGGGTTAAGGACTCTAAGCTCGCCCCTGGCGTGTCTGTACCCAAGAATCCTAATGTCGGTATCGGCAAGGGATCCGAGGATGCATATGTGTACGTCTTCGTGAACAACAAGACGGCGTCTGCCGGGGCCGATCATTCCAAGACGACTTACTTCACCATTAACTCTGGCTGGAAGGCCGTTGATGCGACCGCCGTTGAGGGCGAGCCGACTCATTATCTCGGTGGCCTTTTCGTTTATGTTGGCGAAGGAACCGAGGCTACCCCGCTTATTGCCAGCAAGAATGAGGATAAGTGGACTGGCGAGCTGTTCAGCCAGGTGACTACGCCCAAGGACACCGAGCAAAAGGATTTCGCCAATTCTGCCACGATGGATGTCAACTGCTTCATTTACGCGGCAGACAATACCGCTGAGGGTTCGTCTGCGTCTGCTTTGGCTGCTGCCAAGAATTGGGCTAAGGACCTGTAGTAATCCCACCCCCTCTACCGAGATCCCGGCCCGCTCCCCATCCCCATTTTCGGGTCGGGATCTCGGTCCCCCTTTTTATCGACGACTGGCGAACGTAATGCTCAATAATCTTTCCGACAATCAGAAACGCACCTTGGCGCTTGCCGCGATGGCGCTGTTGGCCCTGGCGTGCCTGTGCGGCACGCTGGCTTTTACTGTTGATATGGTTCCGGCGAACAACGTTCTATCGTTTGGCAGCGTGAAGGTACGAGTCTGCGAATACACCCTAAACGAGCAGGGCGAGGAGATTCCGTTTGAGCCCAACGAGCACGGGGACTATCCCGACACCAAAGCCGGGGGTTCTGACATCAGCCGCATTGTGCGCGTGGAGAACGTCGGCTCGCAGCCTGAGTACGTTCGCGCGCGCCTGCGCATGAAGTCAGTGGCACCCGACGGCTCGTGCGCGGATGCCTCGGGCAACGTTGCGTTTCATGTGGACGCGGGCGAGGGGTCCCCGTGGATCGACGGCGGCGATGGGTGGTACTACTACCGTGGATTGGCCGGGCGTGGCGGCATGCTCGACCCCGGCGCCATGACGGAAAGCCTTATGGACTCGCTGCGATTTGTGGGCGACTACCACGATGCCGCGCGCGGCGGCTCATTCAAGCTCGATATCGATGTTCAGGCCGTGCAGGCCAAAAACCAGCAGACAAGCGATACCGCCCTCGACGTACTTGACGTTGTGGGTTGGCCGGAGGCGAACTAGCCTATGAAGATCAAGAATATGAACCGGGGTATGCTTAGCAGGCTGGTTGCCGTCGCAGCGATTGCCCTTTGCTGCGTTATGGCGCTGCCAACGGTGGTGCATGCCGAGGATGTGCCCGAGGCCAAAATCGAATTCCACATCAAAAACGAGGCTGACTTTTTGTCGTGTGTGGCGCTGTCGCGCGAGCGCGATACGTCCGGCTGGCACGTTTATCTCGATAACGACATTGAGCTCGACAGCGACGACATGAAAACCATCGTTGCAGACACCGTTAAGCATCTGTCGTTTGGCAACAAGGAGCATCCGTTTAAGGGCGTGTTCGATGGTCAAAACCACGCCGTTGAGGGCCTGAACTACGATAAAGACGCTTTTGACCCCGAGCGCGATACGGGATTTTTTGCCGAGACCAACGGCGCCACCATCAAAAACTTCCTGGTCAAGGACGCCAACGTGTGGGCGGACTTCCGCGGTGGCATTATCGTGGGCAAGGCCGTCAAAACGCGTTTCGAAAACGTTATGGTCATGGAGAGCACGCTGCACGTGACCTGCGCCAACAATGCTCTCAACCTCATTACCAACGCAGGCTTTGAGGGCGGTCTCATCGCCGGCGAGCTCGACGGCTGCACCCTCTACAACTGCGAGGTCCGTGGCGGCCGTGCCGTCAACAATACGACCTCGGGCGTGCAGGCGCTCGGCGGTGAGGGTCTGTATATGGCGGCGTTTGCCGGCTACGTTAAGAACTCGACTATCGAGTACTGTCGCGTGACGCCGACGCGTAAGGACGACGGCTCGATTGCCGAGAAGGGCATGACCGACGTCACCAATAAGTACGACGTGGCCATTGGCGCCCTGGGCGGCAACAACGTGTACGCCTCGGGTTTTGTGGGCTGCATGGCGGGCGAGGCCAAGATTATCGACTGCTTCTCGACGGCGCAGTGCTACAGCTATGCCGCGTCGTACGTGGGCGTCGTCGCCGTGACGCGCGCGTGGACGGGTGGCTTGGCGGGTCGTATTCTAACCGAAAAGGGCAACGAGCTCGTTCGAAGCCATTTTGCGGGTGACTTGAGCTCGCGTCAGTACAATCCCATCGCCGTGATCCCCATCATTCAAAACGATGTGAACCTGGGCGGCATTGCCGCGCGTGCCAACAAGGATGATGCCACGGTCACCGAGTGCTACTTTAAGCCGAGCGTGAGCCTTTCTGGCAACAGCCAGGGCAACCCTGCCAAAAAGAAAATCCCCTCGTTTGGCGGCGATGACACCACCAAGGGTGATGGCTATGGTCCATGGGATGACGAGCGCTACACCACGCGCGAGCTGTGGGAAGAGCACGACTACGACTTTTGTGCCGGCACCAAGCGCTCGACTGCTAACAACGGGGCCTTGGGTGGCTCGCACTTCAATGAGTGGGCGATGGATTACAAGCTGAATATTCCTGTGCATGGCCAGAGCGTTAAGGCGACGATCGATTTTCCCGGTGCGGGCACCGCGACAATCGAGAAGACCAAACTTGGCAAAGACCAGGCGACCTCGGATCCGTACGCCTTTGCCGTGAGCGCCGTGCTGGCGGGAACGGCCCAAGGCCTGGCCCAGGGCGATACATCGGTAACGTTTAAGCAGGATACCTCCGCAAAGCCAGAGGGTTTGACCGAGGCCAACGGCGGCTACCGCTTTATGGGCTGGTTCCGTGAGCCCGGAGTCAATGTGAACCGTATCGATGCCGATAACGCCTGGTTTAACGGCAAGACCGATGCCGATGCCGTTAAGGCTGGCAAGCAGGTCCAGAAGAACGAAGCGCACGAGATAACGTCGAGCTATACCGCCGATAACGCGAAGGGGGCCGAGGCCTTTAAGGGCAACGACCTGTTTATTGCTTCGTACGAGGCGCAGGTACTGTTCTATAACGTCAAGGGCGAGACGCTCGCGTGGCAGAGCGGCGAGGAGCACGACAAGTCGACGGACTGGTACCGCTATGGCGTCGGTTTAACGCCGGCTGCCCCTGCGGACCGCGGCACTCTTTCTGCCAGCGCCACCTTTATCGGTTGGACGACGCAGCCGAGTGGCGAGGCCGGGATGCATGGCGGTTACGCGGCCATCACCTCGCCTGAGCTTGCCGAGTTAAAAAACGCCGGTGCGTTCTATCCTGCCGGCACCGAGATCACTGTGCTTGGCCCTACCGATTTTTATCCGGTGTACACCGACTATGTGTCGAACATCATGACGGTGTTTGAGGGCAATGAGCAGGATGCAACCGACGATCAGACTCGGCGCGACGGTGTGGGCAAAACTGACGTTAAGGTTGAGACTGCAGAAGATGGCACAAGCGCGTATACCGTACAGGTGCTCGACGTATCCGGTAAAGCTATATCCGAGGAGGGCCAGCTGCCCGACGGCTATCGTTTCCTGGGTTGGTATGAAAACAAGGGAACCGAGGATGCCCCGCTCGAGGTGCGCGTAAGCCGCGACCCCAGCTATACGCTCCCCGCCGATGTCGATTTAACCGCGCCGCATACCTACATCGCCCGCTTTGAGTACCGAGTGGATTATTACGTTCGGGCTTATACCAACCATGAGTTTACGGACAGCAAGCTACTTTGTTCCGTTTGGAATCGCTATCAAACGCCCTTTGAGGAAAACGTCGGTAGTACCTTCGTGCGTGAAAACGTCGTCCACTGGGGCCCGGAGCATGTTGACCACGGTATAAAGGATAGTTATGAAACGTGTGGCACGCGCTTCACGAAGGAAACCCTTGTCGTGAGTCCCCTTAACGCGTACTCGCACAACGTTAAAAACGATACGGGAGCCGATACTCTAAAAAACCTCTATGCCGATACCGATTTTCCAGGCGCTGCAACGCTAAGCGATACTTGGACTTCGGCTTCGCTGAACGTAACGGTCAAACCGGTGAATGATCGCTATCGCCTGAATTTCTGGACGCTTGAGCGCGATGGTGAATATTGGACATATGTGAAAAATCCCATCGAGAGCATGGTGCGTACAGATAAGAAGTACTACGTTCGCGCGATGATTACCACGGACGTTAATTTCTACAACAAGGGCGATAATGTCGTGAGGACTGCCACGCGGCGCTATGAGAGTAACTTGCTGCAGACCAAGGTGAACGGGGCGGATCCGACGTTCACGTATTACTACCCGCATGTTAATAAGTCGGTTAAAGTGGCCGAAAAGCCAGAAGATGGTGAGAAGGGATCGTATGAGAGCCCCCTGACCCTCGAAGCTTCCCCGACCGATGCCGACATGGCCGTGCCGGGCTATAAGTTCCTGGGCTGGATTTCGACCGCCGAGGTTCAGAAGGATTCTGACGTCTGGAAGTATATCTACGACGTCGCCGGCGACTCCTATGTGACGAGTGATCCGGATAAGGCAGAGCCGTATCTGGCGACCGACGAGTCCAAGGTCACCCAGTGGCAGGATGCCTATCCCGTCTACGCAAAGTACGACGTCAGCTACACCACCAACCTGCATCGCGCAGGTTTTGAGGGTACGGACAAGGTCAATGTGCCTAGCTACAACATCGCTCCCGTTATCAACGCGGACACCAATCCTGCTACGGCAACGGTGACCCCTGACGTTACGACGCCGGTTTATAAAGCAGGCGGTGAGCTGTATAAGTTGCAGAAGGTTGAGATCGAGCTTCCGAACGGCGAGATCAAGACGCTTCCCTACGATGTGGAGCATGGTACTTGCTCTTATCCGGTGGAACCTGGCGGAGCCTATACATTCGTGGCGTACTATTCGCCGTTGGCGGTTGTGTACCACCTCAATGCCACGGATGTGGACGGCAAAGTTGCTCAGCAAGACGATATGCTCGGCAACCTTAATGGCGGCATCCCGAAGCCTACTTATGACGTCAGCACTATCGATGCGGATACAGGCAAGTTCAACGTCTTCGTGGGCTGGACGGAAGCCGAGCCGGCACCTGGCAAGGGCTATGTCGCTTGGTCAGAGGGCATCCGTATGGTGAGTGCTTCTACCGTGGTCAAGGCCCCCATGGAGCTGTACCCGGTCTACCGTCCCAGCCTGGTTACCGTTCAATCGAACATTGACTCTAAACTTGCGAATCCCGATCTTGTCCGTAGCCTCGGCCGCACTGATTCCGGCGACCAGATTTCTCTTGAGGTCAAGGCCGCCGAGGAGGTTGAGGGCACTGACGGCACCAAGTACGACTTTGTCGGCTGGTCGCGCGATTATGTCAATGACGGGCAGTACACCCTGATGACTGACGATGAGAAGTATCCCCTCGAGGGCAGCGAGCCCTTTGAGAGCGTGACCTACACTGCGGTGTACAAGAAGACGCCGCTTAAAGTGCGCTATCACGACACCGAAGGCAACGTCATCTACACCGCTACGGTAGACCCGAACGATACGAGTGTTCTGCGTGGCCAGGATGGCAATGCCGGCTTTGTTCAGACAGTTAAGGTGCCCAAGATGCACGAGAACGGCAACCCGGTCTATGACGACAAGGGTGAACCCGTCATGGAGCCAAAGGAAGTGGCCTACGATCCCGAAGCCTACTCCGCAATCGTCGCATTCCTGGGCGAGCGAGCGGATAGCAGCTTGAAGGAGTTGTTCTTGGAGTGGCAGTGGGTTAATGGCGACAAAGCTGTGGCGTGGAGCGACTTCAAGGGTAAACCGGTTACAGCCAACATGGATTTGTATCCGGTGACGTATAAGGTCGTCGCTAACGACACATCGGACGATGCGAGCCCTAAGAATGTGACCGGGCAGCTCAAGTGGTTGCTTGATCCCAATGCCGCGAACACGATAGATGACAAGAGCGATAAGGCGCCGTTCAAGGCTTGCTTTGCAAAGCCCTTCATGGGCACGCAACTGACGGTGCACGTTGACCGCGTGGGCTATGGTCTTCCTGGCCAGACTCCTGCGCCTGTCAACGGGAAGTATGTCTCGCTTTACAGTTCGGGTTCAGGCGAGGGCTCGTTTGAGCTGACGAATCGTTTGGACTACAAGCTCACGGGCGACGGCACTCAGAGCGATGGCAATGCGGTGTTCGATTTCGCCGCTACGCATACGCTCAAGATCGTCAAGCAAACCCAGGATAGCTGGGCGAAGGGCAAGACGTTCCGCTTCAAGGTTTCCCGGGCCGGCATGGACGGCAACGCCTTGGAGGAGCGCACGGTTGAGGTAACGGTGTCATCGGATGCGCAGCTGAAGGACGGTTCCGCCTGGTACTCCGGCGCTATCGAGCTTGCGGTCCCGGCGGGTATCTACACCGTCGAGGAGGATTCAGCGTGGGCATGGCGCTACAGCAGCCAGATCGGCGTCCCTGGCAAGCAGCCGGGCGATAAGGCGCAGGCGACTATCTCCGCTGCATCGAGCGCGAACGATGCCACGTTCACCTGCACGAACACGCGTGTGAACGACAAATGGATCGACGGCAGCAATCGTGCCCATAACGTTTGGAGCAACGGCAACGTAGCAAAGAAGGAGGATTAGCATGTCCAAGCGCAAGCGCATCATCGCCTTGCTGGTGGGGGTTATCCTCCTGGCCGGTACGGCAGGCACGTTGGCCTGGCTTTCGGTTACGGGCGTGCTGGTCAACCAGTTCGGCATCGGGTCGGTGACGCCATCGGTTCAGGAAACGCTCAACGGCAAAGTGAAAAGCGATGTCAAGGCGAAGAACACGGGTACCGCGCCCGCCTATATTCGTGCTGCAGTGGATATCTACTGGCAGGACCAGGATGGCGCACGCCTGTGGGATGAGCCGAAGGAGGAGCCGAAGGGTGAGGCGGATTACGAGATTGCGTGGAGCGTGGCTGATGCCTCGGGCGCGAACTCGGCTTATAACTGGGTTAAGGCGAGCGACGGGTTCTATTACTGGACGTCGCCCGTCGCTCCCGGCGCGGAAACCGGCGTGCTCATTAATAGGGTTACCGAGCTCAAGGCAACCGAAGGTCGCAATCTTGTCGTGGATATCTCCACTCAGGCGGTCCAGGCGACGCCCGATGAGGCCGTGCACGACGCATGGGGTTGCTCGGTCGAGAATGACGTGCTGGTGCCGCCGCATGGAGGTGCGTAAGTATGGCGTTCCCGATTCGTAAAGGTGTTGCGCGCTCCTTGCGTTGCATGGTCGCGGCCATTTTCTGCGTGGTCGCGCTCGCTGTTCCCGCCCGTGCGTTTGCCGATACTCCCGCGATTGCCTATGACGGAAATGCGCGTCAGCTGACGGTCTCGGGGGCGACGGACTCCTCGGGGGAGCCCGATCTGTTTTTGGCCTTTAAAGATCTGATGCCTGGCGATGTGCGTGATCAGCAGATAGAGATTCGTGCCACGGGCGTAAAGTCCCAGGTGCGCGTGTTTGTGCGTGCCGTTGTCGATCACGAGACGGCACGCCTGCTGTCGCCCATTACCCTAACGGCGTCGGCGGGCGATGGCTCTGCAGGTTGGCTCCAGACAGGAACACCGGGCAGCGCGTTCGCTTATCCCACGCAAATCGCCACGTTTACGAGCGATGGCAGCACGGTGCTTAATTTGCAGCTAAACGTTCCGACATCGGTGGGCAACGAGGTTGCCGACGCAAACAAGACCATTCGCTGGGAGATTACCGCCGAGGACGATGGCGAGAAGATTCCCGTGCAGTCTGCTGACAGCAAGAAGCCCGGCTTGCTTGGTCTGGCGGCAACGGGCGACAACACGCTCACGTTGCTTTTGGTGTTGCTGACACTTGCAATCATCGCATTTATAGCCGCACTTCTTTTGTCCCGGAGGGATAAGCGCTAGGTTCATCTTCTAAACGCAACGCCCTCCCGGGCGGCGGGCACGAAGTTCCCTGCTCGGACAGACGTTTCAGTTGTGGCTCAGCAGCTAGTCGCTATTTGATCTTGGTCGTGCCCGGCGCCAGGTTGGGGTCGGTCTCGTTGGCCTCGGTCTGGAAGTGCTCGGTGTACACGTTCTTGCCGTCGCGGAACATCTCGTAGTACTGCATCTTGGCGTAATCCTCGCGCGCCTTGGTGGCGGCTGCGGCAGCGGCGTCGTCACCGGTGACGTTGGAGGAGAGCGCCCAGCGCAGGCTGGCGTCCTCGTAGCCCACGGAGTTGATGGCGGGCAGCGACTCGCGCAGTGTCATATGCGCCTTCTGATAGTCGGAAAGCGGGGCGCCGATCAGCTGCATCAGCTGGGTGGACAGGTAGTTGGTGGACAGGTCGTCGACCTCACTCGTCTGGTCGCAACCGGCAACGTCGTAGTTAGCCCAGATGATGTAGTCAGTCTGCCACAAGCGCTCCTGATGCGTGGCGTCGTCCTCGTCGGTAAACCACTTATCGTTGAACTTGGACGGGAAGAACGGCTGATGGTCGCCCCAGAACACCACGACCACCTTGCGGTCAAGCCTGCTCAAGGCGTTGAGGAAGTAGCGCAGCGCCTGGTCGGACTGCTCGATGCACGAGACATACTCGTCGACATCGGACAGCGTGCCGTCCTCGACGGTCTTGGCATCCAGATCGGTCGTGTCGATGTTGAGGTGCATCTGCTTATCTGCCGGCAGCAGGCCCGTGTCGTAGCCCGAGTGGTTCTGCATGGTCACATCGAAGATGAACTGCGGGTCGGCGTTCTGGTCGAGCAGCTCCAGAATCTTGTCGTAGGTAGCCTGGTCGGTCACCATGCCGCGCAGGGTATCGGCGCCCTGGAAATCGTTGATGGACAGGAACTGGTCAAAGCCAAAGTCCTTATAGACGTTCTCGCGGTTCCAGTTGGTGGCGTGGTTGGGGTGCATGGCCGTGGTGGAATAGCCGAGCGATTTGAACTGCTCTGCCAGGTTCCCGGTCGTCTCCATGTTGTAGATGGTGTAGGGGTACACGCCCGAACCCAGGTTGGCCATGGAGTTGCCGGTCATAAACTCAAACTCGGTATTGGCGGTGCCGCCGCCGTAGGCACTCACGTAGAGCTTGCCGCGGCTGAGGCAGTTGGACAGGTTCTTAAAGTACTGCGGGCCCTCGTAGCCGGCGCGCATGTTCTGGTAGATGGACAGGTCCGAGAAGGTCTCGTTCATGATGGCGATGACCGTGGGCTTCTCGCTGTCGAATTGCTCCTTTGCGGCGGCGCGCTCGTCGCTCTTGGCCGCGTCGGACTTGTCGTAGGCCTTGGCGTACTTTTTGAGCGTGGCCTTGGCATCGTCGACGGAGTAGTCGGCGGGTTTGGGCGGCTTGATGGACTGCGCCGCACTAATAAAGGCAGGCAGGTAGCCCTCGCGCCAGTAGCTCTCGAGCGGACGCCAGGTGTAGACGGTGATGCCGAGAGTGTTGTAGTAGTCGATGAGCGTGACATGCGCGGTCACGCCGCCCAGGCACAGCACCGCTACGAGCAGGTTGGTGAGCAGCATGCGCTTGGCGTTGGCGGCACCCTTCTGACGGTGCGGTGCCACCAGGCCGGCGTACTCGCACAGCAGCATGGCGATGGCGGTAAAGCCCATGGACAGCACGCAGAACAGCGAGATCGAGAAGGTGTAGCCGTTGCCGGCGACCGCGGCGGCGGTGGAGATGGCCGAAAGGTCGCCCGGCTGGATCGGCATGGATTTAAACGTGATGACGAAGAACTCGGCAATGCCCAGGACAAAGAGGGCAAAGGCCAGGACCGCGGGAGCTGCGCCGTGGCGCTGGAATAGGAAGAACAGGCCGGTCATGAGTACGGTGATGATGGCCCACTCGAGCAGGATGCACAGGGGGTAGACCCAGGTAAAGTCGTGGTTGGACGAGACCTCCATGCCAAGCAGCGCAAAGACGCCGGCGAGCAGCAGGCACAGGACGGCGGCGACGAGCGGTTTGTCCACAAAGGCGCCGCGCAGGCGGGCGAGCTTGCCAGTGGGGGCGGGAGCGTCGGCCGAGGCGAACGCAAAGACGCGCGGGGCGATGCGGTCGCGGGCGATGCTGGCCCAAGCGCAGCCGGTGAGGATGGCGTTGGTCAGGATGAGCATCACAAAGGCGAGCGGCTCGTTTTGCGCGACGAGACCAATAGCGCCCCAGACAGTCAAAAAGAGCTGGAACAGGCCAAAGGCGACGCTCCACCCAAGAGCGCTTTTGGCAACGGTGCCCGACTTTGCGCAAACGGCCTTGGCCTCGCGCAAGACAAGGTAGACGGTCGCCGCAAGACCGACGAGCGAGATGGCGGCAGCGAACATGCTGAGACTCCTCACAAACTAAAACCTACGAAAGCGGGGATTTACCCGATTGTTACCAAGATATGCGCAGCAATTGGTGGCTGCGCACAACAACCAGCCATATTAACGCGCGCGTGTGGCGGTGTGGCGCAATGTAGTGGCGACCTGCGCGATAATGGACGGGAATTACACGGAAACGTAAAGGCTTCTTAAAGAAATGGCGAGGGTAGGGCGATGAGCGAGCAGGTTTGCGAGACGGACATGGGCGGCGACGGAGCTGCGGGCGTGGATACGTACGGCTATCCGGTCGAGACTACGGGCAACGCGGTACTGGACATTTTGGAGCACCGTTCGTCCACGCGCGCTTTTGCGCGCGATGACAACGACCGTCCCGTGGCGGTGACCGACGAGCAGCGGGCGGCGATATTGCATGCGGCGAGTCGCGCGCCGTCGGCGGGCGCCATGATGATGTATTCCATCGTGAGCATTCGTGAGCAGGCTACGCTCGATCGTCTTGCCGACCTGTGCGACCACCAGCCCATGATCGCCAAGGCGCCCTGGGCACTCATATTTGTGGTCGATTATGCCAAGTGGATCGATCTGTTTGAGCACGTGGGCTGCTTTGAGCCCGAGTTTGTCGAGCGCACGGGCAAGGCGCCCCGCCCCGCGCCGGGTTTGGGCGACTTTGCCATCGCGGCGCAGGATGCCGTGATCGCCGCTCAAAACGCCGTGGTCGCCACCGAGGCCCTGGGGCTGGGGAGCTGCTACATCGGTGATATCGTCGAGAACGCCGAGGAAGTTGCCGCACTGCTGGACTTGCCTGCCTATACCATGCCGCTGTCGATGCTCATCATCGGCACGCCCCGTAAGGAGCGCCCGGCCATTGCGCATCCCGTGGTGAACCTGGTGCACGAGGAGCGTTATTGTCGCGCCGACGCCGCGACGATGGATGCGCAGGTGGCCGAGATGGATGCGATGTTTCGCCCGCACGCCCGCGAGGTGGGCGAGCGCGTCATCGACATCTACACCCGTAAGCACACGAGCCCCTTTATGGCCGAGATGAGCCGCTCTATGGAGTGGTGGTTCAAAAACTGGCTCGGAAAATGACGAATGTGACAAAGGGGGCGTCCCTTTGTCACATTCCATATCGCCGCGGTGGCCTAAAGGCCGCATAAATGTTTATCTAGCTGGGAAAACGGTGCCATTAAAATATGGGCTGATTACATATAATCCCGTCGAACGTTAAAATTGGGAGGAAACCGGCTTATGGAACAAAAGGCAAAGGAAGTAGCCTCGCACGCTGCGATTCCTGTGAGCATCTCGGCGATGCTCGTCACGCTGGGCGTGGTGTATGGCGATATCGGCACCAGCCCCATGTATGTAACCAAGGCGCTCGTTGCCGGCAACGGCGGCATCGGAAGCGTCACGCAGGAGTTCGTGCTCGGCGCGCTCTCCCTTGTCGTGTGGACGGTCACGCTGCTAACGACCGTCAAGTACGTGCTGATCTCGCTGCGCGCCGACAACCACGGCGAGGGCGGCATCTTTGCCCTGTACAGCCTGGTCAAGCGCTGCGGCAAGTGGCTCATCATCCCCGCCATGCTGGGCGGCGCGGCGCTCCTCGCCGACGGCATCCTGACGCCTGCCGTTACCGTCACCACGGCCATCGAGGGCCTGCGCACCATCCCGGCGGTCCATGCCGTGCTCGGTGACGACCAGGGTCGTGTCGTCGCCATCACGCTTGCCATCATCATCGCGCTCTTCTTGGTGCAGCGCATCGGCACGGCCAAGATCGGTCACGCCTTTGGCCCCATCATGACGCTGTGGTTTTTGTTCCTGGGCGGCACGGGCCTGTTCTTTGTCTGCCAGTATCCCGCGGTGCTGCTGTGCCTCAACCCGTTGCGCGGCATCGCTTTTCTGCTGAGCCCCAACAACCATGCGGGCATCATGATTTTGGGCAGCTGCTTCCTCGCTACCACCGGTGCCGAGGCGCTCTATTCCGACATGGGCCATGTGGGCCGCGGCAACATCTATGCCACCTGGCCGTTCGTTAAGTGCTGCCTGCTGCTGTCCTACATGGGCCAGGGCGCGTGGCTTATCAACAACGCCGGCAACCCGGAGCTCATGGGTATCGCCGACCTCAACCCCTTCTACCAGATGCTCGCCCCGGGTCTGCGCCCCTTTGCCGTCGGCCTTTCCACCGTCGCGGCCATCATCGCCTCGCAGGCGCTCATCACCGGCGCATTCTCGCTGGTGTCCGAGGCCAGCCGCCTGGACCTCATGCCGCATATGCAGGTCTTCTATCCTGCCGAGACCAAGGGCCAGCTCTACATCCCCATGGTCAACAACGTCATGCTCGTGGGCTGCGTCGTCGTGGTGCTGCTGTTCCAGAACTCGGCGCACATGGAGGCCGCGTACGGCCTGGCCATTACCCTGACCATGATGTGCACGACAATGCTGCTCTTCTTCTATCTGCACGAGGAGCGCAAGCTCAAGGTTGCTCCGTGGATCTTCGCGGCCTTCTTCCTTTTGCTCGAGGGTTTCTTCTTTGTGAGCTCGCTCACCAAGTTCTTCCACGGCGGCTACTTCACCATCCTCATGGCTGCACTCATCATGGGCATTATGGTGTGCTGGTACAACGGCACGGCGGTCGAGCAACGTCAGTTTACGCTGCTGCCGCTGCGCAGCTATCTGCCGCAGCTCAAACGCCTGCGCGACGACGATCGCTACGAGCTCATGAGCGACAACATCGTGTACCTGACCAAGGACACCAACACCGACTATATCGACCGCGATATCGTCTACTCGATTTTGGATAAGCACCCCAAGCGCGCTCGCGCCTGGTGGTTCGTGAATGTCGAGACCATGGAGGAGCCGCATACCTTTGCCTACTCGGTCGAGACGTTCGGCACCGACTACGTATTCCGCGTGCATCTGTACCTGGGCTATAAGATCAACCAGCGCGTCAATGCTTACCTGCGCCAGGTTGTTCAGGACCTGGCTGCCAGCGGCGAGCTGCCGGCGCAGACGCATGACTACTCGGTCTACAAGGACCCGGGCAACATCGGTACGTTTAAGTTCGTCATGATCCGCAAGCTGCTGGCGCCCGAAAGCGACGTGGAGCCCAGCGAGCGTACGGCCATCACGCTCAAGTACATCATCCGCCGCGCCGCCGGCACGCCTGCGCGCTGGTACGGCCTGGAGAACTCAAACGTGAGCTTTGAGTACGTGCCGCTGTTCACCAAGTTTAAGGCCGTGAGCAAGATGCAGCGCCTGGCTCCCGACGAGCGTCCGTAGTCGACGTCTGCTGTTTGTCTAGCGACCGCAGGCTGCAAAGGCTATACACTTGAAACCACCACAAGGAGGCCACCACCGCAAAGGTGCCAGTCCCCTTTGTGGTGGTTTTTGTTTTTGAGAGAGGGGCGGGGCGCTGATGGACGTCCGTGCGGACGGCGATATTGCCGAGAACTTTTGGTGGCGGCGTACAACGCTGACGCGTCGCAGCCCTCTGTATGACGCCTGCGTATCGGCGGGGCTGCTAGCCGCGGCGACGATTGTGGGCGCGCTGCTCGACCATCCGGGGCTCGCGCCGAGCATCATGATCGTCTATGTGTTTGCCGTGCAGCTGTGCGCTTTCTTTACCTGGAGCCGCCTGTACTGCCTGCTGAGCTCGGCTGCCGCCGTGGCGCTCTACAACTTCTTGTTTGTCGACCCGCGCTACGCGCTATCGTTTATCGACCGCGTCTATCCCGGCATGTTCTTTATCATGTTTGCGGTCTCGCTCGTATCGAGCTCGATCGCGCTGGCCCTGCGCCGCGCCTTGGCGCAGGCTGCCGCCAGCGACCGTCGCACGCAGATGGTGCTCGAGACCAACCGCATGCTGCAGCGGTGTGGCGATCAGCAACAGATTGTGCACGCTATGGCAACGCAGCTGGCGCGTCTTTCGGACTGTCCGGTCGTGTGGTATAGCGCCGATGCCGACGACGATGACCTGCTGCCGCGCACGATGTACACGGCCGTGGGCGATGCCGCGCCGGTGCACCAGCTGGCGCCGCAGATGCCGCCGCGGCTCTCGGCGTCCGCCTATGTGGGAACGCCGCTCGATGCCACCTATGGCGCTTCGGCGTTCTATGGCATATACCTGACTGTGCGCTCGGGTGACACCATGGTGCGCGCGGGCGATCCCGCCTCGGTGGTGGGGGTGCTCGCCATTGTCGCCGAGCCCGATGCGCTGACGCCCGAGGAGCGGACGCTTGCCGATGCCATCGCGAGCGAAGGCGAGCTGGCGCTCGATCGCGCCCGCGCCATGGAGGCCCGTGAGGAAGCGGCGGTGCTCGCTAAAAACGAGCAGCTGCGCGCCAACTTGTTGCGCTCCATCTCGCACGATTTGCGCACGCCGCTTACCAGCATTTCGGGTAATGCCGACGTGCTGCTCGACCAGGGCTCGACCGGCACGGCCGTGCTTGACGACCAGACACGCCGCGGTATGCTCCTATCCATTCGCTCGGACGCGCAATGGCTCAATGCTACCGTCGAGAATCTGCTCGCCATCACCAAGCTCGAGGGCGGCGGCATGCATCTGTCGACTACGCTCGAGCTTATGGACGATATCGTCGAGGAGGCGCTGCGCCACGTAAACCCGGCCGTGCGCGAGCACGACCTTAAGGTGGTGGCGTGCGATGAGCCGGCGCTCGTCAACGTCGATGCGCGCCTGATGGTGCAGCTGGTGGTAAACCTGGTGAACAACGCCATTACCTACACGCCCGCGGGCTCGCATATCGTGATTTCGATTAGCGTCGACGGCGGGTGCGTGAGGTGTTCGGTCGCCGACGACGGCCCGGGCATTGCGCCCGAGGACCGCGAGCGCATCTTTGAGTCGTTCTACACCGCCAACCATGGCCTGGCCGACAGCTGCCGCAGTGTGGGCTTGGGACTATCCCTGTGCCGCTCCATTATGTTGGCACATGGCGGTAGCATAGAGGTTGCCGCGGCGGATCCACACGGTTCGGTCTTTACGATTGAGCTTCCCGCCGCCGATGTTTCGTTTGATAAGGAGTAGCGCCGTGCCGAACTCTGCCGCAAAACCGCTCATCTTGGTCGTTGAGGACGATCCCGCCGTCCGCAACCTTATCGTTGCCGCGCTCGAGGCACACGGCTTGCGCCATATGGCGGTGGAGACCGCCCACGCCGCCGTTGCCGCCGCCTCGTCGCAGGCGCCGAGCATTGTGCTGCTCGATCTGGGCCTGCCCGATATGGACGGCGTCAAGGTGGTGGAGTCGGTGCGCGCGTGGTCGGGCATGCCGATCATCGTGGTCTCGGCACGCAGCGAGGACGCGGACAAGATCCGCGCGCTCGATGCCGGCGCCGACGACTACCTGACCAAGCCGTTTTCGGTCGAGGAGCTGCTCGCGCGCATTCGCACGACGCTCAGGCGCCTTTCGTATGCGCAAACGGGCGGCGTTGCCTCCGAGGGCTCGTTCGATACCGGTGAGCTGCATATCAATTTTGATGCCGGCATCGCCACGATGGATGGCGAGGAGCTGCATCTGACGCCGATTGAGTACAAGCTTTTGTGCTTGCTGGCGCACAACGCCGACAAGGTGCTGACGCACCAGTTTATCTTGCACGAGATTTGGGGCACGGCGACCAAGAGCGACCTGGCGAGCCTGCGTGTCTTTATGGGCACGTTGCGTAAGAAGATCGAGTCCGACCCCGCGCATCCGCGTTACATCCAAACCCATGTAGGCATTGGCTACCGCCTGGTCACCCAAGGCTAGATCGCCAACCACCATCCCAATATGAGTTGCGGTGAAATACGGTCTAAATTTGCCTAATTCCAGGCAAAACAGTCCGTATTCCACCGCAACTTTGTTATCTGCCCTTAGGCTTGCTGGCGTAGAACTTCTTCTTTTTGGGCTTGCCGGCGGGGGAGGGTTTGCCGGCAAAGTTGGACTTGCCGTTGCCGGCCTGCGCGTGCGCGGGTACTGCCGCACGGGGCTTGCGGGCCTCGGGGTTGCGCAGCTCCTCGGTTCGCTCGGCAATTTCCTCGGCGCTAAAGCCGACCTCGGCCATGGCGTCCTCGATGGGCAGGCGGCGCACGATATAGCAATGGTGCACCTTCTGGTTGCGTGCGAAGTCCTCGGGGATGGTCTGCGCCGTAATGTCCTCCAGCACCACGCCCGCGCGTGCGAGCTTGCGTGTCTCGGGGCGGAAGCCTCGCAGGTTGCAGCTAAAGATGGCATGGCCGCCCTGTGCGAGCAGGCGCGATACGCCGGCCAACAGCTCAACATGGTCGCGCTGGACATCCCAGGTGCGGCGGCCCATCTTGGACGAGTTCGAGAACGTGGGCGGATCGACAAAAATCAGGTCCCAGCGGTTGCGCGTCTGGCGCTGGTCGCGAATCCAGGCGAGCACGTCGTCGCGCACAAAGTGATGCTGCGGACCCACAAAGCCGTTCTGGCGCATGTTGCGCTCGGCCCAGTCCAGGTAGGTGTTGGAGAGGTCGACCGTCACGGTTTCCTCGACGCCGCCGTCGGCCGCATAGCAGGTAGCGGTGCCGGTGTAGGCGAACAGGTTGAGGAAGCGGCGTGCCTGCTTGGCGTGCTCGCGCACCAGATCGCGCGTGACGCGGTGGTCCAAGAAGATGCCCACGTCCAGGTAGTCGTCAAAGTTGACGGCAAAGGTAAGACCGCCTTCCTCGATGAGCGGCAGGCGACGGCGCGCGATGTTGGCGCGCTCGCCCGAGCCGCCCTTGCCGGCGCCCTGCTTGCCGTACTGCGAGCCGCCGCGCGAACGCATGCGTGCCTTGGCGTGCACGTGCTCGGCCGGAACATCCAGGATGCGCGGCGCGATGGCCAAGATATCGAGCATGCGGGCCTGGGCCAGCGCCGGGTCGATGGTCTTGGGTGCGGCGTATTCGGCGATGACGAGCCAACGGCCCGGTGTCTGCGGGCAGCCCTCGTACAGGTCGATGGCGGCGGAGTAATCGGGCAGGTCGGCATCGTAGACGCGGTAGCAGCTCACGCCCTCGCGCTTGGCCCACTTGCGGCGCAGGCGTGCGTTCTTGCGCAGGCGGTTGGCGAACTGCTCGGACTCGGGGATGAGCACGGGCAGCGGCTTGCCGTCGCCCAGGTCGAGCGTGGCAGCGGGCTCGGGCATGGCGGGGGCTTCGTCGCCGATGACGTCGTCGGCGACCGCAGTCTGCTCCTCGGCATCCGCGCTGGTCGCAGCTTCAAACGCTGCGGCGGCGTGGTCGAGCGAGGGCCAAACCTCGATAGTCGCCTCTTCGTTGTTGGGCATGACGGCAATGGAGCGCGCGGGCTCGGCATGGAGCGCGCGGGCCAGCAGGCCGTCGCGGGTGAGCGCGGCGACCGGTGCCGAAGCAAGCTCGGGCGCGCGGCGCAGCTCGCCGACCAGCGTCATGGCGTCATGCATAAGCGACAGCGGTGTCTCGGTCGTATCCGCGACGAGGACGGCACCGGCGACGGCGCCCGCGTGGTCCAGTACGGTGGCAGATTTGGCGGCGCAAAAATCGACAAAGCGCTTGTAGCCGGCGCACTTGACCATGCGCTCGGCGGTTTTGCGGGCGGCGGGGTCGATGTCTACGGCAACGATGCGCGCCTGGCGCTCGCGCGCCGCCGCCTCGCGCTCGCGTGCCTCGGCGAGCAGCTGCTCCCACAGAGTGGCGTCGTGCAGCTGCCAGCCCTCAAAGCCCCAGCGCTCGCGTGCGGCGCTCGGGGCGCGGTCGGTCAGAATGTTCACGGCCTCCAGCAGCAGGCCGCCGCCGGCGCACGAGGCGTCGATCAGCGTAGGTAGGGCCTCGTTTTCGTAGTCGTCGGCCGTCAGCTCGCGCTCGCACAGCGCGGTCCAGCCGACCTGCGCCAACACCAGGGCGGCGTAGTCGGGGCGTAGCACGTGCGCGCCCTCGCCGGCGCGAGTCGCGGCGGGCGGCAGGCGCTTGAACAGCGGGTCGCCCGAAAGGTCCAGGCTTATGCTCGCACGGCGCTGGCGTAGCGAAAGCAGCAGGTGGACATCGGGGTCGGCAGCATCGACATCGGCGCGACGGCCTGTGGTCTCGGCCAGGCGATCGCACAATGCGTCCTTGGCGCGCAGGGCAGAGAAGCGCGTGTTGCGCAGCTGCTCGGTCACACCACGGGCAGTGATGGCAATGGTGGCGCCGCAGCGGACGATGTTTTCCCAGGCAATGTCGTAAACGGCATCGTACAGCTCGTCGGCATCCTGTGCCTCAAAGCGTCCGAGCACCACAAACACGCGGCTGGCCAGGCGCGACCACAGACAGGCGCGGTAGCCTTCTTCGAGCTCGCCCTCAAACGTAGCGCGGCCCTTCAGGCGGCGGACATGCGAAAGCCCGAGCCACTTGAGCTCGTCGGCGAGTGCGGATTCAAAGCCCTCGGGGCAGCTTGCATAAAATTCCATGGGTGACCTCTCTGGTTGCGTCGCTCCATTATATGATGGATGCTTCGTTTGCCATCGACCTCGAAAGGAACCCATATGATTGATGCGTGCCCCTTGATTCCCATTTTCATTGCAACGGCCTCAGGACTCGGGGCCTCGCACAGGCTCCCGCCGCCTTACAGAACTGAAAGCTGGGCGTAGGGCAAATCTATGGCACGTGACCTGCGATTGCTCGGCCATAGATGGCGTAATCGAGGCTAAGGGAGTGCATCATGTGCAAGGGAAACGAGAGCTGGTTCTGGCACGCGAACGACATGGTGGTGACGGGCGACATGAACCCCGTGGTCCGCGTCCTGTGGGCCGCGCTCATCGTAGGCATCGGCGTCGCGACGATGGCCACGCTCTGGATCGTCACGAGGTAGCGCGCCACGAACGGATGACGAGGCACGCGGCGCATGCCACGCTGGCGGAACCCTAGCCTCGCTGCTGGACAATCTGTTCGATGAGCTTCGCGACGGAGTCCTCGGCTGCGTTCCCGATCAGGTGATGGGCCGCGGCCTTCGCCTCTGGCATCGCGCCCGCGACTGCGTAGGAGTTCGGCACCTTTTCGAGGAGCGTCACGTCGTTTTCCGAGTCTCCGATAAAAGCGACCTCGTCCAGCGTGACCCCAAGGCTGCCGAGAAGCGCGTCGAGTCCGTTTACCTTGCTCCAGCCAGCCGGAACAACATCGAGGAAGAATGGGACGGGCGAGGGGAAATCAAGTTCTGGGCAGGCTTCCTTGCATCGACTCCGAACGACTTCCGTCGGGGCGGAGCTGACGTTGACGAAGATGCCGGCGGTTATGACGTCACGGTTCGTGGGCACGTCTCCGAGCGCCATGTCTCTTCCGGAGTCCTTAACGACTTCCAGGGCGAATTCGTCGCCAGGCTCGACGGCGCAGAGGAACTGCTCGCAGCGCTTGCCTGTCTCATCGACATCGGCGACTAGCCAGAGTGACGTCCCCGCGTAGGGGCGTACAGCGCTATCGAGCTTGACGAGGGCCTCCGTCGAGAGCGTCTTTTTGAACACGAGTTCGCCGCTGGAGAAGACCTTCTTTCCGTTGGCCATGATGCCGGTCGAGAAACAGCGCGCGTCGCCGTCAAAGGCATCGGCCAGGTCGGCGTAGTCGCGCCCGCTTGCGGGGCCGAACGCGATGCCCGCATCGAGCGCCGAAAGAATCGCGCTGTGCGTGCGCTCCGATACGACCCTTGAGCCAAACGGCAACAGGGTCCCATCCATGTCTGCGAGGATGAGCTTTATCAAGGGGTCCTCCCGTTTCGGTCTGGGCATCGGTGCGCCGGCGTGCGTCGTCCTAGCTGTATTGCTTGTCTCCCATGAGATTCTTCGAGATGATCCTGTTAAACTCTACCGGGTCATCCCAGCAAGAGGTCAGGAAGAGGAACAGCAGCTCGATGACGAAGTTGATCGAGCTGTGCGAGAAGGCGATCTCGGTTCCGGTGATGGCCTGATCTCGCGAGATGGCTCGGATGATATGCGTGGCACGCTTCGCGAGCGGCGTATCCGGGTTGTCTGTGATCATGATGATGGGGGTGTTCGAATCCTCGGCAGAGTCGAATATGTTGACGAGGCGCTTCGAGTATCCGGACGTCGAAATGACGAGCAGAACGTCATTCTCCTTGAGGCTGGTTGCGACGGAGACCATGGCTTCGGTGGTACTGGGGCAAAACGCTCTGACTCCAACCTGCGAGAGCTTGAACGCCGCGTTTACGCCCATGTTAATCGAGTTGCCGACGCCCGCGATCAGGACGAGGTTGGCGTTGTGGAGCAGATTGACGACTGCCGAAAAGTCATCGGAGTCAATGAGCGAGGCGGTTTGGGAGAGCTCCTTGACCTTGTGAGACAGGACGTACTTGATGGAGCCCTCGACGTCGTCCAGAGTAATCCTGCCGTCCGTGGCCTTTTCTTCGCCGGATGCCCTGCTGATGGATATGCCGAGCGCCAGACGCATGTCCGAATAGGTTCGGTAGTCAAGCGTCCTTGCGAATCTCGAAACAGACGCCGGTGACGTACCGGTTTCTGCGGCGAGTTCGCGGACGGTCATCGTTGCGACATCCGACGGGTGGTCGAGCACATACGTTGCGATTGCCTTCTCCGAGGGGGATAGGCTGCTCATGACCGCGCAGATGTGGCTGAGCACATCCCCTGTCTTATCCATGGTTACTCCTTGGTCCTAGCTTGCTTTGTATCTTAGGTCAAGAGAGGTGAAAAATAAGCAAAATGTTTCATCAGCGGTGAAATAGCGTTTCACCGCTGATTTCCTACCGTTCACGGTAAATCGGTACTTCCTCGGCGCAATCTCAGCTTGAGCTGCTATCTTATGAGCCGTGAAACAACGGCACGAAAACGATGAAACAACAGAACATTGTTTCAACGCCTCGCAACTCCGTTTCACGCTAGATGGTGAATCACTTCGAAGCCCAGACAGGCACCCGGCGAGCAAGAAGGGAGAAGCACGATGCACAACGCCAAGACAAACGCAAGCATGACTTCGCTGTTCTTCGCGAACGTACTCTACTGGGTCTGCGCGGGCGTGTACTCGCCGTTTCTCTCCGCTCACTACACGAGCCTCGGCCTCAGCGCGGCCCAGACCGGCATTCTCCTCGCGGCGACCCCGGTGTGTGCGCTCGCCATCCAGCCGCTCTGGTCGACGATCGCCGACAAGCTCGGGCGCCGCCGCGCGGTCATCGTGGCCCTCTGCCTTGCGGCGGCGGTACTCGCTCCGCTGTATTACCTGGCGTCGACGTTCGTCCCGGTCCTTCTCGTAACCTTTGCATTCTCGGCGTTTTTCTCGGGGCTCCTGCCCCTGAGCGACTCCCTCGTCATCGAGCTCGCGGATCGCTCTGGCCTGGACTTTTCTCGCATTCGCATGGGTGGCACTATCGGCTATGCCATCGTCGTCCTGATCGTCGGTCGGCTGCTCGACATGGCTCCTCAAATCCAGTTCACGGTGGTCTCCGCCGCGCTGGTGGTCTTCGCGGCTCACATGTGGCGCCTCCCCGAGGCGGGAATTCGCGCCAATGCCGCGGACGATCCCAAGGTCTCCCACGGAAAGGGCCTCCTCTCGCTGTTCACCAGCAATGAGATCGCCTTCGTCTTGGTCTTCGCCTTCATCAGTTCGGCCGCGATTGGCTTCATCGGGGCGTTCTTGGGCCGCTACGCGGTCGAGCTTGGCGAGGGTCAGAACCTCGTGGGCGTCCTGAGTGCGGTCTCCGCTGCGAGCGAGATCCCCATCCTGCTCGTTTCCTCCAAGCTGGTCAGGCGCTTCGGCGAGATGAACCTCCTGATCTTTTCCTGCTTCATGGCGGCGCTCAGGCTCGTGCTTGTGGGCACCGGCATCGTCCCGGTCATGGTCTGCGGCCAGCTGCTGCAGAGCGTGAGTTACATGACCGTCTACTACTCCTGCGTTACCTACATTGCCAACCACACTTACGAGGATTGTCGCGCTCGAGGTCAGAGCGCCTTCGCGATGGTCCAGAGCGGTCTGTCCGTCGTGGTTGCGAACCTGTTTGGCGGTTGGGCGTGCGATGCGCTCGGCACGCACGCGGGTTTCCTGGCCTTCGCCCTCGCTTCAACGATTGCTGCAGTCGCTGCTCTTGTGGCGTACGTGCTATGGCGTCGAAGCGCGGCGCCGCAGCCTGAGGGCCAGGCGGCCGCATAGGCTCCACCGCGCCTCGCAAGCGCCTGCCTGCCTCGCGCTTCGCTTCGTGTTCAACCAGCTGACGAGCTGAGAACTGTCCGATCCAATGATTATTCAGGTGAAAGGAAGACAAAGATGTCACTCATCAAGGTCAACGAGCTTCTTCAACATGCGACCGAGCACCACTATGGCGTGCCCGCGATTAACGTCATCAATACGGAGACCATCCGTTATGCGATCCAGGCCGCCGAGGATGAGCACATGCCCATCATCATCCAGTACTGGCCTGGCTTCGAGGACCACTGCGCCCTCGACATCATCGCCTTCGCCGCCCGCTATTACGCCGAGCGCGCGAGCGTGCCCGTCGCCGTCCACCAGGATCACTCCGCTGGTTACGAGATCGCCGTCAAGGGCGTCAAGGCCGGCTTCCCATCCGTCATGGTCGACGGCTCCTCACTTCCCTATGAGGAGAACTTCCAGCTCACGAAGGACGTCGTCCAGGTCGCCAAGATCTTCGACGTCGACATCGAGGCCGAGCTCGGCCATGTCGGCAACGGCTCTGACGCCAACGACTTCGTGAACAGCGACCACTACACCGACCCGAACCTCGCCGAGGAGTTTGTCGAGGGCACCGGTTGCGGCTCGCTCGCCATCGCCGTCGGCAATGCCCACGGCCCCTATGTCAAGGTCCCGAACCTCGACATGGAGCGCATCAAGGCCTGCAGGGAGGCCGTCAGCGTCCCCCTCGTCATGCACGGATGCTCCGACATCCCCGACGAGCAGCTCCAGGAGGCCGTGAACCTCGGCATGAGTAAGTTCAACATCGCCACGGAGTACTTCCGTTCCATGTACCGCGCCTTCGAGAAGGACATCAACTCCGGTAAGAACGACGGCAACGGCATAGGCCTCCTGATGGACGCCGCCCCCGACATGCGCGCGTTCGTCGTCAGCAAGATCCAGCTTCTGAACCCCAACCACTATTCGCTCTAGGAGAGACTCGATGAAGAAAGTTCTTGTCGCGTCGCACGGCCACCTCGCAAGCGGAATCAGGAGCTCGATCGGAATCCTGACCGGCATGGCGGACATGGTGGAGGCAGTTGACTGCTACGTGGACGACTCCGATTTCACCCCTCGCATCCAGGCCTTTATTGACTCGGTGGGCCCTGAGGACGAGGCCATCATCTTCACCGACATCTACGGTGGTTCCGTCTTCCAGAAGGTCGTCCTTATGGAGCCGGAGAAGCGCGGGATCGTCCACGTCACCGGTATGAACCTCGGCCTCGTGATCGAGACGCTCCTCGGCGCCGAGCCGGTCACGGCAGATTCGATCAAGCAGAGCGTCGAGCTGGCGAGGGCGACGATGCAGGTCGTCGAGCCTCCGAGCAAGGCCGCGGACAACGAGGAGTCCGAGGGAGACTTCTTTGATTAGAGAGTACTAACAAGTAGAGAGAGGAAGCAATGATTGTTCAGGTTCGAGTCGATGACCGTCTGATTCACGGACAGGTCGCCCTGGTGTGGACCAAGGAGCTCAACACCACCAGGATCATCGTCGCCAACAAGCACGCCGTGGAGAGCGACGCCCTTCGCATGACGCTTTCCATGGGTACGCCGGCGGGCCAGAAACTCCTCGTCAAGGACGTTCCGGATGCCTGCCGCATCGCGAACGATCCGCGCGCGGACTCCATGCGCATCTTCGCGCTCACCAACTGCGTGCGTGACGTGCTTGAGCTCGTTAAGGGCGCGCCGGGCAAGATTGAGGGCGTGAACGTTGCCAACGTCGGCCGCTTCGACAAGTCCGATCCGGATAGCAAGGTCGCCCTCAACTCCACGATCATGCTCAACCCGGATGAGCTCGAGGCCGCGAAGGAGCTTTGCGAGCAGGGTATTCCGGTTTTCCATCAGCTTATCCCGTCCAATCCCAAGACTCCTCTCAAGAGTCTGATCGAGGCGGTGGGGAAATAAGGGGATTTGGCCAGGCGGCCAAATGAAATGAAAGAAAGGAAGTCAAATGGTTGGGTTGGCAATAATGGCCTGGTTGACCGTGCTGATTTGCTACGGCGGCAACTGGGTTCTCGGTCAGTGCATGATCGAGCGTCCTCTCGTGGTAGGTCTCGTTGCGGGCCTCCTGATGGGCGACGTCAAGACCGGTGTCATCATCGGTGCCTCTCTCGAGGCGATCTTCATGGGCGCGGTTAACATTGGTGGCGCTATCTCCGCCGAGCCTGTTACCGCGACCGCCCTCGCCGTCGCCTTCACCGTTGGCGCTGGTATCGACCAGGGTGCCGCCATCACACTGGCCGTTCCCGTGGGCGTCGTCACCGCATTTCTCTCGATCTTCATGAACAACGTGTTCCTCGCGTTCTTCGCAGCCACCTTTGACAAGATGGCCGCCGAGGGCAACGAGAAGGGCCTCGCGCTTCAGCACTTCGTTCTCTGGTTCGTTAAGTACGCCGCCTTTGGCCTCATCGCCTTCCTCGGCGTTTACCTTGGCGCCGAGCCCGTTGCCGCCATTGTCAACCAGATTCCGGCCAATGTCATGAGCGGCCTCAACGCCGTGGGTGCCCTCCTGCCCGCCGTTGGTATGGCGCTCCTGCTCCAGATGCTGTGGAGCACCGAGCTCAGCATCTACTTCTTCTTGGGCTTTACGCTCTACCAGTACCTCGGTCTCCCGATGATCGCCATCGCAGTTCTCGGTGTCATCATCGCGGTTGCCTCCGCCCTCCGCGACAAGGAGATCTTCGATCTCACCAAGAAGGGAGTGGCCACCCAGGCCGTTTCCGGCGACTCTGTAACCAGCGACGAGGAGGATTTCTTCGCATGAGCAACCTGACCAAGAATGTGAGCCCTGAAGACAAGAAGATGCTCAACAGCATTTTCCTGCGCTCCTTCTCCGTGTTCGCTTCCTGCGCCGGCGGTTCCGTCAAGGCTGGCGCCGACGGCTGGCTGTACTCCGTCCAGCCCGCGCTTAACCGCTACTACGCCGATGACCCCGAGGCTCGTGCCGACGCCATGAAGCGTCACACGACTTGGTACAACATTACCCAGAACGTCGGCACGTTCGCCATGGGCCTCGTCGCCTCCATGGAGAGGGAGAACTCGCAGCACGAAGACTTCGACACCGAGTCCATCGACGGTATCAAGGTCTCCCTGATGGGCCCGATGTCCGGCATCGGCGACGCAATCTTCTGGGGCGTCCTGCGTGTTATCGCCGCCGGCATCGGCATTAACCTCGCCATGAGCGGCTCGCCCCTCGGCGCGATCATGTTCCTGCTGATCTACAACATCCCGTCGATCCTCTGCCGATACTTCATGACCTACCTCGGCTTCAGCATGGGCACCAACTTCATCTCCGAGATGTACGAGGGTGGTCTCATGAAGCTCATCACCAAGGCGACCTCCACGATCGGCCTGGTGATGATCGGCGCCATGACCGCGGCGAACGTCCAATTCAACACGATCCTGTCCATTCCGGTTCAGGACTCCGACCCCGTCATGATCCAGACCTACCTCGACTCGATCTTCAAGGGCATCGTGCCTCTGGGACTTACGCTCGTCGTCCTCTGGCTCCTGCGCAAGAAGAACGTGAACGTCAACATCATCCTGGTCGGCATCATGGTTCTGGCGCTCGTCCTCGGCCTCGTGGGCATCGTGTAAGGCGGTTTCCGGATCATCCGAAGCCTGTTCAAGGCAATTCCTGGCGGCACGCGATCGAGGACATTCGACGCGTGCCGCCCCATTAGAAGGAGAGAATATGCGCTACACGCACCTCAAGAACTCCGACGTTGACGTCTCCCAGCTCGCCGTGGGCACCTGGGCGATCGGCGGCGACTCCTTTGGTGAGAACGATGACGCCGCCAGCATGTCCGCCATCCGCACCATGCTCGATCACGGCGTCAACCTCATTGACACCGCGCCGTGCTATGGCAACGGCGCGTCCGAGAAGGTCGTCGGCAACGCGCTCAGGGGCGTCGACCGAGAGAGCTACCTGCTCTCGACCAAGGTTGGCCTGATCACCAGCGCCGCCGGCTATGACCGCGACTCTTCGTTCAAGAACATCATGAGGGAGGTCGAGAGCTCGCTGCGCAATCTCCGCACCGACTACATCGACTTCTACTTCGTGCACTGGCCCGACGCCAAGACCCCGTTCTCCGAGACGATGTGCGCCCTCCAGCTCCTCAAGGAGCAAGGCAAGATTCGCCACATCGGCGTCTCCAACTTCACGACCGAGATGATCGAGGAGTGCGAGAAGGTCGCTCAGGTCGACGTCCAGCAGCCGCCCTACTCCATGGTCGACCGCTCCTCCGAGGACCTTATCAAGTGGGGCTACGAGCGTGGCATCGACTCCTTCACCTATGGCTCCCTTGGCGCGGGCATCCTGTCGGGCAAGTTCCGCGAGCTGCCGAAGTTCGAGGAGGGCGATGTTCGTGGCGGCTTCTACGACTACTTCCAGGAGCCCAAGTTCTCGCGCGTCCAGGAGCTGCTCAAGGTCATGGACGAGATCGCCGAGGCTCATGACAAGCCCGTGGCACAGGTCGCCGTGAACTGGAGCACCCAGAAGGAGTACGTGGGCACCGCGCTCGTTGGCGTGCGCACGGACGCCCACGCGATTCAGAACTGCGAGACGTTCGAGTGGGAGCTTTCCGCCGATGAGATGGCCAAGCTTGACGCCAAGCTTGACGAGCTGAAGATCGGCTAGCCATGGGCACCGAGGAGAGGAAGTACCCCACTTCCGAGCTTGAAGTGCTTGAGCGTGGATCTAGGGAGGTCGTGGAGCCCAACGGGCTGAAGCTCCTGCTGAAGCCCGTGCCGGGAGACGAGCGCGAGCGCGTGCTCGATCCGCGCGTCTACGCGCGCGCCCATGCGAAGCTCGCCGCCGGCCCGGCGCCGGCGGGGCCGGTGGACGTGATCGCGTGGCGCTCCGCTCCCAACAAGGAGACCCATGTCGTGAGGGGCTCGAACGTCGCCAAGAAGACCGTCGTCATGAACTTTGGCGACAGGGGCATTCCCCTGCACGTCTTCACGCCCGAGGGCCACGGGTGCGGCTCCGCCGCGCTCGTGTTCATCCACGGCGGCGGCTTCATGGTGGGCAACATTGGCCAGTACGAGAACTGCCTGCGCGACATCGCGGAGCGAACGGGCTGCGTCGCGATCTACCCGGAGTACCGCTTGTCTCCCGAGACGATGTTCCCCGGTGGTGTCGAGGACTGCGTGAAGACGCTCGACTGGCTTGTCGAGCATGCGGATGAGCTGGGTGTCGACGCGACGCGGGTCGCCGTGGCTGGCGACTCCGCGGGCGGAAGCCTGACCAACGCCGTCGTCCTCGACGGGTCCCATGCGGACAGGATCAAGCTCGTGGCCGAGCTGTATCCGCTCGTCGACGGCGGCCCTGTTCCGGAGGAATGGTCCTATGACCTCTATGAGATCGTGAACGACCAGAGGGCCGAGGCTCTGAGCAGGGTGGATCGCATCCGCAACGCCAACGACGACCTGCCAGTGATGTATACCAACGGCAATGCGGAGGAGATGCTCGACCCGAGGGTGTCTGCCCTGTTCGCGGAGGACGTGAGCGCGTTCCCCCGCACGGTCATCATCTCTTCCGAGTATGACTACCTGCGCTATCAGGACGAGCTATTCGCGAAGAGGCTGCAGGATGCGGGCGTTGACGTCACCGCGATTCGCTATCGCGGCTGCGACCACGGCTTCTTCGAGATGTACGGCGTGATGCCTCAGGCTGAGGACGTCTGCCGCGTCATCTCCGAGGAGCTTGCGAAGATCTAGGGGCTCGTCGCGGCGGCCCCCTGGACGAGTGGCGGTCCGGCGGGATGCTAGGTGCGTCCCGCCGGACCTTTGCGTTGACGGGCGCGTGCCGCTTGCCGGAGGGCGTGTGTGGGGTTCGCTTCGGCGGTGCCGGATTAACCGGGAGATGCGTTTACCGCCGCTCTTCCAAGTGAGCCCAGCAAACAAATCGCGAGTTGAGCCCCAAGGGCATCGACAAGGGCGTGGGCCTGGCGCGGGCGCTGGCGTATCTGGGTCGCGCTGGCAACGAGCGCACCTTTGGCTTTGGCGATTCGGGCAACGATCTGGGTATGCTCGCCGCTGTCGAGACGGCTGTCGCCATGGGCAACGCCATGCCCGAGGTCAAGGCGATCGCCGACTACGTGACCGACGACGTCGTACGCGATGGCACCGTCACAGCGATGCAGCATTTTGGGTTGATTTAATAAATGGCCGGGTCGCCCGCAGTGGGGGCGACCCGGCCATTTGAGCTATTTTGCAATATAGAGCTTGGGATGACTGCGACTGCTCTCGATCGCCGCCGTCATGATGCCCTCGTCGTCTCCATCAACGATGATGCCGTCGAGGTCATCGATCTGCGCGGACTGATAAAAACTGGTTTTGTTGAACTTTCCCTGGTCAACCATCATGTAGCCCTGGTTTGAGTTGGTAAGGTACATATGCTTGATCATGGCCGAGAAGTCGTGCTCGACGGTAAAACCGTGGTCGGGGTGGAATCCGTCAGCACTGACAAACGCCTTGTCGGCATGTAGTTTGCTCATGCAGTCGAGCGTCAGTGCGCCCGCGAGATAGAGGTGGCCCTTGCGCACGGAGCCGCCCAGCAGCACTACCGAAGCATTGGGGAGATTGAAGCTGGCGTAGTTCGCGATTGCAAGATCGCCGGTGATAATGGTGATCTCACGCTTGTCCATGAGGGCCTTAGCGAAGTAAAAGCCTGTGGTGCCGATATCAATTACCAGAACATCGCCATCATCAACAAGAGTTGCTGCGGTTGCGGCGATGGCCTCCTTGGCCTCGACTTGGACATTGATGCGCTCCTCGGGATACGAGATTGCGTTGGAGCGAGAAAGCGATACCGCTCCGCCGCGTACGCGACGCAGCTTGCCTTCGGATTCCAGCGAGATGAGGTCGTGTCGTGCGGTGACTTCCGAAACCGAAAAACGGCGAACGATGTCGGATACCGAGATATTTGGCTTTTCGGCCAGCCAATTCATGATAAATCGCTGACGCTCGGCCGGTGAAAGGTCTGAAGTAGATGCCATATGCCGCTCCTTTTGAACAAAAGGTAAAAAGATGCGCCTTTCGTAATCGAAATATAACGTATCGATATGAAAAGAACAAGGCAAATTCGAATGAATCAAAAGAACGGAATGGCATGTCATAAATGCATGCGTAGCAGATAGTTCGCACGTAAACGGGCTATAAAGAGTCTCATTCTGAAGGTGCCGCCCAAAAGAAGTACGTTCACGCCCGATATTCGACCGTTCACGGAAAGCTGACAATTGAGCTTTCGATAGCTTTTGAAATGGTTTATAAAAGAAAACCGAAAAGCTTTTGAAACAAAGAAGAAGGCTTTCGATAGCAATAGTGTTAGATGAGAAAGGACCGAACATGGCGATCAAGGTGTTTGCCGACGGCGCTAACCTCGAGGGCATGCTTGACATGCATGACAATGGCAACGTTCAGGGCTTCACGACCAATCCTTCCCTTATGAAGGCCGGCGGCGTGACCGACTACCGCGCTTTTGCCAAGACGGTTCTTGAGCACATTACTGATGTGTCGGTCTCTTTTGAGGTATTCGCCGACGACGAGGCAGGTATGGAAGCCGAGGCTCGCGAGATCGCAACCTGGGCAGACAACGTCTACGTTAAGATCCCGGCGCTCAACACCAAGGGTGAGTCCACTGCCGCGCTGGTCAAGCGCCTTTCTGCCGACGGCATCAAGGTGAATGTCACCACTATCTTTACGCCCGAGCAGGTCGACGAGTTTGTCGATGCCGTTTCTGCTGAGACCCCCTCTATTCTGTCCATCTTTGCCGGTCGCATTGCCGATACCGGCGTCGATCCGCTGCCCCTCATGGCGGAGTCCGTAAAGAAGGCTGCCGTTAAGCCTGCTGCCGAGGTTCTCTGGGCGTCTACGCGCGAGGTCCTCAATATCTTCCAGGCGGAGTCCGTTGGATGCCAGATCATTACGGTCCCCAATGCCCTTCTTGCCAAACGCAAGAATTTCGGGAAAGATTTGCTTGAGTACTCGCTTGATACGGTCAAGGGCTTTGCCCGCGACATTCAGGCGCTTGGTTTTCACATCCTGCCCGAGGAGTAGGGGACGAGTATGCTGACCGATCTTCTTAAGCCCGAGCTTGTTGCCTGCCACGTCGAGGCCTCCGACTGGGAGGAAGCGATCAGGGCATGCGGTAAGTTGCTCGTAGACGCTGGCAAATGCGACCAGAGCTATGTTGACGCCATGATTTCATCGGTTCACAAATTCGGCCCCTATATGGTCTTGGAAGAGGGCATCGCCATGCCCCACGCTCAGGCAGATGGCAATGTGAGTGAAGCGGGGATCTGTATCGTCACGCTTGACCCTGCCATTGCGTTTGGACACGAGGATTTCGATCCGGTTCACGTGCTCGTGGGTATTTGCGCACCCGACCCCAAGGCTCATCTTGGCTGCTTGGCGGAGCTTTCGCAGATGTTCGAGGACGAGGACTGCGTTGCCAAGCTCAGCGCCTGCGATACGTCCGAGCAGGTTTTGGAGACCATGCGTTCATTCTTTTAGGCCTTAATGGCACGGCGATGCGTCGCCGCTTTTGGATAGACGGAAAACCGTCACGTGTAGGAGAGGAAGGTTGCCATGCATATCATCACCGTATGCGGAAACGGCATCGGGTCCAGCCTGATGCTCGCTGGCAAAGTCGAGGAGCTTTGCGAGGAGGAGGGCATCAAGGCCGACGTTGAGTCTATGGACCTGAACGGTGCTTCTTCCGCAAATCCGGATCTGTTCATCACCGTTAAAGAACTCGCCCCCGAGCTCCACGGCAACGTTGTGATCGTTCGCAGCTATGTGAACAAGAAGAAGATCCGCGAAGACGCCCTCGAGGCAATCAAGGCGGCCGCCGCTAACGCCTAAAGCGGCACAAAAAAGGGCGGTTCCCTGTGGAAGAGGGAAACGCGCCCACGTTAGAGAGAAAGGAAGCGCAGATGCAAGCCATCCTTCCCATACTTGAGTTTATCCAATCGATTCTGACCAAGCCAGCGTGGATTATGGGTCTATTTGCCTTTGTGGGCCTTGTCGCGCTTAAGCGTCCTGCCCACAAGGTGATGACGGGCACCCTGAAGCCCATTCTTGGTTACATCATGCTGTCCGCCGGCGCCGCTGTTGTTCAGGAGAACCTTGCTCCGCTGGGTACCTTCATCGAGACCGGTTTCCACATCACCGGCGTCGTGCCCAACAACGAGGTCGTTGTTTCGATGGCTCAGAGCGTCCTCGGCGTTCAGACCATGATGATCCTGATTCTCGGCTATGTCGTGAACATTATCATTGCCCGCTTTACCAAGTTTAAGTACATCTTCCTGACGGGCCATCACAGCATGTTTATGGCCTGCCTGCTGTCTGCCGTTCTGCAGGCATCTGGCTTCCAGGATGTCCAGCTTGTCATCGTGGGCGGCATGTTCCTGGGCCTCGTGAGCGCTATGCTTCCCGCCGTTGGTCAGCGTTTCACCGAGAAGGTTACCGATGGCGATGAAATCGCCATGGGCCACTTCGGTTCACTCGCCTATTACATCTCCGCTGCAGTCGGTACGCTTTTTGCTAAGGACGCCGAGGAGAACAGCACCGAGAAGATCGAGGTTCCCGAGAAGTTCGCCTTCCTGCGCGACACTACCATCTCCACGGCTCTTACCATGGCCTTCTTCTACCTGGTTACCGCTTTCGCCGCTTACATCGCAGATCCTGCGGTCGTTACCAAGACCGCTGGCGGCGACAACGTGATTGTCTATGCCCTGACCTGTGCCCTGTCCTTTGCCGTTGGTGTCACCATCGTCTATAACGGCGTTCGTATGATCCTTGCCGACCTGGTCCCGGCTTTCCAGGGCATCTCCAACAAGCTGATCCCCGGTGCCATCCCCGCCGTCGACTGCGCCGTCTTCTTCCCCTATGCTCCCACCGCCGTCATCCTCGGCTTTGTCGCATCCTTCATCGGTGGCGTGGTCGGTATGTTCATCGTGGGCGCTACCCTGGGCATCTTCATCATCCCGGGCATGGTTCCCCACTTCTTCTGCGGTGCTACCGCAGGCATCTACGGCAATGCTACCGGCGGTCGCAAGGGCGCAGCTCTTGGCGCTTTCGTCAACGGCCTGCTCATCACCTTCGCCCCGGCCCTGCTCCTGCCCGTTCTTGACGTCTTTGGCTTCAAGAACACTACGTTCGGCGACTTCGATTTCTCCGTCATTGGTATTACGCTTGGCCGCGCTGCCGAGGCCTTCGGTACCACCGGTGTCTACGCGATTCTTGCTGTCCTTCTGATCGTCGCCTTCGTCCCCAACTTCATCCACACCAAGGGTGCTGTGATTAACCACGTTGAGGAAGAGTAATCCAGGCATACGTTAAGCCCTAATCGGGCGGAGCTCCGATAACCGGCTCCTACACGGAAGCGGTGGCGTCTCAAATGAGGCGTCACCGCTTTTGTTTTGGAGTGGTTGTGAAAACGTACCGGTGAAGCGCTGTCTCTGCGCCGCGAACGGAATCAACCGCGATGATCAGCAAAAACGTTTTGCCGCTGGGGTGTCGATATAAAAATGGTAAAACTGCAAAACCGTTCGCCGAGAAGATGAAAACCCGCAGCTCACGCCTTGATAAACGTAGGTAAAGTGTTTAGCAGTTTATCGCCCATGTGCAAGCGAAAGGAATCAGGCAGATGGCAATCAAGGTGTTCGCTGACGGTGCAAATCTCGAGGGCATGCTCGACATGTACGAGAACGGCAACGTTCAGGGTTTCACGACCAACCCGTCCCTTATGAAGAAGGGCGGCGTGACGGATTACCGCGCGTTTGCCAAAGAGGTCTTGACCCACATCACCGATGTATCCGTGTCGTTTGAGGTCTTTGCCGACGACGTCGAGACCATGGAGGGCGAGGCGCGCGAGATCGCTACCTGGGCCGAGAACGTCTATGTCAAGATTCCGTGCGTGACTACCAAGGGCGAGTCCACCGCCGAGCTGGTCCGCAAGCTTTCGGCCGACGGCATCAAGGTCAACGTCACCACCATCTTTACGCCTGCGCAGGTCGACGAGATGGTCGAGGCCGTTGACGCCGAGACGCCGTCAATCATCTCGCTCTTTGCCGGCCGCATCGCCGACACCGGCGTCGACCCCATTCCGTTTATGACGGAGTCGGTCAAGAAGGCCGCCGCCAAGCCCAACTGCGAGGTCCTGTGGGCGTCCACGCGTGAGCTTATCAATATTTACCAGGCGGAAGGATGCGGTTGCCAGATCATCACGGTGCCCAACAGCATCCTGGCCAAGCGTAAGAACATCGGCCGTGACCCGTACGAGGTCTCGCTCGATACCGTGCGCGGTTTTGCCAAGGATATCGCCTCGCTCGGTTTCCATATCCTGCCGTAACGCGAACGCTGGCTACATCGCGGGTTGTTCGCCCCGGCCTTTCCTTTCCCTATCGCTCACGCGCTTCGCGAGGGTCGCGCTAGGCAAAGGAAAGGCCGGGGCTGCCGACACGAACTTGCCGGTAGGTTGGTGATAGGCTTCCATATCCTGCCGTGGACAAAGGTACCCCCGCCTGCGCCGTGCAAAATTGAGAGTATTCAGCAAGGTAAAGGCTTTTACCAGCTGGGTGAAGCATGGAACAGCCCCCGTTTTGGCTCTGATGACGCTAAAACGGGGGCTGTTTCTTGCTTTTTCGTCTCTGAGGGGCATCCGGAGCGGCGGAAATTGCAGAATACTCGCGATTTTGCACGTTGCTACAGGGGGTACCTTGCTTTGACGGTTTACTTCCCCTGCACCATGGTGAGGGAGATTTTCTTGCGGTCGCGATCGACCTTTTCGACCCACACCTTTACCGTGTCACCGACGCGTACCACGTCGCTCGGGTGCTTGACAAAGCGGTTGGCCAGCTTGGAGATGTGTACGAGGCCGTCCTGGTGCACGCCCACGTCGACAAAGGCACCAAAGTCGACGACGTTGCGCACCGTGCCCTTGAGTTCCATGCCGGGTTCCAGGTCATCGATGGAAAGCGCCGAGCGGCTAAAGACCACCTCGGGCGCGTCGTCGCGCGGGTCGCGCCCGGGCTTCTTGAGCTCGTTGACGATGTCGATGAGCGTTAAGGTGCCGCAGTCCAGGTCGCTTGCCAGTGCCGAGATGCTGCCCAGACGGCGCTCGATATCGGGCACGCCGCCACGGCTGAGCTCGCTTGCCGCAACGCCGGCGCGCTCCAGGACGGCCGTGGCCACCTCGTAGCTCTCGGGGTGGACGCTTGTCGCGTCGAGCGGGTTCTTGCCGCCGCTGATGCGCAAAAAGCCCGCGGCGTTGAGATATGCCTTGGGGCCCAGCTTGGGGACCTTCTTAAGCTGGCGGCGATCGGTAAAGGCGCCGTTTTCCTCGCGGTGGGCCACGATGTTCTTGGCCACGCTCGGCGTGATACCCGATACGTATCCCAGCAGGCTCGCGCTCGCGGTGTTTACGTCGACGCCCACGCGGTTGACGACGTCTTCCACCACGTGGCCCAGGGTGCGCGAAAGCTCGGCCTGGTCAAGGTCGTGCTGGTACTGGCCAACGCCGATGGACTGGGGCGGAATCTTGACGAGCTCTGCCAGCGGGTCCTGCAGGCGGCGGCCCAGGCTCATGGCGCCGCGCACGGTGACATCCAGATCGGGATACTCCTGGCTCGCGAGCTCGGAGGCGGAGTACACCGACGCGCCCGCCTCGTTGACGATGGTGTAGCGAAGGCTGGGCGCCTGCTCGGCAATAAACTCCGAGACGACTTCCTCGGTCTCGCGGCTGGCGGTGCCGTTGCCGATGACGATGGTGTTGACGCCGTTCTTCTTGACGAGGCGGGCGAGCTCACGCTTGGTGCCGGCGACGTCGTGGCGCGGCTTGGTGGGGTAGACCACGCCGTGGTCGAGTAACTTGCCGGTCTCGTCCATGACGGCGACCTTGCAGCCGGTACGGTAGCCCGGATCGAGCGCGAGCACGCGGGCGCCGCGCACGGGGCGTGCCGAGAGCAGGCCTTCGAGATTCTTGGCAAAGACGTTGATGGCCTCGGTCTGGGCGCGAACGGTGAGTTTGGCGCGGGCCTCGCGCTCCAGCGAGGGAGCCATGAGGCGTTTGTAGCCGTCGGCGATGGCGGCATCGAAGATGGGAGCAAACACGCCCTGGCGTCGGGGCCAACGGCTGCCGAGGCGCACCGTGGCGGCAGCGCCGTCGACGTTCACGCGCACGCGGAGCTTGCCCTCGCGCTCACCGCGGTCGATAGCCAGCACGCGGTGGTTGGGTATACGGCGCAGCGGCTCATCATAGCTGTAGTACGGCTCGTAGGGGGTCTTCTCGGCGGGGTCGGTGGCCTCGACGACGATGTCGGCGGTGTTTTGCGTAAAGGTGCGCAGGTCGGCGACGTTCTCCGGGTCCTCGGCTACCGTCTCGGCCACGATGTCGGCGGCGCCGGCAAGCGCCTTCTCGGGCGTGTCGAAGCCGGCCTCCTCGTTAACGTATGCCGCGGCGGTGTCGAGCGCGCTGCCCTTGGCGGATGCCTGCATGATGATCATGTTGGCAAGCGGCTCCAGGCCTGCCTCGCGGGCCTTCTGCGCGCGGGTCATGCGCTTTTTGCGGTAGGGCTTGTAGAGGTCCTCGACACGCTGGAGCTGCGTGGCCTCGCGGATCTGTGCCTCGAGCTCGGGCGTGAGTTTGCCCTGGGCGTCGATAAGCAGAATGACGTCCTCTTTGCGCTGTTCAAGATTGCGCAGGTAGGACAGGCGCTCGTCGAGTGCGCGCAGGGCGACGTCGTCCATGCCACCCGTTGCTTCCTTGCGGTAGCGCGAAATAAAGGGGATGGTGTTGCCCTCGTCGATGAGCTTGACGGCCGCCTCGATGTTGGCGGCCTTAAGGTTGAGCTCGCGGGCGAGCTGGGCGATAAGATCCATGGGACTCCTTGCGTTTAAGGTGCGTTTGCAGCACAGAGCTACCAAGGATACCACCTGCCACTTCGCCCAAAAAAGACTGTTTTGGCGCGGAACCACGAAAGCGGCCTATCTACTACGTTTGAACCGTGTGGGTCGACCATCCCCCGATCTTCCGAAAATGCGCAACCTGTCTACCTGCGGTTTTTATTCCGCGAAATTTGGCATGGTTGAGGGCGATCGGTTAAACGTAGTAGATAGGCACATTTCGTGGCGAACGAACCAAGCTGAGGTGCAAAAAGGCCCCCCGTCTCAGAAAATCATTGGAAACGTAGCAAAATGCCCCGCGGGCAGGAGGCTGCTCGCGGGGCAAAGAAGAGGGGCTTATTTGTGGCGGACCGAGGGACTCGGCATGGGGTTTCTGCCGCGGCCGCTCTCAAGGCATTACAGCTCGACGAGCTGGCCGGTCTCGGCGGCCTCCTTGATGGCGTTGAGAAGCGTGAGCGTCTTGACGTTGTCGGCGGGGGTCACGACGGGCTCAACCTCACGGCGGACAACCTTCACAAAGTGCTTGAGCTGCATCTTGTGCGGCAGCGCCGGGTCCACGGCCGGAATCTCCATCTGCAGCGGCTTGTGCCAGTTGGAGGCGCCGTCGTAGGAGAACTGGTGCAGGCGGGGCAGCGAAAGGGCGCCCAAGGTTCCGCCGATAAAGTAGGCGTCGGCGTCGAAGGGACGGTACTGCGGGTCCTCGCGAGCGGTGGCCTCCCAGTTCCAGGGGCTGGCGGTGGCATCGGAGATGGTCATGCTTGCGAGCGCGCCATCGGCAAAACGGACGTTGACCACGGCGGAGTCCTCAGTCTCAAAACCGCGGGCGGCGCTGGACTGCATACCCTGGACGGCAACGGGCTCGCCCAGCAGATAGCGGAGCAGGTCGACGTCGTGAACCAGGTTAACCAGGATCGGGCCGGCACCCTTCTTGCGGCGCCACTCGACATCGAAGTACTCGTCATTCTTATAGATCATGTAGTGGAAGCTCGACACGGTGAGCTTGCCCAGCTCGCCGGACTCGATGATCTCCTTGGCCTTGTTGACGAAGGGGTTGTGGCGACGGTGCTGGCCCACGAGCACGGGCACGCCGGCGGTCTCGGCCTCGGCGGCGAAGGCCTGGGCATCCTCGAGGTCATTGGAGATCGGCTTTTCGACCAGCGGCACGATGTTGCGCTTCACGGCCTCGCGGGCAACGCCCAGATGCAGGTCGTTGGGGGTGGCGATGATGACGGCCTCGGGCTTGACCTCGTCCATCATCTGGGCGGGATCGGTAAAGAACGGCACGCCGGCGGCCTCGGCCGTGGCGCGGGCGCCCTCAAAGGCGTCGGCGATGGCGACGAGCTCGGCCTCGGGCTCCTCGGTGACAAAGCGGATGTGGTTGCGGCCCATGGCGCCGGCGCCGATGACGGCAATGCGGACGGGGTTGAGCTCAGACATTTCGACTCCTTAATGCTGGTGGCTGGCGAATGTGGCAAAGGGACTGTCCCTTTGCCACATTGGTATAACTAGGCGGACTTCTTCTTGCTGTCGGAGACCATCATGTAGACGGTGAGTACGACGGCGATGGCGGCGATCACGATGGCGCCGTAGAAGGACTGCTGGTAGGCGGCGCTGCCGGCCTCGGCGTGATACAGCACGGCGGTGATGGGCTGGCTGATCCAGGTAGAAGCGGCATAGCCCAAGAACATGATGCCGTAGTTGACACCGATGTTGCTGGTGCCAAAGGCGCCACCGGTAAGCGGCGGGTAGATGACGAGCAGGGCGCCAAAGCTAAAGCCGAGCAGGGCGAGCGCCACAAAGAACATGCTCTGCGTAAAGCTCATCGACATGATGACGAGTGCGACGATGGTGACGACAAGGCTGATGAGCAGCGACTTGTAGGCGCCGAGCTTGTCGATGATCTGACCAAAGGACAGACGGCCGACCAGGTTGGCGCAGGTGTTGACGGAGACCACCACACCGCCGAGGGCGACGGCCGCGGCGCTCGTGGGGTCGGCGAAGAGCTGGACGGCGGCGATGGAGGCAACCTTGCCCACAAGCAGGGTGCCTGCAGTGGCAGCAAAGGCGAAGGTGACGATGAGGACCCAGAAGCGCGGGGTTTTGACCATCTCGCCCGGGGTGAGGTCGCCGAAGGTACCGGCGTGCGCGCCGCCCTTGGGGGCCTCGAAGCCCTCGGGCAGCCAACCGGCCTCGGGGGCCTTCAGGAACAGGGCGGAGGCGGCGATCGTCACAAAGAAGATGACGCCGAGTGCCTTGAGGGCGCCAAAGATGCCCAGACTCGGGATGAGCAGCGAGGCGAGCACCGGGGACAGCACAGCGGGGCCGGCGGTCGAAGCGGCCAGGGTGATGCCGGAGGCGAGGCCCTTTTTGTCGATGAACCACTTTTGGCCGGTGGTGAGCGCGGGGTTGTAGCCCAGGCCGTTGCCGATGGCGGCGACGAGCGAGAACCACAGGTAGAACTGCCACGGCTCGGTGACGGTGCCGGACATGAACCAGCCCACGCCGTAGCACACGGCGGCAGCGATCACGACGTTGCGCGGGCCGATCTTATCGGAGATGCGGCCGGCGAAGATGCCCGTCACGGCCATGATGGTCTGGAAGACCGGGAAAGCCCAGGTAAGTGCGCTGGACCACTCGGGGTAGACGGCGAGCAGGTTCTTGGACACGACGGAGTACAGCGCGATGGAGCTGATGAAGAACATGGTGACGCACGCGGCGGAAAGCACGACGGCGCGACCCTTGTTGGAGTTGGTGGAAGCCATTGGACTCTTTCTAATCGATGCGGGGAGGAGCGGGCGTCACCGCGAGCCTCCCTGTTGGGCTGGCTTACTGGTCAGTCGGCTTTGCGACGCCGGACTCATCGGACCAAAGCTCGACACCCTTGTTCTTGAGGTAGTTGTCGGCAAAGGCTCGGCGACCGCCGGGCTTGGCGGTGAGGTCGCCCATCATATTGGAGAAGCCGCCATCGACCTTGATGGCGTCGCCGGTGGTAAAGTCCGAGCGCTTGGACGCCAGGAACATGACGGCGTTGGCGATATCGCTGACCTCGCCGATACGGCGCGTGGCGATGAGGCGGCTGCGGCTCTTCTCGACCTCGGGGTCGGCGTAAAAGCTCGCCGACATGGGGGTCTTGACAAAGCAGGGCTCGACGCAGTTGGAGCGCACGCCGTAAGGGCCCCACTCGGCGGCGAGCATCTTGGACATCATGTTGACGCCCGCCTTGGTGGAGCTGTACACGCCCGAGAACGTCTCGGGGGAGTGGCTAGCGACGGTCGAGATGTGCACCAGGCGGCCCTGGCCGGCCTTGATCATCTCGCGACCAAAGCGCTGCGAGGTGATGAAGTAGCCGGTGAGGTTGACGTTGAGCACCTGCTCCCAGTCGCTCAGCGGCAGGTCCTCCATGGCGGCGAAGCGCAGGATGCCGGCGGTGTTGACGAGAACGTCGACGCGGCCGAACTCGGCGATGGTGGCGTCGACGGCGGCCTGAACCTCGGCCTCGTCGGTGGCGTTCATCTTGTAGCCCTCGGCGTGGATGCCAAACTCGGCGGCGAGGTCGGCGGCTGCGGCCTTGACCTTCTCCTCGTCCAGGTCGAGCAGGACGACATTGGCGCCGTTGCGGGCGAACTCGCGGCAAATCTCGGCGCCCATACCGCCGAGCGCGCCAGTCACGGCGCAGACATCGCCCTCGAGCTTAAGCCAATTGCTCATAGGAACTTCCCTTCTTGTGCCTCCCTGTGGGTCGCTCCCATTAACCGACCCACGTGGTTTTCGCTGGTTATCGTATGCTTAGCGTTCGCGCAGGTGAATTGCATATTTGTTAGAATGGCGTTAACCGTAGGTTTACACTGTGCATTGAGGTTTGTTCGCAATTGAGCGTGTGACCTGCGAAAACGACCCCCTGCGGCGCTGTGGGCCCGCGCGTGCGAAAACGGGAGATTGACGTGTACGATCGACGACTTGACGCTATTTCGGCCGCCGCGGAGCTGGGAAGTTTCTCGCGTGCCGCGGCAAAGCTGCGCGTGTCGACCCCGGCGCTCGTCAAACAGGTGTCGGGGTTCGAGGCCGAGTTTGGCATCACGTTGTTCGAGCGCTCGCACTCGGGCGTCAAGGTGACGCCGGCGGGCGCGCTGTTGGTGGACGACGCGCGCTCGATTATGCGCCAATCCGAGGATGCGTTGCGCCGCGCCCGGCGAGCGGCGGGCGATGGCGGTGCGGTGCGCCTGGGCGTATCGATGATGTGCCCGGGGCGCCACACGCTCGCGCTGTGGCCGCAGGTGCACGACATGGAGCCGCGCTTGCGTTTTGAGATTGTGCCGGTGGGGGACCTTTACGATGAGCGCGAGACCGTCATGCGAGGTCTGGGGCGCGAGGTGGATGTGGTGCAGTCGAGTTTTTCGACCCCGCGCTGGGGTGATGCCTGCCAAAAGCTCCGCATTGTCAACGTGCCGTTTTATATCGACCTGCCGCGCACGAGCCCGCTGGCACGCAAGAACCGTATTTCGATCGCCGACTTGGAGGGTATGCGTCTGCGCGTACTGCGCCACGGCAACGACGCCATGGACAGCCTGCGCATTGACCTTTTGGCCGACGGCGGCGTGGACGTGATCGACGTGGATAGCTTCGACTTTGCGCTCTTTAACGAAGCCGAGGAAAAGGGCGACGCGGTGCTCACCTGCGGCGCATGGTCGGGTGTGCACCCGGCCTTTGTGGGCGTGCCGTTCCTATGCGGCCGCGAGGTGCCGGTCTTCTTGCACTACCCGCTCGAGCCCACCCTCCAAGTACAAAAATTCGTCAACGCCATGGCCCAACTCCTCAACTAGCTCATTTGGCGCGGGTAGTCTTTTTGGGACGGGGCTTTTTTAGCTACTTTCGCCGCCCTGCCTGCGCACCCTCAAAGTAGTCAAAAAGCCCCGTCCCAAAAAGACTAACAAAACGAGGCCCTGGCCAAACGGCCAGGGCCTCACTAACTTTTATTCCGTTCTAAACGACGGGCTGACTGCGCGCAGGAGGGCGCCCCGGGGACGGGCGGGGTATTTCCTCCGCGCGCAGTTTCGCAGCGCAGCGAGAATGTTTGAGCGCGGAGGAAATACCCCGCCCGTCCCCGGGGCGCCCTCCGTCAGTAACCGTTCCTACTCCAGCTCAAACGCACCCGTGTACAGCTGGTAGTAATACCCGCGCTTGGCGATCAGCTCGTCGTGGTTGCCGCGCTCGATGATGCGGCCGTGGTCCAGGCAGATGATCGCGTCGGAGTTGCGCACGGTGGACAGGCGGTGCGCGATGACAAACGTCGTGCGGCCCTCCATGAGTTTATCCATGCCCGCCTGCACGATAGCCTCGGTGCGGGTGTCGATGGAGCTCGTTGCCTCGTCCAGAATCATTGCCGGCGGATCGGCGACGGCAGCGCGGGCGATCGAGATCAGCTGGCGCTGGCCCTGCGACAGCTGGGCGCCGTTGCCGGTGAGCATGGTGTCATAGCCGTCGGGCAGGCGGGTGATAAAGTCGTCCGCGCCCGCGAGCTTGGCCGCCGCGATGCACTCCTCGTCGGTCGCATCCAGGTTGCCGTAGCGGATGTTATCCATCACGGTGCCGGTGAACAGGTTCACGTCCTGCAGCACGACGCCCAGGCTTCGGCGCAGGTCGGCCTTGCGGATCTTGTTGACGTTGATGCCGTCGTAGCGGATCTTGCCGTCGGCGATGTCGTAGAAGCGGTTGATGAGGTTGGTGATGGTCGTCTTGCCGGCACCGGTGGCGCCGACAAACGCGACCTTCTGGCCCGGCTTGGCAAACACGGACACGCCGTGCAGCACCTCGTGGTCGGGCGTGTAGCCAAAGTCGACGTTGTCCATGACCAGGTCGCCGCGCAGCGGTACGTACTCGATCTCGCCGGTTGCGCGGTGCGGATGTTTCCATGCCCACATGCCGGTGTGGTGGTCAGCCTCCTCGAACTCCCAAGTCTCGGGGTTCACCTGTGCGTTGACGAGCGTCACGTAGCCTTCGTCGGCCTCGGGCTTCTCGTCGATGAGCTCAAAGATGCGGTCGGCGCCGGCGAGGCCCATGACCACGGCGTTGATCTGCTGCGAGATCTGGCCGATCTGTCCGCAGAACTGCTTGGTCATGTTGAGGAACGGCACCACGACGGCGATGGACAGCGCCATGCCCGAGATGCTCAGGTTGGGCACGCCCAGTGCCAGGAAAATGCCGCCGGCAAGGGCCACCAGCACGTAGAGCAGGTTGCCCAGGTTCATAAGGATGGGCATGAGGATGTTGGCGTACATGTTGGCCTTTTGCGAGACCTCGAAGAGCTTCTCGTTGCGCTCGTCAAAATCGGCCTCGGCGGCAGACTCGTGGCAGAACGCCTTGACGACCTTCTGGCCGTTCATGACCTCCTCGATATGGCCCTCGACCACGCCGAGCTCGGTCTGCTGCGCAATGAAGAAACGCGCGGAATTGGAGCCGAGCAGCTTGGTCATAAAGGTCATAAAGGCGACGCCGGCGATGATGACCAGGCACATCCACACGCTGTAGTACAGCATGATAAAGAACACCGTGACAATGATGATGATCGTCATGAGCAGGTTGGGCAGCGACTGACTGATCATCTGGCGCAGCGTATCGATGTCGTTGGTGTAGTGGCTCATGATATCGCCGCGCTGGTGCGTGTCGAAGTAGCGGATCGGTAGGTCCTGCATGCGGTTGAACATCATCTCGCGCAGCTTCTCGAGCGAGCCCTGCGTGACGATAGCCATGGCGCGGTTCCAGAAGAGCGAGGACAGGACACCGACGCCGTAGATGCAGGCGAGGGTGGTCACGAGCTGCAGAATCTTGGGCTGTGCGGCTTCCCAATCGCCCGACTGCCACGATTCGCTAATAATCTGCAGGGCGCTCTGCAGGAAGGTCGCGCCGATGGAGTTGATGATGGCGCAGAGCACCACGCCGGCGACGACAAGGGGCAAAAGCACGGGATAGAAGCCAAAGAGCGTCTTGATGAGGCGCGACATGGTGCCGCCCTTGCGGTTGAGCGCGCGCTCGGCGGTCGTTGCCTTACTCATGGGCCTCGCCTCCTTCCTGGGTCTGAGCTTGCGTTGCGGTCATGTCGGTGTTGTCTGCCGCCGTGTTCGCGTCGCCAGAGACGTCGTCGGCGTCTTGCGTACCTTCGGCAGACATCTTGTTTTGCGAGGTAAAGGTCTCGCGGTAGATCTCGCTCGTCTTAAGCAGCTCGTCATGGGTGCCGATCTGCGCGATACGGCCGCCCTCCATGACGATGATGCGGTCTGCGTCCTGCACGGAGCTGATGCGCTGGGCGATGATGAGCTTGGTCGTGTTGGGCAGATAGCTTGCCAGTCCTGCGCGGATCTTTGCGTCGGTCTTGGTGTCGACGGCGCTGGTGGAGTCGTCCAGGATCAAGATCTTGGGGCGACGCAGCAGGGCGCGTGCAATGCACAGGCGCTGCTTCTGACCGCCCGAAACATTAGAGCCGCCCTGTTCGATCCAGGTGTCGTAGCCCTTGGGGAAACCGTCGACAAACTCGTCGGCGCAGGCCAGATGCGCTGCCTCGCGGACTTCCTCGTCGGTGGCGTTCGGGTCGCCCCAACGCAGGTTCTCGGCGATGGTGCCGCTAAACAGCACGTTTTTCTGCAGCACCATGGCGACCTGGTGACGCAGCGCGTCCAGGTCGTAGTCGCGCACGTCCACGCCGCCCACGCGCACAGCGCCTTCGGTGGTGTCGTACAGGCGGGCGATGAGGTTAACGAGCGTGGACTTGGCCGAGCCGGTGCCGCCGATGATGCCGATGGTCTCGCCGCTCGTAATGTGCAGGTCGATATCGTCGAGCGCCTGGCGTTTCGCATGCGCGGAATACTTAAAGCTCACGTGGTCAAAGTCGATGGAACCGTCGGCAACCTCGAGCACGGGCTCGGCGGGATTGGCGATCGTGGGCTCGGCGGCCAGCACCTCGGCAATGCGGTGTGCCGATTCGTCGGCCATGGTCACCATGACAAAGATCATCGACAGCTGCATCAGGCTCATGAGAATCTGGAAACCATAGGTAAAGGTCGAGGAGAGCTGGCCCACGTCGAACAGCGTGCCCTGGCTCGTGATGATGAGCTTGGAGCCTAGGTAGATGATGACGACAAACGCGCCGTTGACGCAGATGTTCATCATGGGGTTGTTAAAGGCGAGCAGCTTCTCGGCGCGGGTGAAGTCCATCTGGACGTCGCGCGCGGCGGTCGCGAACTTCTCCTTCTCAAAGTCTTCGCGCACATAGCTCTTGACCACGCGCATGCCGGTGACGTTTTCCTCGACGGACTCGTTAAGGGCATCGTACTTGTGGAACACGCGCGAGAAGATGGGGCGCACCTTAAAGATGATAAAGAACAGTCCAAAGCCCAGCAGCGGAATGATGACCAGGTAGACCATGGCGACGCTGCCGCCCATGATAAACGCCATGGTAAAGGCGAAGATCAATACCAGCGGCGCGCGCACGGCGATACGGATGATCATCATAAAGGCCTGCTGCACGTTGTTGATATCGGTGGTCAGGCGCGTGACGAGCGAGGAGCTCGAGAACTCATCGATGTTGGCAAAGCTGAACGTCTGGATCTTGTAGAACAGGTCGTGACGCAGGTTCTTGGCGAATCCGCAGCTCGCATGGCTGCAGGTGACACCAGCCGCGGCGCCAAAAGCAAGCGACGTCAGCGCGATGAGCACCAAAAAGCCCGCGGTGGGAAGCATCTCGGCTACGGTGGCGCCGTCTTTGATGGCGTCGATCAGGTTGGCGGTGATAAATGGAATCAGCATCTCGCAGAGCACCTCGCCAAGCACGAGCAGCGGCGTGGCAACAGTGACTTTCATATAGTCGCGGATGCTTCCCATGAGGGTTTTAATCATCCAGTTCCTCCCAGGTTACGCGGATTTTATCGAGCATTTCGGCGAGGTCCTCGCGCTCGTCGTGGGTGAGCGCGCTAAAGGCCCGTTCTCTAAAGCGGATGCGGGCCGCCTGGTCGATGCGGGCGTTTTCCCGGCCGGTTTCGGTCAGGCGAATGGTGAGTTGCCGTCGATCCTTGGGGTTACGGCTGCGCTCGATGAGGCCGTTGAGCTCGAGCTTGGACAGGATCTCGGAAAGCGATCCCGGCTTGAGGTCAAAGTGCATGCCGAGCTCCTGCTGCGACATCTCGCCGCCGGGTTGCTTGGCCAGCAGGCAGATGATGGGCGCCTTGCCGGATACGCCTCCGCCATGAAAGTGCATGTAATGGCCGCAGAAGCCAAGCCCGTTAAGGATGCGCTTGGCAAGTGCATCCGATTGCGATTGCGCCTCGGGCGAATCTGCAGGCTCGATGGGGTCGCCGCCCGGCGTATGGGGGCAGAGGTCGATGCATTCGTCGCACATGGTGTTGCTCCTTTCTTTAGTTAGGTAGAGAAATTGTTTTGTACCTAAGTGATTCTAGAGGTACCTAACTGATTGTCAAGGTACCGAATCGATTTTGTGGCAGTGCTGGGGTGCCGGTGCCAGGGGAATCTTGGACAGTCTTCGCAGCGTAGATTCAGCGGGCCACGGCGTATCCCGGAGTTTTCGATAGGTTCATTAAGGGGGCGAGACTGGCAGCTGCCGGTCTCGCCCCTTGGCTTTCCGAGACTTAGAGCGGCTCGTCGCCGGTTCGGAGGATGGCGAGATATGGCTCATATGAAAACGTGCGGTATCGTTTCCTGCTCGTATCACGTTGGACAAGAATGCCCCAATCGGTAAATTGGGATATAAGGTTGTTTGCGCTCGATCTGCTAATCTGCATTCGTTCAGACACAAAGGCGGTGTCGACGATCGGATTGCCCTCGAGAAGGTCGAGTAGCATAAGGGCGTTCGTCGTAGCCCTTCCCGCCTTTTCGCGAATCAGCCTTTCGGTTTCCGAATGGAGGTCGACAAGCTTCCGCATCGAATCCCGCGCCTCGCGTGCGCTTGCAAGCAAGCAGGTACTGAAAAACGAAACCCATCCCTCAAAATCGCCTCTCTGCCTTACGCGCATAAGCCAATCGTAGTATTCGCTCCTGTGTCGTTTGAGTTCATACGAGGGGTAGATGACCGGCTTGGTGAGCGCCCCATCATGTATGAGCGAAAGGAGGATGAGCAGACGCCCGAGGCGTCCGTTGCCGTCGAGGAACGGGTGTGCGGTTTCAAACTGGTAGTGCACCAAAGCGGCCTTGATGACTGGATCGATGTCGTCACGCTCGTTGATGAAAAGCTCGAGGTCGCCAAGTGCCTCCTTCATATCCTCCGTGTTGGGAGGGACATACGGGGCCTCATTGAGCGTGCAGCCGTTTGGTCCGACCCAGTTCTGAGTCGTCCTGAACTGGCCCGGCGTCTTGTCGGAGCCTCTGCCATTTCCAAGCAATGTGGCATGGACGGATTTGAGCAGCCTCATACAGAGTGGCAGTTCCTCCATGAGCGTGGTCGCCTGCTGCACCGCTCGAGTGTAGTTGACGACGTCGGTTAGGTCCCGGCTCGCATTGGATTCGTTTGACGGGTCAAGAACATCATCGAACGTACATTGCGTACCCTCGATTTGAGAGGACAAGAGCGCTTCCTTGCGAACGTACATAGAAAGGTACATGTCGATGTTCGGAACAAAGCGAGACATGCCCTCAACCTCGCCGAGTATGGCGCGGCAATCGGAGACAAGCCGCATGGAATCAGCGGATAAATTGATTGGAAAGAATGAATCCATATTGGCGGGTCTAAACGAATCATAGGCGAGGGCTCCTGAAAGGTTATGCCTGACGTTTCCCTGTCGTCCGGGTGTGATGGGTGCGAGCATCGTTAGTGTCCTAAGAACAAATTTGAGCCAAAACTTGTTCTTAGAATTTTATAGCGCCTTCTAAGGCCAAGTTTCTGCAATAAGAAGCGTCAGAAAAACTCTAAGAACAAAATTACGCCCAAACTTGGTCTTACATCCGAAGGCAAGACTTAGATTGCACTGCGCTACACTTAGTCGCATTATGGCGACATCGCGCCGCGCCCGACCCAAGGGGGACACTCATGAAGAACACTCAGCTGCTGCTGATCAACGATATGTGCGGCTACGGCAAGGTCGCGCTCTCGGCCATGCTGCCGGTACTGTCGCACATGGGCTATCGCATCCACAACCTGCCGACGGCGCTCGTTTCCGATACGCTCAACTATCCCAAGTTCTACATTCACGACACCACGGAGTACGTGCGCCAGAGCCTCGCTATCTGGGAGGAGCTCGGCTTTGAATTTGATGCTATCTCGACCGGCTTTATCGTGACCGAGGAGGAGACGCGCATCATCTCGGACTTTTGCCACCGCCGCGCTCAAAAGGGCACCAGGGTGTTCGTCGATCCCATCATGGGCGATAACGGCAAGCTCTATGCCGGCGTGCCCGAGTCGACCATCGGACTCATGCGCAGCTTGGTCGAGTGCGCCGACTACGCGGTGCCCAACTATACCGAGGCGTGCCTGCTCACCGATACGCCTATCGCCGAAGAGATTACGGCCGATGAGGCCCGCACGCTCGTGGACGCCATGCTCGCGTTGGGCACCAAGTCGGTTGTCATTACGAGTGCGAAGGTCGATGGGGCGAGTGCCGTCATCGGCTACGACCATGTGGCGGGGGAATACTTTGAGATTCCGTTTGAGCTGATCCCGGTGTACTTCCCGGGTACGGGCGATACGTTCTCGGCCGTGCTCATGGGCCGCGTGATGAACGGTTGGAGCCTCCAGCGTGCCACGGCCGATGCCATGCGTGTGGTGGCCGAGCTTATCGAGCGCAATGCCGACCAAGAGGACAAGTCGGCTGGCCTTCCCATCGAGGCCTGCCTGGATGTGATTGACCATGAGTAACGCTGACGAGGGCGGCGCCAAGCCTGCAGGCGAGAGCAAGCCGCTCGGCGCGCCGCGTGGCAAGCGTCCGCGTATCCGCATTAGCTGCGTGGACCAGTTGGGAACGTGCCGCTGCCATCATGGTCACAAGCCAGGCGATGTCTTTGACTTTGACCGAGACCGCGGCAAGATGTGCGCTATGGCCTGCCATGTGGGCTTTCCTTACATTGACATCTTGCGTTACGGCGGAACCGTGCCCGGCAACGAGCCCGGCACGGCAAAGTTCTGCTGCCCCGAGGTCGATACATTGAACGTCTGGCTCGCCGAGATCGTCGACGAGTAGTCGAGCGAGGATTTTCTCCCGCCGAGATAATGAGCGTGGATTTTTCCCGTTTTGGACGCAATTTCGCGCTCAAAGTGGGAGAAAATCCACGCTCGATTTGTATATGGGAATCCCGATCTCGTTTATGCCCGTGCTTAGGCGTTATCGTCGTTGTTCTGCGTGCGAGTAAGGTCAAATTTCTGCATTTCATCCGATTTGTGGCTCTAAAAACTCTGCATTTCATCGATTACAGCTGCTCGAGCATAGCGGTGCAACCGGCGAGCACGTCGCGGTAGGTGGCATCGAAGTTGCCGGTGTACCAGGGATCGGCCACGTCGCCGGGGCGCTCGGTCCAATCGAGCAAGCGCGTAATCTTGCCGTCGGGGTCGTCGTCAAAGATGCGACGCAGACCGCGCGCGTTCTCAGCATCCATATAGACAATGCGATCCCAGTTGCCATACTCCGCGCGCCGCACCTGACGTGCGCGATGTGCGACGACGGGAATCCTGACTTCGCGCAGCTTGGCGACCGTGCCATGATGCGGCGGGTTGCCGATCTCTTCGGTTGAGGTTGCTGCAGAATCGATGACAAACTCGCCCGCGCGTCCAGCGCGGCGCGCTAGCTCGGTAAACACGGACTCAGCCATCGTCGAGCGACAGATATTTCCACAGCAGATAAAAAGAATGCGTTGCATGAGCGGTTTCCTTTCTGGGCGGTCGCGCGGGGCTTACAGGCTGCCCTTGAGACAGTTTGCTCCGATAAAACCCGCTGCGTACAAGGGGAGGTGGCGCAGCTCGCGCCCGTCATCAGTTTCGCTGCGGGCAAAATTGTTCTCGGACAAAATGTAGGCATATGGCGACCGGGCTTTGTCCATAAACGACCCGAGGGTTCTTGCGCGCACGTTGCGTGCGGACTTTACCTCGACGGGCACAATTTCCATACGGTCGGTCTGAAGTAGAAAATCGAGCTCACCGCTCGTCTTCCAAGACGACGGCGGCACCCAATAGTACGTCCGCAAACCATTGCTCGAAAATGCCTGCATGACCGAGTTTTCGGCCAGGGCACCTCGAAAGTCGGAAGACAGTGCTATGGCGGAATCCTCTTTGAGGTCGAGCCAGAGCCGCGGGTTGATACCGAGTTTGTAGAACATGAGGCCCGTATCGAGAAGATAGACCTTAAAGAAACTTCCGTCTTCGTCGTCGAAGGGAACGAGGGGAGGTTCGATGCCTTCGGTCAGGTTGTTGACCGATATGATGGCGGCGCCTTCGAGCCAGTCGAGCGGCTCGATAAGCTTGGCGCGACGGCCTCCGCGTTCGACCTCGGAGTACTTGAATTTCTTTGTGGACGATCTCAGCAACTGGGACGGAATGGAGCGCCATACCTTGCGCGCCGCCACGCCACTGATCCCGTTTTCGGGGTCGGTCATATCGGCGGTGTAGGTCTCGTCGATTTCGCGCTGCTCGACGCGCGCGTCTTCGATGGATAACGTCTTGCGATATGCGTTGACGGCGGCGGGCATGCCGCCCACGACCTGGTATCGATGAAACAGGCTGAGCGCGGCTTGGTGCGCGGCGTAAGCATCGAGCGTGCCGGCGTGGGTACGAACAGCATCGGCCATCTGCTCCTCATCGAGCGCCCAGAGAAACTCCTCGAACGACATGGGATGCATGGTCTCTTGACGAACGCCGCTGGGAAAAGGCAACTTGCGCTTGCGCGTGGCGACACCGAGTTGGCTGCCGGTCGCGCATATGCGCCAGCCCGAACCCGAGAAAAAGCGAAGCGAGTTGAGCGCCCGTTCGCAGAGCTGCACCTCGTCAAACAGGATGAAGGCGGTTTCCTTGCGAATGGGGGTGCGTTTATAGTCTGAAATTCGCGCCACGATGGTGTCAACGTCGTCGGTGGGACAGTCGAACAGCGGAGCAATCAGTTCAAGATCGGTCTGAAAGTCGAGTTTGACAAACGCATCGCCGGCGATTCGCCTGCCGATTTCCTCGGCAGCGTACGTTTTGCCTACGCGTCGCGCACCACGGATGAGGAGGGGGCGTGAGGCGTCCTTTGTCGCCCATGATTCGATAACGGATTCGATTGATCTGCGCATGGGGCCACCTTTCCGATTTCGTGTACTTCAGATACATAGTTTAGTACGATTTCGTGTACTTAAAATACACGAAATCGTAGAAAAGCGTGTATCTGAAATACACGAAATTGCACTGCCGGAGCTTGCAGGCGGATAAACACTACTAGTATGGGACGGTTTTCACTGGTTGCTCGCCACCTTGGGCTGTGTTCGTCCCTATGCCTGCATCCGGGGCTGTGCTGATTGACGACGGCGCTCCCAGCGGGCGAGCTTGATCGTCACTAGCGCAAGCGCCCAGGCTACGAGCGAGAACGCAGCGCCCACGGCACCCACGTACGCAATGCCAATTCCGTTTACCACGGCGCCGCCCACTGCGGTGCCAAACGAGATACCGACGTTAAACGCCATGGGCTCAACCGAACTCGCGAGCACCATCGACTTGGGATGGCGGCTGCGCGCCACGTCCATAAAGTGTGTGATGCACGACACCGAGAACAGGTACATGAGCATCGCCAAGCTAAAGACAAAGACCAGCGCGAGCGGCATGGTGCCGCCCACAGCAAACAACCCGAGTAACGCCACAGCCTGCAGCACAAACGTCACGAGCAGCGCCTTCATGCCAAAGCGCGCATCAATCCATCCGCCCAGGATGTTCGAGATCAGGCAGAACGCGCCGTAGGCCATGAGCGTGGTGCTGGCTTCGACCGTGCCCATGCCCAGCACCTGCTCCAGATAGGGCGTCACATAGCCGTAAAACACATAGACCGATCCCACGCCAAACAAGAAGATGAGCATGCCGGTGATGATACTCGGTTCGCGCAGCAGACCCGCCTGTTCGCGGAAGGTGGCGGGTTCGTCGGTCTGTCCGGCGCGCGGCATAAACACCACGAGCGCGGCGCAGATCAGAACGGCAAAGGCCAGCGTGCCGTACATGGCAACGTGCCAGTCGAGCGTGTCGGCCACAAACTTGCCGATCGAAGTGACAAAGACCATTGCTACGGAAAACGCACCATATACCACCGAGATGGCAAGCGAAGTTTGCTGCGGGGACAGCAGCTCGGGGATGTACGTCACGCCCACGGCGAGCAGTGCGCCCGAGACGGATCCCAGGACAATGCGCGAGATAAACAGTACCTGGAAGTTGGGCGCCAACGCCATGACCAGATTGCCGAGCACAAAGATAATGCTGTAGCACACGAGCAGCTGGTAACGACGGAAGCGCCCCGTGCTGAGCGCAAGCACCGGCGTCGCGATAGCGTAGACCAATGCAAAAACGCTGATGAGCTGGCCCGCAGTGGCAAGCGATATGCCGAGTTCCGTCGCCAAGTCACTTTCGATGCCGATGACCACGAACTCCGAGCAGCCGAGCGAGAAGCCCAGCAGCACGAGCAGCGCCAGGCAGAGCTTGGTGCGCGCGGGGGAGAGCGCGGCGGCGGTTGACTTACTTTTAGGCGTGGTTGCGGCGGTCAAGGTTGTCACTCCAATGTCGCATGAATAAGCGGGATTCAATCCCTGCAACTCTAACAGAATGTGTCAGGTGCCTGCCCCCTTTGTCGCAGGCTGCGCTTGCCTGTATAGTCGCAATACAGGCGAAGATGGTCTCAGGTACATCGCGGGCGACAGGAGATCCCATGGGTATGCACACGACAAAGGTTGCAGTGGGCGAGGGCAAGTTTGCGCTCGAGGCCCAGCTGACGGTGACACCGCGAGGCATGGCGGTGTACGCCTGCTCGCCGGAGTTCGCGCACCTGGGCGCCACGGCGCAGGCCATTCCGCGCCCCGAGCCCGGCCGCACGGCGACAGTGAGCATCCTGGCTGTTCCGTGCCATCGAGACGAAATTCCGGCGCACGATATCGCGGCGGCGCTGGCCACGCGCTTTGGCGTGCCGGTCGTTGCGAGCACGGGCTTTCATGTTGAACAGGCGAGCGGGGGCGACCTGCAGCGCGTGCTCGACACCACCAAGGAGCTCATCGCCGCGCTCGAGGAGGCCGCAGCCCGCATTCTGCGCGCCGGCTGGGATGAGGGCGGCGCGGGCGCCGAGGTCGTGGCGGTCAATGCCGCGACCGGCGAGACGCTTAGCCCCGTCGACCGCATCGATGCCCATGCCGGTGAGGGCATTCTGCATCAGGCATTTCTGACGCTTCTGGTCGAGGGCCAGGGCGAAGACGCACGCCTGCTGCTCTGTCGTCGCAGTCCGCTCAAACGCCTGTGGGGCGGGGTGCTGGCCGATAGCTGTGCCGGCCATCCGCTCCCCGGGGAGGACGTTGTCGCCGCGACGGCGCGCCGCATCAACGAAGAGCTCGGCATCACGCGCGCACCCGACCAGCTCAAACACCTCGGTCACGTGACCTACCGCGAGGACCACGGCGACGGCCGCTGCGAGTGCGAATGGTGCGAGGTCTACCTTGCCCATGTTGAGCCGGGCGAGCTGCATATCAACCAAGAGGAGATCTCGGAAGTGCGCCGCGTGGCCCCGTCCGAGCTTAAAGGCTACCTGCAGGGTCACCCCGAGCAGCTGGCCCCCTGGCTCCGCGAGGCCCTCAGCGACCCATCCATCCGTACGGATCTCGCTATGTGAAACAAAAGACAGTCCCTTTGCCACATCCAAACCGTCACAACATTCGATGAAAATCTCGAAATCGAGGAAAAGCGTCGAATGTTGTGACGGTTTTTGCCCAGAGGATCGCTTCTCATCCAAAAATCCCGCTTGACTGTATTGCCACAACACAGCGCAACGTAAGGGGTGTCCGATAACGGGCGCCCCTTTTTAAGTGGCAACGTGGCCGCGAATCCGGAGCGCCCCCAACAAGAAAGGTGGGGAGATGGAAGCGGAAAAGAAGGCGTTTAAGATCACCAAGCGCGAAATTGGCTTTGTGCTGGGTATCGTTGTCTTTTTGCTGGTGAAGTTTCTTCCTTTGGCGGAGCTGAGCTCGACGGTCGAGCTCACGGTCGGCGCTCAGACCTGTCTGGCACTGACGCTCGCCACGGTGGTGTTCTGGGCATGTGGCGTGGCGCAGCCGGGCTTTGTGGGCCTGCTCTACTGCGCGCTGCTCGTTCTGTTCAAGGTGTGCGTGGACGACACGGGCGCCGCGAGCATCTCGGCGACAGTCGCCTCCACGTTTAGCTCGTGGACCAAAGCCACCATGTGGCTCGTCATTGGTGCCTACCTCATCGCCAGCGCGGTCAAGGAGTCGGGCCTGGGCGAGCGCATCGCCTATGCGTTTATGCTCAAGTTCGTGCGCGATGCCAAGTCGCTCATCATCTCAATCTTCGCGCTCACCTTTGTGCTGTCGCTGCTGATCCCGCATCCGTTCCCCCGCGCCTTCCTCATCCTCGCCGTCGTCTCGGTCATTGCCGAGTCCGCCGGCTACGGTGACGACGACCGCGGCAAGCTCGGCTTCCTCGTGTTTGCCGCTGCTGCCCCGGGCTCCATGTTCTTCCTGACGGGCGACTCCACGCTCAACCCGCTCGTCGCGCAGTACAGCGCCGAGGCCGGCGGCATGAGCCCGTCCTTTGTCGACTGGTTCCTGTACATGAGCGTGCCCATGCTGGTCGCGCTGCTGTGCACCCTGTTCCTGGGCCTCTTCCTCTTTAAGCCCAGCAAGGAGCTCGTCTACGATCGCGAGCAGATCGTGGCCAAGCAGGCTGCGCTCGGCAAGCTCTCCGTCAAGGAGATCCGCACCATCGTGTGGCTTATCATCGCCATCGCGCTGTGGCTCACCGTCTCGGGCGATTACATCGGCTGGGTCACCCTGGCCATCGGCGTCTGCCTCGCCATGCCCATCATCGGCGAGGTCCTCACCCCCGCCAGCTGGAATGCCGTCGACATCAAGTCCCTCATGTTCCTGACGGCCGCCATGGCCGTGGGCTCCGTGGGCGGTGCCACCGGTATGAACGCCTGGATCGCCGATGTTGTGCTTCCCAGCTCCGTGCCCGAGAACATCTTCCTGTTCGCCCTGCTTGTCGCCGCGCTTTCCATGATCATCCACATGTTCATGGGCTCGGTCATGGCCGTGCTCGGCGTGTGCGTGCCGGCGTTCATCAGCTTTGCGGCCGGCTCCAGCGTGAGCCCGCTCGCCGTGGCGCTCATCGTCTTCACGTCCATCAACATCCACTACATCCTGCCGTTCCATAACCTGCCGATCCTTATCGGCGAGGGCAAGGACGCTGGCGGCTACACCTCCAAAGAGGCTATGCGCATGGGCATTCCCCTCACTGTGGTCGTCTTTATCGTCGTGCTGGTCGAGGCCGCCTGGTTCCACCTCTTTGGCCTGATGTAAGCAGTCGAGTGCTTGGCTGTAATTAGCCGAGTGCTTGAACTGCGAGTGCCCGAGCGCCCCATCTATGAGCGCTGCGGCCCCATTACGTTACCAAGCCGGCGGCACTCCCGCCGCCGGACACTCTCCCGAAAGGAGCACGCTATGTCCACTACCGATGCTTCCCAGATCCACGATCTGCGCTCCGCGCTCGACTTTTTGCGCGAGATGCCGGGCCAGCTGCTCGAGACCGACACCCAGGTCGACGCGGACGCCGAGGTCTCGGGCGTCTATCGTCGCGTCGGTGCCGGCGGCACCGTTATGCGTCCGACCAAAGAGGGCCCGGCGATGGTCTTCAACAACGTCAAGGGCTTTGACGATGCCAAGGTCTGCATCGGCATGCTTGCCAGCCGCAAGCGCGTTGCCGCCCTGCTCGACCTCGACGAGGAGCACCTGGGCCTCGAGATCGGCAAGCGCTTCGAGAACCTGATCGCGCCCGAGCAGATCGCCGAGGGTGCGCACGTCGACTGCCAAGAGGTCGTGTACAAGGCGACCGACGAGGGCTTTGACCTGCGCAAGATCGTTCCCGCTCCCACCAACACGCCCGTCGACGGCGGCCCCTACATCACCATGGGCCTCGCTTATGGCACGAGCCCCGACGGCTCCCAGTCCGACGTGACCATCCACCGCTTCTCCTGCGTCGACAAGGACAAGCTCGCCATGTGGATCACTCCGGGCAGCCGTCACCTTGGCGCGTTCTTTGACGAGTACTGCCAGCGCGGCGAAGACATGCCCATCTCCATCTCCATCGGTCTGGACCCCGCCGTGTACATGTGCTGTGGCTTCGAGGCGCCAACCACGCCGCTCGGCTTTAACGAGCTGCAGATCGCCGGCGCCCTGCGCGGCCACGCCGTCGAGCTTGCCGACTGCGTCACCGTTCCGCAGAAGTGCATTGCCAATGCCGAGTACGTGCTCGAGGGCTACCTCATGCACGACGAGACCATCAACGAGGACGTCAACGGCCACGGCTACGCCATGCCCGAGTTCCCCGGTTACACCGGTGGCGCCAAGGTCTGCCCGGTGATCAAGATCACCGCCGTCACCACGCGTGTCAACCCCATTATGGAGAGCTGCATCGGCCCTTCGCACGAGCACGTGTCCATGGCCGGTATCCCCACCGAGGCTTCCATCTACAAGATGGTCGAGACCGCTATCCCGGGCCGCCTGCTCAACGTCCACGCTGCACCCTGCGGCGGCGGCAAGTTCGTTGCCATCATGCAGTTTAAGAAGTCGAGCAAAAATGACGAGGGCCGTCAGCGCAACGCCGCCATGCTCGCCTTCTCGGCATTCTCCGAGCTCAAGCATGTGATCTTGGTTGACGAGGATGTCGACATCTTTGATATGAGCGACGTGATGTGGGCCATGACCACGCGCTTCCAGGCCGACGTCGACCTCATCACCATCCCCGGCTGCCACTGCCACGTGCTCGACCCGTCCAACGACCCTGCGTTCGACCCCACGATTCGCGAGCACGGCATCGCCTGCAAGGCCATCTTCGACTGCACGGTTCCGTTCGACCTCAAGAAGAATTTCATTCGCTCGCAGTTCATGGAGATCGACACAGACAAGTGGGCCAAGGAGATTGCTTTCTAGTAAGTAGCCCTACCAAGTAGTTAAGGAGCCGTCATGCCTGAGTCTTCTGTCCGTCCCCGTCGCATTGTCGTTGGCGTGTCTGGCGCCAGCGGTGCCGCGCTGGGCCTTGAGTGCCTCAAATGCCTGCGTCAGGCCGGTGCCGAGTCGGCGCTTGTCGTCACGCGCGGGGGAGAGATCACCATCGAGCAGGAGCTCGGCATGACGCTCGACGAGTTTGCCACGCATGCCGATGTGGTCTACGACAACAAGAACATCGGCGCCGCCATCGCAAGCGGCACCTATCCGGTCGACGGCATGATCGTGGCCCCGTGCTCCATGAAGACGCTCGCCGGCATCGCGAGCGGCTACAGCGACAATCTGTTGCTGCGTGCGGCCGACGTGCAGATGAAAGAGCAGCGCCGCCTGGTGCTCATGGTGCGCGAGACGCCCTTCAGCGCCATTCATGTCGACAACATGGCGCGCCTGGCGCGCGTACCGGGCGTCATGCTCATGCCGCCCATGCTCACGTTTTACAACGGCCCCGCCACGCTCGATGACGCGGTGCATCACATCGCCGCCAAGGCGCTCGAGGCCGTCGGCGTGTCATGTGCAAACTATAAGCGCTGGTCATAGGCGTCTTTAGGGTAGGATACGAGGAGTGTTTGAGCCCGCTGCCCCTGTGGGCGGCGGGCTTTTCGCGTCAAAGGATGTGTCGGGAGGATCTATGCAGACGGGCATGTATGCGATTAGCGAGATGGCGAGCTTGTTCAATGTTTCGCGCCAAACGCTCATCTACTACGACAAGATCGGTCTGTTTAAGCCCGCCGTGGTGAACGAAAAGGGCTACCGTTTCTATTCGCCCACGCAGATCCCGCTCATGCGTCTGATCTGCATGCTGCGCGACCTAGGGCTCGAACTCGACGAGATTGACCGCCTGACCTCGACGTTCGACATTGGCGAGATGACCGATCACCTGCGCTCGCGGGTGCAAGCGCTCGATGAACAGATCGCCGGCCTCAAAGCCGAGCGCGCGAGCGTGCAGGAGCGCCTGAACTTTTACGACGAGGCGGTTTACTGGCGCGAGCGCGAGGGCAGGCCGGAGCTCAAGCAGTTTGAGCGTCGCTACGTGGTCTTTGAGGAGTTTCCAGGCGATATCGAGCGCGGCCGCTCGATGCTTCACCCCACGCTCATGCGGGCCATCCTGCGCATGCGTGCGTTGACGGGCACGCGCCCTATGCGCGGCTGGGGTGCCATGCTGCGTCGTGAGGCGCTGCATTCCGACGACCCTATCGCCGGCGCGGGCTCCTTTGCCGTGCTGCCGCGCGGTGCCGAGGAACTGCTGCCGAGCGATCCCGCCGAGCTGGCAGAGATCGGCATCGAAGTGCTGCCCGAGGGCACATACCTGTGCATGAGCCGCTGGGGTATGCCGTACGAGCCCGAGGGCATCCGCGCCATCGTTGCCTGCATGGACGAGCACGCGCTCCAGCCCGTTGGCAACGCTTTCGACTTTTGCTACCTCGATACCACGAGCTACGACGAGTCCCACCAAGAGGACTTTTGCTGCATCCAAATCCCTGTTACCCTCCAGATGTGACAAAGGGACAGTCCCTTTGTCACATTCGTGGTGTGGCTGCTGCCCAAACCGTCACAACATTTGATGAAAATCTCGAAAACGAGGAAAAGCGTCGAATGTTGTGACGCTTTTCCTGTCTGTGCCGGCGAGCTCCCGTGCCATCTGGGGGTATAAGGCTGGCAAGTGTTTATTTGCGAGGCTTAAGGGGCGCCCCGTATGGATATCGATAACTTTGAATGGTGGTATAGCGAGGGCGAGGCTCCGGACGAGGAGTGGGACGAGCCCGCGCCGCGTGACGTGTCGAGCGACGAGGACGAGGCCGGCAACGATGCTGCTGTCGAGCCTGACGCCGCCTCCGATGCCGCCGAGCCCCTGACCTTTGAGCAGGCTTGGGCCCAAGCCGAGGCCGATGAAGCTAAGGTCGATGCCACGGCCACACTCGGTGAGCCGGCGGACATGTCCATCTCGCCGGCCAAGATCCCGCAGCCGCGCCATAACATCGACCCCGGCAGTACGGCATCCTTCAGCATTCTCGACGTGCCCTCGCAGGGTGCCCAAGCACCCGCGCCCACACGTCGCCCCGACCTGGCTCGCGAGGAGGACGCGGGCCGTCGCTCTCCGCTCGGCCCCATCCTCATCGCCTTCATGGCCGGCGTTATCGCATGCTCGGTAATTGGAAACGTCTGGAGCCATGTTGAACAACAACGAAAAGACGCCGCCAAGGTCGAGATGTCCGTCGAACAATCGCTCAGCCGCACGCGCTCGGTGCATGTATCGGTCGAGGTCAAGGACGGCGCGACGTGGGACACCGCGCGCGGCGACAGCCAGATGCTCGTCCATATCGTGGGTCGCACGCTCAAGGGGCAAGCGATCGACGAGTACCAATACGTCAATTCCGAAGGTGACGGCATCGAGCTCAAGCCCGGCGACTACGAGCTCACGGTCGATGAGCCGCCCGTCGCCACCGACGGCACGCGTTACCGTGCCTCAAAGCGCATGGTTCCGGTGAGTTTTAATTCACAGGCGCCCGATACGGTCGATAGCACGCCGCAGGGCGGGTTTGACCTTTACGCTATTGCTCAATAACTGCACCTGTCGCTCAACCCCGCCGCCAAGAGTGGGACAATAGCCCTCGACACCGTTGTTTACTATTGGAGGAAGTAGCATGTCCACCGTCACTACCATCAAGCGCGGCGGCCTCACCGCGGCCATCGATTCCATGGGCGCCCAGCTCACGAGCCTTGCCCTCAACGGCAACGAGTATCTGTGGCAGGGCGACCCGGCCTTTTGGGGCAAGCATGCGCCTATCCTGTTCCCCATCGTGGGATCGCTGCGCAACAACATGGCGACATCTGCGGCCGGCACCTGCGAGATGCCGCGCCATGGACTCGCTCGCATCGTCGAGCACAAGTTGGTCGAGGTTTCGGAGGACGGCTCCTCGGTAACGTACGAGATCACTGACACGCCCGAGTCGCTCAAGGCGTTCCCGTTCCACTTTAAGCTCAACATGACCTATGCCCTGACCGGCGACGCCACGCTCACGCAGACCTTTGCCGTCACCAACACCGGCGACGTGGCCCTGCCGTTCTCGGTGGGCGGTCATCCTGCATTCAACGTGCCCGCCCCCGGTGCCGAAGACGAGGCGTTCGAGGATTACGAGCTGGCGTTTACCGAGGCTTGGACTAACGAGGCCCCCATCATCACGCCCGACGGTCTTATGACGTTCGAGGGCAGCTACAAGGCTCCCGATAACTCGGACGTGCTGCTCATCACGCACCGCAGCTTCGATAACGATGCCATCATGTTCACCGATGTCCCGGGTTCCACGCTCACGCTGCGCGGCCGCAAGTCGGGCCACGGCGTCAAGATCGACTTTGAGGGCTTTAAGTACATCGGCGTGTGGTCTGCCGCCAACGACGCCCCGTTTGTGGCGCTCGAGCCCTGGACCGGTCATACCACCATGGACACCGAGGACGACGTCTTTGAGCACAAGGTCAACACCATTACCTTGGCACCGGGTGAGACGGACGTTCGCAGCTTTAGCGTTACCCTGCTCTAGAGGTTCCGCCGTTCTAACGAACGACGGACCGGTCGACGCTGCGCGCCACCCAGAGCGACAATTTGTCATTCAAAAGGCAAGGCATGACCAGAAGGTCTATGCCTTGCCTTTTTCATGCTAACTTGTTCGCTCTGGGTGGCGCCCGCTGGCATTGCCAAAACATCGACGCTCCCAATGACTACCGTGTGTCTATTAATTTTTCGAGCTTGTGCTGCGCTGCTGGTCGCTGGCGTATATCCTGTTAAGTCGTCAGCATACGATTCAACAGGGAAGGCAGATTATGCATTCTCCCCATCAACGCGACGCGCATCCACAGCCGGTATGCAGCCGTCGCATCTTTTTGGGTAGCGCTCTCGCTGCGAGCGCTTCTGTCGTCGCCGGCGCACTTGCCGGCTGCCAGCGTCCCTCCACGCTGGAAGTAGTTCAGTCCACGACGGGCGGCGGTCGCGACGACCTGTCCGATTCTGTGATCGGCAAGGATAAGATCCGCATTGGCATGGAGGCGGCCTACGCCCCGTACAACTGGCAGGTTTCCGAGGCCAGCGAGTTCACGATCCCCATCGATAACGTGCAGGGAGCCTACGCCGATGGCTACGACGTGCAGATCGCCAAGATCGTCTGCAAGGCTCTCGGCGGCGAGCCCGTTGCCGTCAAGCAGAGCTTCTCGGGCCTTATCGACTCGCTCAACAACGGCCAGATTGACCTCATCATCGCCGGCATGAGCGCCACGCCCGAGCGCGAGGAGTCCGTCGGCTTTTCCGACCCGTACTTCATTGGCTACTTTGGCCTGTTCGTAAAAGAGGGCTCGCCCTACCAAAACGCCACCAAGCTCAGCGACTTCAGCGGTGCCACGGTGCTCGGCCAAAAGGACACGATGCTCGATACCGTCATCGACGAGATTCCGGGCGTTGTGCACAAGAACCCGGTCGATTCGGTCCCCACGGTGTTCTCGAATCTGCTGCAGGGCACGTGCGACGCCGTGACCTACAACACTGAGAACGAAAAGGGCTATATGGCCCAAAATCCCGGTATCGTCCCCATCCACTTTGCCGAGGGCGAGGGCTTTAAGCAGGAGGTCACGGCGAATGTCGGTTGCCGCAAGGGATCGGACAAACTGCTTAAGCTCATCGACAAGACACTCAAGGGCATCAGCCAGGAGGAGCGCGACCAGATGTGGGACGCGTGCCTCGACCGTCAGCCGGCATAGGGAGGCAGCATGAAAGGCATCAATCGTCTGGCCTCCTTTATCAAGGCCGACCACCGTTATGTGTACCTGGGCACGAGCGTTATCGCGGCGCTCGGCTTGGCATTTAGCCAGCGCAACCCCACGCCGCTGAGCTTTTTGGCGCCCACCGGCATCTTCCAGGATTGCCTTTGGGCGATTCTTTGGGCCTGGATCGTCGTGTCGGCGGCAGCGCTCGTCACCAAGGTTATGCACTGGAGCGACTATCGCGAAACGTCGCCGTTTGCATCCGAGCGTTTCCGTCGCGGCGCGCGCCTGGGCAGCTATGTCGTGGTTGCCATCGCGGCGATCTTCTTTATCGACCGCTGCGTCATGTCGTTTGTCGACCTGGTGCAGGTGAGCATTGTCTCGGACTCCAATCCCAGCGACTTTCTGTCGAGCTTGGTCTACATGACCTACAAGAGCGGCGACTTCTTTATCCGCGGTATCGAGATCACCATCGCGCTTGCCACCTTCGGCACGGTCATCGCCTTCTTCTTGGCGCTGCTCTTTGTGTTCTTGCGCACCCAGACCTTCGATCGCGTCGATAACGACCTGGTGCGCTTCTTTAAGAGCATTGGCCGAGGCTTTGCGACCGTCTATTCCACCGTCGTGCGCGGCACGCCCATGATGGTCCAGGGCCTGCTCATCTATTACGCGGGCTTTACCGTTCTGCGCGGCATGGGCTTCGAGACCGCCCAGGCCAACCAGATCTGGAGTACCTTCACTGCCGGCCTCGTCACCATCTCGCTCAACTCTACCGCCTACATGATGGAGGTCCTGCGCGGCGGCATCGAGTCCATCGATCCCGGCCAGGCCGAGGCAGCGCGCTCGCTGGGCCTGTCGCAGTGGCAGGCTATGCGCAAGGTCGTGTTCCCTCAGGGTATTAAAAACGCGATCCCGGCGCTCACCAACGAGCTCATCATCAACATCAAGGACTCGTCGGTGCTCTCGGTCATCGGCGTGTTCGACCTCATGTACGCCACCACCACCGTCGCCGGCGTGTACTACCGCCAGATGGAGGTCTACTGCGTGGCGCTCGTGGTCTATCTGATCCTGACGCTCGTGGCGAGCCGCCTGCTCGAGGCCTTTGGCAAAAAGCTCGGCGCCGAGGCTCCTGCCACGCTGCCCAGCTCTAACTAGGCTTAAGACGAGGAGAATCATCATGGCAGATACCGCCACTACCGGCACTGCGGCAGCCGTGCAAAACCAAGAGCCGCTTATCCGCGTCGAGGGCCTGCGCAAGAGCTTTGGCTCACTCGAGGTACTCAAGGGCATCGACTTGTCCGTCAATCCCGGCGAGGTCGTCACCATCATCGGCGCCTCGGGCTCGGGCAAGTCGACGTTTCTGCGCTGCCTTAACCTGCTCGAGACCCCGGACGCGGGCCATATCTGGTTCCACGGTCAGGACCTTACTGCCGAGCGCTGCAATATCAATAAACTGCGCGAGGACATCGGCATGGTGTTCCAGGGCTTCAACCTGTTCAACAACATGGACGTGCTCGACAACTGCACGCTCGCGCCCGTCACGCTCAAAAAGATGAGCAAGGCCGAGGCCGAGAAGGTCGCGATGGAGCATCTGACGAGCGTGGGACTCGAAAAGTTCGCGCACGCCGCCGTTGGTCGCCTGTCCGGTGGTCAAAAACAGCGCGTGGCCATCGCTCGTGCCCTATGTATGAATCCGCAGATCATGCTGTTCGACGAGCCGACCTCCGCGCTCGACCCCGAGATCGTGGGCGAGGTGCTCGAGGTCATGCGCAAGCTCGCCGCCGACGGCATGACCATGGTCGTCGTCACGCACGAGATGGCCTTTGCCCGCACGGTGTCCGACCGCGTGGTCTTTATGGACAAGGGCGTGGTGCTCGAGGATGCCGCGCCGGCCGAGCTCTTCGGCAACCCCAAACACCAGCGCACTCGTGAGTTCCTCTCTCGCTATCTCGAGGACAAATAACCGACCGCAAACGCTTACGTTGCAGGGCCGCTCCCGTGGGGCGGCCTTTGTCGTCACAATCGAAAGGATGTCATGGCCGAGGTTTGGCGCTTCTTTGCGCATGAGGACGATTTTGCCGATATAGACGAGGCCGGCGCGTGCGAGCACTTGGGCCGCGTGCTGTCGTTTCCGACCATTTCGAGCATGGATGCCGAGGCGGTGGATTGGCAGCCCTTCGACGACCTGCGCGCGTATATGCAGCAGGCCTGGCCGCACGTATTTGCGGCGGGCGAGGTCGAGCTTGTCGGCCATTCGCTGTTGGTGACGCTTGGCGGTTCCGACTCCGCCCTCAAACCCGTCATGCTCATGGGCCACATGGACGTGGTCCCCGTGGTGCCGGGTACCGAGGCCGACTGGACGCACGCCCCCTTTAGCGGACAGGTGGACGACACCTACATTTGGGGTCGCGGCGCTATCGACATGAAAGACCAGGTCGCAGGTATTCTCGAGGCGGTTGAGTATGCGTTGACGCACGGCTGGGAGCACGAGCGAACCCTGCTGCTGGCTTTTGGCCAGGACGAGGAAACCACGCAGTACGGCGCGCGGGCGATCGGTCGCGTGCTCGAGGAGCGCGGTATTGAACTTGAATACCTGATCGACGAGGGTGACTACCGTATTGTTTCGGCTGCCGAGTACGGCGCGGGCGAGGGCTGGCTTATGCATGCCGACCTTGCCGAGAAGGGCTACGCCGATATTGTGCTCAAGACGAAGAGTGAGGGCGGGCATTCGTCCAACCCCTACGGCGGCACATCGCTCGAGGTACTGAGCCGCGCTATCGCCGCAATCTGCGATATCGAGTGGCCGACGCGCGTGACCGATCTGCTTGCCGCACAGCTCGTCGAGCTGGGGCTCTACACGGTGGATGAGATTGCCGCCAACGGGGACGTCATTGTCCGCGACTGCCTCGCCAGCAAGAAGCTCTATCCGCTGGTGACGACCACCTGCGCGCCCACGCAGATCGAGGGTGGCAGCACCGGCGCCAACGTGATGCCACAGGATATGTGGGCCAATATCAACTTCCGCATGCTCGAGGGCACGGGCGTGGCCGACGTTGTGGCGCGCTGCCGTGAGGCGGTTGCCGGGGCGGACCTTGCCGGTCGTGTCGAAGTGGAGCTGGGCCCCGGCAGCTCCGAGCCCTCGCCGTCCCCGCGCATCGGTGGTCCCGGCCTCGAGGCGGTTCGCTCCATCGCCGCCCGCTATTTCCGCGATCCAAAGGGGACGGAGGAAAACGGATCATCAGCGGCGGGCGGAGCTCCTATCGGTATCGTTCCCTCGACCGTGATCGGCGCGACCGACGCTGCCAACTACCAGCACATTTGCTCCGAATGCATTCGTTTTTCGGCGTTTGTGGTCGACGATGACGAGTGCGACCGCGGCGTCCACGGCACCAACGAGCGCATCACCCGCCGCGCCTACCTCCAGGGCGTACGCTTCCTCATCGCCCTACTCCACACGCTCTAGAATCTGACAAAGCGACAGTCCCTTTGTTAGCCGTTGGGGACGCTCTTAAACGACTAGTCGTTAATGAACGTCCCCAACGGCTATGTCCACTCATTCCGTGCGGGTTATATGCAGGTTTGCCTGCGCACGCTATCATGTATAGGTTAGACCGCAACTATGTACCCCATACGCGAAGGGATGCGCATGTATCTGAAGATCGACATGTTCTAGCCGGGCTTACCCCCGCAGCGGCGCCGCGCGCCCCATCAACTCTGCCGATTTTCACCTTCACGCATATAAAGGAGTCCCGCCATGCGCGACAAGCTCGAAAAGATCATCAAGGCCTATGAGGAGCTCGAGAAGAAGCTTTCCGACCCGGCCGTTGCCTCCGACATCAAGGAGTTCACGCGTCTCAACAAGGAGTACGCGCACCAGTCCGACCTCATCGCCGCCTCGCGCGAGTACATCGGCGCGCTCGATGACATCGAGGCTGCCAAGGAAATGCTCCACGATACGACCGATGCCGATGAGAAGGAGATGCTCCAGATGGACATCTCCGAAAACGAGGCCAAGCTTCCCCAGCTCGAGGAAGACATTAAGTACATGCTCATCCCGAGCGACCCCAACGACGACAAGAACACCATCGTCGAGATTCGCTCCGCCGCCGGTGGCGACGAGGCGGCTATCTTTGCCGGCGATCTGTACAAGATGTATCAGCGCTTCTGCGAGTCGCGCGGCTGGAAGACCACCGTGCTCGACTCCAGCCCCAGCGAGGCCGGCGGCTTTAAGTCCATCGAGTTCAAGGTCGAGGGCGACCGCGTCTACTCCGTCATGAAGTTCGAGTCCGGCGTGCACCGCGTCCAGCGCGTTCCCAAGACCGAGTCCCAGGGTCGCATCCAGACCTCCACGGCAACCGTCGCCGTGCTTCCCGAGGCCGAGGAGATCGACGTTCAGATCAACCAGTCCGACCTGCGCATCGATACCTACTGTGCCTCCGGCCCTGGCGGTCAGTGCGTTAACACCACCTACTCCGCCGTGCGCATCACCCACCTGCCCACCAACACCGTGGTGCAGTCGCAGGAACAGCGCTCCCAGATCCAGAACCGCGAAGTCTGCATGCAGATGCTGCGCGCCCGTCTGTACGAGATGGAGCTCGAGAAGCAGCAGGCGGAGCTCGGTGCCGAGCGCCAGAGCCAGATCGGCCACGGCAACCGTTCCGAGAAGATCCGTACCTACAACCAGCCCCAGGACCGCGTGACCGATCACCGCATCGGCTTCAACTCCACCTACAACGGCGTCCTCCTGGGCGACCAGCTCGGCACCGTCATCGAGGCGCTCGCCGCCGCCGAGCGTGCCGAGAAGCTGGCACAGGCCGTGTAGGTTACGCGGTTTTACAAACCGCGTAACGACTCGACGCTGCGCGCCGCCCAGAGCGACAATTTGTCATTCAAAAGGCAAGGCATGACCAGAAGGTCTATGCCTTGCCTTTTTCATGCCAACTTGTTCGCTCTGGACGTCGCTCGCTGACATTGCCAAAACATCGGCGTTTCCTTGGTTGTCAAATGATTCGTAGGGAGTCATTGGTGACATTGCCTTGATATTTTATTCAGTCGGCTGTGATGTCATTTGAGCTGCTTACCTGCTTAAGGTAATTGACGGCATAAGTCCGCTATCGAAAATATTGCTCAAAATATCGTTCAAGAAGTCGCGGAGCGATTTTTGATGGGTCGTGCGTCAAGCGATGTGGCAAGTTCTTGGTTAGATATTGGTCAGTTTTGGGGCAACCTTGCCAAAAGCTTGACGAATGCAAATTTAGACGTCAGCGAATGAACACTTTGAGCGAGCTCGGTGCAAAATTCTGGGCTGATTCTCGATAATCGCCTTCAATCGCCCCTTGCCAAGCGCTGGCCTCGCTTACAATCTGCTCCGACATTCGCGCGCCGTCCGGCGCTTAAGAGGGGAGGGCCCCATGGCAAACGAGATTTGGACCATCAAGCGTTGTCTCGAGTGGACCAAGGAGTACCTGGCCGAGCGCGGCGAGGAGCACCCCCGTCTTTCTGCCGAGTGGCTGCTGTGCGCCGCCACGGGCCTGGCGCGCATTGACCTATATATGCGTATGGACGAGACGCTTAACGCGGCCCAGCTCGAGACCATGCATGCGGCCGTTGTCCGCCGCGCTAAGGGCGAGCCGCTGCAATACATCACGGGCAGCACGCAGTTTCGCATGATCGACGTCGCGTGCGCCCCCGGTGTGCTCATTCCGCGCCCCGAGACCGAGATGCTCGTCGAGGAAGTCCTCAATTATCTGGATGCCGAGGTACTGAGCCCCGAGGCCGCTGCCCGTCAGCGTGTTGAGCTGCCTTGGAACGATGAGGTCGAGGAGGCACGCAAGGCCGAGGCCGCATTGGCCGACGAGCGAGCGACGGCCGAGCGCCGTGCCGCCAACCTCACAGCTGCCGACGAGGCGGCGCTAGGCGGCGATGTGCTGGGCAGTCGCGCTTATGCCGAGGAACTGGCCGATCGCGAGGCCGAGGAAGCCGCCGCGCAGGCGGCAGAAGCCGAAGCGGCAGAAGCAGAGGCCATGGAAACCCCCGAGCCCGAGCTCGACGAATACGGCATCGCCATTGAGGACAACGACCAACAGGCGACTCCCGCGCAAGATGCCGCCGAGGCCAACGTATCTGCCCCAGCCGAGCCCCGCACTGCCCGCGTTCTCGAGGTCGGCTGCGGCACGGGCTGCATTTCGCTCTCCCTTGCCTGGGAGCGCCGCGGCCACGTTACCTGCACTGCTACCGATATCGAGCCGCGCGCCATCGATCTGGCCACCAAAAACCGTGATGCGCTTGGCCTCACGTCCGACGAGGTCGCCTTCAGCCTCACAAACCTGGTGAGTTCCATTCCCCGCGAAGAGTGGGGCACCTTTGATGTGCTCGTCTCCAACCCACCTTACATCCCGACCGACGTCATGCGCTCGCTGCCGCATGAGGTCAAGGACTTTGAGCCCGATCTGGCGCTCGAGGGCGGTGCCGACGGTCTCGATATCTTCCGCCGCCTGCTCAACGCGGCGCCCTACATGCTGCGTGCCGGCGGCCTGTTTGCCTGCGAGCTCTACGAGGGCGCGCTCGACGCCGCGGCCGAGCTCTGTCGTCAAGCAGGCCTTTCGGACGTGCGTATCGTCCACGACCTCACCGATCGCCCCCGCATTGTCCGAGCCATCGTCACCGAGCCCAAGCAACGCCAGTAATATTTATTAACTGGTTAGCAAAAATTATAAAGTAGTTTATAATTAGGACGGCTGAAAGAGGTCGGCCCATGCAACCTCCTACCTTTCGGGAAATCATTGCCCTACTCAAGCACGATGGATTCGTGAAGGTCGCGCAAGTCGGTAGTCATGCTAAGTATGTTTCTGGTGACCGCGTTGTCACCGTGAACGGCTCTGGTGGTGATCGACCAAAGAAGGGCACGTGGGCAAGTATTCGTCGCCAAGCTGGATGGTAGTTGGAGGCAAAATGAGGCAGCGATTTACCTATGACTGCGTTCTCATAAAAGAAGACGATGGTTACTGCGCTAGCTTCCCGCAGATTCCCGGCGCCTTTGCCGATGGCGATACGCGCGAAGAAGCGATTGCCCATGCCACCGAGGCACTGATGGCGTTTTTGGCCGACGACCTCAACAACGGTTTGACTCCGGCAGGGTACGAACGCTCGGCCGAGGTCGTGGCCCTTTCAGTCGAAATCGACCACGAGGACGCTCGGGAAGCGGCGTGCCGAACATTTAAAGACGCAGCGCTGGACCTCAAAGTCTCCGCTCCGCGGATTACCGCGCTGGTCAAAGCCGGCAAACTCGATGTTGAACTCGTCGACGGCCGTCGGATGATAACGATAGACAGTATCGAGCGTTACGCCGCCCAAGAACGTCACGCCGGAAGACCAAAGAAGTTTGTAGCCGTCCAATAACCCCCTAACTTTCACCGACTACTAGAGCCGCTCACCAAACCAACATGCGCTCTGGGCAAATAGATTGAACGTTTCGTGCGAGAATGCCCCACAGTAAACAAACTTGCACCAGAGCGTAAGGGGCTGGCATACACATGCAGACGGTCTATCGGGTATACGAGGGAACGCGCGAGCCGCATCGGCTTGCCGTCGAGCGCACGGCCGAGGTGCTCGGCCGCGGCGGCCTGGCTTTGATCCCGACCGAGACCGTCTACGGTGTCGCCGTGGCAGTCAACGCCTTCTCGGACGCCGTGCCCCAAGATGCAAGCGAATTCCCATCGTGGCCGCGCGATCCGCAGGCCGCCGTCAATGGCGCCGCAGTTCCTGCGCTCGGCACCGGCTATCGCCGTATCTTCACTCTCAAGCAACGTGAGCTCACGCAAACCGTCGCTTGGCTGGTCGATGGCGTCGAAGCACTCGACCGCTATGGCGTGGATATCCCTAACGAGGCCCGCGTACTCGCGCGACGATGCTGGCCGGGAGCCCTGACTATCGTGATTAAGGCAGCCCCCTGCGTGCCGACCTTTATGTGCGCCGCCGATGACACGGTGGCTCTTCGCGCTTCGGCCTCTCCCGTGGTCCAAGCGCTCATCCGCGCCTGCGGCAGCCCTCTTGCCTGCACGAGCGCCAACACGCACGGCGCGCCCTCGCCGGCAAGCTTTGCCGCCGTCGAGGGTCGCATCCTGGAGGGGGTCGATGTTGCCGTCGACGCCGGTGAGACCCCGTGTCGCGACGCCTCGACCATCGTGTCGTTCCAGCACGGCGGGCTCCAGATCCTGCGCCAAGGCGCACTTCCCGCATCAGAGATCGAACGGGTCCTGTCCGACCCGATGCAATAGAAAGGTGTAAGCGATGTCGTTGAATCTGGGCAGCCTGGGCATGGAAGATGCCTCGTTTAACTTTGGCGGTTCCTACATCATGGCGCTCGACTGCGGCACCACCTCGGTACTTGCGACCATCGTCGACGAGTACGGATGCATCGTCGCGCAGGCACGTCGCAGCGTCAAAACCAGCTTCCCACGTCCCGGTTGGGTAGAGCAAGACCCCATGGCGGTCCTTGCCAGCCAAATCGCCGTCATGATGGAAGTCCAGTTTAAGAGCGGTATCCACTCCGACCGCATTGCTGCCATCGGCATCTCCAACCAGCGCGAGACCACGGTGGTCTGGGATCGCGTGAGCGGTCAGCCGATCTATAACGCTATCGTATGGCAGTGCCGCCGTACCGCACCTCTGATCGACGAGCTTGTCGAGCAGGGCGCAGAAGGGCTGGTGCGCTCCAGCACGGGACTCACGCTCGACCCGTATTTCTCGGCCTCCAAGGTGCAATGGATTCTCGACAACGTCGACGGCGCACGCGAAAGCGCGGCGGCGGGCGACCTCATGTTTGGCACCATCGATACCTGGCTCATCTACAACCTCACCGGCGGCCAGGTCTTTGCCACCGACTACACCAATGCCAGCCGCACGGCACTCTTTAATATCCATACGCTCGATTGGGACGACGACCTGCTGGCACTCTTTGACGTTCCACGTTCCATGATGCCCGAGGTTCGCTGGAGCTCGGGCGACTACGGCCGCGTCGCGAGCGACATCATGACCAACATGCCGCCCATCATGGGCGTGGCGGGTGACCAACAGGCGTCGCTGTTCGGCCACTGCTGTTTCCGTCCCGGCCAGACCAAAAACACCTATGGCACGGGTTGCTTTATGCTCATGAACACCGGCGACGAGATCGTCGAATCCAAGAATGGCCTGGTCTCCACCATCGGTATCGCTGCGGACGGCAAAGTCAGCTATGCGCTCGAGGGCTCTATTTTTGCCGCCGGCTCAACGATGAACTGGCTTCGCAACAACATGGGCATCATCTCGAGCGTGAGCGAGTCGGCACAACTCGCCGCTTCGATTAGCGACAACGAGGGCTGCTACTTCGTTCCCGCCTTTGCGGGTTTGGGTGCTCCCTGGTGGGACCCGCATGCTCGCGGTATCGTGTGCGGTCTGACCGGCGCCTCGAGCCGTGCGACCATCGTACGTGCCGCCTGCGAATCCATGGCATATCAGAGCTACGACGTGCTGCGCGCCATGGAGCAGGACGTGGGGCTTTCGATTGAGCGCCTGTCTGTCGATGGCGGTGCCTCGCGCAACGAGTTCATCATGCAATTCCAGGCCGACCTGCTGGATATCCCCGTGCTGCAATGCGAGACGGTGGAGACCACGGCAATCGGTGCCGCGTACTTGGCGGGTCTTGCCGTCGGCTATTGGGAAGACCTGGAAGAGCTGGAGCAAAATGCCCAGATCGTTAGGACCTTCCTTCCCCACATGTCCGCCGAGCGCCGCGAGCAAAACCTTGCGGGCTGGCGTGATGCAGTCAGGCGCTCGCTCAGCACCTCACAGTAGGGCTGCGATGGGCTGCTCGATACAACAAACCGCTAAACTAATGTATGGCGTGCGGTGGCGACATTGCTGCGCGCCTTGTCAGCAAGGCCGTTTTGCGGCCGCAACGAAAGGGGCAATCAACCCATGACCGTCACCTACGATGCGTCCCGTGTGACGCTTGTCGATCATCCGCTCGTTCAGCACAAGCTGTCGATCCTGCGCGATAAAAACACCGGCACCAACCAGTTCCGCCAGCTCGTGCGCGAGCTTGCGCTCTTTGACGGCTACGAGGCCATGCGCGACCTGCCTATGGAAGACGTCGAGGTCGAGACCCCCATCACTACCGCCACGTTCAAACAGCTTGCCGGCAAGAAACTCGCCATCGTGCCCATCCTGCGTGCGGGCCTTGGCATGGTCGACGGCATCCTCGACCTGGTGCCCTCCGCTCGCGTGGGCCACATCGGCATGGAGCGCGACGAGGTCACCCACGAGCCGCATGAGTATTACTGCAAGATGCCCAAGGATATCGACCAGCGTATCTGCCTGGTTGTCGACCCCATGCTCGCCACGGGCGGTTCGGCCGAGATGGCTATCAGCTACCTGCGCGAGCGCGGTGTCAAGGACATCCGCATGCTGTGCATCGTCGCCGCGCCCGAGGGCCTCAAGTCGCTGACCGAGAAGGATCCTGACGTACATATTTATACGTGCGCCATCGATGACCATCTCAACGAGGCCGCCTACATCGTTCCCGGCCTGGGCGACGCCGGCGACCGCATCTACGGCACGCTCTAGTCGCTGGGCTAAACGGCCGCGGCTGCAAATACGAAGAAACGGTGCGCGCGGACGAACAAAAGGCGACCGCGCGCACTCCTGTTAACGGACGTTTTGCCCTGCAGGGTTCGAGAAAAACGTATTACCGTACCTGCGGCATAAAGAAGGTCTTAAGAAAACGAACAGGTGCGTATTAACCGATGCTTTTTCGGTTGTACTTTAGCGATTGGCTCGTACAATAGTCACCAATGTTTGGCGGGAACTGTTCTGTGAAGCGTTAAAAAGGAAAGTGAGGACGCCAGTGTTTCAGATAGCCGATCTGCTCGCTATCGTTGCAGGCGCCATCGCGGGCGCAATTGCCTTCCTTCCCTTTGTCTTTACGCTCAAGCCGGTTCTTGACGATAAGCAGAATGCGGACATGTTCAAGGGCATGGTGAGTCTGGCGGTCTCGGCAATCGCCCTGCTCGTCTTTACCTTGGTTGTGTTTGTGTTGTTCGGAGAGGCATTTCGCATGTTCCTCCTGGGCGAGGCGATCGGCTTCGTGGCCTTTATGGCCGCCTGCACGGTTCGCGTCGCCAAGGCGCTGCGAGATCCTCATGAGGTCGAAAGGTAAGTCGTGGAAATTTTTGAAAAGCTGCCTGATGAGATTAATCATCTGGTCAGCGAGTTCAGCTCCACCCCTGTCGTGGGCGATCTGAGCTGCGGCATCACGCAGTACTCGTTTTGGCTGATCGTCTCCACGATCGTGCTCCTGATCGTCCTGGCCGTGTTCAAGAAGAAACAGACCCTGGTTCCCAAGGGCTTCTTCGTCAACGGTTTCGAGTACATCATCGAGTACGTCGAGAACGATATCGGCAAGGGCGTCGTGGGTGAGAACTGGAAGAAGCACTTCCCGTTCCTGTGCTCGCTTTTCCTGTTCATCCTGATCAACAACATGATCGGCCTGATCCCGGGAATGAAGCCCGGCACCGGCGCAATCGGCTCCACCGCCGCACTCGCCATTTTCGCCTTCGTGTACTTCATCTACTACGGATGCAAGGCTCACGGCGTGATCGGCTACATCAAGAGCCTCGCCCCGCAGGGCGTGAGCTTCCCGATGAACGTGCTCGTGTGGGTCGTCGAGCTTTTCTCGACCTTCCTGCGCCTCATCACGCTCGCCGTCCGTCTGTTCTGCAACATGTTCGCAGGACACGTGGTCATGGGCTCGTTCGCCATCATGGCGAGCATGTTCATGCAGCCGCTGCTTCAGCAGGTTTCCGCGGCGCACGCCGTTGGCGCCCTGCCTTCGCTAGCCTGGCTTGCCATCCTCATCCTGATCTATGCGATCGAGCTTGTGGTCGGCGCCATCCAGGCTTACGTCTTCACGGTCCTTACCGCCGTGTATGTCTCCGAGGCAGAGGAGGTCGCGGAGGAGGAGTAGTCTTCCGTTCGCGCCTTAAAGGTAAGGCAATTCGTTAAACCGCCGGTGCCCGTACCCATGGAGCCCGGCAGTTATAAAAAGGTTATCCTGCGTGAAATAAGACACGCACGACAAAGGAGGAATCGTGGGAGTTATCGGTTACGGTCTCGGTGTTATCGGCGCTGGTCTTGCTATCGGCCTGTCTGCTCTGGGTGCTACGGGTGCTATGGCCCGTCAGCCTGAGGTCCAGGGCCGCGTGTTCACCGTCTTCATCATGGGCTCCGCCTTCGGCGAGGCTCTGGCTCTGATCGGCTTCGTTGTCGCGCTGATCGTTAAATAGCACGGAGCGTCAAGTATGAATCTTTCATCCCAGAAGAGCGCGATCGCACTCTCCGCGTCCGCGGCCGCGCTGCTCATGCCGGTTTCCGCGTTCGCCGAGGACGGCGCTGCCGGTGCGGACATCCTCATCCCTAAGATGGCGGAGTTCATCCCGGCGCTTATCGCCTTCCTGATTATCTGGATCGTGCTGGCCAAGGTCGCCCTGCCGGGCATCATGAAAACCATGGAGGAGCGCGGCAAGAAGATCGAGGAGAGCCTCGACGAGGCCGAGAAGACCAAGCAGGAGGCTATCGCCAAGCGCGCTGAGTCCGACTCGATCGTCACCGACGCCCGTCGTCAGGCTGCCGACATCGTTCTCGAGGCCCGTAAGGACGCCGAGTCCGAGCGCGCCCGTATCATCGAGGCTGCTCACAAGGAGGCCGAGGAGATCATCGCCAAGGCCCATACGACCGTTGAGGACGAGCGCAAGTCCATTTACGCCGGTGCCGCGAGCTCCATCGCCGACCTGTCCGTTGCCGTCGCCACCAAGATCGTGGGCGAGGCACTCGAGGACGATGCCGAGCAGAAGAAGCTCATCGAGCGCTACATCCAGGAAGCAGGTAGCCTGAATGCCGACTAGCCGCTATCAGGACAAGGTGCTCGAGACCTACGCGCGCTCCCTTCTGGAAGCCGCTAAGGCCGAGAACCATGTGTTCGAGGACCTCGAGATGATCGAGCGCTTGGCTTCTGCCAGCCCCGAGATCATCGCCGTGCTCGACACCATGTCCAAGCGCGACCAGCTCGACCTTCTTCCCAAGGTGGCAGCTGCCTTTAAGTATGTTGCCGAGGAAGACGAGGATGTAGTGGGCGTGACCGTCACCACGGCGATCCCGCTCGACGACGAGCTGCGTCAAACCATCACTAAGAAATGCGAGCAGGACTTCGGCCGCAAGGTATTCCTTATCGAGCAGGTCGACCCGTCTATCGTGGGCGGCCTGGTGCTCGAGGCCCGCGGCGAGCGTCGTGACATTTCCGTCAAGACGCAGCTGCGCATCGCGCAGGAGACCCTCGCAAACTCTGCTAATTCGTACGGAGGTGAAGCCTAATGTCCGAAACCCTCAATGCCCAGGATATCGCCAAGAAACTGCAGGAGCAGCTCACGAGCCTCTCCGCGACGGTCGATACGCATGAGGTTTCAACGGTCGACGAGGTAGGCGACGGCATCGCGCGCGTCTCCGGCCTCAAGAGCGCCATGGCAGGCGAGCTTCTGGAGTTCAAGAGCTCCGATACCGGTGAGACCGTCTTCGGCCTTGCCCAGAACCTTGACCGTGACGAGGTCGGCGCCGTTCTGTTTGGTGCCGTCGACTCCATCAAGGAAGGCGACGAGTGCCGCACCACTGGCCGCATTATGGATATCCCCGTGAGCCGTGCCATGCTCGGCCGCGTCGTCAATCCGCTCGGCCAGCCCATCGACGGCCTGGGCGACATCGTCGCCACGCACCGTCGCCCCATCGAGTTCAAGGCTCCCGGCGTCATCGATCGTACCCCGGTGTGCGAGCCGGTTCAGACCGGTCTGCTCGCTATCGACTCCATGGTGCCTATTGGCCGCGGTCAGCGTGAGCTCATTATCGGCGACCGTAAGACCGGTAAGACCGCCATCGCCATCGACGCTATCCTCAACCAGCGCGGCAAGGGCATGGTCTGCATCTATGTCGCCATCGGCCAGAAGGCCTCCACGGTTGCCAACATCCGCGAGACCCTCGCTCAGCACGGTGCGCTCGACTACACCATCATCGTTTCGGCCACCGCTGCCGATTCCGCCCCTATGCAGTACATCGCGCCTATGGCCGGTGCCGCTATCGGCGAGTTCTTCATGTACAACGGCGAGGACGGCAAGCCCGCCAGCGAGACCAACCCCGGCGGCCACGTGCTCGTCATCTACGACGACCTGTCCAAGCAGGCTGTGGCCTACCGTCAGATGTCGCTGACGCTGCATCGTCCGCCCGGACGCGAGGCCTATCCTGGCGACATCTTCTACCTGCACTCTCGTCTGCTCGAGCGTGCCGTCAAGATGTCCAAGAAGAACGGTTACGGCTCCATGACGGCACTGCCGATCATCGAGACCCAGGACGGCGACGTCTCGGCCTACATTCCGACCAACGTCATTTCCATTACCGATGGTCAGATCTACCTACAGTCCGAGCTCTTCTTCCAGGGTCAGCGCCCGGCAGTCGACGTGGGCATCTCCGTGTCCCGCGTCGGTGGCGATGCGCAGACCAAGGCCATGAAGCAGGTCGCCGGCAACCTCCGTCTGGACCTCGCTTCGTACCAGGAGCTCGCCGGCTTTACGCAGTTCGGCTCCGACCTCGACGAGGCTACTCAGAAGCAGCTTACCCATGGCGCTCGCATGACCGAGCTCCTGAAGCAGCCGCGCTACAAGCCGTTTGAGGTTGGCGAGCAGATCGTTACGCTGTTCGCTGGCAACGAGGGCTTCCTGGATGACCTGGAGATCGCCGACGTGCTGCCTTTCCGTGCCGAGCTCATCGAGTACATGGACAATGGCTTTGGCTCGCTGCTCGACAAGGTTCGCGCCAAGAAGATCGATGATGACACCAAGGCTGAGCTCTTGCGCGTCATCGGCGACTTCAAACAGCAGTTCATGGCCAAGCACCATTCGGATGTTTCTGGATCAGAGGAGAACTAAGCCCCATGGCCAACCTTCGCGACATTAAGAAGCGAATCTCCTCGGTTACCACGACCAAGCAGATCACGCGCACGATGGAGATGGTCTCTACGGCCAAGATCCGTCGTGCCCTCGATCGCTCCAAGCAGGCCGAGCCCTATAAGGAGGCGCTGACCGACGTCATGTTGACGGTCGCCGGCGACGCCTCCTGTTCGGGCACCGATCCCATGCTGCAGAAGCATGAGAGCGTCAAGCATGGCCTGATTGTCGTTATTGCCTCGGACCGCGGCCTTGCCGGCGGTTTCAATACGACGGTGGAGCGCACGGCCGAAAAGCTCGCCGCTTCTTGGGTGAACGACGGCATCGAGTGCGAGATCATCGCGTGCGGGCGTAAGCCGGCCACGTATTTCCGTGACCGCGCAAACGTCGTCATGCACTTTGAGGGCAACTCCTCTGAGCCCGATTTCAATCAGGCCCGCATGATCTCCTCTCATATCTGCGATGCGTATCGTGCCGGTGAGCTTGACCGTGTCGAGCTTGTCTACCACCACGCCAAGAACCGCGTGGATCAGGAGCTTCGCGTCGAGCATCTGTTGCCGCTCGACCCCGAGATGATCGCTATGGCCCACGGTCCGCGTAAGAACGAGACCGACGCCCCTAAGCGCATCTCGTCCACGTTCGAGTTCGTGCCCTCTCCCGAGCATGTTCTCGGCAAGCTTGTGCCGTCTTATATCCTGACGGTCATCTACCAGGCCCTGATCGATTCGGCGGCTGCCGAGCAGGGTGCACGCCGCAAGGCCATGCACTCCGCGACGGAAAACGCCACCGCGATCATCTCGACCCTTACCCGCACGTATAGTCGCGTGCGCCAGGCTTCGATCACGACCGAGATTAACGAGATCGTCGGCGGAGCCTCAGCATTGGAGGAACAGTAATGGCTAATAACACCGTAAAGCTTGCGGTCGAGGAAGCCACCAAGAAGACGACTGCCGGTGATGGTCGCATCGTGCGAATCATCGGCCCTGTCGTCGACGTCAAGTTTGACGGCGCGGTGCCCCCGATCTACAACGCGCTCACGGTCGAGGCCGAGACCCCGATCGGTCATCTGAGCACGATCCTCGAGGTCGAGAGCCAGCTTCCGGGCGGCGTCGTCCGCACGGTCGCCATGTCCTCGACCGACGGCCTGCAGCGCGGCCTCATCGCCACCGATACCGGTGAGCCCATGAAGATGCCCGTTGGCCCCAAGACGCTCGGCCGAATTTGGAACGTCATGGGCAAGCCCGTCGACGGCAAGCCCATGCCCGAGGTGGAGGAGTTCTACCCCATCCACCATGCAGCGCCCCGCTTTGACGAGCTCACCACCAAGACCGAGATCTTCGAGACCGGCATCAAGGCCGTCGACCTGCTCGAGCCCTACATCCGTGGCGGCAAGACGGGCCTGTTCGGCGGCGCCGGCGTCGGCAAGACCGTTCTGATTCAGGAGCTCATCAACAACCTCGCCCAGGAGCACGGCGGCACCTCGGTGTTCACCGGCGTCGGCGAGCGTACCCGCGAGGGCACCGACCTGTTCCTCGAGATGAGCGAGTCTGGCGTTATCGACAAGACCTGCTTGGTCTATGGTCAGATGAACGAGCCGCCCGGAGCGCGTCTGCGCATCGGTCTGGCCGGCCTTACCACCGCTGAGTACTTCCGCGATCGCGGCCAGGACGTTCTGCTGTTCATCGACAACATCTTCCGCTTCTCCCAGGCAGGTTCCGAGGTTTCCGCACTGCTGGGCCGTATGCCGTCCGCCGTTGGCTACCAGCCCACGCTGGCAACCGAGATGGGCGACCTCCAGGAGCGCATTACCTCGACCAAGACGGGCTCCATTACCTCCGTCCAGGCTGTCTACGTCCCCGCAGACGACCTGACCGACCCGGCGCCTGCCACGACGTTTACGCACCTCGACGCCACCACGGTTCTTTCGCGTAGCATTTCGTCGCTCGGCCTGTTCCCGGCTATCGACCCGCTCGCGTCTTCCTCCGACGCTCTCGATCCCTCGATCGTCGGCGAGGAGCACTACCGTGTCGCTGTCAAGGTCCAGGAGCTCCTGCAGGAGTACTCCGACCTTCAGGACATCATCGCCATTCTGGGTATGGACGAGCTGTCCGAGGAGCAGCGCCTTACGGTCAACCGTGCCCGTAAGATTCAGCAGTTCCTCTCGCAGTCCTTCCACGTCGCCGAGAAGTTCACCGGCAACCCCGGTGTCTACGTCCGCGTCGAGGATACCGTCCGCTCTTTCGCCGAGATTGTCGACGGCAAGGCCGATGACCTGCCCGAGCAGGCTTTCCGCTATGCTTCCACGATTGAGGACGTGCGCGAGCGCGCCCGCAAGATGGGGGAGAAGTAGGTTATGCGTATCCGCATCGTGTGCCCCGTGAGCTGCGCCTATGAGGGCGACGCTGCGTTTGTGTCGATTCCGTCCACGGATGGCGAGTTTGGCGTCCTGCCTGCTCACTCCAGCGAGATCTGCACGATCGACCGCGGTTACGTTCGCGTTTCCGATAAGGCCATGGGCACTGTCGACCACACGTTTGCCGTGGCCGGCGGCTATGCCCAGGTTGCGGACGATGTCGTGACCGTTCTCGCCGAGCGCGCTTGCGATTTGGCGACCGTCGATGCCGACAAGCTTAAAGCTGATATTCAAGGTTTTGAAGAGAAGCTGGGTAATTTGTCGGAGGATGATGCACGCCGCGCCTACCTCTATAATGAAATCGCATGGTGTAAGCTCAAGCTTGCCCAATAGTCAAACGATTTAGCGTTCGACCATTTGCGAACACATCATGCCCGGGATGGCCCAGCCACCCCGGGCATGCTTTTTGAAAGGGTAGACCTTGGATATTATCCGCGTTGAGGGTGGCCACGCCATCGGAGGCTCCGTGCCCGTCTCGGGCGCCAAGAACTCCGCGCTCAAACTCATGGCGGCAACGCTTCTGGCGCCGGGCAAGACGACGCTGCAGAACGTGCCCGATATTTCCGATGTCCACGTGATGGGCAAGGTGCTCAAGGGCATGGGCGCTACGATCGATGTTCTCGACGAGCACACGCTCGAGATTGATACCTCTCAGGTCGATTCATGGGAGGCCCCCTACGAGCTTGTTGCCAAGATGCGTGCTTCCACCGCCGTCATGGGGCCCCTGCTGGGTCGCTTCCATCGCGCCAAGATCGCCATGCCGGGCGGCTGCAACCTGGGTGCTCGCAAGATCGATATGCACATTCTTGGTCTTGAGGCCCTGGGCGTCGAGTTTGATACCGCCCACGGCTATATCAACGCCAGCGCGCCTCAGGGCCTGCGCGGCACCACCGTCACGCTCGAGTTCGCCAGTGTCGGTGCGACCGAGAACCTCATTATGGCATCCGTGCGCGCGCAGGGTACCACGGTTATCGACAATGCCGCCCGCGAGCCCGAGATCGTCGATCTCGCCAACATGCTCAACGAGATGGGCGCCAAGATTGTTGGCGCCGGCACTCCCGTCGTGACTATCGAAGGCGTGGAAGAGCTCCATCCTGTTACCCATCGCGTAGTAGGCGACCGCATCGAGGCCGGTACCTTTATCGTTGCCGGTGCGTTGATGGCCGACGATCGCGGTGTCGATGTCACGGGCTTTTGCCCCATTCACTTGGGCATGGTGCTCAAGAAGATGGAGCTCATGGGTATCGACTGCGAGCGCGTCGAGGATGGCGTCCATGTGAACCGTGCCGAGCGTATCAAGCCGGTCGACATCCAGACGCTTCCGTTCCCCGGTTTCCCGACCGACATGCAGGCGCAGATTATGGTGCTCTCCGCCCTTGCCGACGGCAGTTCCGTTATTACCGAAAACATCTTCGAGAATCGCTTTATGTTTGCCTCTGAGCTGGTACGCATGGGTGCCGACATTCGTATCGAGAGCCATCATGCCATGATTCATGGCGTCAAGGGCTTCTCGGGTGCACAGGTTACCTCGCCCGATCTGCGTGGCGGAGCGGCCCTCGTCGTAGCGGGCTTGATCGCCGACGGGACGACCGAGGTTTCGGCTATCCATCACATCAAGCGCGGCTACGAGCAGTTTGTCGAAAAGCTGCAGGCGCTCGGCGCGCATGTCGAGCATGCTACCGTCCCCGATCCCGTCATCTACTAATACAGGTTGCCTATGTTTAATAAAAAGCCCCTCGCGGATACCACCACTCGAAGACCCTCAACTGGTGCGCAGGCCAAGATCTACAGTCGCGATAACGTGGCTCGTTATTCCGAGCGAGCTCGCCAACGTCGTCGTAGCCACACGATTCGTCACGTCGCGCTCATTGTCGTGCTTGGCGTGCTGCTGAGTGCCACTACCGCTGCCGGCCTGTGGTTTGCCACCATTATGGGCAAGCTCGGCGATTCTAATGTCATTACCGACAATCTGCGTCGGGTTCTGGTTGACACCGATGAGGCAAAGGATCCGTTCTACGTGCTGCTTCTTGGCACCGACGGCCGTCCGGGCGAGGATACGTATCGTGCCGACTCGATTATCCTGGCACGCATCGACCCCACGCAAAAGCAGGCGACGCTCATTTCCGTTCCGCGCGACACCAAGGTCGAGTACAAGGGCGAGACCATGAAGATCAACGCCTGCCATACCGTTGGCGGCGCCGAGGCCATGGTCGAGGCGGTCAACGAGCTGTGCGGTGTTCAGATTTCCCACTATGCCGAGGTTAGCTTCGACGGTATGCAGGCGCTGATTGATTCGGTTGGCGGTATCGACATTAACGCAACCGATGATGTTGACGACCCCGAGCACCTGGATATTAAGATTACCGCTGGCCAGCAGCATATGGACGGTGCCACCGCCCTTACCTATGCCCGCTGCCGCTACACCTATGCCGACGGCGATTACACGCGCATGCGCCACCAGCGTCAGGTGCTTGGCGCCCTTGCCAACCAGATTCTCAATAACTTCGATGCCACGAAGATCTTTGGCCTGGTTAATTCGCTGTCCGATATGCTCGTAACCGATATGAGCGTTCAGGATATCGTGGCTACGGTCAATGCCATGCGCGGTATGGATGTCGACGGTATCTACTCGGCCAACCTGCCCTCGTACGCCGACGACAGCACCATGATCGACGGCGTGAGCTATGTCTTTGTCTACGAGGACGAGCTTAAGGAAATGATGGCCCGTGTCGACGCCGGCAAGGACCCCAAGGGCCCCAACACCATGGGTCTTTCCGACGGCTCCAGCTCCACGATCGGTGACCTCAGCAACAACACGTCTGACGACTACGCAAACGGTACCGCAACCTCATCGGTCAGCTCTGACGATTCCGATGACTCAAGCGATTCGAGCGATTCGGACTACTACGAAGAGCCCACCGGCGACGGCAACGGCTACGAAGCCAACTACTAAGTTACGGCGTTTTAACAAACGCCGTAACGGCTCGACGCTGCGCGCCGCCCAAGGCGACAATTTGTCATTCAAAAGGCAGGGCATGACCAGAAGGTCAATGCCCTGCCTTTTTCATGCCAACTTGTTCGCCTTGGACGTCGCTCGCTGACGTTGGCTCAACCTGCGATGCTGATTACTCCACTTGCAGCAAAAACCGCCCCGTTCTTTGTAGAGGACGGGGCGATTCGTCTTTTGGACTTGTGCAGCCAGGCTTATGCAAAGCGGGCGACGAGCTCCTGGAGCACGTCGGTCATCTTGACGAGCGAACTGACCGGGACGAACTCGTTGACGCCGTGATAGCAATAGCCGCCGGTGGAAAGGTTGGGGCAGGGCAGACCGCGGAACGACAGCTGCGCGCCGTCGGTGCCGCCGCGAATCGGCAGCACTTGGGGCTCAACGCCGCAGGCAAGGTAGGCTTCCTTGGCAACATCAATAAGCTCGGGATAGTCACGAACGATTTCGGCCATATTTCGATACTGCTGCTTAATCTCGACCGTTACGCGCTCCTCACCCAGACGCTGGTTGAGCATCGAGGCGGCGGCATCAATAAGGTCGAGTTTCTGCTGGAACTTGGCGGCGTCATGGTCGCGGACGATATAGCGCGCCGTGGCGTGATCGACGGTCGCAGATACACCCTCAAGGTGATAAAAGCCCTCGTAGCCTTCCGTATACTCCGGGCGCTGCACGTAGGGGAGCAACGCGTTGAAGTCGCAGAACAGATTGCCTGCGTTGACCATACGGCCCTTGGCGTCGCCCGGGTGGATGGACTGGCCCTCAAAGCGGATGGTCGCCTCGGCGGCGTTAAAGCACTCCCACTCCAGCTCGCCGATGGGGCCGCCGTCGACCGTGTAGGCGTACTTGCAGCCAAAGGTATCGATATCCAACAGCTCGGCTCCGTGACCGATCTCCTCGTCAGGGCAGAAGCAAATGCCGAGTGCGGGATGGGGCAGAGAAGGGTCCTGAGCGATACGCGCGACAAGCGACATGATCTCGGCGACGCCTGCCTTGTCGTCCGCGCCCAGAAGCGTGGTGCCATCGCTGCAGACCAGGTCCTCATCCGCGAGGTCGTTCAGGGCGGGAAGCTTGGCGGTGCTCATGGCAACGGGCTTACCGTCAACCGTGCCGCAGACCAGGTCGCCGCCTTCGTAGTGTACGATGTGCGGCTTCACGCCGGCGCCCGGTGCAACTTCGGTGGTGTCGAGATGGGCGATCAGGCCCAGGGCGGGCTTGTCCTCAGCGCCCGCACTTGCGGGGATATGCGCGCAGACATAGGCGTGCTCGGTCACGTGGGCATCTTCCGCACCAAGCTCGCGCAGCTCTTCAGCCAGCACGTTGGCAAGGTCAAACTGAACGGCGCTCGAGGGTACCTGGTCGCAGTTTGCATCCTCGGACTGCGTGTTGATCTGGACGTAGCGCAAAAAGCGCTCGAGGACATCGGGGTTTGTGGTGGTGTTTTCCATAAAGACCGCTCCAATCTTGGTCGTCGTGTGCAACAAGAACTCTAGCACGGTATGCCACGGCATACCGCGACGCTTGGATGGGGTAGAATCAGCCATTGAATGCAGAAGGGACGGAAGATCATGGATACGACAAATAGCTCGCGCGAACTACATCTGACGGTGGCGAACGAAGACTACTTGGAGTGCATGGTTCGCATTGAAAGCGAAGAGGGGGAAACCAACGGCGTGCGATCGGTCGACATCGCGCAGCGCCTTGGCGTCTCCAAGGCATCGGTCAATAAAGCGGTTTCGGCGCTCAAGGCATCCGAGCTTGTCGAGCAATCGCACTATGGCAAGGTAATCCTGACCGATCGCGGCCGCGAGGTTGGCACGGCTATCTGGTACCGTCATCGCCTCATCCGCACGTTTTTGGTTCAGGAGCTCGGTGTCGAATTTGAGCGAGCCGATTCCGAGGCCTGCATGATGGAGCATGCGCTATCCGAGGACACGATGAGCCGCTGGCTCGCCTATCTCGAAAAGCAGGGAATCAGCGTCGAGGAATAGCGGGATATATATGGATACGAGTTATTACAACCGCTTTGGTGCCGAGGAACTTACGCGCCGCTTGTCGAGCGAGACCTTGTTGGCGCAGGGCCCCATGGGCAGTGTTCTGTTGAGTGAGTACGACGCCGCCGATATTCCACCGGCGTTTTGGAATCTGGCGGAGCCGCAGACCGTTTCTCGTATCCATCGCTTGTATGTCGCCGCCGGTGCGCAGGTGCTCATTACCAATACCTTTCAGGCATCAAGCTATGCCCTCAAGCACGACCAGATTGCGCCGTCCGTGGCGGAGGTCAATCGCGGGGCCGTCGACGATGCCCGCCAGGCGCACCCTCAGCTGCTGCTGGGCTCGATGGGTCCGATCGGTATTGAGTGGTTTGCCGAGGACTCTGCCGAGTTTCGTGAGATCCGAGGCATTGCGCGCGAACAGGCGCACGCCTTACTCAATGCTGGTGTTGATGGTCTGCTGATCGAGACGGTGACGTCTATCCGTAATTTGCAGCCCATGCTTGCCGGCGCTCGAGATGCCGCTGACGGCATGCCTGTCCTGGTGAGTTTTGTCGTTGATGACAAAGGCGACCTGTTGGGCGATGGCCTCAACATCGAGGCAGCCGTTTTGTACGCCGAAAAACACGGCGCAAACTCGGTTGGTGTTAATTGCTGTTCGCTTGCGGCCGCGAACGCGGCGGTGCCCAGAATGGTTGCATCGGCGACTACTCCCGTCACGGTGCGTCCCAACGTGGGCGATCCGGTCCAGACTCAGGATGGCCCCGTATGGCACGAGAACCCTGAAGCTTTCGCGCGCGCATGCATCGAATGGAGACATGCCGGTGCCGCAATGGTGGGCAGTTGCTGTGGAACCACGGCAATCACTACGGCAGCAATGGCCGAGGCGCTCGATATATAAAGGGCAAAACCGCTCCATACGGGGCGGTTTTTTTATTGCTTGCATGTCCTCGGCAGCATTTGCCCAAATGGTGAATGCTGGTGCCGGCAGGTTGCCGAGTGTGTATCGCGGGTATACCTCATGCGTACCATGATCCAAACACTGTGAGGTGTCTGCGCGTGTGCGCGATAATTCATTTTGGAACTGACGGTTGGCGCGCTCGCGTCGATGAGGACTTCACTGCCGATAACGTTGCCCGTATCGCCGATGCCGTCGGCGAGTTGTGGCAAAAGACCAATCCGGGCAAAACGGTATATATAGGGTTCGACACCCGGCCCCTGGCGCGCGAGTTCGCTGAGCTTGCGGCGGGCGTGCTAGCAGCGCACGGGCTGGACACCGTGCTCGCTTCGCGACCTGTTCCGACCCCTGCCCTTACGTGGGCGGCGGCTTATGACGGTGAGGCGTGCGGCGCGCTCATGGTGACGGGGTCCCATCATCCGCAGGGTTATCTGTGCCTCAAGATTCGCATGGGTGACGGCTCAACCGCCAACCAGGATGTCATCGAAGAGCTCGAAGAGACCATGGCTCCCGAGCCAATGGAGATCGAGGGGCAATATCGCACCGCGGATATCATTCCTGACTATATGCAGGCGGTGGCATCGTTTGTCGATGGCGAAGCCATCCGCGCCGCGCACCTGCGCGTGGTTGTCGATCCCATGGGCGGCGCAGCCCAGGGCTATCTAGCCGACTTGCTGCGCGAGCTTGGCGTTGAGGTGCACGAGATTCACGCCGGGCAGGCGTCTGACCAAGAAGATATCTGCCCCGACCCCGTTGAGCCTTGGGTGGACGCTTGCGAGCATACGGTTATCGAGGACGGAGCTTGCGCTGGCCTGGTGACCGACGGCGACGCCGACCGTATCGGCGCGGTTGACGAGCGCGGCAGATATATACATCCGCATCAGATCATGGCGCTCGTTTTGGGCGACTTGGTTCAATTTCGTAATTTGGAGGGGCGCGTCGTCGTCAATCTTTCATGCTCGACGCTCGTGCGTCGCATTGCCGAGGCGCTTGGCTGCCGCGTGACCGTCAAACCAGTCGGTTTCAAATATATAGCGGCAGAGATGAAGAAGGGCGGCGTCCTCATGGGCGGCGAAGAAGCCGGTGGAATCGGCATCGCCGCGCATATGCCCGAGCGCGATGGAATCCTCGCCTGTCTGATTCTGTGTGAGCTTATGGCAAAGACGGACGCGCCTTTGGGCGTTCTGGTCGACCAACTCGAGGACAGATTTGGTAAGACGAGTTACGGTCGACGCGATTTACGCCTTGAGGCCGAAGATGCCGAAACGTTACGAACCCTGCTGCCGGGCGTAAACCCCAAGTCGATTTGTGGCAAGGTGCCGCAAAACGTTAGTCATATGGACGGCTTGCGTCTGTCATTCGAGGATGACACGTGGCTGCTGGTCCGTCCTAGCGGGACCGAACCAGTGGTGCGCGTCTACGCCGAGGGGTTCTCGGTGGAAGAACGTGATGAGTTGCTCGATGCTGGCTGTGCTTTAGCTAGGGGGACGTATCCGCTTTAACCATGAGACTGCCTTATATAAAGAGATGCTCGGCGAGCGGTAGTTAACGGCTGGCAAACGTTAGTCGGATCACAAGATATGTAGGAAATGTGTACGCCCAGATTCCCGCCCCCGGGGGCCCTCCGGTCTGGCAATATATCTCCTTGCCGCGCGGCCCGGTCGGACCGGATCAGCCGCCAGGCGTGCACCTTGAGAACCGGATACTGCGAGGATGGACACACCAGTTGTGTCGCATCCGGGCAGACATCGAACCATTTGAAATGGTCTAACTTGGATTTGTTTTTCGCAAGGCCGCCGAGAGGCGGCCCCGAGAAATTCCTTTTCCTATACTAAAACCATATGAATCGAACGGAACCGATCAGCGATGAACTGAGAGGACCGGACGGGCTCGAAGCCCAGATATTTTGGACGGAGAGTTCGATCCTGGCTCAGGATGAACGCTGGCGGCGCGCCTAACA
>USQQ01000004.1 GCA_900556875.1 uncultured Collinsella sp.
ATACTCATGGAAAACCTCCCATTTCCCGATGTCCAAGAAATGGGAGGCAGTTCACTGTCCCCTTTGCGGTGGTTTGTGTGGTGGTTCGAGAATTACAGCCCAAAGAAGTCAAGGATTTGATCACGGCTTACGGGCTTGTAATCGTTGGCATCGAGACCGACATCATAGCGAAAGATAGGGCGCTCGCGATCGCGGTTGCGCGCGTTGGTGCGGTCTCCCCTGCTGTGGATATGCCCGTGCAGCATGATGGCGCCGCGCGCCTTGCCATTCCAGCTGAGCATGGGGTAATGGCTCATAACTAGACGATGGCCCTTGGCATAGCCGGGAGCCATCTCCAGGTAATCGCATACCTCATCCCAAATCTGCGGTACGTCGGGATCTTCCCAATCACCGTCATGGTTGCCACGGATGAGCGTCACATTCTGGCATTCGATGCGCTCGCGCAGGCGCACCGCCTCCGCCAGGGGCAAACGATAGGTAAAGTCTCCCAAGATATAGAGACGGTCGTCCGCCGCCACGCACTCATTGATGGCATCGATGACCTTGCGGTTCATCTCCTCGACCGAATCAAACGGCCGATCCATATCGTGCAAGATATTCGTATCGCCCAGGTGCAGGTCGGCGGTAAACCACATCATCGTCTCTGTCCTCATTTCGCAACGCGTCTAACACGTGCCTAGTATACAGACGCAGCGATGCGACAGTTACCCAAAGAGCCCGCCGAACAGACCTCGGCAGCGCTTGTCCTTTTTATTCGAACCTTTATCCTGGGTGTTCTTATCCTTTTGCTTTTTGCGATCCTGCTCCAGCTCATCGTCATCGAGCAGCATATCCCACTCAAACGGATCGTCCGTCAAATCGAACAGGTCGTCGTCAAACATGGCAGCCTCCATTGCCGACTAGCGAGCATCCACCACATAGAGCCCAACGCGCACCTGATGCCACGGGCTGCGCTCGGGGGCAACCTGTTGCACGCGGGCCTCAAATATGTCTTCGTGGCCGTAATACATCATCAAGGACAGCGGGCCGACCTCGTTTCCCGGAACATAGCCAAGCTTGGTGTTGCCGTAATAGATCGCAACCGCCTCGGGGTCATGGGGATTATCGCGCTCGGCACACAGCGTCAGCTTATCGCCCACTTTAAGATCGCCCAAGACCAAGGCGCCATCGGCATACTGAAATCCTGCAATATGAAACGACAAAAGAACACGTGAAGGCTCGTACATGGCAACTCCTCTAACGACCGAATAAACCGGCACTTAACCTTACTGAGAAGCTTACGGGCCCGTGCGGACAAAATTTCACCCGCTCGCACCTTTCACCCATTTGCCGCAACGCTTGCGAGACAGAGCGCTTGCAGATAAGATAGAGGCACGGATGGCACCCGTTGCAGCGGGTCTTGCCAACTCCAGTGCACGTTTACATCGTGAGAAGTGGCCGTCTTCGCTTACGCGGGGGCGGCTATTTCATTCGGCCGATAAACAGGCCGAGTTCGATAGCCGCGATTAACAACGCCAGTAACGAAATAACATCGCTTACGTTCATACCAATTCCCTTCTAAAGGGAGTTGGCCCATCCGTACCCCATAGTAGTAGCCTAACGTAAATGGCAGGTAATAGGAACACTTGTTCGTATTACCTGCCATTTTCTAATGCACGAACATGCGCACGAACTTGTGCTTCCAGCTTGCATAAGGGGCATAGCGGAATGGCACGTCCAGCCAGGTTGCCTTGTTCACGATGCTCTTCTTGTGGCTAAACGTATCGAAACTCTCGCGGCCATGGTACTGCCCCATACCGCTCGCGCCCATGCCGCCAAAGCCCATATGGCTCGTAGCCAGATGCATGATCGTGTCGTTGACGCAGCCGCCGCCAAAGGGCACATAGCGCACAAAGCGCTCCTGAACTGCGCGGTCCTGGCTAAAGATATATAAGGCCAGCGGCGTCGGACGATCGGTAATAAACGTCTCGGCCTCGTCTAGGCTCTCAAACGTCAGCACCGGCAAGATGGGGCCGAAAATCTCCTCCTGCATTACGGCGTCATCGGGGGTCACGCCGTCCAAAATCGTCGGCTCAATCTTGAGCGACGACTCGCGCGCCGTGCCTCCCAGCACAACCTTGTCGGGATCGATCAGCCCGCGCACGCGCGCAAAATGCTTGGCGTTGACGATGTGGCCGTAATCCTCGTTGTCGAGCGGATGCTCGCCAAACATGCGGCGGACCTCCTCCTTGATGAGGCCCAACAACTCATCGTGCACGTGCACGTCGACCAGCAGATAGTCGGGCGCTACACAGGTCTGGCCCACGTTGAGCCATTTACCAAAGGCGATGCGCCGTGCCGCGACCTTCAAGTTTGCCGTCGCATCCACAATGCAGGGACTCTTTCCGCCCAGCTCAAGCGTCACGGGCGTCAGGTTTTTACTTGCCCGCTCCATGACGAGTTTGCCGACCGGAACGCTGCCGGTAAAGAAGATCTTGTCCCAGCACTCGTCGAGCAGCGCTTCGTTCTCGGCGCGCCCGCCCTCGATAACCGTCACCAGGCGCGGATCAAACGTCTCTTCGCAGATTTGCTTGAGCACCGCGCTCGAAGCCGGCGCATAGGCACTCGGCTTGATGACCACGGTGTTACCCGCAGTGAGCGCGCCGGCGAGCGGCTCGAGCGTCAACAAAAACGGATAGTTCCATGGAGCCATGATGAGCGTGACGCCATAGGGCACGGCTTGCGTCTTGCACACGCTAATAGCATTGGCGAGGTCGCAGGGGCGCAGGCGCGGGCGACTCCATCGAGCCACATGCGCGATCTGATGGCGAATCTCGGAAAGCGACGTGCCGATCTCGCACATATAGGCCTCGTCATGCGACTTTCCCAAATCGGTCTTGAGCGCATGGGCAATATCGGCCTCGTGGGCCCGTACCGCATCGCGTAAACTCACGAGCGCACGACGTCGAGCATCGACATCAAACGTGGCGTGCGTCTTAAAGTAGGCGCGCTGATCGCCGACGATGCGCGCAATTTCCTCGGTGTTCATGGCACCCTCCTAGTTCTCGTCCTCAAACATACCACCCGCGACGACCTCGTACATACGCTCGAGCTCCAAGCGGTCCATTAAAAGCGGAACGGGGTACAGCGGATTGGCCTCGGCGTCGGCATGTGCCGCCATTTCGGGAATGTCGGAGCGGCGAATGCCTGTCACATATTTGGGGATACCCAGGGCAACGTTCATGCGATCGACCCAATCGATAAATGCCTCGGCCGCAAGACTGTCCTGCGCGTTAGCCGGCGCAATGCCTGCCATGCGAGCAAGATCGGCAAGCATGGGGGCGGCGGCGTCACCATAAGCGCGAAGCATGTGCGGCAGGATGATCGCGTTGGCCAAACCGTGCGGAATTCCGTATCGGCCGCCCAGACTGTGCGCGATGGCGTGAACGTATCCCACATAGGAGCGGGTAAACGCAACGCCCGCCTTATACGCCGCCGAAAGCATATTGCGACGAGCGCGCATGTCGTCGCCATGCTCATAGGCCTCGAGCAAATTGTCGCGGATGAGCTGCACCACCTGACGCGCCATCTTGCGCGTGTAGGGCGTGGTGCTGCGCCCGATAAAGGCCTCGACGGCATGCGTCAGAGCATCCATGCCCGTCTGCCCCGTAATGGAGGCGGGCAGGCCACGTGTAAACTCGGGGTCGTGTACCGCAAAGCGCGGGATCAGCACAAAGTCGTTAATGGGGTACTTGTAGTGCGTCTCGTCATCGGTAATGACCGCTGCAAGCGTGACCTCGCTTCCCGTGCCCGCCGTGGTGGGGACGGCGATGAGCAGCGGCAGGAGACAGTGGACGCGCAACAGGCCGCGCATCTTGTTGATGGGCTTATTTGGCTGTGCGATGCGTGCGCCCACGCCCTTGGCACAGTCCATGGCCGAACCGCCGCCAAAGCCGATAATGGCCTGGCAGGCGCTCTCGCGATACAGGGACGCCGCTTCCTCCACGTTTGAGACCGTGGGGTTCGCACGCGTTTCGGCATAGACCGTAACGCCAATTCCCTTGGACGTGAGCGCCGTCTCGAGCGGCGCCGTGAGCCCCAGACGGGCAATGCCGGGATCCGTCACGATAAGAACCCGCTGTATCGAGCGCTTTTGAAGCACCGCGGGCACGTCCTCGGCATGCTCCAAAATGCGCGGCTCGATATAGGGCAGGATCGGCAATGCAATGCGAAAAATCGTCTGATATGTTCGGCACCAGGCGCGACAGGCTAGACGCATAAAGGAAACTCCTTCATTTGTTGATTTGTCAACATTTGCTCGACCGATTGTACTCATCGGAGGTCACACGAGGTCCAGCAATCGTTAATCAATCAACATCTTCACATGACCAAAATAGTTTTATTAAAAATCATTCCTAATAGGCTTCACATTCGGTCTCATTTATGGATAATAGAACTCGTCAAGACGTACGTTCGGAGAGGGCCCTTACGGGACCGGACGAGCGCACCATCGCCATCGATCGAAAGGATCGAATTATGAAGTTTGTTTGCCCCGTTTGCGGTTATGTGGAAGAGTTCGACGGCGACCAGCTGCCCGAGGATTTTAAGTGCCCCCAGTGCGGCGTTCCCGGTTCTCGCTTCCTGAAGCAGGAGGAGGGCCAGCTCGAGTGGGCTGCCGAGCACGTCGTGGGCGTCGCCAAGATGGAGGGCGTCTCCGAGGACATCGTTGCCGACCTGCGCGCCAACTTTGAGGGCGAGTGCTCCGAGGTCGGTATGTACCTGGCCATGGCTCGCGTCGCCCATCGCGAGGGTTATCCCGAGATCGGCCTGTACTGGGAGAAGGCTGCCCACGAGGAGGCCGAGCATGCCGCCAAGTTCGCCGAGCTCCTGGGCGAGGTCGTGACCGACTCCACCAAGAAGAACCTCGAGATGCGCGTTGAGGCCGAGAATGGCGCCACCGCCGGCAAGACCGATCTTGCCAAGCGCGCCAAGGCCGCTGGCCTCGATGCCATCCACGACACCGTGCACGAGATGGCTCGCGACGAGGCTCGCCACGGCAAGGCTTTCGCCGGCCTGCTCAAGCGCTACTTTGGCTAAGCCAACCGCCTGAGAGATAATCTCTAGCTCGATAAGGCCCGGACCGCAAGATCCGGGCCTTTTTCGTGTCTAGCGAACCAGTTAACGTCCCAAAAAAGAACCACCTTCGGCATCGGCTTCGCGTCAAAAACTAAGTGAGTAGCCTTTTGGGAACTTGTCGAGCAGACCATCCGTATTGCTTTATAAAACCGCAGGTAGATAGCTTGCCGCAAAACAATCTGGTCGCCATCACGCTAAAAGTCTACTCACTTAGATTTGCAACCGTCCATGATCGGGCCTTTTTGTGTCTAACGGGCATCTTTTTGTCGATTTCTCCCAGTTTTGACCAGTCAACGAATAGCTCAGACCGAAGTAATGCCTCGGCCCCTTGCTCCTCCAAGCTTTTATCGCGATATTCAACATCGAGCAACCTGCACACGGCCTTAACAATCGCGTGGAATCTATCCTCATCGGATATCTGTCCGTATGTCAGGAGAAATACATCGTAGCCCATGGCCTGAAGCGCCGTCATGCGGTCGGCGTCGCGCAAGCCATCCCCGGCTCGCCCGTGTGAGCCCTTTCCTTGGCATTCAATGGCCACCTGTCGCTCTCCGTCCGGCGAAGACAGAAGTAGGTCAATGTATACGCGGGACTTGCCTACAATCGCCCGAGCACTTGCGCTTAGCGCCACTTCGACATTGAGCTCTATGCCGCAAAAACCTTCGCCTCCCAGGGATCGTGGCAACCCAAGCAACAAATACGTCTCAACCTCAAAAGGCGATGCGGCACCCAGTGGAACGAGATGAGATACCGCGACAAATCGCTTGCCGTAACGCATCCCACAAACATCTGAGCAAAAACGGTCAAGGTCTTCGCCCAAAACCAAAGCGTCGCGCCGCCATAAATTTGAGGCGGCGCCGTCCTCGGACGGACAGCGCGCCCAACCCAAGGTTGCCGGAATCGCGCCCGACTCAATTGCACGCGAAAGCTCTGCCTCGAGTGCTGCTGGCAAGGCACAAACCGTAAACAAGCCGCACATCTCCGCCAACACCAAAAGAAGCTGGAGATCCGTCAGATGCCGCGACATGATGAATGCCGTCAGCAGAGGAGACGTAACCAAAAACCCATGTTCCGTTTCCAGCACGGATTCCCTGGGAAACTCGCCTAGGAACAGCCGCTGCCTAATGCTGACAGGGCAAGTCCGCTTGCCTCTCGTCCGAACCAATGTATACAGCGGAAAGCCGAGCACAACCGTAGCCGTCGGGTTACGGGCGAGCTCGCATCGCCGCCGGTCTTCTTCCGGTCGCGGGAGCGGCGGACACAGAGCGCGGGCCTGAGGGGGCAAGCGCCAGTACTTAAAAGCCGATATGTCACAAAGTAGATCCTTCATAGGCACAGGAAAACACGAATTTCAACCCGGGCGCTCACGCATTGGCGCGAACGCGCCGAAAAGGGCGCCGAACGGACTACTTAGTTTTCAACAGCCCTCCCCAACTGGCCAAAAGCTTGCCAAAAGCTGGACGGAGCGCTGTTGAAAACTCATTTTTCGCTCATGCGGAAGCCTTGCACAGCAAGTGAGTAGACTATTTAGGACCCGCCGAGCAGACCGACTAAACTGCTTCACAAAATCGCAGGTAGATAGCTTGCTACAAAACGGCCTGGTCCTCCTCACGCTAAAAGCCTACTCACTTAGGTTAGAGGGTGCGCCCATTAGCTGCGATTCCAGGGTATTTAGCTCATTTGGACTCAAATCGTCGTACTGGACAAGGATTCGAGTCGGGTTTGAAGATCCATGTGCGCCATCGGGACACCAAAAACAGTCATTGATATCGATGTAAGGGATGCTCGAGCGCGCGAGGGCGCGTGTAAAAGAGTTTCCGCCCGTATCGCACTCCGCAACTACGACGCAGTAGAGGCCGGCATCCGCGTGCTCAACCAAAAACTCCCCCGCCGGAAATGCCTTCCGTACAAGCGTCGCCAGGCCATCACGCGCCTCGCGAGCACGAACGCGTACGCGGTTCACATGTCGCTCGTAATCGCCCGATTCCAGCAAACGAGCCAAAGCGACCTGGTCAACAGAACTCACCGACGAGGCGTAAAAGCCAAGGTTGCGCCTAAACCGTTCCATCAGCTCATCGGGCAGGACCATATACGCCAAACGCAGGGCCGACGACAGACTTTTTGAAAACGTGTTGGTGTAGATGACCGATTGGGCGGCATCAATCGACGCGAGCGCGGGAATCGGCTTACCGGCAAGGCGAAACTCGCAATCAAAGTCATCTTCGATGAGATACCGGTCCGGCTGCTCGGCGGCCCAGCCCAGCAGGGCATAGCGACGCGCAATGCTCGTCACAAGGCCGGTCGGATACTGATGGGACGGCATCAGGTGAAGGACATCCGCCCCGGTTTTCTGCAGAGCGCTCAAGTCCACGCCCTCACCGTCCAACGGGATATGCCGCACTTCGCAACCCATGGCCTGATAGATGCGCGTCAAACGCAAATACCCCGGATCCTCAACGGCATACACCTTGTCCGCGCCAAGCAGCTGAACCAACATGGTATCGAGCAACTGGGCGCCCGCACCGATAACGATGTTGTTGGGGTCGACATTCATACCCCTTGTCCCGCGCAGATGGTGAGCAATTGCGCGTCGTAGCCGAACGGTGCCCTGCGCCGGCGCGGGCGAAAAGATTTCACGTTCGTCTTCGGACGTCAGTGTCGCCCGTAGCGCGCTTTGCCAAAGCCGCGCCGCCTCCAAAGCGGAAGGAGAAAGAGCCTCGAACTGCTCGGTCTGTCCGTCGGAATCATGCGCGCTGGGGCCAACAGAGACAGCATCTCGGTCGATATCCCCCGCGGCCAAAGACAAAACCGGTGCATCGGGAAGCTCGCACGCGTAGTAACCACGCCGCGGCTTTGAGCAAATATAACCCTCGGCAAGCAACTGGCTATATGCATTCTCGATGGTAATGACACTGATTCCCAGATGACTGGCAAAGGCACGCTTAGACGGAAGATGCTCCCCCGCCGCAATACGTCCAGCTACGATATCATCTCGAATTTGCTGGTAAACATACTCATAGAGCGATGCTTCGCCGCGGTATTCCAAATTATAGTCAAGCATGAGTTTGTCACCTGACCTTATCGAGTCATTCAATCTGGCATTAGTCTGACCTTGCTATTATCTCGAAAACTGAGTATTTCGCCATGCCCAGCTCCCCGATAGGATGTTCCGTCAAGCAATGCACATGCCAACCAAGGGAGCAACCATGGCAGAACAGACCAGCAAGGCCGATCGCGTTAAACTCAACCGCGAGCTCGCGCAGATGCTCAAGGGCGGCGTCATCATGGACGTCACCACGCCCGAGCAGGCACGCATCGCCGAAGAGGCGGGCGCCTGTGCCGTCATGGCACTCGAGCGCATTCCAGCCGACATCCGCGCCGCCGGCGGCGTGTCGCGCATGAGTGACCCCAAGATGATCAAGGGCATTCAAGAGGCCGTCTCCATCCCCGTCATGGCCAAGTGCCGCATCGGTCACATCGTCGAGGCGCAGGTCCTTCAAGCCATCGAGATCGACTACATCGATGAGTCCGAGGTTCTCTCCCCCGCCGACGATGTCTACCACATCGACAAGACCCAGTTTGACGTCCCGTTTGTCTGCGGTGCCCGTGACCTGGGCGAGGCGCTGCGCCGCGTCGCCGAGGGCGCCACGATGATCCGCACCAAGGGCGAGCCGGGCACGGGCGACGTGGTCCAGGCCGTGCGCCACATGCGCAAGATCCAAAAGCAGATCCGCGACGTTGTTGCCCTGCGTGACGACGAGCTCTTTGAGGCAGCCAAGCAACTGAAGGTGCCGGTCGAGCTGGTCCGCGAGGTCCATGCCACGGGCAAGCTCCCCGTCGTGAACTTTGCCGCCGGCGGCGTAGCGACCCCCGCCGACGCCGCGCTGATGATGCAGCTGGGCGCCGAAGGCGTCTTTGTCGGCTCGGGCATCTTTAAGAGCGGCGACCCTGCCAAGCGCGCAGCCGCCATTGTCAAGGCCGTGGCAAACTTCACCGACGCCAAACTCATCGCCGAGCTTTCGGAGGACCTGGGCGAGGCCATGGTCGGCATCAACGCCGACGAGATCGAGATCATCATGGAGGAGCGCGGGCGCTAGTCCAACAGAAAGGATCGCACATGAGCGATTACGCAGACCAGACGGTCGCCGTGCTGGCGGTCCAAGGTGCTTTTGCCGAGCACGAGGCAAGGCTGTCCGAGCTGGGCGCACGTTGTATTGAGCTGAGGCAGGCGGCTGATTTGCAGCAGGACTTTGACCGTCTAGTACTTCCCGGCGGCGAGTCTACCGTTCAAGGGAAGCTGCTTGACGAGTTGGGTATGCTCGAGGAGCTTCGTGCCCGTATCGCCAAAGGCCTGCCCGTCCTGGGCACCTGCGCCGGCCTGATTCTGCTGGCTCACGACCTTGCCGCCCATGACGATAAGGGCACGCCGCGTTTGGCAACCATGGATGTACTTGTCGAGCGCAATGCCTACGGCAGGCAGCTCGGCAGCTTTCGAACCAAGGGGCAGGTAGCCGGCATCGACGGTGAAGTGCCGCTGACGTTTATCCGCGCGCCCCGCATCATCGAGGTCCACGGCGACGCCAAGACCCTAGCCGAAGTCGATGGTCGCATCGTCGCTGCCCGCCAAGACAACCAGCTCGGCGTAACCTTCCACCCCGAGCTCGACGACGATGCCCGTCTCCACGAACTGTTCCTACAAATGTAGGCGGAATCGAAACGAGCGCGGATTTTCGGACACTTAATAGACGAGAGTGGATAATCTCCCACTTTGAGCTCGAATACAGGCCCAAACCGGGAAATTATCCACTCTCACGTTATGCAGTCGTTGGGGACGTCCTTAAACGACTAGCCAGACAAGAACATCCCCAATGACTACTCATTTAAGTCTGTCCCCAATGAGTACCCCGATGTTTTGGCAACGACAGCGAGCGCCCACCAGAGCGAACAAATTGGCATGAAAAGAGGACGGCATAGACCTTCTGGTCATGCCGTCCTCTTTGAATGACAAGTTGTCGCTCTGGTGGGCGCGCAGCGTCGAGCTGTTACGCCGTTCGGTAGAACGGCGTAACTAACCTAGAAGCGGTTGCCGCGGAAGCCGCCGCCGTTGCGGCCGCCACGATCGCCACCGCGACCGCCACGGTCGTTACCACGGTTGCCGCCGAAGCCGCCACGGTTGCCACCGCGATCGCCATAGCCACCACGGTTGCCGCCAAAGCCGCCGCGACCGCCGCGGTCGCCGCCACGGTCACCAAAGCCGCCACGGCCACCGCGATCGCCACCGCGACCGCCACGGTCGCCGCCACGGCCACCGCGATCGCCAAAGCCGCCGCGGCCGCCACGGTCGCCACCACGGCCACCGCGATCGTCACGGCCGCCGCGAGGACCGCGGTCCTCGTCCAGGCCCATGGCGACGAGCGGAGCGATAACCTTATCGAGAGCGGCCATCAGCTCGGTGGCCTCCTCGTAAGAAAGCTCGGGCAGGAGCTTCTCCTTCTTGTTGGCAAGCTCGACCAGGCCCTCGGCGGCATCCTCGGCAGCGAAGACGACGATCTTGCGCATATCGCCCTCGGCGTCGTCGATGCGGCCGACCAGATCGGCAGCCTCGGCCTCGGCCATCAGGCCATCGAGCTCACGAAGGCGCATGCCCAGCAGGTCGGACATTTCCTTCTGCTCCATCTTGGGCTTGAGGTCAAGCAGCTTGATGGCGCGCTCGATGTTCGCCATGCGCTCGGCCTTGGCCTCCTCCTCCTTGGAAATAGCAAAGCGACGGCTACGCAGCAGGCGAGCGGCCTTCTGCATCTTGTCCATCAGCTCTTCGTCATCGTAATCAGCGGCGGCCTCGACAACCTCGGCCTCCTCCTCGGCGGAAACCTCATAAGCAGCCTCAACCTCAGCAGCTTCGGTCTCCACGGTCTCGACTGCCTCAACCTCGGCAGCCATGGTCTCGTTCTCGGTCTCGTTCATGATCTCTTCGTTCTCGGACATGAGACTCCTTCTTGGCCCTCTCGGGCATCATCGCCCCATTCGCGGGGCCCGTCGCGCACTCTTTGCGCTTTAAACATTCATGCCTCTCGGCAAAACGTCCATTAGTTTATGGTGTCGCCATCCAATCTAGCTGCAGAATCTATGTGCACACATTAATGCGACATGTCGCGGTATCATGACCTGAACCAAACGTGTCCACCTTAAGGAGCCCGCCATGATTAAGCCCATCATGAAATCCGAGTTCTTTTTGCGCCTGCCTTCCGAAGACGCGGGCCCCGACGACGCCGTGACCGGGCAGGACCTCCTGGATACGCTCCATGAGCATGAGCACGAGTGCGTTGGCCTCGCCGCCAACATGATCGGCGTGCGCAAGCGCATCATCTGCGTAAAGGACGGCAGCAAGTCGCTGCTTATGTACAACCCGCAGATTCTTGAGCAGGTCAATGCCTACCAGACGAGCGAAGGATGCCTCTCGTTGATCGGTGAGCGCCCCTGTACCCGCTACCGCCGCATTAAGGTGGAGTATTTGGACGAGAACTTCGTCCACCGCATCAAAAACTTCTCGGGCTACACCGCCGAGATTATCCAGCACGAAATCGACCATTGTCGCGGAATCGTTATATAGTTCCGCCGATTCAAGAAAGCTCCCTGCAGCAAAACAACTGCAGGGAGCTTTTCATAGTGCGGAGCTTCTATCCCACTAGCTCTGGCGGTAATGATCGAAGAAGTCGGCGAGGTCTTCGAGGGACTCCTTGAGCACTTCCATGCGCGGCAGGTACACGATGCGGAAGTGGTCGGGCTCGGCCCAGTTAAAGCCGCCGCCGCGGGTGATCAGGATCTTCTTCTCGTGTAGCAGGTCAAGGGCAAACTGCTCGTCATCGGTGATGTTGAATTTCTTGACATCCATCTTGGGGAAGATATAGAACGCCGCGCGGGGCTTGACCACCGAGATGCCATCGATCTTGCTGAGTGCCTCGTACACAAAGTTGCGCTGCTCATACACACGACCGCCAGGACGGATGTAGTCGTTGACCGACTGGTGTCCGCCGAGCGCCGTCTGGACGATTGACTGAGCCGGCACGTTGGAGCACAGGCGCATGTTCGAGAGCATGTTGATGCCCATAATAAAGTCGCTCATGCAGCGCTGGTTGCCCGAAAGCACCATCCAGCCAATACGATAGCCCGCAATCATGTGCGACTTGGAAAGGCCGCTAAAGGTGACGCAGGGCAGGTCGGGAGCGAGCGAGGCAATCGAGACGTGCTCGTAGCCGTCCATGCACAGGCGGTCGTAGATCTCATCAGCAAAGATCATCAGCTGATGCCTGCGTGCAACCTCGACGATACCCTCGAGCACCTCGCGCGGATAGACGGAACCCGTGGGGTTGTTGGGGTTGATGATGACGAGGGCTTTGGTCGCGCTCGTGATCTTGGACTCCATATCGGCCAGGTCGGGATACCAATCGGCCTGCTCGTCGCACAGATAGTGCACGGGATGTCCACCGGCAAGGGTTGCGCACGCCGTCCACAGCGGATAATCGGGGCTGGGAATCAGAATCTCGTCACCGTTATCGAGCAGCGCGTTCATCGAAAGCTGGATGAGCTCGGACACGCCGTTGCCCGTGTAGATGTGCTCCATCTGAACATTGGGCAGGCCCTTGATCTGCGAGTACTGCATGATCGCCTTGCGCGCGGAGAACAGGCCGCGCGAGTTGGAATAGCCTTCGCAGTCGGGCAGCTGCTGGCGCATGTCCTTAATGACCTCATCGGGCGTGCGGAAACCAAAGGGCGCCGGATTACCGATATTGAGCTTGAGGATGCGCTCGCCCTCGTCCTCCATACGGGCAGCCTCGTCGACGACGGGACCGCGCACGTCATACAGGACGTTATCGAGCTTGGTGGATTTAGAAAAAGTACGCATGGTGGTGCTCCTTGGAATTTGAGCTGAAGGATTAGGTTCGGATTTGGCAACGTTATGGGACGAGGACGTCTCGCCTTGATCGGCGTCACCGGCGAGCAGCCAGGTAACATCGACCTCCAAAATACGGGCGAGCAGCTCTGCCACATCGCGCCGCGGAATCGTCTTGCCGCTCACATATTGGCTCATCTGACTCTTGCCGAGTTTTTTGCCGAGCATCTCCGATGCGCGGATCACGTCCGACTGGCGAACATCGCGAACGGACATAGTCTGTCGAAGGCGATCGCTAAACGTCTCTTGGGCCACTAGAACCTCCTTGCTGGCAAAGTTCAATTTATAGAACACGAATTGAACCAAGGTTCAATTTAGCAAGCAGTATAGCGCCGTACCTCATTCGAAAGTTCAATTTCATAAGAAAACGTACCGAACTCCGAGATTTGCCCAAAGCGGACAATGACGTGCACGCGTTTAGAGGTATTCAAGGAATCGAGCAGCGGCAAGCGAAACGTCGGCCGTTCGATATATGGCGTTAATCTGCCGATGGGGACGTCCCTCGAGCGGACGAATGGCGACATTGAACTGGCAGCGGCGCAAGATGAGCGCGGGAAGAATGCTCACGCCCAGGCCGTCCTCGACCATAGCCATAATCGCATAATCATCCCAGGTCGACAGCTTAGAGCGCACCGCCAGGCCCGCGCGGCGGAACAGCGGCGTAATCTCGTCGTCGCTACCGCGTTCCAGCAGAATAAACTGCTCGTTGGCCAAGTCGGCAAGCGAGACGGCCCCCTCACTAGCAAGCAGAGAGTCTGTCGGCACCACCGCCATCAACTCGTCGCGCACCAAAGATCGCGATGTCATGCCATTTTCTCGGGGCTCATGCGGGATAAAGCCCAGATCGCAGCGGCCCTGCGCCACCCATTGTTCAATCTCTGAATAGTCGCCCATCAGCAACTCGTAATCGACGTCTGGATAATCGGCACGAAAACGCGCAATCACCGGCGGCAGCACGTGGGTCGCCACGCTCGAAAACGTACCGATGCAGATTTTGCCGCGCATGAGCCCACGCATCTCATCCACCCGCCGCTGCAAGCGAATGAATTCCTCGCAGAGCGCCTCGACAGCCGGCATGACCTGCCGCCCGTCGGCAGAAAGCGTCACGCCCTCGCGGCTGCGGTCGAGCACCTTAAAGCCCCAGTCGGCCTCGAGGTCGGCCACCATGCGGCTCACGCCCGATTGCGAATAGCTCAGGCGCTCGGCGGCGCGCGTAAAGCTTCCGGCACGCACCGTCTCGAGCAGCACTTGCATCTTTTGGATATTGGTCTCCACGGCACGCCCCCACCCTTGCATGAGTTTTTGTCATGTTTTCCATGCATTATATTCGCTTTTCTTCTAAGGCAACCTCACCCATAGTGAACATGTTCGGATATAGAGGGGATGTCAGCGCATGAACAACGGACTGTTTACGTACTTAGCAGCATTGCTATTGTTTGGCTCCAATGGCATCATCGCCGCTGCCATCGCGCTGCCGAGCTCCGATATCGTGCTTCTGCGCACGTTTTTGGGCGCTCTCACCCTTGCCGCCATCCTCTTCATAACCAAGCGCCATAACCTGCAGGCTCCGTCTCGCCCCCGCGAGGCCGCAGCGCTCATCGTCTCGGGCGCCGCGCTGGGCACCAGCTGGATTTTCCTGTTCCGCGCCTATCAGGCGATCGGTGTTGGCATCTCCTCGCTGTTGTATTACTGCGGCCCCATCATCGTTATGGCCCTCTCCCCGCTCATTTTTGGCGAAAAGCTGACCGGCGGCAAAATCGCCGGGTTTATCGCCGTTGCCTGCGGCGCCTTTCTCATTGCGGCACAAGGTCTAGGCGGCAATATGCCCATTGCGGGTATCGCTTGCGGCATCGCCTCGGCCTTCTGCTACGCGTTGATGGTCATCGCTAGCAAGGGTGCGCCACACGTCGAAGGCCTCGAGAACTCCGCGCTCCAGGTGAGCGCCGCCTTTATGACCGCGCTGGTCCTTACGCTCCTCACACAGGGCGCCCCCTCGTTCCTCTCCCCCAGCATTGCCGCCGGCATCGATTGGCGCGCCGTCGCCATGCTCGGCGTCGTCAACACCGGCATCGGCTGCCTGCTCTACTTTAGTGCTGTCGCCAAGCTGCCCGTGCAGACCGTCGCGGTTGTCGGCTACCTTGAGCCGCTTTCGGCAGTCGTGTTCTCCGCCGTCCTTTTGGGCGAGACCATGACGCCAATCCGCCTCATGGGCGCCGCGCTCATCATCGGCGGCGCGGTCTTTTGCGAACTCGCCGGCAAACGCGCAAGCACCAAGGCCGGTATCGCCCAGGCAGCACGCGCTTAAGGGACATTTTCTCGGGGCGCATGCGGGATAAAGCCCAGGTCGCAGCGGCCCTGCACCTCACAGGAGATGCAGGGCCATTTTGCATTGCAGTAAAGCTTGGGTTACGAACGACGCGGCTCGGGAACCACGAGCCTATCGGGGCTCGCGCCCTCGGCATCCATCAAGCTCACGTAGCGAATCGATGGGTCATCGTAGGTCGCGTAGTAATAATTGCCCGTACGCGCGCTAAAGCATCCGGTGTAGATGGTCTTCTCGAACTTGCCGTCGCCCATCTTGGACGCCCCCTCGATCATCGCCACGCCCTCGAGCGAACGGAACATGCGGAGAACGTTTTCGGCCTCGCTCTCCTTTTGCGGGTAATTGGCATTGAGGTAGGCCGCCTTTACAAAACGGCTCGGCGAATAGCAGTCGCCCGGAATACCGCGCATGCCGGCACCAGCGCCATAAGGCTTGAGCTCGGCGGCGCGCCATGTCGCCGTCTGCGGAAAATCGCTGGTGGCGGTGATATAGGTGCGCAGGTTTTCCATATGCCACGGGAAAGTCGGCTGGTTGGCAAGGGTATCGACCGGGTCGTCGTATACATGCAGGCCGTCGGCCATCATCTCGACCACGATACTGCGCTGGCTGTCGCCGATAATCCAATGGAGCAGCGACACGCCCAGGCCCTCGCCGGCAGATTTGGCGACAATCACCGTGTCGCGCAGTGCGGCCTCGGCCTCGTCGACCGTCGAGAACGTCGCCGCCACCCACAGGGGAAACTCGTAGGCCGCGATATTGGTCTTGCCATCAACCGGCCCCTCGGCATACTCGGCATAGCCGGGAAAGTTGAGCCCCGCCACAGCCAGGCCCGCATCGTTGCCGCAATCGAAAAACATGGGATAGTTCTTGTAATCGATACACATACCGATTACCGCATGCGCCGCCGTCGCATCGTCGATAAACGAGTACGGGATGTGGAACCCGCGGGGCACCACGCGAACCTGCTCGCCGTATCCAAAGCTCCAGTCGAGGTTGCGGCCCAGATACATGTGGCCGGAATTATCGGTAAATCGAATGCTCGTGCACATAGCGCCTCCTAGCTCAATGTTCTTACTAAGGTCATTGTCACCAAACAAAGGAGCGCTAAACAAAAAAGTCCGGACATGACAACAATGTCATACCCGGACTAAAAACGACGAGGTGCGGTGCTTTGGTCCCCTTAGACCAACTTTCCAAGACAGTGATCAATCATGTGCTGGATCATTTGCGCCTCAAAGCCTGCGTAATCGCGGCGGCACTCCTTCATCTTGCCGTCGACGATCTGGTCAAAGGCAACCTTGCACTTGATATAGCGCGTGGACTTGGTGACCTCCTCGTGCGTCAGGCAGCTCTCCTCCATCTTGCTGGCACCCAGGCCAAACACCAGACGGGGGTTGTAGAGCACGTGGGGCTCGCCGGCGTCGTCCAGGTAGACGCAAACCTTCTTGGTAACGCCAATCTGGTTAGCGGCAAGGCAGCCGGCATCGTCGAGCGACTTGATGGTATCGATCAGGTCCTGAGCAACCGACTCGTCCTCGACGGTCGCAACCTCGCAACGCTGGGACAGGATAGCCTCGTCGTGGCAAAGCTCTTTAATCATACGTTCCTCCATAGGGGTCGTTGTAACCGCTTAAGTATACGGTACCCACACATTTTCATGCGAAAAATACCGTCCGTCTGCTACAAAGCGCCGAACATCAACATGCGAGGAGCATCAACCTTACAAAGGCGATATAGTGGGTGGGTTCGTGTCAATCGGCCTAAACTCGGGGCCGAACAAGGAAAGGGTATGCATGGACGAACTTTTTCACGTCAGTGAGCGCAAGTCCACAATCGGGACCGAACTTCGCGCTGGACTGACAACATTCCTGGCGATGGCCTACATCATCGCCGTCAACCCCGCAGTGCTCTCGGGCGCCGGCATCGATGCGGGAGCGCTCGCCTGCGCCACTTGCCTGGGCGCCGGCATCATGACCATCTGCATGGGCATCTTCGCCAACCGTCCGCTCGCATGCGCGTCGGGCCTGGGCATCAACGCCATGATTGCGGGCATCACCACTACCATGTGCGGCGGCGACTGGCACGTGGCCATGAGCGTCATCTTCCTCGAGGGTGTCGTCATCTTGCTGCTCGTCCTTTGCGGCCTGCGCGAGGCCATTATGGACGCCATCCCCGTGGTTCTGCGCCACGCTATCTCGGTGGGCCTGGGCCTGTTCATCGCCATGATCGGCCTGTGCGACGCCGGCATTATCACCGCTGGCGCCGGTACACTCGTCGGTCTGGGCGACATCACCTCCCCCACCTTTATCGTCGGCATCATCTCCATCGTCGTGACGGTTGCCCTGGCCTCCCGCAACGTGCCGGGCTCGCTGCTCATCGGTATCATCGTCGCCGTTATCGCCGGCATCCCGCTGGGCGTCACCCACGCCCCCGAGGGCCTCATCGCCCCGCTCGATTTCTCGACCTTTGGCGCTCCGTTTGCCAGCACCGCCGACGGCAACATGGCTATCGTGAAGGTTCTGACCGACCCGATGCTGCTCGTCGTGGCCTTCTCGCTGCTCATGAGCGACTTCTTTGACACCATGGGCACCGCCATGGCCGTCGCCAAGCAGGGCGAGTTCCTGACCGAGGACGGCAATGTCGAGGACATCCGCCCCATCTTGGTCGTTGACTCCGTGGCCGCCGCTGCCGGTGGCTTTATGGGCGTCTCCTCCATCACCACCTTCGTCGAGTCCACCTCTGGCGCTGCCGACGGTGGCCGCACGGGCCTCACCTCCGTCACCACCGGCGTGCTGTTCATTCTCGCCGCGTTCTTCTCCCCCATCGTCACCATCGTTTCCAGTGCCGCCACCTGCGGTGCCCTGGTCTACGTCGGCTACCTCATGATGAGCGAGGCCTCCGAGATCGACTGGTCCGACGTCTCGCAGGGCTTCCCGGCGTTCATGATTGTCGCCGGCGTGCCCTTCACCTACTCCATCTCTGCCGGCATTGGCCTGGGCTTTATCGCCTACGTGGTCGTCGCGCTCTTTAAGGGCGAGGCCTCCAAGATCAAGCCGCTCATGTGGATTGCAGCCCTCGCCTTCCTCGTCTACTTCTTTGTAGCGTAAGGGCAAGATTCACAATACCAAACACCAAAGCGCGGAGTCGCATCGAGCGGCTCCGCGCTTTTCTTTTAAAGTCAGGCATCGCACGGACGCGCGATATATTGCTTCCCAAGTTTTGGACATTTTGCCCTCCAAACGGCACTACCGACGGCTACATCCTGCAGATATGCTGGATATAACCGCATAGGCCCTATGAGGATGGGAGTAACCATGGCCGCCTTGTTCACGACCCCCAAACGCAATGACAAAACCTCTGGAGCCCATTTTATCGAGCCCGACGTGCGCCGTCGCACGCTGCTCGCACACGGCAGCTGGCGCCGCGCGACGCGCCGCATCGTCGTGGGAGCCGTATGCGCGCTCACGGTAAGCTCGCTGCTCATGCCGAGCATCTCGCTCGCGGCGGAGTGGATTGATGTTGGCGGCACCCAGTACAACGCCGGCACTGCGGCGGGCGACGGCGCCGGCACCTGGAGCTGGGACGGCGCCGACGACATGAAGCTCATCAACTATAACGGCGGTGAGATCAAGGCTGCAGGCAAGCTCAACATTGTCTATGAGGGCAAGAACACCGTGAAAACCGAGCCTGATTACACCGGAGCCGCCATCAAGGCGCAGGACGGCACTAGCCAGAAAGCAGAGTTGAACATAACGAGCTCGAATAGCACGGATGAGCTCAATGTGACAGCCGAGGCCGATGCAATTAAATCAACAGGCGACCTCTCCATTTCTGGCCCAGGCACTGTGAACACCACAAGCACTTCTTCCGACGGAATTGAGGCAAAGGGCGATCTCTCTATCACGGGCTCGGGCACCGTGAATGCAACGGGCGGTACCGAAGGCATCCAATCCAAGGGCAAGACCACCATCGATTCCTCTGGCACAGTGATCGCTAAAGGAGGCGAAGGTTACGGCGTCGCCGCGGGCAGTGACCTGATCATCAAAGGCGGTGGCAAGGTAGAAGCAAGCTCGATAGAAGAAGCGGCGATTTGGGCTGACGGCAACATCGACATCTCGGGCGGCAGCCAGGTCAAGGCAAGCTCCCAGGGAGATCTTGCCGTCGACGCTGAGGGTAGTCTCGCGGTCACGAACGCCTCCCTTGACGCAAGCGGTGTTGAATATGGTGTCTATGCCTACAAGGGCGTTACGCTCGATCATGCGACCGTGACGGTCCGCACAAGCGCGAGCGGTGGCCAGGCCATCGCCCTCATCACTGATGGGGACGACATCGTCATCAAGAATGGTTCCATCGTGGACGCGTTCGCAGAAGGCAAATTCTCGGTTGCAATCTCTACCAGAAACCACCAGCCAAACGTCGCTGGCGGCCACATCTACATCAGCGACTCCGTTGTTAAGGCTATAGCCCGCTATGTCGAGACCGGTGGCGATGGCCCCGATCACTACAGCAACGACCAAAGCGGCGAGGTCATCCCTGAGCCTAGGGGTCTGAACATCGGTATCTTCGCCCAGACCTACGAGGGCATCACGCCCGCGAGTATCTCGATCGTCCGCAGCAAGCTCACGGCCGAGGGAGACACAGCGGCAATCTTCGCTCTTGCCATAAGCGAGGATGGCAAGGCGATCGGCACCATCGAGATCGAAGACGCTCCCATCCAGACGCCCGCAGGCGGCAAGATCATTAACTATCGCTACGAAGAAGAGTACGGCCCCAGCATCTCCTACGAGGCAGGTCAAACCATCGGCACGGGCGACGCCACGATCGACTCCCCCTATGACGCCGCTGTCGCCAAGAGCACGCTCACCGTACCTCCCGAGGAGATCAAACCCGAGGAAAAGTCCGGCGAGACCAAGCCCGAGGGTTCCAAGTCCGAGGGCACGAAGACGACCAAGACCGTTGCAGTTGCAGCCACGGGAGCCAAAACCACCGGCATCCTCGCCGCAACCGGCGACACCTCGAGCGCGGCCATCATAGCGACCGCCCTTGCAGGAACGGCCACCATCGTCACAGGCGCCCTGGCGAGTCGCAAACGCTCGTAAACACTTTTTCGCACAGGACGGGTGGATCGCGGCCCTTGCCTTCCTCGTCTACTTCTTCGTAGCGTAAGGGCAAGGCTGCAAAAGCTGAACAATAAAGCGCGGAGTCGCCATGCGGCCCCGCGCTTTTCTTTTAGCGCCGGTCCCTGCGCCGGCGTGCGGCCTATTTCTCCCCCATTTTGGCCATTTTGCCCTCCAAACGGCACTACCGCCGGCAACATCCAGCAGATACGCTGAATCTAGTCGTATAGGCCCTATGAGAACGGGAGCAACCATGGCAGCCTTGTTCACGACCCCCAAACGCAATGACACTACCGCCGGAACCCATGTTGCCGAACCCGACGTTCGCCGTCGCATAGGACTCGCGCACGGCAGCTGGCGCCGCGTGACGCGCCGCATCGTCGTGGGAGCCGTATGCGCGCTCACGGTAAGCTCGCTTCTCATGCCGAGCGTCTCGCTCGCAGCGGAATGGGTCAAGGTCGGCGGCAACAAGTACAACACCGCGGCGAGCGACGAAGCCGGTACCTGGTCGTGGGACGGCGCCGACGACTTGAAGCTCAACAACTATAACGGCGGCGAGATCCAGGCCGCAGGCAAGCTCAACGTGAATTACTCGGGAACCAACATCGTCACTGCCGAATGGATCGAAAGCATCAACGTTTCTCATGGCACTAACGAGAATGCCGAGCTCAATATCCAAGGCGACGAGGGCGGCACGCTCAGCGTGACATCTACTGAGGACGCTATCCTCTCCACGGGTAATATCAACATCGACGGAGCCGGATCCGTCAACGCCACGAGCACAGGGTTTGATGCCATCAATGCCGGGGGTGATCTCGCTATCAAAGGTTCGGGCAACGTCAACGCCACGGGTGCATCGGATGGCATCAGGGCAAACGGCAATATCACGATTGACGACAGCGGAGCCGTCACCGCCAGGGCTGCCAAGGACAAGGGTATTGGAACCGACAAGAACCTCACCATCAAGGGTGGCGGGACGGTCGAGGCAAGCTCAGCCGATGGTGAGGCCCTTTGGAGCGGCGGCAATATCAACATCTCGGACGGCAGCCAGGTCAAGGCAAGCTCCGAGAAAGACGCTGCCGTCGAGGCCAAGGGCAGCCTCGCAGCCACAAACGCCTCCCTCAACGTAAACGGTGTTGAATATGGCGTCTATGCCCACAAGGGCATCACCCTCGATCATGCAAACGTGACGGTCCGTGCAGGTAAAGGCAGATACGGTGGCGCCATCGCCCTCTTCACCTACCAGGACGACATCGTCGTCAAGAACGGCTCCACCGTGGACGCGTTTGCGGAAGGTGAGGTTTCGGCTGCATTCTCCACCAGAAACGATCGACCCAACGAGGAGGGTGGCCACATCTACATCAGCGACTCCGTTGTCAAGGCCATAGCCCGCTATGTCGAGAACGGCGACGGCCCCATCCCCTACAGCGAAAACCAAGATGGTGAGACGAGCCCCGAGCCCCAAGGCGAGAACATCGGCATCATCGCCCAGACCAGCGAGGGCGTCACACCCGCAGTCATCTCGATCATCCGCAGCAAGGTAACGACCGAAGGAGATACAGCGGCAATCTTTGCCCGTGCCATGAGCGCTGACGGCAAGACAATCGGCACCATCAAGATTGAGAACGCCGCCATCCAGACGCCCGAAGGCGGCAAGGTCATTGACTATCGCAAGCTCCGTAACGGCATCTACGAGGCAGGCCAAGCCATCGGCACGGGCGACGCTGTGATCGACTCCCCCTATAACGAAGCTGTCGCCAAGAGCATGGTCATCGCACCTCCCGAGGTAGCCAAGCCGGAAGACCCCAAGCCCGACGAGACCAAGCCCGCGGAGTCCAAGCAGGACCCCAAGCCCGAGGGCGCAAAGACGACCAAGACCGTTGCGGTTGCAACCACGAAGGCCAAGGCCACCGGCGTGCTCGCGGCAACCGGCGACACCTCGGGTGCGGCCATCGTGGCAACCGTCCTTGCGGGAACAGCCGCTATCGCCGCAGGCACCATGGCGAGCCGCAAACGCTCGTAGACGCCTCTGCGCACATGGCAGCTCCCGCGAAGGCCCCGAGTCCCAGCACCGTTTAACAACGCCACCGCCGAGCTCCCCTCCGGCGGTGGCGTTTTCCATATGCGTCCGCAGGGTATGCACGAGATTGTCTTTTGTCTAGCCCAACCTGCATGAGCCGGCGTGCGACAATGGGGGCCGTCGATATCACAACGCCGAGAGAAGCCCGTCATGGAAGCGCATCAAAAGCAGATAACCGTTCATGCACAGCATGCCGAAAGCGCACCAGTCATCTATCTTCCCGTGGTTATGGGCGACGGCACGGAGGTTTATGAACGCTGCCGAGAGCTCAACTGCCCGCCCTTCACGCTTGTCGGCATTGGCAGCCTCAACTGGAATCGCGAGCTGAGCCCCTGGGGATGCGACGGAACCGTGCGCGATGCCGAGCCCTTTGGCGGTCAGGCATCCGGATTTCTCGATGAGCTGTTGAACTGGATAATCCCAGAGGCCGAGTCGTCGCTTCCTCAGCCGCCCACCTGGCGCGGCATTGCCGGCTACTCGCTCGCGGGCCTCTTCGCGCTCTGGTCCCTCTGGCAAACCGACGCCTTTAGCCGCGCCGCAAGCGCATCGGGGTCGTTGTGGTTTCCCGACTTTGTCGATCGCGCCAGCACGACCCCTTTTGCCGGCAACCCGCAGGCCGTCTATCTGTCACTCGGCAAAAAGGAAACCAAGACGCCCAACCGCATGATGCGGCACGTACTTGACGACACGCGCGCAATGGAAACGTTGCTCGTTGAGCGCGGCATCCTCACAACACTGGAACTCAACCCCGGCAACCACTTTGCCCAAACCGACCTGCGCATGGCGCGTGGCATCCACTGGGTTCTTGCGCACTAAGAAGCCGGCCATGCGCATCGGACGCATGGCCGGCTTTTTTAACTGAGTTGGACACAGCTGCTATTCGGCAGACCCTTCGAGTTCCGAGACATCAAACTCAAAGTCATTACCCGGCAGAATCGCATTGAGCACGATACCCACCAGCGAACCCACGGCAAGACCCGAAAGCGAAATCGTCACGCCGCCCAGCTCCAACACGATGGCGCCGGCGGTGCTGTACGCGATGCCGAGCGAAAGCACGAGCACAAGAGCGGCCACCAGCACGTTGCGGTTGTTCTGGAAATCGACCTGGTTCTCAATGAGGTTGCGCACGCCTACGGCACTGATCATGCCGTAGAGTACGAGCGACACGCCGCCGATAACGCATGGCGGCATGGCGGCGATCACGGCAGCGAACTTGGGGCAGAAGGAAAGCACGATGGCGCAACACGCGGCAATGCGAATCACGCGCGGGTCGAACACGCGCGTCAGAGCGAGCACGCCGGTGTTCTCGCCATACGTGGTGTTGGCCGGAGCGCCAAAGAGCGAAGCCAGGATCGTGGCGAGACCATCGCCGAGCAGCGTGCGATGCAGGCCGGGATCGGCAATGTAGTTACGCTCGCAGGTGGAGCCAATAGCGGAGATATCACCGATATGCTCGATCATGGTTGCAAAGGCCAACGGCATGATGGTGATGATGGCGGTCGTGGCAAGGCCGCTATCGAACTGCGGCCCAAAGAGTGCAAACACGGTGTTGTCCCACACGATGGGAAGACCGACCCACGGCGCGGCGGCAACGCCCGAAAAATCAACCTCACCCAACGCGGCGGCAACGGCATAGCTCACCACGACGCCCAGCAGGATCGGCACGATCTTAACCATGCCGCGACCCCAAATGTTGCAGATCACGATAACGGCAACGGCAATAACAGCCACAAGCCAGTTGGTCTGGCAGTTGGCAATAGCGGAGCTCGCCAGAATCAAGCCGATGGAAATGACGATGGGGCCCGTCACTACCGGCGGAAAGAAGCGCATGACGCGCTTGGCGCCAAACGCGCGGAAGAGTGCCGCAAGTACCGGATAGAGTAGACCGGCGCAGGCAACGCCCAGGCAGGCGTAGGGCAAAAGCTCGGCCTCGCCGTTGGGCGCGATGGCGGCATAACCGGCAATAAAGGCAAACGATGAGCCCAAAAATGCCGGCACCTTACCGCGCGACAGGAAGTGGAACAGCAGCGTGCCCAAGCCGGCAAACAAAAGCGTTGCCGAAACCGAGAGACCGGTGAGCACGGGCACCAGCACCGTGGCACCAAACATGGCAAACAGGTGCTGTAGGCCGAGCAAAAACATGCGCGGGCGGCCGAGCGACGATGCGTCGTAGATGGCATCGGTGACGGCGGGCGTCGAAGACTGGGACATGGATGTCCTTTCGAATGGAAGGGCGATCGGGCATATCGGATAACCTGCCCGAACGATACGATCCGAACCATTGTACGCGATGCACCATGTCTCGCACGCGCCGTCACCTGCAAACGTTACCGCTATTTCCAAACGCGTTCGGCAACGCGCTTGACCAGCGCGATCTTTGCCCACTGTTCGTCCTCGGTCAGTTTGTTGCCAATCTCGCAGCTGGCAAAGCCGCACTGGGGCGACAGGTACAGGTTCTCGAGCGGCACATACTTTGCGGCCTCGTGAATACGTTCGACGATAACGTCCTCGTCCTCAAGCTCAGCCGCCTTTGTAGTGATCAGTCCCAGCACCACCTTCTTGCCGGGAGCAACGTACTTGAGCGGCTCAAAACCACCGGCGCGGGGTGTGTCGAACTCCAGATAGAACGCATCGACGTTCTCATGTGCGAACAGGTACGGCGCGATGGGGTCGTAGCCGCCCTCAAAAGCATAGGTGGAATGATAGTTGCCGCGGCACACGTGCGTGTTGATGACCAAATCGTCAGGCTTGCCCGCGATGGCGGCATTGTTGAGCGCCACGCCCAGCTCGGACACCTTTTGCAGGTCAACCGGGCTCATGCCAGTCTTGGACACAAAGTCGGTATCGCAATAGATGCCCCAGGTGCAGTCATCAAATTGGATGTTGCGGCAGCCCGCGGCATACAAGTCGGCAATCACGGTGCGGTATGCTGCGGCAATGGCATCGGCGAGCTCTTCGTCGGTCTTGTAGACGGCGCGTAGACTCTCCTGCTGGCCGTCGCAGCGGTCGAGCGTGACTTCGGAGAACGTCTGGATCGGCGCCGGAATGGTTTGCCGTGCGACCTGGCCCTCTCCCTCAAGCGCCTTGACGAACTTAAAATGCTCGACGAACGGGTGGTTCTCGCCGCTAATGGAACCGGTAACCACGGCGGTGTCGGCCGTCGTCTCCTCGTCATGGAACATATAACCCGTGCGTGAGGTGCGGCGCTCAATGCCGTTAAGGCCCCACATAAAATCGAGGTGCCAGTAGCTGCGGCGGAACTCGCCATCGGTGATCACCTGCAGGCCGGCGGCCTTCTGCTTGGCCACCAAATCGCGAATGGCATCGTCCTCGACGGCCTTAAGGCCGGAAGCGTCGAGTTTACCCGCGACATAGGCGGCACGGGCGTCCTTTACAGCCTGCGGACGAAGAAAGCTGCCGACGATATCGGCGCGAAACGGCGCGTTCGGTTGAATCGAAGTGCTCATAGATATCTCCCTTTGCATTGGTTGCTTTACTGGGACAGAGTATGAGCGCTCATATGACCATCGTAAAATATACGTTTATAACAGTTTGATATAGATGCTTCCTATATCAGTCTGGACTGCCATAAAGAGACTTGAACCGTGCGGAGCACAGCACCCTAGATATGCTGACGAATCGCGTCGATATAGGCCCGACCGTAGCGCGTGAGCGTCGTGTTCTTGCGCGTGATGATGCCAATCTCCATGTACTCGTCCACGTCGAGCGGAATCGAGATAATGCCGGGGCCGTTGAGCTCGTGGCTGATCACGCCCGAGCATACCGTGTAGCCGTTGAGGCCCATGGCCAGGTTGAACAACGTCGCGCGGTCGCGCACGCGGATATTCTTGTGGCGCTCAAACGTCGAGGTCAGTTCCTCGGAATAGTAAAACGAGTTATAGCTGCCCTGCTCGTAGGACAAAAACGGGTAGTCTTCCAAGTCCTCGAGCGTCACGTTGGAGCGGTCCGCCAGTGGATGATCGGCGCATACAAAGACATGCGGCGCGGCGCAGAAAAGCCCCTCGAATACGAGCTCGTTGGCGGCGAGCATGCGCTCGATAACCTCGCGGTTATGCTCGGATAAGTACAGGATGCCCAGTTCGCTTTTCATATGCGCGACGTCCTCGATAATCTCGTGAGTCTGCTCCTCGCGCAGGGTAAAGTCATAGCGCGCGGCATCGAACTCACGGATCACATCGACAAACGCATTAACGGCAAAGGAATAATGCTGGCAGCTCACACTAAAGTGCGGCACCTGCTCGGACGCGCCCTTGTACTTGCCCTCGAGCAGGTCGGCCTGGTCGAGTACCTGGCGCGCGTAGCCCAAGAAGGTCTCGCCCTCCTCGGACACAATGACACCCTTGTTGGTGCGCTCAAAGATATGCACACCCATCTCGTTTTCGAGATCGCGGATCGACGCGGTAATCGAAGGCTGCGACACAAAGAGTCGGCGCGAAGCCTCGGTGATGCTGCCGCATTCGGCAACTTTGACGACATATCTGAGCTGCTGAAGCTTCATAGCGCCCTCCCTAGACGTTCGTAACGTCGAAACCCGTCGCATCTATCTGACGCATAAACGGCGGCATCTCCCCCGTCGCGGCGCAGGCGGCAATCTGATGCAGAGCCCCGGCAACTGCATCGTCTGCTGCAGCGCCGATATGCCAGCGTGCGGCAGCCATGACGGCCTCGTTGGCATTGGCGACTGCAACGGAGTTGGGAACGGCATCGATCATGGGCAGATCGTTATCGGAATCACCGAATACGGCCACCTCGTCAGGCGTCAGGTCCAAAGCGCGTGCCAGCTCCAGCGCAGCGCAACCCTTGTCCCAACCTGCTGGAAGAATGTCGAACAGGCGCACGCGGTTGTTGGGAAACACGAGCGAGAGTTCCGGCACCTCAGCGGCAACGCGCTCGCGTAGCTCCGCGAGCTCCTCGCGCGAACGGGCACTCCAGATATTCGCCTTGAACACCGGCGCATCATCGACAACAGGGCGGCACGGAGCCTCTTCGCCTTTGAGCCATGCGTTGCCGCCCGACTCCATGGCGCGACGCACGCGCTCGGGGTCGCTCGTCACGCAATAGGCATCGTTATCCCAAAAGTCGTCACCCAGGCTGTAGACCTTTAGATAGGTATCGTCGGTCTCTTGCTCCAAGTAGTCAGCCAAGCGCATAAGGGCGGCGTTATCGGTCGCATGCGAGGCTACCACCTCGCCGTCCACAAACATGACCTGGCCGTTGCAGAACGCGCCGGTCGAGAAGCACTCGGCGCGATTGCGGAACATCCAGCCCATCGCGGAGGGCTGGCGACCCGAAACCGGGCCAAAGTGCAGACCCGCCGCCTGCATGGCATGAATGCCCTCGATGGCGTAGTCGCTGGCGCCGTCATGCCCGGCTGGAATCAGCGTATCGTCCATATCGGTCAGCACAAGTTTGATCATAGGGTCCCCCAGTCGTTTTCATCGTAACCATTGTACCGATGCGCTAGTATAGGGAACAACAGATTCGATGCGGGAGTGCCGGCGGTGCAAACCACAAGGCTGAGAGGGCATGGGGCCCAATCCTTTGAACCTGTCAGTTAATGCTGGCGTAGGGAGCATGCCGCCTTTTTAGGGGCGCTGTCTATGCACAGCGCCCCTTTTCTATGCCAAGGAGGCATGTGCAGTGATCGATTCGGAACAGCTTAAGCAAAACGTTGTCAAAGCCGTGGAGGAAATTCGCGCCACCAATCCGATGGCGGGCTCCATCACCAACACGGTGACGATCGACTTTGTCGCCAACGCGCAGCTCGCCGTGGGCGGTTCGGCCGCCATGGTCTACCTGCCCGACGAGGGCGAGGCACTCGTTGCCGGCGGCGGCGCCATCTATCTGAACATGGGCACACTCTTCCCCATCTACGAGCAGACGATTCCCCGCGCGGCCAAGGCGGCCCACGACGCCGGCAAGCCCTGGGTGCTCGATCCGGTTGGACTGGGCATCGGCAGCCTGCGCACCCAGCTGGTAAACGAACTCAAGCAGTACAAACCCGCCATCGTGCGCGGCAACGCCTCCGAGATCATCGCGCTCGCCGGCCTGTGGGGCCTTGAGGGCGAAGCGGCCGATCTGAGCCGCGTGCGCGGCGTCGATACCACCGACACGGTAGACGCCGCCCGCGATGCCGCCGTGGCGCTCGCCCGCTACACCGGCGGCGCCGTAGTGGTCTCGGGCGAAGTCGACCTGATTACCGACGGCACGACCGTGGCCAAGTCCCACGGCGGCAGCCCGCTCATGTCCAAGATCACCGGCTGCGGTTGCTCGCAGGGCGGCGTGTTGGCCGTGTACGCCTGCGCCACCGACCCGTTTACGGCGGCCATCTGCGGCACCGCCGTCTACAACGTTGCCGGTACGCGTGCCGCCGCCGTTGCCGAAGCCCCGGCAAGCTTTAAGGTCGCCTTTATCGACGAGCTCTACCGCGCAACCGCCCAGGACATTGCCGACAACCAACTCGAGCTCGAGGAGGCATAAGCCATGTCCGAGCCCGCAACCAATGCCGGCATGAACACCCTGGTCGCCGTGGCCATCGCCCCGTGCGGCACCGGCGACGAGCTGTCCGCCGAGGTCGCCGAGGTCGTACGCGTCATTCGCGAGAGCGGCCTTCCCAACCGCACCACCTCGATGTTCACCGAGATCGAGGGTGACTGGGACGAAGTCATGCAGGTCGTGCGCGACGCAACCTTTGTGTTGGCGAGCAAGGGCATCCGCACCGAAGTCGTGCTCAAGGCCGATATTCGACCCGGATTTACCGACACCATGACTGGCAAGCTCGAGCGCATGGAAGCGCAGATCAAAAAGCAGGAGGAAGCACAGTGAGCATCCGCGACAACCTTGATATCTCGGCCTATCTGGTACTCGGCCCCGAAAACACCCTCGGACGCCCCGTGGGCGATGTGGTGGCCCAGGCGCTCGACGCCGGCTTTACCTGCATTCAGGTGCGTTCCAAGGTGGCAAGCGCCCGCGAGATCATCGCACTGACGGGCGATGCCGCGCAGGCCATCGCTCAGGCCGGCAAAACCGGGCAGGTCGCGCTGCTGATCGACGACCGCCTTGACTGCGTGCTCGCCGCGCGCGAGCAGGGCATCGCTGTCGACGGCGTGCACGTGGGTCAGAGCGACATCCCCGTCGAGGTCTGTCGCAAGCTGCTGGGCCCCGATGCCATCGTGGGTCTTTCGGCCCGTTGCGAGGAGATGCTCGAGTACGTCAAGACCGCCGACATGAGCCTGGTCGACTACCTGGGCATCGGCCCGCTCCACGAGACCGAGACCAAGCGCGACTGCGGACGCGCGGCCGACGGCTCCATCATCACCAAAAGCTTTGAGGACCTGGCAGCCCTCCATGCGGCAAGCCCCGTGCCCATCGTGGTGGGCGGCGGCGTTAAGACAGCCGACTTGCCGCAGCTCAAGGCCACCGGCGTCGACGGCTTTTTCGTGGTGAGCGCCGTCTGCAGTGCCGACGACCCCCACGCCGCAGCCAAGGAGCTCGTCGACACCTGGCAGCAGGCATAGACATAGGCCGAGCAGCTGCTCCGCGGCCTCATATCTTCAGCAACGGAAAGCGCATCCCAGTTTGGACGTCCATTCTGGGATGCGCTTTCCATATAGAGGGCCAATGGGAAAGCGCATCCCGTTCTAGGCGCAGATTCTGGGATGCCGTTTCCAAAACCCGCCGTCCGGGAAACTGCATCCCGTTTTGAGCGCAAATTCTGGGACGCGCTTTCCGCCGAGCACACGGCAAGTTGCTCTACCCCGCCAGATAGTCTTCCAGCGCGGGCAACGTCGCCTCCGCATCGCGACGGCCGATCTGGTAGATGCGCTCGAGTTCATCGGGCTCGCGGCACAGCGACGGCACCTTCACCGATTCGCTCGGCCGCACCACAAAGATCTCGCCAGCGGCTTCGCGACGCGCCAGGTCATCGAGCGTGGCATTGTAGACCTCGTGCCGATGCTCAAGCGCCGCAACAAACTCCGGATAGTGACGATACACGCGACGCAGCATAGGCATCACGCTATTGGGCTGCTTTACAAAGCCTGCCGGCTGCGTCAGCACCACCACGTTGCGATCATAGCCCTGCGCAAACAGCCAAGCGCTGGGAATGGAATCGGCAACACCGCCATCCAAGTACTTACGACCCTCGATGGCAACAGGACGCGTCGCCACGGGAATCGCCGACGACGCCCGGATCCACTCAATATCGCGCTCGTCGCCATAGGGCAGGTCATGGTAGACGGCCTGCCCCGTCTTAAGATCGGTACATACGCACGTAAACCGCATGGGGCAGGCGCGATATGCCTCCAGATCGATGGGATCGCGCTCGATGGGTACCTCATGATAGGCAAACTCGGCATTGAACATATCGCCGGTTCGCAACCAGCTCGTCACGCTCGCATAGCGCTTGTCGGCGCAATAGGCCTTGTTGTAGCGAATGGCGCGGCCGATCTGGCGCGATTTAAAGTTGTAGCCAAACGCCGCGCCCGCCGAGACACCCACCATATGGTCGCAGGTTAAGCCGTGCTCCATCCATACGTCGAGCACGCCCGCCGTATACATACCGCGGTAGCCGCCTCCCTCGAGCGCAAGCCCCACCGTGCGCGTCGTGTCTGGCTGTGCCATGCGACCATCTCCGTTCCCGTGTTTTAAAGCGGAACAAGTATACCCGCCAACATATATCGACTCAGTCGCATTTATATCGAGCATCGCATCGTCACGCTACCGATTGGCGAATAATAGACGCCCGCGGCAGGGACACCCATATACAATCCTCTATTGTTGTTTATACTACTCAATAGTTATCAGCAGCGAACACGGACCGACATATTAAACCAGCGACGCAGCAAGGCGGGGGCCTGGATACACGCAAAGCGTTGAGCAGCAACGCGTGTGTACAACGAGCTCGCCCGACGCAATACACCCCGACCTCAGGAAGCCGCTTACAGCATGGATATCGCCAGCAATTACACCGAGACGCTCGAAAAGACCATCCGTGACCTTCTCGAGCGTCAGGACGATCTGATCAGGACTGCCTTTACCGACGAGCTTACCGGGCTTGGCAACCGCGGCGGCTTTACCCGTTCCCTAGAGGAAATCTGGGAGCAGGAATTGCCCGTAACCATGGCGTTTATCGACATCGATAACCTTAAGCACTGCAATGACATCTTTGGACACGACGAGGGCAACCGCTATATCTTGCAGGCGAGCCTCTATCTCAAGCTGTATATGAAGGTGGACGAGGCGGCATTTCGCCTGGGAGGCGACGAGTTTGCCATCCTGTCCACAATCGCGACCGAGGATGACCTTGCCGAACGTCTGGAGCACTGTCGAGAGGTCCTGCTCAAAAATAACGATTCCGAGATGCCTCACTCGTTTAGCTACGGAGTGTCACACGCCGACCCCGCCCTGGGCGAAGCCTCCAATCGCATGACGCTCGATGCCGACCATCGCATGTACGACTACAAGCTGCGCCATGCCGTGCACCTTGATCGACGCAATATCACGCAAGTCCACGCCGACGATTTCGAAGTTAGCGATCGCATTTTCGACGCCCTTTCGATGCTCAACGAAGGCCGCTATTTCTTTATCGAGAACCTGGACAAACATCGCACCCTTTGGTCACAAGGCGCTATGCGCGATCTTGGCCTTCCTTCGGAGCATATAGACAACTGCCACGATTACTGGAAAACGCGCGTCCATCCCGATGACCTCGAGGCCTATACCAACGACATCGACCAAATCTATGACGGCTCCAAACATCGTCACGTCATGCAGTACCGCGTGCGCAATGCCGCCGGCGATTACATCCTCGGCCGTGCTCGCGGGTTTCGTATCGACGGCGACGGAAATGTCCCCTCGCTCTATGTCGGCGAGCTCGTCAACCACTCGCTTGCCGAGACCGTCGACGCCGCCACGGGTCTCGGAACGCAGCGCACGCTGATCAACGCTATCGATGCCTGCCGTCGCGACCGTTGCGAGACGGGGCTTATAGCAGTGCGCGTTCGCGGCACGGCAAAGCTCAACGAGCTCTACGGGGCCGAGGCCGTCGACAACATGCTCGCCGAATACGCAGGCCGCATGCTGTCGATTACTCGCGGCAGGAGTCGCGTCTTCCGTTCACGCAACGCCCAGTTCGTCGTGCTTAGCAACAATTTGGATCACGAAGCATTCGAGCAACTGATCCAACATCTCAAAGAGGCCGTTTTCGCTCCCGTTCGAATCGCGGGCGACACTATTACCCCCGTCTGTCTTGTCGTTCCGGCCTTTTACGAGCACCTGACCAATCAACCGGCCGCCGTTTTAGGCGAACTCGACCGTCGCATTCGCACGGCCGGCGGGCTTGTTCCCAACGACAGCCTCCCCATACCCGAGGTGGAGCGCAAAAGCGCCATCGCCGAACGCATCGATCCGCTCACGGGTCTCTATCGACCCAGCGAGTTTATGCGCCGCGCCAACGAATTTCTCGAGACAAGGCGCAACGGCGCCTGGTGTATCGCCACCGTCGATATGGGGCACATGCGACTGTTCAACGAATGGCACGGACAGGCCGAGGGCGACCGCGTACTCGCCGATGTGGGCACGGTTCTCAAGGACATCGAGAATGCCGCCATGGGCGTCGCAGGGTACTGGGGCCAAGACGACTTTTGCATACTCATCCCCTTTGAGCACGACACCGTCCATCAAATCTATAACAGCGTTCGCGAGGCCGTGGCCAAGCATGATGACGGCGTGGGTTTCTGGCCGTCCATGGGCGTCTACCTCATCGACTCCAACGAGGAAATCACTATCGATGCGCAGGCCAAGGCCATGTTTACCAATCGGCGTGCAAAAAACGACTTTAAGGAGCGCATTGCCATTTTCCGCCCCGAGGAGTACGAGCGCGAAATCTCGTTCCACCGCACGCTGACCGAATTCCAGTATGCGCTCTCAAACGGCCGCATTACCTACTACCTGCAGCCCCAGGTCGACATGGAAACCGGCGAGATCACTGGCGCCGAAGCGCTCACGCGCTGGATTGACAAGGATGGCTCCCTCATTTCACCCGTCACCTTTATCCCCGCTCTCGAGGAAAGCGGTTTTGTGGTGACGCTCGACAAATACGTTTGGCAGGGCGTTGCCTCGTGGCTGCGCGGGCGCATCGATCGAGGGCTTCGCGTGGTTCCGATCTCGCTCAACGTGTCGCGCGTGGATATCCTTGCCTGCGACGTTGCCGAGCATATGGGGGCACTCGCCGACCAATACAATCTGCCGCCCGAGCTCATGCGCATCGAGATCACCGAGACGGCTTATACGGGAGAGTCCGAAGCTGTGGATAAGCTGACGGCCGACCTGCACAACCGCGGCTTCTCGACCTACATGGACGATTTTGGCACCGGCCAGTCCACGCTCGCGATGCTCAAGAACGTCAACGTCGACGTCATCAAGCTCGACCGCACGTTTGTGCCCGTCGACGGCGATCAAGGCCGCAGCGTGCAAATCATTTCATCAATGCTCGAGATGGCGCAGTCGCTCCATCTGCCCGTTGTGGTCGAAGGCATCGAGACAAATGAGCAGGCAAACATGCTACGCCAAATGGGCGCCCGCTACGCTCAGGGCTTCCTCTACTACCGTCCCATGCAGGCGGAGGATTTTGAGGCACTGCTCGATGGTGGCGACAGCAACTAATGCGCTCGTGCGCAAACGCCACCGTCGAGGGAGCGTTTGTTCCCATGAGCTAACTAATACCCCAATCTAAACCGAATTGGGAGTAAGATACAAACCATTGTTCCATCCAAGGAGGTCATCCATCATGAACGAGTCGTATCGCCTGGGCGAGCAATCAATCATCGCTCATCTTCAGCGACTTGCGAACGGGGCCTCAACCACCGAGCTCGATGTTGCCGCGCTGCCCCCGGAGTTGCGTGCCATTGGTGAGCAACTGCAGAAAACGCTCGCCATCCTGCAACAAGAACGCGAGCTGCTTGAGCACGGCGCCTATATCGACTCGCTCACCAATCTTGGCAACCGTGGCGGACTCGACCGCCATGTCGATCAGCTCTGGCGCAAAGGCACCCCCTTCACCTGCGCCTATATCGATATCGACCGCCTTAAGCATTGCAACGATAAGTTTGGCCACGCCGAGGGCAATCGCTACATTCTGAGCATCTGCCGCGCACTCACCGAGACAATGGAGCACGATGAGCTGCTGTTCCGTATCGGTGGAGACGAATTTGTACTTATATCCCCCACGACAGACGAAGCCGAGCTCGAGCAGCGCCTGGAGCGGACGCGTGCCAATCTTATCGAGGCAACATCGGACGGCAAGGCGCCCATGATCGCCAGCTTTAGCTTTGGCTGCTCGCGTGTCGACCCACTTGCAGGCGATACGCGTCGCCAGATGACAAAGGACGCCGACCGCAAAATGTATCGCTACAAGCTCATGTACCGTGTGCAACAACCGGAAGAAGGCGATGCGCTGCAACGCCCGATCACCGAACAACCCCCCCCCTGCAACGACCGAGTGTTCCAAGCGATCTCCATGAGCTCCGAGACACGCTATCCGTTCATCATTAACCTCGACACCGGCGAATCGCAATGGTCGGTTAATGCCGTGCGCGATTTTGACCTACCCTCCCAGCATCCCTACAACTCGCTCGATATATGGCTTGCCCGTGTTCACCCCGAGGACCGCGACAACGTACGTGCCGAGCTCGATATGGTGGTAAACGGCACGTGGCACTTCCACTGCATGCAGTATCGCGTCATGAATACCGCCGGAAAATACGCGCTTTGCGACTGCACAGGTTACCGCCTGGACGGCACCGATACCGAGCCCAACATGTATGTGGGCATTGTCACCAACCGAAGCTTGGCAGATACGACCGATTCCGTGACCGGCCTGGGCGATATCCACGCCCTGGTCAACGCCATTGGCGAGATGCGTCGCGTGGCACGAAACGCGGGCTTGATCGCCATTAAAATCGACGAAATCGCACAGGTCAATGCCCGCTTTGGCTTTGATGCAGGCGACCGCGTTTTGGCAGAAAGCGCCGCCTGCCTCATGGATTGCTCGCGCGGCAAGGGTCGTCTGTTCCGCTCGACCGGACCGATGTTCGTGGCGCTCTTTGACGAGCTTGATCCCGAAGAGACCGACGCGGTTGCAGACGAAATCGAACGGTTCTTGGGATCGCCCGTGCTCTTGGGCTCATTTGAATATCAGCCGCCCCTTCGCGTGGCCACGCTTCATCTGGACACCGTCGACCGACAGCCCGTTTCCATTCTGAACGAGCTCAATGCGTTGCTTAAAGAAGCGCCGCAGATACCGGGCACCAAGCTGGACTAGCGACGTAGGGCGCGATGTGAAACACAAGCCGTTTCGCATCGCGCCCCGCGCCATCTGCCCTCTCGTGCGATAATCCTCCGCAGAAGTCACCGACAGCAGAGGGAGTTTGTGATGAAGGTTCTTTTGGTCAATGGCAGCCCCAAGGCAAACGGCAACACCGCCCGCGCACTCGCCGAGGTCGCCGAGCAACTTAGGGCCGAGGGCATCGATACCGAGACGTTTCAACTGGGCGCCAAGCCCATCCGCGATTGCATCGGTTGCGGCCAGTGCGGAAAGCTCGATTGCCGCTGCACCTTTGACGACGATGTGGTCAACGAGCTGATTGCCGCCGCCGAGCAGGCAGACGGCTTTGTCTTTGGCTCCCCCGTCTACTACGCGCACCCCAGCGGACGCATCCTCTCGGCACTCGACCGCGCATTCTATGCAGGCAGCAAGGCCTTTGCGCACAAGCCGGGTGCCGCTGTGGCCGTTGCCCGCCGCGGCGGCACGTCGACCACCTTCGACGTGCTCAACAAGTACTTCACCATCAACCAGATGCCCGTGGTGGCCTCCACATACTGGAACAACGTCTTTGGCGCCATGCCGGGCGAGGCCACCCAGGACGCCGAAGGCCTTGCCACCATGCGAAACATCGGCAAAAACATGGCCTGGCTTCTGCATTGTATCGAAGCAGGCCAGGCCGCCGGCATCGAAGCCCCCGAAGCCGATCGCGAGCGCACCAACTTCATTCGTTAGAACGGCGGGGCCATGAATATTCAAATCTTCGGGACTAAGAAGTCCTTCGACACCAAGAAAGCACAGCGCTTCTTTAAGGAGCGCCGCATTAAGGTGCAGTTTATCGACTTGAAGGAAAAGGAGATGAGCAAGGGCGAGCTCACGAGCGTGATGCAGGCGGTCGGCGGCATCGACAAGCTGCTCAACCCCAAAGCCAAGGACGAGGAGACGCTCGCGCTCATCCAGCACCTCACCCCTAGCCAGCGCTTCGACAAGTTGCTCGAAAACCAGCAGGTTCTAGCCGAGCCCATCGTGCGCAACGGCAAAAAGGCCACCGTCGGCTATTGTCCCGACGTGTGGGGAGCCTGGGAGTAGCCTGTGTTATTTGCCCGTGCGTGGGTATAAAAGCAGGCGTTTGGCATAAGATTCAACTGTAAGCCATGTCTAACAAAGGAGGGCACATGCCCAACAAACCCGTGAAGATCATCATGCTTACCGGATACCTCGGTGCCGGCAAGACCACGCTGCTCAACCACATCCTCGCTAACGACGGCGGCATCCGCGCCGCCGTGATCGTCAACGATATCGGCGAGATCAACGTCGACGCCAGCCTTATCGCCGACGGCGGCCTTTCCGAGACCGACGACCTCATCCCGCTTACCAACGGCTGCATCTGCTGCACGCTTTCGGATGACCTGGCCAACCAGCTGCAGGGCATCGCCGATTCGGGCAAGTTCGACTACATCATCATCGAGGCCTCGGGTATTTGCGAGCCTATCCCCATCGCCTACACCATCTCGAGCTTCTGCGACGAGGCCAAGGTGGGCGGCGAGCCCAAGCTCGCGCTCGATAACATCGTGGCCGTGGTCGACTGCGCCCGCATGTACGACGAGTTCAACGGCGGCCGCGACCTGCTGGCCGAGGATATCGACGAGGACGACATCGAGAGCCTGCTCATCCAGCAGATCGAGTTTTGCTCCACGCTGATTCTTAATAAGACTGACACCGTCACCCCCGAGCAGATCGCAGAGCTCAAGGCCATTGTGCGCAGCCTGCAGAAGGACGCCGTGATCGTCGAAGCCCAAAACGGCGAGGTCCCCATGGAGGAGCTGCTCGACACCGGCCGCTTCGACTTTATGCGCGCCTACAACTCCGCCGCTTGGATCGAGGCCATGGAGCATCCCGAGGAGCACGACGACCCCGAGGTGCTCGAGTACGACATCGAGACCTTTGTGTACTCGCGCCGCAAGCCGTTTGACCTGCAGAAGTTCACCGATTTTGTTGAGCAGGAGTGGCCCGACGAGGTCATTCGCGTCAAGGGCCCGCTGTGGCAGACCGGCAATCCGGACATGTGCTACATGTTTGAGCAGGCCGGCCACCAGATGCGCCTGATGGAGAACGGCCTGTTTGTCGATTCCGCACCCGAGGGCGAAAAGCAGAAGATCATCGACGAGAACCCCGAGATCATGCAAATTTGGGACGACGAGACGGGCGACCGCATGACGAGCCTGTGCATCATCGGCCGTCACATGGACAAGGACGCGCTCATCGCCGCCCTCGATGCCTGCCTGACCGACTGGCACCGCGCCTAGGTTTATCCAAGCGGGCATTTTTCCGCCCACGTAACCGCCAAACCACCACGAAGGTGCCTGTCCCCTTCGTGGTGGTTTTTCGTTCTGAGCCAAGGAGATTCATGTTCAACATCGTGCTGTACGCGCCCGAGATTCCGGCCAATACGGGCAATATCGGCCGTACCTGCGTGGTTACCGGTGCCCGTCTGCATCTGGTGGAGCCGCTGGGCTTTTCGCTCGATGACAAGACGGTACGTCGCGCCGGCCTGGGCTACTGGCAAAACTTGGACGTGACCACCTATGCCGGCTGGGAGGATTTCCTTGCGCGCAACGGCCTCTCCCCCGCCGACGAGCGCCTGCATCTGCTGACCAAAAAGGCGCGCCGAACCTATGCGCAAAGTACCTACCGAGACGGTGACTATTTGGTCTTTGGCAGCGAGAGCTCGGGGATTCCCGAGGAGCTGCTCGCCGCGGCGCCTGAGTGCTGCGAGCGCATCCCCATGCTGCGCGATTGCGACTCACTCGATAACGCCGAGGCCTGGGAAGCCCACGAGGAATCGCTCGGGCATACCGAGGGCAGCCACGAGGCCATCCTTCGGCAGGATATCTGCGGCAACTTCGTCGACCCGGACGACTACCGCATCAGCGCCCTCAACCTCTCCAACAGCGCCGCCATCGTCCTCTACGAGGCCCTGCGCCAGACAGGCTTTCCATCAATGTGACAAAGGGACAGTCCCTTTGTCACATTGATGCACCAAATAATGAGCCATTGTTTTTAATCAGAATTTACTAGAATAAAATGAAGTTAAACGGCGATGTGAAAGGAGAGCCTTGTGGAATATCTCGAGAACCCGTTTACCCCCAGTTTTGGTGAGGTTCCTGCCCATCTCGCCGGCAGACAACAGATTATTCGGGATTTGGACCGTGCCTTCTTGAGCCAGCGCAGACGCCCGGAATTGACCTCGATCTTCTCAGGCGCGCGTGGAACCGGTAAAACCGCACTCATGTCATCGCTCGCGACAAGAGCGGAATCCCACGGATGGATAGCGGTAAAGACGACCGCGCTCTCGGGAATGCTTGAGGAAATCGAGCTCGGGGCGAAACGTGCTGCAGGCCATCTCATCGACCCGTCTAACAACTTCGAAGTCACCGGTCTCGGAATCGCGCCGCTCGGCAGTATCGAGGTCAATCGCGTTCACGATGCCTCGACTTGGCGGTATCGCATGAGCGACATCATCGACCAGCTCAACGAAACGGGCACCGGTCTGCTCGTCACGGTTGATGAGGTCGACCCGACGCTCGACGAGATGATCCAGCTCGCAGCCACGTATCAGCACTTTGTGACCGATGGGAAACGCGTCGCCCTACTCATGGCGGGACTTCCTAACAACGTATCGACGCTACTGAACCACAAGACGGTCTCGTTCCTTCGCCGCGCCCAGCAATATCATCTGGGGCGTATCGCCGACTACGATGTACGCGAGGCCTTGATCCGAACGATCCAGGAAAACGACCGTTTGGCGGATGCCGAGGGAATCGATAAGGCCGTTCGCTCGATTTCAGGCTTTCCTTTCCTTTTGCAGCTTGTGGGTTACCGCGCCTGGGATCTCACGAGCAACTCGAGGGAAATATCATCTCGCGACTTTGACCTGGGAATCAAAATCGCGCGCGACGAGATGGACGACCGAATCCTCGCTGCAACCTATCGGGAACTCACTGCAGAGGACAAGCGATTTCTCATCGCCATGCTCGATGACGAGGAAGAGTCCACCACCGCTGACCTTGTCGAGCGCCTTAAGCGTTCGCCGCAACAGGTCTCCCGCTACCGACGCCGCATGATAGACGCCGGCATCATTGGAGAACGCGGGCGCGGAATCGTCGCTTTTGAATTACCGTTCTTCCGCGACTATCTCGCAGCTCAATGCGTGAAATAGGCATTGGATGTGACAAAGGGACTTTCCCTTTGTCACATTCGGTTATAGGTAGCGACCGGTAATGCTCTTGGAGCAGGCCGTGATGTCGCCCGGCGTACCGGTGCAGACGATTTGCCCGCCCGCGTCGCCACCGCCCGGGCCCATGTCGATCACGTAATCGGCATTGCGGATAAGATCGAGGTCATGCTCGATCACGATGACCGTGGCGCCCTTGGCAACGAGTCCGTCAAACACGCTCAGCAGTACCTGAACATCGAGCGGATGCAGGCCGATGGTGGGCTCGTCGAACACGAATACGGCATCGTCCTGCACGCGGCCCATCTCGCTCGCAAGCTTAAGTCGCTGCGCCTCGCCGCCCGAGAGCGCCGGCGTGGGCTCGCCAAGTGTCAGGTAGCCCAGACCCAGGCCATGCAAGGTCTGCAGGCGCGCCTGAACTTTCTTGAGTCCCACTGTGGCGTCGAGGGCCTCGTCCACACTCATGTCCATGAGCTGCGGCAACGTGAGCAGACTGCCGTCCTTGCCCTCGCGATGAATATGCGAGGCTGCGTCTGCATAACGCGAGCCGCGACATGCAGGACAGACGATCTCGACATCGGGCAAAAACTGCACGTCAAGTGATATCGAGCCCGTGCCATCGCACGTGGGGCAACGCAAAGCGCCAGTGTTGTAGCTAAAGGCACCCGCTTTATATCCTGCCGCCTTGGCCTCGGGCGTACGGGCGAAGGCGCGGCGCAGCTCATCATGGATGTCGGCATAGGTCGCTACCGTCGAGCGTACGTTGGCGCCGATGGGCGTGGCGTCAATCAGGTTGGCGCGCGCGATGCCCTCGGCATCGACCCAACGCACGTGCCTTGGCAGGCGCTCGCCGGCCGCTTGCGCCTTGAGCGCCGGGATGAGCGTCTCGAGCACCAGTGTCGTCTTGCCCGAACCCGAAACACCCGTCACCGCGACAAGGCGGCCGCGCGGGATATCGACTTCGAGTGGTTTGACGGTATGGATGGCATCGGTCGCCATGCGGATATGGCCTAGGTCGAACAGTTCGTCGTCAGCCACCTGCGGGCGCAGACGCTTGGGGTCCGAGCGCAAGAACGGCGCGATGCGGCTGCCCTGCGATTGTTCGACCTCGTCTACCGTACCGGCGGCGATTACATGGCCGCCGCCTGCTCCCGCAACGGGGCCCATCTCGACCAGATAGTCGGCTTCTGCCAGCACGCGCGTGTCGTGGTCGACAACAACCACGGTATTGCCGTCGACCACCAGATCGCGCATCACGCCCACCAAGCCGTCGACATTGGCAGGATGCAAGCCGATCGAAGGCTCGTCCAGCACATACAGCACGCCCGTCGATCGGTTGCGCACCACGCGGGCAAGCTGTACGCGCTGGCGCTCACCCGTGGAGAGCGTGGCGCCGGCGCGCTCGAGCGAAAGGTAATCGAGGCCCAGGTCGACCAGGCGGCGGGCCGTGCCCAAAAACGAATCGCAGATGTCCGTCGCCATGGGCCGCATCTTGGTCGGCAAGGATGCGGGCACTCCGCGCACCCACTCAATCGCCTCGCCCAGCGTCATGGCTGCCGCCTGCGCCAGATTGATACCGCGCACCTGGGGCTGGCGCGCGGCGTCGGAAAGACGCGTACCGCCGCAATCGCGACACGGCCCCTCGCACAAAAAGCGCGCAACGCGCTTGAGCCCCTTATCGTCCTTAACCTTGGCGAGCGCATTCTCGACGGTATAGACGGCGTTGTAATAGGTAAAGTCGAGCGGCGTGGCGCCCTCGCCATTTTTGGGAACGTAGAGAATGTGCTTCTTAACTGCCGGGCCATGGAACACGATGTCGCGCTCTTGAGGCGTGAGCTGGCTAAACGGCACGTCGGTGCGCACGCCCATCTCGCCGGCCACCTGCTTCATCAGGTCCCACATCAGCGTGCCCCAGGGAAGCACCGCGCCTTCGTTGATGGTCTTTGACTCGTCGGGCACCAGGCTCGCCTCGTCCACCTCGCGCATGACGCCGGTGCCTCCGCAGGTAGGACACGCGCCGCCACTGTTAAAGGCAAGGTCCTCGGCCCCCGGCGCATAGAACTCGCGGCCGCATGCGGGGCACGCGAGCGACAGGCCCGCGGCCACGTTAAGGCTCGGCTCCACACGCGCCCCGCAATGCGGGCACACGTGATGGGCGCAGCGGCTAAAGAGCAGACGCAGACTGTTGTTGAGCTCGGTCATGGTGCCAAAAGTCGAGCGCACGCCCGGTACACTGGGGCGCTGATGCAATGCGAGTGCCGCCGGCACGTGCAGCACCTCGTCCACCTGAGCGTGCTCTGCCTGCGTCAGCCGACGGCGGGTATAGGTGCTGAGCGCCTCCAGGTAACGGCGCGAGCCCTCGGCATACAAAACACCCAGCGCCAGCGAGCTCTTGCCCGAGCCCGACACGCCGGCAATACCCACCAGCTTTCCCAGCGGAATATCGATATCGATGTCCTTAAGGTTATGGACACGCGCGCCACGCACCTCGATAGCGCTTGGTTGTTGCGACACCGCCATCGCTCCCCTTCCTGTTGATCGAATGTGACAAAGGGACAGTCCCTTTGTCACATTAAAACGCAATCGCGAATGTACTTGCTCAGCATGGGCACGGTAAACCGGACGAGACCGTATCCGGCAGCCTCGATGACGCGCTCGCGAATCAGGCTTGCGCGATATTTACTCGCCCAGCTCTGGGTACGGTCGCAGCGCTCAATGATATCCGCCATGCGCGTCGGCTTGTCCTCGTCAACCGCCATGGCCTCGATAAAGAGACGCTGTGGGGTGCGCAGTCCGTAATACAGAGGCGCGTCAACCGCTTCGTAGAACTCGGAGACGGCATCCGCATGGCCATCCTCGACATCGCGCCTTTCAATGACTTGCGAGCCACGCCGGACAGCAGACCGCCACATGAAATATCCCACCAGCTGAACCATATAGGGATGCCCCATGCTCTTGTGCGCTGCAAGGTCCGCCGTTCCCGCATCAACGCAAAGACCGGCACACTCGACCGTCTGGATATACGAATCGCGCACCTGGGGCAAAGAAATCGTCCCCAACGTACGCTGCTGGGCACGTCGCAAAAACGTCACGCTCGGCTCTTCGAGCAGATCGTCAACCATGCTGGGCAAGCCGGCAAAGACCAGCGCAAGACCGCGCTGGTCGCTATCGGGCAAGCCCGTGGCATCCTGATCTCCCAGCACCTGCTGATAAAGAACGGCAAGGGCCGCCAGCTCCTCAATAGACGCCGATTGCGCCTCGTCAATCGCAAACAGGATGCCCTTACTTGGACCGAGTTTCTTGAGACGTTCGTTGACCAGCCCTCGCAACGTCTCGCCTTTTGCCCGCGCCGCCTCGACCGACATCCGGCCAAACGACGGGCCGAACTCCATCGACGTCACAACGGGCTTATTCGAGCGGAGTGCGTCGGCCAAGCGGTCGCATAAACCAAGCGAAGCGGAATCGGAGACAACCGCCCATCCGCGCTCACTGGCCAGACGTTGCAGCTCCCGCAGGAGAACTGTTTTGCCACAGCCGCGGTTTCCTGTAATGAGCATGAGCCTGCCCGGCGCCCCGGCGCCGTTATCGAGCCCTTCCTCAAAATCTTCGATGACCGACTCGCGACCGATGAGTAGCGGAGGCCGCTTACCAGCCGTTGGCTTAAAGGGATTTGGATTCATGTCGGCCTCCTCGAATTGGCAAAGGCTGGTAATAGTTATACCAACTTATACCGAGTTACACCAACTGAATGTGACAAAGGGACTGTCCCTTTGTCACATGTGGCCGAAAAACTCGGCGTCGGCGGGGCGATAGGGGCGGAAGGTGGCGGGATCGATCTTTACGTGTGCCGCGGCGGGCACGTCGTACCATTTGACCGTATAGCCGGCGCCGTGGGCGCAAAAGACCGAATCGGGCGTGTTGGGCAGATCGGCCTCGGGCTCATAGGCGGCCGCCTCGATGACGCGCTCGGCATCATGGCAAGCCGCATAACCGGCGAACTCAAGGTACAAATGCCCGCGGCCGCTCGTGTAGGCAGCCACCTCCAGCGCGTAATCCTGCACCTCGGATACCGGCACGCGACCCACAAGCTTCGCCCGGTCGGCCGCCATCGCCGGCGGCTCGTACTCGGCGCCCATGCGCGTGACATCCGAAAGCGCCCGGCCCACGCAATCTCCCGGCACCTCGAGCTCAAAGTGGTACCACGGCTCCAACAGCACCGCCGCACCCGCCTCGCGTGCCCGCATCAAACCCTGACGAATCGCGCGGTACGTGGCCTGACGAAAATCACCGCCCTCGGTGTGTTTGGCATGTGCACGGCCACCCGTAAGCGTGATGCGCACATCGGTGATGGGCGAGCCGGTCAACACGCCCAGGTGATCGCGCTCCATGGCGTTGGTGAGTGCCAAACGCTGCCAGTTCAGATCGAGCTCGTCGGTCGAGGTCACGGTGCCAAACTGCACGCCCGAACCCGCTGGCAGCGGCTCCAGGCGCAGGTGCACCTCGGCGTAATGGCGCAGCGGTTCAAAGTGGCCCACGCCCTCGACCGGCTGCGAGATAGTCTCCTTATAGAGAATGCCGCCGGGCTCAAACTCAATCGAAAGGCCAAAGCGATCGGCCAACACCCGCTGCACGACCTCGAGCTGCACGGCGCCCATCAACTGCAAGTGAATCTGCTCAAGATGCGTATTCCAGCTTACGCCGAGCATGGGGTCTTCGTCCGCCAGCTCAGTCAGCGCTTTAAACACCGCATGGACATCGTTATCGCCCGGCAGCACCGTATAGGTGAGGACCGGTGCAATGGCGGGCACATCGCACGCGGGCTCCGCACCCAAGGCATCCCCCGGGCGAACGTGCGCAAGACCCGTCACGGCACAAATACCGCCAGCGGCAACTTCCTGGGCAAGCTCGTACTTCTCTCCGTTATAGATGCGCACCTGATCGACCTTTTGCTCCCATGCCTCGGCGCCGGAACGTCCGTCAATCATCTGTTTGGCATGCAGTGTGCCGCCGGTCACTTTAACCCAAGCCAAGCGCTCGCCACGAACACCTCGGCTGACGCGATAGACGCGCGCGGCGAACTCCGGGGCCCACGCCTGTTCACGCATCAGCGTGCACATGCTATCCAGCAGCTCGCCCACGCCCTGGTCCTTGAGCGCCGAGCCGGCAAAGCAGGGAAAGAGCTTGCGCTCGACAACCATGCGCGACAGCGTTGCGACAGAAAGCTCGCCCGTCTCAAGAAACTCATCGAGCGCCGCCTCGTCCAACGCAGCAGCGTCCTCCTGAACGGCACCACCCGCCAACAGTTCGTTGGCATCCAGACAGCCCTCGGAAAGACGCCGCCCAAGCTGTGTCAGCAAAACATCGCGGCCAGGATTCTCCAAATCGATCTTGTTGATGAAGATGAACGTCGGGATGTCATAACGTGCAAGCAGGCGCCACAGGGTTTCGGTGTGCCCCTGCACGCCATCGTTGGCGCCCACAACCAAAATCGCGTAGTCGAGCGCGCGCAATGTGCGCTCTGCCTCGGCCGAAAAATCCACGTGACCGGGGGCGTCCACAAGCATGACGTGGGTATCTCCGTGGTCGAGCACGGCCTGCGACGAGAAAATCGTGATGCCGCGCTCGCGTTCGATAGCGCTGGTATCCAGGTGCGAGTCGCCGTCGTCCACACGGCCGCGCTTGCGAATGCGACCTGCGTTGAACAGCATGGCCTCGGCCAGCGTAGTCTTGCCGGCATCGACATGCGCCAAGATCCCAACGACCGCTTGCTTCGACATGGCTCTCCTCTTATTGCAAGCCCATCGCACGTGGCAACGGGCACCCTCGTTCCACACTGGATGATACAATTTACGGGCCGGCGGGCGAAGCGGGCCCTATCCCCCGACCGAGCTCATCGCCCCGCGTTGCCGCGCGGCGATTTTCGTAGGTTCGCGCCTTGCGAAAGCCGGCACCTCCCCTTTTTGTCTGCCCGGGTTCATCTGGGGCGGTAACAATGCGAGTCCCACAACGACGCGTTTTACCAAAAATGGCCCCACTCGGGGCCATTTTTTATTTGAGCTGGGTGATGATACGTGCCTTGGCTCCTACGCCTCGCGCAGCCAATCAAACGCGACACGCGCCGTGCCGTCGGACACATAGACGATACCGACACGCTCGAACCCCGCCTTGGCGATGGCGCCCTGCATGGGCAAGTTGTCCTCGTGCGTGTCAATACGCAGATGGTCGGCGCATTCCTTGGCAAAGGCAAACATCGCCGCCGCGATACCGTGCACGGTGCCGTCGGATGCCACGCGATGCAGCACGGCATACGGAGTGTCGCTGCGCCATTGACCGTCCTCAATCACGTCATAGCACTCGTCCGGACCCGGTAAAAAGGCAAACGTCGCCACCACGCGGCCGTCGACTTCGCACACGTAACTGCCACCAGCGGCAATATCGGCAGCCAGCTGCTCGGCCGAAGGCGTGCCCTCGGGCCACTGCGTGGCGTTGCCATGCGCGCGCATAAAGGCGCGGGCCGCGTCATAGATAGCCATGACGGCGGGAATGTCGGTATCGAGGGTTTTTCTGATCATCACGCGGCGACCTCACGTTTATTGGTATCACTTTGATTGAGCAATCATACCAGCGTTTGGAAAGGGCAAGGAGCGGATGGGAAGCAAAAAGCGAGCCGCCTGGTCAAAGGCCAAAAGCGAGTTTTTGGGCGCTGCCACCGGCGGCGATATGAGCGACCTGTTTGCGCGCGAGGACGAGCGCCGCGACGCCCTGGACGCCGAGCGCGATGAGGCTTGGCGCTATAAGTCGTGCGAGCGCAAAAACCGGTACGACACACGCGCCGAGGCCGAGGCCGTTATGGCCGACTGCGAAAACCGCGGGCGGCGTGGTTTAGCCTGCTACAAATGCGAATACTGTGGCGGGTGGCATCTGACGTCGCACCCTTGGAAATAGACCCCGCATCGGCACGGTGTTGACGGAGCGCCAACCATCGCACGCAAGCTACGGGCGCGGCGGCACCAAAACATCGTAGCGAACGGCCTTGCCCGCAAGTTGATAGCTCGGCTTAACGCCGGCAAGCAGCGGCCCCTTCACCGGCCGCTTGATAACGACCTTGCGCGGGCGCACCGCAAGCGCAGCTTCGACCAGCGACTCCTCATCGGCGCACGGCTGTTCCAGATGGTGCAAGAGTTGGAACTTCTTTTTCACCGCCGCGCTCTTGGTGCGCCCGGGAAACATGGGGTCCAGATACACCACGTCGGGAGCGGTGAGCTCGCCCTGCCCGATCAGCTCAGCTGTATGGCGAAGGCCGGCAATGCTGTCCTCGCCCGCATGTAAGCGCATGCGCGCCACGGCTGTCGCAAGCGCCGGATCATCTGCCGCGCGATCCAAAGCATCCTTGAGGAGCGCCGCGATCACGCAATCCTGCTCATACAAATCGACCGCAAAACCCGCGGCAGCCAGCAGCAGCGAATCCTCGCCAAAGCCTGCCGTGGCGTCAATCGCCCATGGGCGCTCGACGCCCTTTGTGCGCGCAACCTTTACCAGCAGCTCTTGCTGCAGACGACCCTGCTTGAGCCGCGGAAGCATGCGGCCAAAATCGGCACGCAGCTCCATCGTGCCATCGGTGAGCGTGAGGCCCTCGGACGTCCGCACGAGCTCGAGCCCAGCAGCCCGAGCAACAGAAAAGGGATCGACGACGCCCATGGACACTCCTTAGCAAACAAAACGAATACGTGAGCGCCACCTCAGTTGGCACCCAACCGTCCGCTATTGTCCCACACGCGACATGGTCCACAGCATCCCAATGCAAAGCACCGCCATCAATCCCGTGCACACGGCAGCGATCACGGAATCGCCCATACGCCTTCCTAACGAACGCGGCTCACGCACTTGCTTGGCTCCGTACATCACGGCTCTTCCTTCGGTCCAGCTCTTACCATGGCCTCATCATCGCAGCGCCGCGCATACGCTGCCATCGATTTGGCTTACGTCCAGCTTTCCTTTTTGAAAGGTTGGACCGCACAGGCAAGAGTCGCTTTCAGGCGCATGCATCGCCGCGTTGAACTACAATGTGCTTCACCATATATGCCGCAACCTGGGCGCGACAGATTCACCGCGCCCGCATCGAAAGGACCAGTTATGAGCGCCGCTCGCAAGACACTCAAAATCCTTGCCCTGATTTATTTTGTTCTGGGCATCGCCAGTCTCGTCATTGGAATCGCCGGCATCGCGACCGGCAAGTTCGAGTCCACCTACGGGCCGAACGCCATGCTCGCCACGGTCGTGCTTGTCGCCAAGGGCCTCATCGATCTCGCCGCAGGTGTTGCGGGCATCAAGGGCGCCAACAAGCCCTCGCAGGTGGATGGCGCGTTTAAGCTCGGCATCGTTGCCGCACTCGCCACGATTGCGCAGGCCGTGCTCACGCTTCCCGCGTTTGGCGGCGACGCCATCAACTATGGCGCCTTTGTCATCGTGGTCTACGACCTGTTCTTTGTTCAGCAGGCGCACGCCGTTAAGGCCGAGAACAAGGACCGCCTGTAGTCACCTGTCCCCCCCCCACAATTCCCTGCAGCCAAGCAACTAAAAAGGGCCGATCGCGCAGCAACGCGGTCGGCCCTTTACGTTTGCCCAGGTAAAACCTGCCAAAATAAACCTGTCCCTTTTTGGTAGGTTAGTGGCGGTACTCGGCGATGATGAAGTCGATGTCGGTTTGAAGGGTGTCCAGGTTTGCCAGGCGCTCTTTGTCGGCGGGGCGCGTGCGGTAGTAGTACGGCGTCATCTGGAACACCGCCTCGATGTCAGCCTGGGTCTGAAGCGTAATGTTCGCAGACACCCGCTGCGTTCCGACCAACTCGAGCTCAGTAGTCTTCGGCAGCTTCTCGTCATTGAGATATGGCGTGTCGTAGAGCACCTCCTTGAGCCCAAACAGATGACGGGCACCCGGCACCACGGTATAGAGCGAGCCCTCGGGCGCCAGCACGCGGGCAAACTCGCGCTCGTTAAAGGGAGCGAAGAGCTCGGTCACCATATCGAAGGCGCCATCGGCCACGGGGATGTCCTTCATATTGGCCACAAAGTAGGTCGCATCGCCGCGCTTGGCGGCCAGGCGCACCATCTCCTTGCCCAGGTCGAAACCGTAAGCATCCACGTCCGGCACCGCACCCATGGCGCTAGTGTAGTAGCCCTCGCCGCAGCAAATATCGAGCAAGGTCATGGGGACGCCTGCAGACGCCGCGCGCCCAGACACCTGCTTGCGCACCAGCTCGACCATCGCATCGCGCAACGGCGCATAGTAACCGCGGTTCAGAAAGTCGCGACGACTACGCGCCTGCGACTTGGGATCGCCCATGGAGTCGCCGCTCTTGGACGAGCGCAGTAGATACAGATAGCCCTCGCGCGCACGATCAAACCGGTGTCCGCCCGCGCACACAGCACCGCGCTCATCGTCCACCAACGGCTCATGGCAAACGGGACACAACAACATGGCAACTCCTTAGCGCGAACAACACAACGCCCACCATTGTCGCACGCCTTCCCCATCTAGTCATAGAAGAGACAAGGAGTGTCCCCCAGCTGCCGGCAGAAAAGGAATGTCCCTAAGTGCCGACTAGTCGATTAGGAGTATCATCGTCTGCGCAAATAAGCGTGAGCAAGCATATTAGAGATTGAGAGCGTATGGCAGACACCGCATCTAAGCACATCGACATGACCACCGGCTCGCTGTGGCGCAATATTCCCCTGTTCGCCTTCCCCGTGGCCGCCACGAGCATCCTTGAGCAGCTGTCGAACCTCATCGCCACGGTCATCATCGGTAACTTCTCGGGCGACCAGGGAACCCTCGCCATGGCGGCGGTCGGCTCCAATGTTCCGCTTACCAGTCTTATGCTCAACCTGTTTATTGGCATGTCGCTTGGCTCCAACGTGGTCATTGCCAACGCCATCGGCCGCAACGACCAGAACATGGTCAAGCGCGCCGTCCATACCTCGATTCTTATGGCACTCGTGGGCTTTGTCGTCATCGCGCTGGGCGAGATCTTTGCCGAGCCCATGCTCGCCGCGCTCAACGTCCCCGCCGAAACCATGCCGCTCGCATCGCTCTACCTGCGCGTCTTTTTGCTCAGTATGCCCTCGATCTTGCTCTACAACTTTGAGGCCGCGATCTTCCGCTCCGTCGGCATCACCCGCATGCCGCTGCAGGCGCTTGCCGTGTCCACCGTCCTCAACATTGGCCTGGACCTCATCTTTGTCCCCGTACTCCACTGGGGCGTCGCGGGCGTCGCTATCGCCACCGCCATCGCCTACACCGTCAGCGCCGCTACGCTCTTTATCCGCCTGCTCAAGACCGACTCCGTCGTCCGCGTCACCCTGCGCGATCTGGCTATCGACCCCGTCGCCCTCAAGCGCATCGTTAAGATCGGCCTGCCCGCCGGCATCCAAAGCGCCGTCTTTGCCGTAGCTAACATCATCATCCAGTCCGCCATCAACAGCTTGGGCACCGAGGTCATGGCGGCATCCAGCGCTGCCATGAGCCTGGAGTATGTGTGTTACAACCTGCTCAACAGCTTTAGCCAGGCTTGCACTACCTTTGTGGGACAAAACCACGGCGCGCGCCAGATCGACCGTTGCACCAAGACGCTCAAGGTCTGCCTGGTCGAAGGCGGCATCGTTGCACTCACCACCATCGTCATCATCGTCGGTCTGGGGCGCGAGATCCTGGCGCTCTTTAACAGCGATCCCAACATCGTCTCGATCGGCTATATCCGTGTGTGCTCGATCTTCCCGGCATACGCCTTTAGCATGTTCTACGAGAATATGTCCGGCTACCTGCGCGGCTTTGGCATCTCGCTCATGCCCGCCCTCATCACCATGATCTGTGTCTGCGGCATCCGCTTCTACTGGGTATTCTGCGTGTTCCCGCACTTCCGCACCTTTGCGAACATCATGATGGTCTACCCCATCAGCCTGGGCACCACAGCGTTCTTTATGGTCGTGGCGGTATTGCTCTGCCATCCGGCACACACCTACCGTCTGGCGCAAGCCAAGGCCGGGGCGCGCTAGACACATCCAACAAGGTGGCGCATCGACAACTAGCTGACGATATGCGAGCTCATATAGTCGATAAAGCGCCGCGTGGCGATCGGCATTGTGTCCCAGCTACGCCAGGCTGCCACTACATCGCGTGAGGGAGCGTGCACGATGGGACGCACCTGAATATCGGCCTTCATGCCCTCGACCGTACGACGGTAGAGCATGCTCACGCCAAGGCCTTCCTCCACCATCGCCATAATGGTGTAGTCGTCGGTGACCTCACTCGTCACGTGCGGCGACAGCCCGTGCGCCGCGAATGCATCGAGCACCAGGCTCTGCTCACCCTCATCCAGCAGCACAAACGGCTCGGACGCTAGGTCGGCGAGTGTCACCTTTTCCTTTGCCGCCAGCGGATGCGTGGCCGGCAACAATGCTACCAACTCGTCGTGATAGACCACGCGCTTCTGGAGCCCAGCGGTAAATCCGCGCGCCGTAAAGCAAAAGTCAACCATGCCATCGTGCACCCACTGGGCGTTGCGCGTGTAATCGCCCTGCTTGAGGGTAAAGTGCACGCCCGGGTGCAGGGCCCCAAAGTCGCGAATCACGCGCGGCAACACGGTACGGCTCACGTTGGTAAACGTCGCAATACGAATATCGGTCGAGGAGAGTCCCAGCAACTCCTGGCGCTTGCCCTCGAGCTCGGCCTCGGCCGTTACGATCTGGCGCAGATACGGCAGGTACTGTTTGCCGTCGCGCGTAAGCGACACGCCCTGCTTGCCGCGCTCGATAATCGTGGTGCCCAACTCGCGCTCGAGCGCCTTGACAGCCTGGCTCACCGCACTTTGCGTATAGCCCAGCTCGTCGGCCGCACGTTTCAGGCTGCCGCAATCGACCACCATACATACAATCTGATACCGCGATGCCATCGTGCCTCCACATCGATGTAGCCGTAAAACGTTTTGCCAGGACCTTTTCTTCCAACATTAGTATTTCTTAATCATACTGAAGATACATTCGCTTTACTACATCCATCTCTGGGAGCAGAATCCTTTTTGCGAAACCGTTCTGTAACAAAAGGAGTCCCATGGATCGCAAAAAAGCAATCGCGCTCTCATTTTCCGTTCCCGTCGCATGGGGCTTTTCGTACCCCCTCATGAAGATCGGCATGGACAGCATGAACGCCACGAGCATCGTTGCGCTACGCTGCATCATCGCTTTTGCAGCTTGTCTGCTGCTCTTCCACAAGCACGCGCTGCGCGTCAACCGCGACGTGATGATTCGTTCCGCTATCATCGGCGCCATCATGGCGACCGAGCTCACCTGCATGTGCCTGGGCTCCAGCCTTACCTCTGCCTCCACCGCCGGCTTTTTGCAGAGCCTGACGGTCGTGATCGTACCGTTTGCCAATGCGGCCCTGCTGCGTCGCGCCCCCGAGCGCAAGGTGCTCATCGGCACCGCCATCGTCACTTGCGGCATGCTGCTGCTCTCGGGCGCCGACTTTACCAGCCTCAATCCCGGCGCAATCATCATGCTGCTCTCGGCCTTTATCTATGCCGGCCACATTATCATCGCCAAGCGCTTTGTCGAAGAAGTCGATCCGCTGGCTCTGGGCGTTTGGCAGCTGGGCTTCGGTGGCTTGTTCTCGGGCATCGCCGCATGCACCTTGGGCGGCTTTACGCTTCCCAGCACGCCGAACGAAATCGTCGTGGTCGTTGCGCTCGCACTCATCTGCTCTGCCTACGGCTTTATCACCCAGACGCTCGTGCAGCCTCACGTACCCGCCGAGACCACCGGCTTTGCCTTCTCGCTCGAGCCGGTCTGCTCTGCCGTCTTCTCGTTCTTCTTGGTCGGCGAAGTGCTGAGCCCCATCGCCTTCTTTGGCGCCGCCCTCATCCTCACCGGCGTCATGGTGGCAACCATCGAGCTTCCGCGCCTTCGCGCACATGGACAGGCTCGCATGGCAGGAGCGCCCGAGCAAGCCTCGTAAGCGCCTCACCTTTTGTAGCCCCGACATAAAGGTCTCCGGACGCCTTTACAATAGATGCCAACAGAGCATCTGCCGTAAAGGAGCCCCATGGACACCGCAACTCGCGACCGCAACATAGCAACTTGGTTGGGCGATGCGCCGCAGCCGGTACGTGACACAACGAACCAGCTGCTCGAGCGCATCGCCCTTTTACGTGCCGAGCAGACTATCTACCCGGCACAAGACGACATCCTCAATGCCCTCGCCTATACGCCGGCCAACCAGGTCAAGGTTGTCATTTTGGGTCAAGATCCCTATCACGGACCCAACCAGGCCATGGGGTTATCGTTCTCGGTCCCCGCGTCGCAAACCAAGTTGCCGCCGAGCCTGCGCAACATCTATAAGGAACTCAACGCCGATCTGGGTTGTCCCATTCCCGCCACGGGAGACCTAACCCCATGGGCACAACAGGGCGTCCTGCTCCTCAACACGACGCTCACCGTGCGCGAGCATGCCGCCAACTCGCACGCCAAGCTGGGCTGGAGCACCCTGACCGATTACGTCATCGAACGCTGCTGTCAGCTGCCCCAGCCGGTCGTCTTTTTGGCATGGGGTCGCTTTGCCCAGCAGATGGTCGAAGGCAAGCTCGCCGCGACCGGCGCGGGAAAGGCAACCGGCAAGTTCTGTCTGGCCTCTACGCACCCCTCGCCGCTTTCGGCAAACCGTGCCACGGCAGAACTCCCCGCTTTTATGGGGTCGTGCCCCTTCTCCGCTGCCAATCGGCTACTCGAACAGCACGGCTCGACCCCCGTCAACTGGACTTGCCTCGGCTAAAAATCGATACATCAAAAAACGCGCCCGACGGCTTCCCATCGGGCGCGTTTCCTATTCGGGCCAAATAAATTGTGTGCGGCCGGCCTCGCCGCCATCGATCAGCAGGCTCTGCCCGGTCATAAACCGGTTGGTCACGCCCACAAAGTAGATCCACTCGGCGATCTCTTGGGCGGTGGCCCAGCGTTTAAGCGGCGTGAGCTCCATAATCTGGTTCCACAGGTGTTCGTCTTCCATCACGCAACGGTTGAGCGGCGTGATAACGCCGCCCGGGTCCACACTGTTGGCGATAGCCTGCGGCGCCAGACGGTTTGCAAGGTTCTTGGTGTAGGCGATAACGCCGCCCTTGCTGGCGGCATAGGCGGGAAACTCCGATCCCGTATGCCCGCTCGCCGACCCCACATTGACCACGGATGTAATGGCCGGCGCCGGCTTGGCGGCAAGCCCCTCCCCCACAAAGGCATAGCGCTCGGTCACGTTGATGGTGCCGCACAGGTTGGCGGCAATATCGTCGGCCGAATCCTGCGTGCCGGCAACGTTCACGATCACCTGGGGTTCAAGCTCGTCTGGAAACGAATCCGGCTCGCGGACATCGACGATCAGATGGCGATAGCGCTCGTGCTCGACTGCCGCCGGCAGCAGATCAAAGCCCACGACCTCGTGACCCTCGTCCAAAAAGCGCTGCACGCACGCGGCTCCGATACCGCCCGAGGCACCCGTGATCAAAACCCGCATACTTGCTCCTTAGGCGGTTGCGTGACGCTCGAGGTACTCGGCGCCCACATTCTCGCGCTCCCAGCCACGCACAACCTTGTAGCCCACGGGGCTCAGGAAGACCTCACACAGCAGCTCGGCAACAGCGCCGGTCAGCGAGCACATAAGGACCTGCACCCAGGTCCAGCCAAAGAACGTGTGGCTCACCACAATGGCAAAGACCAGGTTGTCGATAAACTGGCCAACACCCGTGGACACATAGGAGCGGAAGGCAAAGCTCGCAAAGTTATTCTTTTTGAGCACACGGCCGAGCGACTGGTTGAGCGTGGAGTTGACCACGGCAGAGACGAGCATGGCGAGCGAAGATCCAAACACCACGTACCAGGTGCCGCCGATGGTGGCGTTAAGGGCGGTGTTGACCTCGATCATGCCCGTGTCATAGTAGGCGCCCCACATGCCGGGCGTGAGCGAGCATGCCCAAAAGCACAGACTCACTGCCAGGTTGACCGCCAGCGCGAGGATAGAGATTTTGATGGATGCCTTGGCGCCAAAGCGCTTGCAGATCATGTCCTGGCACAAAAACGAAACCCAGCTCACCACAAAGCCGCAATCGAGTGCCAGATACGGCAGGCTGATGAGCTCTTTGTTGGCCAGCAGGTTCATCATGATAACGCTCACGATAAACAGCGAAACCGTTGCCGCGGGAATGCTCCGCAACAGGACCTTATAGTCCTCCATGACCTTCTTGATCATTATGTACTCCTTTGGTTTTAGGTTTAACGAGCAGGATATCGGACCCGAACTGCTCGGACGCCTCGGTCTTGAGACGACGGTGGGTATGATAGCCGCTCACACGGCATCAGGCAAGCAAACGGCGCGGCAGCCCCGCAAGGCCACCGCGCCGGTGCACTAAAACGTTACGTTGCCGAACTCCGACAGGACAAGGTCGGGGTTGTGGTCGGTAGCCCAGTCCACGTTCCACGGGCTCGTGAACAGCAGCAGTTTGCCGCCGCGCATGTCCTCGACGCGCAGGGTATCGCGCGTGAGCGAAAGGCCCGGGATATCGATGGTGTCGGGGTCGTTTTGGATCCAGCGGATGTCCGTATAGGGCAGCGGCTGGCGACGAACCTCAACACGGTACTCGGCCTTGAGGCGGCGCTCGAGTACCTCAAACTGCAGCACGCCGACCACGCCCACGATGACGCTCTCCATGCCGGCACCCAGCTCGCGGAAGATCTGGATGGCGCCCTCCTGGGCAAGCTCCTCCATGCCCTTCACAAACTGCTTGCGCTTGAGCGTGTCGACCTGCGTAATGCGGGCAAACATCTCGGGGGCAAACGTCGGGATCTGCGGATACTGCACGTGGCGCTTGCCGGAGCACACGGTGTCGCCGATGCTAAAGATACCGGGATCGAACAGGCCCACGATGTCGCCGGCGTACGCCTCGTCCACGATGGCGCGATCGTCGGCCATCATCGAGGTGCCCGTAGCCAGCTTGAGCTTGCGGTTGCCCTGCACATGGAAGGCATCCATGCCGCGCTCGAACTTGCCCGAGCAAATGCGCACAAAGGCAATGCGATCGCGATGGTTCTTGTCCATGTTGGCCTGGATCTTAAACACGAAGCCGCTAAAGTCGTTCTCGGCGGGCGCGACCGGCTCGCTGGTGAGTGTATCGGTATAGGCGCGCGGCGTCGGGGCCAGACGCAGGAACTCTTTAAGGAAGGGCTCCACACCAAAGTTGGTGAGTGCCGAGCCAAAGAACGCCGGGCTCAGCTTGCCGCAGGCCACGGCATCCAGGTCGAGCTCGTCACCGGCGCCATCGAGCAGCTCGATGTCGTCCATCAGGTTCTTGTGGTTCTCCTCGCCAATAAGCTCGTCCATGGCCGGATCGCCCAGCTCGGCCTCGACCTCGGCGACCTTCTTGGTGGCGTTGGCGTGGCCGTCGCCCTCAAAGGCAATGACGCGACGGGTCTGACGATCGAACACGCCGCGGAAGTTGCGCCCGCTGCCGATCGGCCAGTTCATGGGATACGTATTGATACCCAGGACGTTCTCGATCTCTTCCATGAGCTCAAACGGATCGCGAGCCTCGTGGTCGAGCTTGTTCACAAAGGTAAAGATGGGAATATGGCGCAGCGTACAGACCTTAAAGAGCTTTTTGGTCTGGGCCTCGACGCCCTTAGCGCCGTCGATGACCATGACCGCGGCGTCGGCGGCCATAAGGGTACGGTAGGTATCCTCCGAGAAGTCCTGGTGGCCGGGGGTATCGAGGATGTTGACGCAGGCGCCGTTGTAGGTGAACTGCAGCACCGAGGAGGTAACGGAAATACCGCGCTCCTTCTCGATGTCCATCCAGTCCGAGACGGCATGCTTGGCCGAGCTCTTGCCCTTGACCGAGCCGGCAGTCTGGATGCTGCCGGTATAGAGCAGCAGCTTCTCGGTAAGCGTGGTCTTACCGGCGTCCGGGTGGCTGATGATCGCGAATGTGCGGCGCGACGAGATTTCATCCGACAGGCTTGCCATGCGGATCCTTTCTTGCATTGAGTGCATTACGTCGATGTAACCGCACTATTGTAGCCGCGAAATCCCGCTCTAGGGCACCTATCAGGACAAATTCATCAGTTGGAGCCTGGGTAGCCGGCCCAATCCGAATTTGTCTCTTGCGTAACTGTACATAGTGTATATATACTGTGCTTACCGGTTATATACACGTGTAGCCCAACAGCTAAGGAGCCGCTGTGGACATCATCCTATCCAATTCGAGCGACAAGCCCATCTACGAGCAAATAGCCTCGCAAGTCAAAGCTCAGATCCTTTCGGGCACGCTCGCGGCGGGAGCCAAACTCCCCAGTATCCGTGCACTCGCGAGCGATCTTGGCGTGAGTGTCATCACCACCAAGCGCGCCTACGCCGACCTGGAGCAACTCGGCTTCATCTGCACCGTGCAGGGCAAGGGCTGTTTTGTCGCCGAGGGCAACCAGGAGCTCTTGCGCGAAAACCAGCTCTGCCATATCGAAGAACTGCTTGCGAAAGCGGCGAGCCAAGCCGAAGCCCTGGGCGTTACGCGCGACAAGCTGCACGAGATGCTCGACCTGGTAGCCCCCGAAACCATGCAGTAGCCATCTGCAAGAAAGGCTATACCATGCAAAACCTTTTAGAACTCAAAGGCATCTCACGCCGTGTGAGCGACCGTTTTTCGTTGCGAGTGGTCACACTCGCCGTGGAGCCCGGCCAGATCGTTGGCTTTGTGGGCGCAAATGGCGCCGGCAAGACGACGACCATTCGCGCCGCGCTTGGGCTTATAAAGCTCGATGCCGGCGAGGTGCATCTGCTTGGACAGCGCTGCGACGCCAACGCGCCCGACGAGACGCAGCGCCACCTGCGCTCCCGCATCGGGCTTGTCCTGGACACGTGTCCCTTCCCCTCCACGCTCAAGGTGGGCCAGGTCGAGAGGCTCGTAGGCCCGGCATACCCCACGTGGAGCTGCGAAACGTTCGCCGGATTCATCGACCGATTTGGCCTCGATCCCAAGACGAAGGTCAAGGACCTCTCCCGCGGCATGGGCATGAAGCTGCAGCTCGCCTGTGCGCTCAGTCACAATGCTAAGCTGCTCGTTTTGGACGAAGCCACCGCGGGCCTCGATCCCATGGCGCGCGAGGAACTGCTCGACGAGTTGCTCGCCTTTGTCGCCGACGGCCAGCACAGCGTGCTGCTCTCAAGCCACATTACATCCGACCTCGATCGCACTGCCGACCGCGTCATCTGCATCGATAACGGCTCGATTGTGTTTGACCTGCCGCGCGAGGACATTACCGATCGAGCCGGCATCGCCCACTGCACCCAAGCACAGGCGTCCGAGCTCATGGCTTGCGTCGAAGGCGCCCGTGCCGCCCACCACGCCTATAGCGTGGACGTGCTCGTGCCCAACCGTCGCGAGGCGCTCGAGGCCTTCCCCGAGATTCCCTGCGATCGGGCAACCATTGATGACTATCTTCGCCTCATACTGAAAGGGGCTTCGAAATGAAACGAGCCTTTATGTCCGAGCTCGCCATCGTTCGCACGCTTGTCCCGAGCATTGCGGGCGTCGGCTTGTTCATCTTCGTCGTGCTGACCCTCGCCAACGCATCGGATGGCGATTCCGGTATAAGCGCCGGTGCCGGCGCCGTCAGTGCCATGTCGCCCATCATATTCATGAACTCACTGGCCGGTTTCGACAATCAAAACGGTTGGGAGCGTTATCGGGCAACGCTGCCCTTCTCGCGCAAAGACATCATCTGCGCACGCTACCTGAGCGTTATTGTCTTCTCCGCCGTCATGGCATGTGCAGCCACGCTTTTGAGTATCGTCGCCATCCCGCTCTTCAGCAGCGCGGGCATTCCTTCGACGGGACAGACGGTCTTTGAAATCGCAATCGCCTCGGCAGCATCGATGCTCATCTCCCTCATGATGGTGTTCCTGGCACAGCCGCTGTTCTTTCGATTTGGACACATGGAGGCGCTACGCCTATCCGTTGGCCTGTTTGCCCTGCTTGGTTGCGGCACCATGGCCACGCTGAGCTCCTCCAACCCCATCAGCAACTGGCTCATGTCGATTGCCGGAGCGAATCCCGACCCTGCCGTTCTTGGCTGCCTGTGCGCAGGAATTGCCGTACTGGCCCTCGCGCTATGTGCAATCAGCTGCACCGTCAGCACCAAGGTCTATCGAGTACGCGATTTGTAGCCACACGAAACTTGACCCACGTAGGCCACAATCGGTCGCAATCGCCCATCCGCAAATCCATGGCAAACGGCATGTCCCCGGCGTGCGCCACCGTACTACTTGCGCAGCGGCTTGGGCAGCGGAATGCCCGCCGCGATGACGGCGGCGATGATCATGCAGACGATACCCTTGAGCGGGAAGCACATGAGCAGCAGGCCCACAACCATGACCGGCTGACGCATAACGGCGCCCATCGTCGAGGCGGTGCAGACGGCGACGCAAAAGACCGGATCGGCGCCGGTGAGGATGGCAAGACCATAGCCCAGGCTCACACCCGAGAAGATAACCGGGAAGAAGTGGCCGCCACGCCAACCAAGGTTGATGAGGGCGGGCGTCAGCATGGCCTTAACAAGACCGGTCGCGATAAGCACGCCGGCGGGAATGGTCAGATAGGTCTCCATGAGCACGTCGGCTTGGGTCTCGCCGGCAAACATGGTGTAGGGCAGGACCGTGCCACAGATGGCGAGCGCCAGACCGGCTAGCATGGCCTTGACGACAGGGCGCTCCCCTATGGTGTGGGCCAACGCCTCGCTCGCGTGCTCCGAGACAAAGTACAGCCAGCCGCAGACCGTACCGATGAGTGCCAGGGGAATAAGCCAGACAAGCTCAAGGTTGCCCACCTGGGCAGCCTCGAACCTCGGCATACCCATACCGCCGCCCATAAGCTGTCCGAGCAGCAGATAGGTGCCCAGGCCGCCGGCAATCGCGATGCCGTAGACCACGGTCTTTTGCGCCTTGGGCAGCTTGATGGTGATCTCGTCGGAGGCGGAATCCTCGTCTTCGTTGGCGCCCTGGCCATCGGCGCTACCGGCGAGCGGCGCCACAAAACCAAAGACGGGCGCGGTAAAGAGCGCCGTCAGGGCGGCCTGGGTACCCAGCAGCGTGAGCTGCCTAAACTCGGCACCAAAGCGACGCATGCGGTCGCCGACCCAGCTGCACAGACCCGCGATAACGCCGGTCAGGCCGGCCTCCGGTCCAATGCTTCCGCCAAACAGCAGCGGCAGCAACGCCGCGAGCGAAAGCTTGCCCAGGTTGTCGTACGGATAGCGACCGTCTTGCTTAACCTTGGCCATTACCTGGTTGAGGTCATCGGTCTTGGTGCCCGTCATCTTTTCGTACAGGCCGATCAGCAGGCCGCCCAGCAGGCAGACGAAAAACGGATACGGCAAAAACCCGAACGGGCCGCTCGCGAGCTCGGGTGAAGCGACGCCCAGCATATGCGGGATCTCGGTCCATAGATAGTCGATACCGCGCTCCATCGCAAAGAAGAACAGCCAGACCGCGGTGCCCGCAAACGCACCGGTCGCAGCCACGCTCACTAAGAACAGCGCACGGTTTTTGGGTTTTGCAAGGGTATCCATCGGGACCTCCCGTGGTCAAATCGACAAAGATACGTTTTATTGTAGGACGAGCAGGCCTCGGGCGGGCTAACCATCTACGCCGCGAACGGTGCCGTTGGGTGCCGCACGAGCGATGAGCCTAAGGCTTAGGCGCCGATAATCGATGCGATTTGACGCAGGTCGTCGGCAAAGTAGATGCCGGTCTGGCGCTGCGGGCTCGATAGGCCCTTGTCGATCATGCGCCCGAGCAGCGACTTAAGATCGTTGTAGTAGCCCCCGAGGTTGTACAGGATGCACGGCGCATCGAGATGCCCCAACGACACGGCGGACATGACCTCGGCAATCTCCTCGAGCGTGCCCGTACCGCCCGGGAAGGCGATGAACGCGTCGCCGAGCTCGATCATCTTGGCCTTACGCTCGGCCATGTCACTCGTCACGATGAGATCGTCAATACCGTCGTGTTGAAACTCTGCCTCGATAAAAAAGCTCGGCTCAACGCCCGTCACATGCCCGCCAGCATTGAGCACGCTATCGGCAAGCGCGCCCATCAGGCCCGACTTGGAGCCGCCGTATACCAGCGCGTGGCCGTTGGAGCCAATCCACGTGCCGAGCTCTCGCACTGCAGGCAGAAACGCCGGGTCGTTGCCGACGCTCGCGCCCAGGTATACCGTGATATTCATATTCAGTCCCCCTCGTCGTGACGCGCGTCGCCCGTTCTAGCGTTGGCGTCGGCGATATTCGCGCACACGGCGCGACAGGTCGGCGAGCTCGTCACGATCGAGCTCTTCCAAATGCTCGAGATCGTCCATAAAGCGCGCCATGGTGTCCTTTTGACGCATCTTGATGAGCGTGTTGCAGTAGTTCACCGCCACGCCCGTGAGCATGGCGATGTAGAAGATGCTGATGACGCTCAAAACGACGGTGATAGCGCGGGCAACCGGCGTCTCGGCCGGGATATCACCGAAGCCGATCGTCGATACGGTCTCAAAGCTAAACCAGAGGCCGTCGCCAAACGTGAGGGTCGTGGGCTCGGACAGCCAGACGGCCGTCGAGCACAGCAGATAGAAGACGAGAAACAGGCCCGTGATGCGCGCAAAGCCAGCCTGGCGCAACACGTCAGCAAGCGTCCTCAACTTGTTCATCGCGACCTCTTTTCCCAGACGCCCAATCACATTCGCTCGGTATTGTCCCACGCCTCCCCCGCAAACGGAACTAGTCATTGGGGACGTTCTTAAATGACTAGTCAAACAAGAACGTCCCCAATGACTACCTGACCGTTTAGCGGTGCGGTGGCTGAGTGGGCAGGTTGAGCTGGTATCCTTATGTGATACTGTCTCGACTCGATAGGATTACATGTGAAACCTTCCGCCATCCTTCGTTTGGCTCTATATCGCACCCTAGCCGTCGCGGTTGCCGTACTCACCGTACTGAGCGCCGTCATGCCTGCCCCCGCCTTTGCCGCCGACTCCGACCACCAGGTCAAGACGGTCCGCGTTGGCTGGCTCGTCAACAACAAAGGCTTCCAGGAAGGCACGCCGGGCGAGCGCCTCTCGGGATGGGGCTACGAGTACCTCCAGACCCTCTCGTATTACACAAAGGGCTGGCAATACGAATACGTTAGCGGCACCTTCTCCGAGCTTATGGACATGCTCGAGGCAGGCGAAATCGACCTCATGCCCAACATCTCGTATTCGGCAGAACGCGAGCAGAAGCTGCTCTTTTCCTCAAATCCCGAGGGCACCGAGCGCTACTATATCTACGCCAGGCCCGACCGCGACGATCTAGCCAAGGGTGACCCTCAGGCGCTCCAAGGCCTCACCATCGGCTGCAACTCTGGCGTTATGCAAACTATCGTCGGCCAGCAGTGGCTCGCCAACGAAGACGTTACCTGCACCTATAAAGAAATCGACACCGGCAGCGCCCTCTTTGAGGCGCTTGCAGACGGCGAGGTCGACGCCGTCATCATGAACGACACCATTTCGTCGCCCGATGCGTCACCCATGTTCTACGTAGGCTCGAGCGACTACTATTTTGCCGTTCCCAAAAGCCGCCCTGACCTGATGAACGACATCAACGCCGCCATGACGACCATCGCCCGCGATAACCCGCGCTATAACGAGGAAGTCAAAACGAGTTACTCGACCCAAAACAGTGGCTCGTCATCGCTCACCGGCACCGAGACCACCTGGCTCAAAGAAAACGGCAATACCATCACGCTCGGCTATCTTAAAAACCAACTTCCCTACTGTACGCAAAATGACGACGGCGAGATGGAAGGGTCGCTCGCCTCGCTTGCAACGACGTTGCACGACAAGTTTGACATTACGGTCAAAACAATCGCACTCTCGAACAACAAGCAAATGATCAAAGCCCTTTCCAACGGAACCATCGATGTCGCCCTGCCGTTGTTTCGCGACTACTGGCTCGCCGAGCAGACAGGGGTCATCCAGTCAAACTCGATGGGAACGGTTTCGCTGACCGCCATTCACAATGGCAAAAACCTGAACAGCGACCTTAAGAACATCGCTTGTACAAAGAGCACAATCGTTAACCGTTTTGAGCTCGAAAGTCTCTTTCCGAACGCAACGGTAACCGAGTATTCGAATGACGGCGAGGTGCTCAAAGCCCTCGATGAGGGGAAGGCACGTTGCATCATTGTCCCCAGCACGCGCCTGGAAACTCTCCGCGACATCTACGACATCGAGGATTTCGAAACACAGGAACTCACCAACACGGCACAACTATCGTGTTTAATTTCGCGCGGCAAGCCCGAGCTGCTGGGAATCATCAATAAGGGCATCGTCAATGCAGGTGAATCGCTCTCTGCAAACAGCTATTTCCCCACATCGTACTCGGCGCAAGAATCGGATGCGTTCCGACTTCTCTACCGCAACCGCATCGTCATTGCGGCAGTCGTCATCTGCATTTTGCACACCGGCATCGTCATCCTTGTCTGGTCGCTTTACCGCGCACAGGAGGAACGGCAGAAAGCCGATGCCGCCAACGCCGCCAAAACCGCTTTCCTCACGCGCATGAGCCACGACATCCGCACGCCGCTCAACGGCATCCTGGGCCTTATCGAAATTGAGGAATTGAGAGAAGGCGACATGCAGGTCGCCCGCGAAAGCCGCGCCAAGGCGCGCGTTGCCGCCAATCACCTGCTGTCACTGATTAACGACATCCTCGAGATGGGCAGGATCGAGGAGCGCAAAGTGACGCTCGAGCACGAATCATTCAACCTTAAAGAGCTGTGCGACAATGCGCTCGTACTGTGCAAGCTCCGCGCATCGGACCGCGGCATAACCATGCTCGACACCAGCGAGCCCTACGCTGTCGACCAATATATGATCGGCAGCCCCACCCATATTCGGCAGATCCTTGTCAACCTGCTCGACAACAGCATCAAGTACAACAAGCACGGAGGCACCGTCACGTTCTCATCGACCATCAAGCCGGTCGACGACGAGCACGCCGTGTTTTGCTTTAGCGTCTCGGACACCGGCATCGGCATGTCGCCCGAGTTTCTAAAGCACATCTACGAACCGTTTGCCCAAGAGGGCAACGATGCCCGCAGTAAATTTCAGGGAACTGGCATGGGCATGCCGATCGTCAAATCGCTCATAGACATGATGGGCGGCACGATTGAGATTTCGAGCGAGGTCGGCATGGGAAGTACGTTCAACGTCCAGATTCCGCTCGATATCGACAAGAACCCTCAGGCAAGAGAAGGTGCGGACGAGCAGGCGATCAGCTGCTCGCTTGCCGGCATGAACGTTCTTTTGGCCGAAGACAACGAGCTCAATGCCGAAATTGCCCAGGCCCTGCTCGAAAGCGAAGGCATCGTCGTAACTCGCGCCGCCGACGGCAAAGAAGCGGTCGAACTATACACTAGTCGTCCCGCCGGCAGCTTCGATGCGATCCTGATGGACATCATGATGCCGGGTATGGATGGCTACGAGGCAACTCGCGCGATTCGTCTGAGCGAGAAGGCCGATGCAGCCGACATCCCCATCATCGCGCTCACCGCCAATGCCTTTGCCGAGGACGCCAAGGCGGCACACGATGCCGGCATGAACGCCCATCTGCCCAAACCGCTCGACTTTAACAAGCTCAAAAACATCCTCGCCCGCATCAAGAAAAACGGAACTGTTTCGCTATAGTTTGTGCCCACCCACCATGCACAGTTAGAAAGGAAGCCAACGATGTTTAGGCCCTTACGTCGAAAGAAACGCGCCATCACTGACGAGGAAGCGCGCGAGTTGCTCGCTATCTGCAAGCGCGGTGTCTTTGCCGTCAACGGCGATGGTGGCTACCCGTATGCCATTCCCGTCAACTACTTCTTTGACGCCGAGCACGACAAGATTTATTTCCATGGTGCCAAGGCTGGCCACAAGGTCGATTCACTCAGGCGTGATGATAAAGTCTGCTTTACCGTTTACGGCAACGAGTGGTACAAGGACGATGACTGGGCTCCCTATGTTATGAGCACCGTGGTCTTTGGTCGTTGCCGTCTGGTAGATGAGACACCTGCGTTTATCGAGGACAAAGTCCGCCAGCTCGCGCTTAAGTACTACCCCTCTGCCGAAGAAGTTGAAGAGGAAATCGCCAAAGACATCAAGGGCGTCCAACTCTACGAGATTTCGATTGAGCATCTTTGCGGCAAGCAGATCCATGAAAAGTAAGCCCAAAAACAGGTCCTGCAAATAGCAAAATGGCTCGGTTCCAACCAGTATTGGAACCGAGCTATTTGTTTATGAAGCGTCGGCGGCTATGTGCGCAAGCGCCTCAACGAGATCCTGAGAACTCACGGGTTTGCTCAGATGCGCGTTCATGCCCGCCTCGCGCGAAAGCCTACGGTCGTCGGCAAAGGCATTGGCGCTCACGGCGATAATCGGCGTGGTCGCGGCGTCCTCGCGATCGAGCGCTCGAATCTGACGCGTGGCCTCAAGGCCATCGATGCCGGGCATCATGATGTCCATCAATACCACGTCGTACTCGTGCGGCGCGCTCGCGGCAAACGTCTCGACGGCAGACTCGCCATCTTTAACATGTGTCACGACGGCACCGGCGCGGTCGAGCGTAAACTGTGCGATCTCGGCATTCAGGTCGTTATCCTCTACGAGCAAAACACGCAGGCCCTGGATCACGTCGCTGTCGCCTGCATCCACGCGAACTGCCTGGGGAATCTCGGAACTCTTGCACTTCTCAAACGGCAGGCAAATGGTAAACGTCGTCCCCCGCCCCAAGGCGCTCGTAAAGCTCATGGTTCCGCCCATAAGCTCGACCAACTGTTTGGCAATAGACGCGCCCAGGCCAGTTCCCGATGAAGCGCCTTCCACCTGCTGTTCCTCGCGGCTGAACGGCTCGTAGAGGTGCTGTTGAAACTCCTCGCTCATGCCAATGCCGTTATCGGCGATCGTGTATTCATAGACGGGGACACCGTCCACCGGCTCCACCTCGCGGCATGTCAGGCGAACATAGCCGCCCTGGCGGTTGTACTTGACGGCATTACCGGCAATATTGAGCAACAGACGCTTGAGGTGCGTCACGCTCACCCGGGCATAGGGATGATCAAGAGTCCGTTGGTCGCAGATAATTGTCACCAGGCGCTCCTCGGCTTGGCGCTCCAGAATATCGCACACCTCACGGTTGAGGGCCACCATATCTGTAGGCACGAGATTCAGGTCGACCTGCCCGCTCTCCAAGCGGCTCATATCGAGTGCCTCGTTCGCAAGGTCGAGCAACAGTCCCGACGCCGTCCAGATCTTTGAGCGGCACTCAGTCTGCTTTTGCAAGTCGTCCGCGTTGGCATTGCCCACCTCGACCATACCGCGAATGCCGTTGATGGGCGTGCGCAGGTCGTGACTCATGCGACGCAGGAACTCCGTCTTTGCAGAGTTGGCAGACGAAGCTTCGCGCGCCGCTTTTGCCAGTTTGTCGCCATAGTCGCGCTCCTGCAGCAACAGGTCGGCAAAGCGTTGGCTCTCGGCGCGGCGGCGCACCAACACAACAGTGGCTATAACACCGCCGTAGAGTGCCAACACGCTGGCAACAACAGCGGCAACAACCTCAAAGTAACGCTGCGCGGGAGCATAGGTGTACACGTAAAAATCGCGCGCTTTACCAAATGTGCCCAGATACCACTCACCGCTGTCGTTAACCAATCTGACCTTACCAGCCAGGCAACGCTCCTTAATGCCGTTGACAACGATGGCATCCGTCGCAGGCAAATCGAACACGCCTGACACGGCGGGCTCAACAGCGTTGGTCGCAACGACCTTACCGTCGTTTTCGATCACGATATTGCCGCTATCGATGGTCTCATAACCATCGAGCAAGCTCTGCAACTTGAGCGTATTGCTCGCGACCGCCTTGGCGCTCTGGTGCCTCACCGCGACAACGATGCCCTCACCGTCCCGCCGGGCCACGCAGCCAATGTCTGCGACCGAATCGTCCGCAAGCGTAATGCGAGCGGTATAGGACTTAAGCGGATGGGCTGCCACCTCCAGCACAGGCGCCTCTTTGAGATTCGCGGCGAGCGACTCGTAGCCCACGTCATCCTTCGAGGACTCGGACACCAAGTTGCCCGATGCATCCGTTACGATCAGCGCTGTCACATTAAACTGGTCAGCATATTGCTCCAACGTAGCGTTATCCACCGAGCCGTCGCGCTCCATATCGCGCGCCGCCTCTCCGGCGATCTCCATAACGCGAATCAGGTTTTTGGTCGCATAGGCGCTGTTGAACGCATCGTAGGAAAGGCTCTGTGTCGCCACGTAATCGACAACGTCGGCAAAGCGCTGCTCGGCCTGAGCTGTCGTGTAGGCGTAGCTCGTCACGCCGGCAACAATCGAGAGCGCTATCCCCAACAGGACGACGATGAGCCATTCCCGTGCCGAACGATCGCCCCGCTCCTGAGCGGTGTGGTCGGACGCATCAATCATGACAGGCCCTCCACATTCAAAAAGGGCGAAGGGTCATCAAAATACTTTGACACCAGGCGCTCCATGGTGCCATCGGCAAGCATTTCTTGGTAGGCATGGGTGAGCTTAACGTCGATGCCGCGTGTGTCGTTGATATCGAAAGCGGTGCCCAAACCAACCTCTAGCAGCGGCTCAGACAAAATGCGATACGTCACGCCATAGTCTTTTTCGTAGGTGAGCAGCGAGGACTCATGCGCGGCGATGGCGTCGACTAGGCCCTCGACAAGCGCCGGGTTCAGGTACGAGCGGTCCGAAAAGCTGTAGAGCTCCTTAATCTGCGGAACGTTTTCATTGGTGTGATTGAGCAGAATCGATTCGGGCTTGGTGGTGGACTGGACCGCCACGACCCTACCCTCAAGATCGGCAAGCGTGTAGATATCGCTTTCGGGATCGACAGCAACCACCTGTCGGCTCGCAAGGTACGGCCCCGCCCAGCGATACTCGCCTTCGCGGCCCGTCATACTAAAGCTGCCCATGGCGCAATCGAGCTCGCCGCTCGCCAGCAGCTCTTTCTTCTTTTCCCAGTCGATCAGCTGGTACTTTGGCTTGTAGCCAATGCGGCCCAAAGCCTCGGTCAAAATATCGACATCCAGGCCAACAATATCGCCGTACTCGTTGCTATACACAAACGGTGGATAGAGGTCGCTGCCAACGTTGAGCGTCTTAAGGTTGTCGTCTTTGACCTGCGAGGCGGCTGCGCCTTCTGATGCAGACGCCGCGGCCCCATCATTCAACCCGGAACAGCCAGCTATCGCCACGACAAAGGCGCCCACCACTGCAAGCGCAACAAACAACGATATGGCGGCCGAGCGACGAGGTCTTTTCATCGAGCTCCAGACGATCCTGTTTACAGACTCAAGAGCAAAGATATTAGCAGACAAAACCGCGCTTGCGCTCAATGGTTACAGATGCTTTACCATACGGGGCCTTCCAGCCAATCTGGCAGACAGCCCCGCATGCAGCACTCACTTACCGTGCATTAAAAACGTAGCGGTCCAAGCGCTCGCACGCCTCCCTTACGCGCGAAAGCGGCAGCGCCAGATTCACGCGAATGTGGCAAGGCCCGTGGAACGGACGGCCGTCCTGATAGCCCACGCCCACACGCGCGCCCTCGTCGAGCAGCCACTGAATATCGTGCCCATGCACGCAGCACCACTCCGTGCAGTCCAGGAACACCATATAGGTGCCCTGCGGGCGCGAATAGGACACGCCCTCAAAATGCTCGTCAACGTAATTGCAAAAGTAGTCAACGTTGGCATCGATGACCTCATTGAGCTCATCGAGCCACTCGTAGCCTTGCGGCTGGTAGGCACCGATAAGCGCATGCATGGAGAGGACGTTCATCTCGTTGTAGTGAGTCTTGTTGGACACGGCGCACACGCGGTCGCGCAGCGTCTCGTTATAGATGATGTGGTAGCTGCCGACCAGGCCCGCCAGGTTAAACGTCTTGCTGGGCGCATAGAGGGCGACCGTGCGCATGCGGGCATCCTCGCTCACCGACTGCGTCGGGATATGCTTGTGACCGGGCAAGATGATGTCGGACCAAATCTCGTCCGAAATCACCACGCAATCGTGCCGGCGATAGATGTCCATGGCGCGCTCGATCTCGTCGCGCTCCCATACGCGGCCACAAGGATTGTGCGGCGAGCAGAACACCGCGGCGTGGATGTGGTTTTGGGTGAGCTTGCGTTCCATGTCCTCAAAGTCCATGCGCCACACGCCCTGGTCGTCGAGCTTAAGCGGGCTGTGGACAATGCGATAGCCCGCGGCTTCGATGGACTTGGTAAAGCCGATGTAGGTAGGGCTGTGGACCAGCACCGCATCGCCCGGCTGGACATACGCCCGCAGGGTCGACACGACACCGCCCAGCACGCCGTTTTCGTAGCCGATATGCTCCGGGAGCAGACCCTCGACGCCATTACGTCGGCTCTGCCATTCGATGATGCGGTCGAAGTACTCGTCGCGCGGATCGAAATAGCCAAACATGGGATGCTGGGCGCGCTGAATGATGTGCTCCTGGACCGTGGGCACCGTGGCAAAGTTCATGTCCGCCACCCACATGGGGATGCGGTCGAAGCCCTCGTCGGGCGCGTTCGGAGCCATGCCAGGGATCTCGCCCCAGGAGTCAACGGCGATGGCGTCCATGCCGTGGCGGTCGATAAGCGAAGTAAAGTCGTATTTCATGCTGAGCTCCCGTGCAAAGCGGATTGTTTTGATAGGCGTTATTGTCCACCAGCGTGGGCGATTTTGGCACGGGGTTTGGCGTTGAATTTGGCGAGCGCCATCGAATGGCTGGCTAGTCCCGCGCGTCGTCGACGGCGGTTACCGTCAGCCTGGTTCCGTCAACCGTAAACGATATATCGAGCCCGGCGTAAGCCAAGTGGTACACGCGGTTTGGCTCGTGCTTGCTGCCCGCGCGGCGCGGATCTTGGCGAAGGACCTCTATCAAGCCGGAGAGCTTTGCGGGCGGGACCATATCCTGCAGCGCATGCGGAAACTCGACATTGAGCTCTTGCCATGGCGCATCTTCAATCCAGCCGCCGGTCGCATCCGGGTGACAGTCCGCAAACGGAATGTAGGGCTTGATATCGTAGATGGGCGTGCCGTCACGCAGATCGGCCCCTAGCACATGGATGATGGGGCCATCGTCGGTAAGCCCGACATGATCGAGTTTGACGCAGGTAAGCCCAATGGGATTAGGTCGAAACGGGCTGCGCGTGGCAAATACGCCCACGCGCTCGGCTCCACCCAAGCGCGGCGGTCGCACGGTCTTCGACCACTTGGCGTTGGTGCCGGACCTGTCCTGCGTCTTGGCATCGGCGGCGATGTCTTCCGCCGTGCCGCCGGGCGTTCCGTTTTCAAAGCGCCAGAGCAGCCACAGGTGCGAGAAGGAGTCCAAGCCCTCAACCGCCGCGTTGGAAGCATATTCCGGCTCAAAGACAATGCGCCCCTCAAGATGGGGCGCCAAAAAGCTGTTGCGCGGGATGCCGAATTTCTGCGGCAGGTCGGTATGTATGTGTGCAATAGGTTCCATGCCGGTCATTGTACGGCATGAGGGCATGGACGCTGCGTGCAATCCCCCACCACGACCGCCCTTTTTGCAACCAACGGTTGCTTGGAAGGGCATCGGCCGCCGCGTATGCTTAAAGCCGCAAGCAGCAGAAAGGAGCTATCATGGCCTTTGCAGAAAAACTCATCGCCGTCCGTCGTGCCAACAGCCTCACCCAAGAGCAGCTCGCCGCCAAGCTCTATGTCACGCGCCAGGCCGTGAGCCGCTGGGAGCGCGGCGAAGTCACCCCGGGCATCGACATGATGAAACTCATTGCCGCCGTAACCGGAGAGCCGCTGTCCCACTTGCTCGAAATGCCTGAGCACTATTGCCAGAGCTGCGGCATGGTGCTCACGCCCGACGACTGCGGTACCGATGCCGCGGGCGCCGCGACCGACCATTACTGCAAGTGGTGCTACGACCGCGGCAAGTACACCTATGAGACCACGATGGAGGCAATGATCGAAGATTGTGCCCCGCGGCTGGCACAAAGCACCGGCATGTCGCTCGATGAAGCCGTCTCGCTCATGGGCGCCGTGCTGCCGCAACTGGAGCGCTGGCGCTCCGTGCACGAAAACGAGGAGCGCTACGGTGCCGAGGCGCGGGCGCGCTATGGCGATGAGGCTATCGATACGGCAAACGAAGCGCTGTTGGACATGGACCCCGAAACCTGGAACGACATGAAAGAACTCGAGCGCGCGATTTTAGGCCAGCTCTCGATTGCCATGGACGACGGCGATCCAAAGAGTAACGAAGCCCGCAAGCTTGTCGCAATGCACCGCCGATGGGTTGGCCTTAACTGGGGACACGAGCCCCAGGACGAAGCATACCTGGGCCTCGCCAATGGTTATCTTGCCGACCAGCGCTTTGTTGACTACTACGACAAGCCCTGCGGCACCGGAGCCACGGCGTTTCTGGTACAGGCAATCGAGTCGTCGTTGACGCGTGCATAGACCGCGGCGGCTTTGGGTATTTCAATCGAAACCTCAACCGATTGGAGACCTATGGCTACTGATCACGAGCTCGCGCTCTACGTTATGACCGGCTGCCCGTATTGCATAAAGGTCAAGCGCTTCCTGGCCGATAACGGCGTGACCATCCCCGAGCGTAATATCTCGACCGATTCCGATGTCGAGCAGACGCTCATCGCCGTCGGCGGAAAGCGCCAAGTTCCCTGCCTGTTCATTGACGGCACGCCACTCTACGAGTCGGGCGACATCATCGCGTGGATACAGAAGAACCTGCTCTAGTACGCAATTGCAGTCGGCTCGCCCCGACGTCCAAGCCCATACGACCCAAACATGTACACCAGCATCCAAAGTCGACATTTTTCGACATCTTTGGATGCTGGCGTACAGCTTTTTGCATGGGCCCGGCACAGGCGATCCGTTCTTCTCCGTCCCCAAGGGATCATTTAGCCACAAAAGCGGGCGATGGGCGCAAGCGGCTGTTCACGAAAGACGCGCTCAACAGCGGCGCGGTATTCATCGACCTTTTTGGTCTTGCGTACGAGCTTGTGAACGGTCGCGGGATCGGCGAAGGCGCATTTAGCGTAGAACCACCACTCTTTCATGCGAAAGACCGCATTGCCGCCAATCTCGTCCGCATAGGCCGCAAACAGTGTGTCGTGGAAGCGCTGCAGCTCAGCAGCCGCGGCAGCAGGGCCGCCCTTGACCATGCGAGCGAGCGCTGGGTTCGCAAGCAAGCCGCGCCCCAACATTACGTGGCGTGTTCCGGGATAGGCCTCCACCAGTGCATCCATGTCCTCAAGATCAAAGATGTCGCCGTTATAGGCCACCGGAAACGGCGCCCGCTTCAGCGTCTCACCGTAAAACTCTTTGCGCGGCGAGCCTGTATAGCGGTCCTTTTGCACGCGCGGATGCACGATTAGCTCTGCCAGCGGCATGCGGCAATAGATGTCGAGCACGCGCTCGTATTCGTCGTCGCTTTCCAACCCCAGCCTGGTCTTGACCGACACCGGCAGCGGCGAGTGCTCGCACACGTCGCTCAAGAACACCTCGAGCTCATCCAGGTTGCGCAGAAAGCCCGAACCCTTCCCCTTGGCTACAACCGTGCCCGAGGGGCAGCCAAGGTTGAGATTGACCTCGCGATAACCCATGTCGGCGAGCACCTGCGCCGCCCATACAAACTCGTCCGCGTTCTTGGACATCAGCTGAGGCACCACGTTAAGCCCCTGGTTATTGGCGGGATCGACCTCTTTAAACGCCTTGCCGCCAAAGCGGTTCCCCACGCGCGGCGGCGGCAAAAACGGCGTGTAATAGCAATCGAGCGCACCAAAACACTCCGCATGCACGCGACGGAACACATGCCCGGTAATCCCCTCCATGGGGGCCAGCGATAAGTACATCGACATCCACTCTCACATCAATGTGACAAAGGGACAGTCCCTTTGTCACATCTGCAAATCATCATTCGAGTGTTTATTTTGGCACAGCAACGCAAGCGGCCCCATGCACGTTATTCGTCCTTCGGCAGCGGCTTCATGCTCCAAAAGACGACGTTCATAATGACGACGATGATGAGCACCACGCCGTTGGCCACCCAAAAGCCCATATTCAGGCCGAGCCACTCCGAGGTGCCAAACAGGTCAATCCAAATCTGCGTCCAGTTCATGCGAACGCTCCTCTCATGTCAAATCCCCTATTACAGCAACTCGCCATAGCGCCTGACATAGGCCTTCTTAAGGCTTGTTGCCAACGCCATATACAGCAAGATGCACGGGATCAGGAACAGGAAGTACTCAGCGGGCAGGGCGCCCAGGCCCAACGTAGGCCCAAGCGGGCTAAACGGAATCGCCGTGAGCAGCGCGATGCCCGTCATCGTGAGCAGCATCACCGGCGCCGAGGCACGGCTCTGAATAAACGGCAGCTTGGGCGTGCGGATCATATGAATGACCAACGTCTGACTCCACATGGACTCGACAAACCAACCGGCCTGGAACAGCGCGATGTATGCCAGCTGCATCTGCTCCAGCGCAACGCCCGAGTAAACGTGCGCAAGATCGTTAAACAGCACGCCGTGGCTCACAAACAGCGGACAGAAGACAAAATACATAAAGATATAGGTCATAAAGTCAAAGATGGAGCTGGTGGGCCCGATCCAGATCATGAACCTGCCGACACTCGACGCATCCCAGGTACGCGGCACGCGCAGGAACTCCTCGTCCACGTTATCCCAGGGAATCGCCAGGCAGCTGCAGTCATAAATCAAGTTGAGCAGAATCAGCTGGATGCTCATCATGGGCAAAAACGGCAGCAGGGCAGACGCGGCAAGCACGCTAAACATGTTGCCGAAGTTTGAGCTCGCGGTCATCTTTATGTACTTGATCATGTTGGCGTAGGTCTTACGCCCCTCGACGATGCCTTCCTCGAGCACCATCAGGTCCTTCTCAAGCAAGATGATGTCCGCCGACTCCTTGGCAACGTCGACGGCGGTATCGACCGAGATGCCGATATCGGACGACTTCATGGCCGAGGCATCGTTGATGCCGTCACCCATGTAGCCCACAACATGCCCGTTGTCGCGCAGGACGGAGACGACGCGTGCCTTTTGGTCGGGCGTGAGCTTGGCAAACACCTGCACGTCCTCGGCACGACGAGCGAGCTCCGCATCATCCATGGTGGCAATGTCGCTACCCAGCAGCATGTTGTTGACCTGCAGCCCCACCTGCTTGCAGATGGTGCGCGTGACCTTCTCGTTGTCGCCGGTCAAAATCTTGGTGACGACACCATGGTTGCGCAGTGCCTCGATGGCATCGGCCGTCGACTCTTTGGGCGGATCCAAAAACGCCAGATAGCCGATCAGGACCATATCGCACTCGTCCTCGGCGCTAAAGGCACCGGCCGGCGAAGGATTGGACTTTTGCGCAATCGCCAACACACGAAAACCGTCGTCGTTTAAATCGGCGACCGTTGCCAGGATACGCTTGCGCACCTCGTCGTCCAGCACGCGAACCGCGCCATCGATCTCGGCGTGCGAGCACACCGAGAGCATTTCCTCGACAGCGCCCTTGGTGACCATCTGAGTCTTGCCGCTGCGACCGCGCACCACGGTGGTTAGGCGACGGCGCGTAAAATCAAACGGAACCTCGTCGACCTTAACATATGCCTCCGAAAGATCGGTGAGACTCGGGTCGTTTTGCTCCTCTTCCTCGGCGCACTTGATGATCGCCAGGTCCATGAGGTTTTTGTAGCCCGTCTGGAAATAACTGTTGAGATAGGCATGGCGCAGAACGCGCGAATCCTCCTGACCGTTGATGTTCCAGTGATACTCCAGCACCACCTGGTCCTGCGTCAGCGTACCGGTCTTGTCCGTGCACAGCACATCCATGGCGCCAAAGTTCTGAATCGAGTTGAGGTTCTTGACGATGGTCTGCTTTTTACTCATGGCAACTGCGCCCTTGGCAAGGCACGTGGTGACGATCATGGGCAGCATCTCGGGCGTGAGGCCCACGGCGATGCTGATGGCAAAGAGGCCGGCATCGAGCCAATCGCCCTTGGTAACGCCGTTGATCAAAAAGACGAACGGAACCATCACCATCATAAAGCGGATGAGCACCCACGAGACGCCATTGACGCCTTTGGAAAAGCTGGTCTCCACGGCGTCATCCGAAAGGCTCGACGCCATGGAGCCAAACAGGGTCTGCTCGCCCACGCTAAAGACGACTGCGGTCGCGCTGCCCGAGATCACGCTGCTGCCCATAAGGGCGATATTCTCGAACGACGTTGCCGAGTCGGATTCTGCGCAGGTCGCGGGCACCTTCTCGACAGGCTCGCTCTCGCCCGTCAGGCTGGCCTGGCTCACAAAGAGATCCTTTGCCTCGATGATCCTCACGTCCGCGGGGATCATGTCGCCAGCGGAAAGGTGCACGATGTCGCCGACCACCACGTCGTCGATGGGAATCTCCTTTTTGGGAGCATCCTTTCGAGTGACCGTCACGGTCGTCGTGATCATGTCGAGCAGCTTTTCGGCCGCGTTGCCGCTACGCGCCTCCTGGATATAGCGCAACGTGCCCGAAAGCACCACCATCGTGGTGATGATAATCACGGTCAGCGGATCGAAATCTTCCGGCGTGCTTCCCATAAGCGAAAGGGAGGGAAACACCATGTCCGTTGCCGCCGAGATAATGGCCAGGAAAAACAGGATTGCCGTAAAGGGGTTGACGAAGGCATCTGCGAGCCTGCGGGCCAGCGACTTTTTCTTGCCGCGCGTGACCACGTTGCGCCCGTTGTCCGCCTCGCTGTGTGCGACCCCGTCGCGGTCCAGGCCACCCAAGTTGGACCCGACCCATGCCATAGCATCGGTCAGCGGAATGGTCGCCGCATACTGGATGCGCCCCTCCGCACGATGCCGAATCAAATCGTGCTGCGCTTGAGCCGTCGATGCCGCGCGATGCATGGTTAACATCTTCACTTATTACGCTCCGTTCTATCGATTGCGTGCAGAGCAACTTAGCTGCGGCGGTCCTTAACAAGATGGGCCCGCGGCGGCGCACATCGCCCTGCGCTTCCGGTACTGTCACTGCCGCTCAAGGTCCTCACCTCTCCTTCGCGTCTGCGACTGTTCACAGAATAGAAAAGCCGCAAGACCCAGCACATGGCTGGTTTCTTGCGGCTTTCTTGCGATTCGGCAAGGATTGTTCTGCTGTTTTCGATCGGCAGCGGCAATAGGCCAAAGCGTCATTCGGTCATCTTGTAGCCAACGCCCCACACGGTCAACAGATAGCGCGGGTTATCGGGCTCGGGCTCAATCTTCTTTCGTATCTTTCGGACAAAGGCCATGATGTTGCTGTCGTCGAGCAAATACTCGTCCCGCCACACGGCCCGATAGATTTCTTCCTTGCTAAAGACCGTGCCCCGATTGGTGGCCAAAAAGGCAAGGATGTCAAATTCCTTGGGCGTGAGCGAGACGGGCGCCCCCAGGACTTTCACGGTGCGCGAAGCCAGGTCAATCGACAGCCTATCGATAACGATGGGTTCTGTGCCCGAACCGGGCTGCGAGCCCGCGAGCATCAGTTCAACGGACGTGAGCCTGCCCGACGCGATATCGGCAAATATGGGCGCAAGCTCAAGGGCGGCGGCACTACCGGACGAGAACAGCGCACCGCTGAGCTCGGCGGCCTCGGCGGGCGTGATCGCTATGTTGGTTCTGTTCGTTCGCATAGAACAACCCTAGAACAAGCTGCTCGCACGGGACAGATAGACCCGCTTGATGACCGAAACGACAACAAGGTACAGCACGCTGAGCAGCGCGACGACGCCCAAATGCCACGCCGGTAAAGCGGCGAGGCCGATCAGCTGCACCGCCGGGCCAAGTGCGAGCAAGGCAGACACGACAAGCATGACGCCAACCATCATCACGAGCAGACGGCGCGGACGGTCCGCCCCGCGAGCGCATCGTGTTCGCAAGACCAAAAGCACCAGAGACTCGGTCCATGCGCACTCCAGCAGCCAACCGGCTTGGAACGTGGCGATAAAGGCCGCCCTACCCGCGGCATCCAGTGCCATAAAAGATGCGCCGCATACGGCAGGGCACACGCCAAAGAACAAGATGGCAAAGGTGATGATGTCAAATGCCGAGCTTGCAAAACCAAAATGGAGCATAAAGCCGCCCAAGCCCTTGCCCGACCATACCTTGGGGCGAGAAATCTCCTCGACGTCAACGTTATCCCACGACAGCGCCAGGCAGGTCGCGTCGTAAAGCAGGTTGAGCAGAAGCAGCTGTGTGGCGGTCGCCGGCACAAAGGGCAAAAAGATGCTGGCGGCAGCCACCGAGCAGATATTGCCAAAGTTAGAACTTGACGCGATGCGGATGTACTTGGAGGCATTGGCGAACGAGGCCCTGCCCTCGCGCACGCCCTCAGCAACGACGCCCAGGTCGCGCTCGAGCAGCACGAGGTCGGCGACCTTCTTGGACTCGGCGGCGGCAGAATCCACGACGATGCCGACGTCTGCCGCCGTGAGCGCCGGCACGTCATTCACGCCGTCGCCGATATAGCCGACGGTATGGCCCGAAAGCCGGATGAGCCCTACGATACGCGCCTTTTGCGCGGGCGTGAGTTCGGCAAAGACGCGAGTGCGTCCCACCTGGATAAGCGCCTCGGACTCCTCCATGGCATCGAGCATGGCACCCGTGATGACATTACTGGCGGGAATCCCAAGGCGCGCACAGGTAGAACGAGCGACCGATGCCGAATCACCGGTCAGTACGCGTACCTCGACAGACAGATCGGACAGCGAGCGAACGGCAGCGCGGGCACTGGTCTTTGGCCGGTCGAAGAAGCCCAGAAAACCGCACAGCGCCAGGCCGTCCCAGCCTGCCGCCGTCGTACTGTAGGCGACAGCGAGCACTTTGATGCCATCGGCGCGCATGTCCTCGGCAACCTCGTACGCACTCCGGCGCCCTTCTTCGTTCATGGGAACGAGCTCGCCTTTAAAGTTCGCCCAGGCGCAATGCGCGCAAACGCTCTCGACCTCGCCTTTAACAATGGTCAGGTGACTATCGGGACGAGCCGGCAGCCCCAAGCACCCAAGTGCCTCCGGCGTAGCGTCGAGCTTGACGCCTGACGCTTTGGTAACGTGGTCAAAGGGATCGGACGCATGCAGGAAAAATGCACGGCCAAGATCTTTGGCAGCAAGGCAAAGCTCGGGTGCGGCACACGCATCGGCAATAGCCCGGTTAAGTTGATTGGCGGCAACTCCCTGATTCGCACTCTCGAGATACGCTAAGTTGAGGGTCTGCTCGCTCTCGTTGCCCAGGATATCGGTGTAGTACTCCAGCACTGCGGCGTCTTCGGTCAGCGTACCCGTCTTGTCTACGCACACCACGTCCATGGAACCCAGCGACTCCATAGCGTCGACGTTTTTAACGATGACCCGTTTGCTTTTGAGGCGGCGGGCGCTGCCCGACAGACAGACGCTCGTAACCACCGGAAGCATTTCGGGAACCAGGCCCACGGCCGCTCCCAAAGCAAACAGCAGCGCTTGCGTCCAGTCGCCCAGCACGACGCCGCGAATCATGATGACAAACGGCAGCACGATCAGCATGCACTTGACCAAAGCCGCGCAAATGCTCTGGGCCCCGGCATTAAACTGCGTGGCAGGGCGGACGCGCCGACGCGGCACGGCCTCCTCCTTGTTGGCACTCGCAAGAACGGTTGCCGAGGCCTTGCCGTCAACAATCGTCGTCCCCGCGCGAACGGCATCGCCCTCACGCTTGGCAGTCTGGCCGCTCTCGCCCGTAAGTGATGACTCGGAAACAAGAATGTGATTGCCCTTGGCAAGAACCGCATCGACCGGACAGAGCATGCCGGCGTACAGGCGAATCACATCGCCGGGTGCAAGCCGGTCGGCATCGACTTGGACCCAGCATGCGTCGACACGTTTCCAAACGGCCGCATGGCTCGCCTTTAACATATGGCGATCAAAGCTGCGCTTGGCCTCATTTTCGTAGAACAGGCGCACCAAGCCGCCGGCCAGCCACATTACAAACAGCACGGCAGGCGCAAACACCCCCGTCTGGCCCTGCGCCTGCGGAACGACATCGACCAAAAAAGCCAAACCGGCCAGCGCAAGCAGCAAGGACGAGAACGGGTTGAAGAATGATTTTCTAATCATCGAAGCCTCTTTCTAGCGTAGCTTCGATTGTATCCGAGGTGTATATCGGCACCCCCGCCCCAGACCTTGCGACTTCCTTGCTTTTACATGTGACAAAGGGACAGTCCCTTTGTCACATCCCATTCAAGCGGTTCAGGAACTCTTCGCAGGCGCGAGAACGCAGGCGATATTTTTTCCACACCAGATACGACGCAATGGTGAGTGGCGGCTCAAATGGGACAAAGCGCAGGTCGCTGGACTCATCTATCTGCAGCAAGCTTCCAATGCCAACCGCGCACGCAGTGCCCGAACGCACCAGATGTGACGCGTTGCCGATCAGATCGAAATGCCCCACAACGTTGAGCTCGTCGACGGTGAAAACGCCGCTCGCCCACGCTTCTAGATCCAGCGCTCGATTCGAGGTACGCGAACTCACCAGCAGCGGCATCTTCGCCACGTCCGTAGGCGTCAGCACGTCAAGCTCGCCCCATGGACCGCTCGCGGAGACAACGGCACCGACTCGGTCCGCCTCGGGCATGCGGATCCATTCGTATTTCTCGACGTTAACGGGTTCCAGCAGCAGCGCAAAGTCAAGCAGGCCACGCTCCAAGCGCTCCTCTACCGCATCGGCATTACCGGTATAGAGTTCTATCGTCACTCCTGGATGATCCCGATGCAGCTCCGCAAAGATATCGAGCACCGGCCGCATCGATTTGGTTTCACCGGCGCCAATGCGGACAACGCCCGCAATACCGAGCTCCCGATCCGCCAACTCCAGCTCGGTCTGCTCCACCAGCGAGACGATTTCCTCGGCGCGCTGACGCAGTCGCATGCCATCGCTCGTAAGCACACATGATCGATTGGTGCGCTCAAAAAGCTCGACGCCCAGCTCGCGCTCAAGATCGGCAATCTGACGTGACAGCGTAGGCTGCGTCACGTGTAGCACGTTTGCCGCCTCGGTCATGTTTTCCTCACGCGCCACCGCCAAAAAGTAACGCAACGTCCGTAGCTCCATTGCACCCCAATTCAGTCAAGGCGTCCCGCTTGCCAGATATTTGGTATTCGTATATCCAGCTAGTCGATATAAGCAATATACATCATTGGCCTATCAACGTACGCTATAGCCATCCCCTCAAGAATAAGGAGAACAGGAGAACACCATGCAGTACACCACCCTTGGACATTCCGGCATCAACGTCTCTAAGCTCTGCCTGGGAGGCATGAGCTTTGGCGAGCCCAGCCCCGACTTTCACCAATGGACCATCGGACCCGACGACACGCGCGCCGTCATCAAGCGCGCGCTCGACGCCGGAGTCAACTTTATTGACACCGCAAACTGCTACAGCTTTGGCACAAGCGAAGAGTATATAGGCGCCGCCCTGCGCAATCTGGGAATCGCTCGCGAGAGCGTCGTGCTGGCTAGCAAGGTTCACTTCAACGAAGGCGGCCTTTCCGCCGACGCCATCAAACGTGAGATCGAAGGCTCGCTCAAGCGCTTGGGCACCGATTACCTTGACCTCTACATCATTCACCGCTTCGATTACGACGTTCCCATGGAAGAGACCATGGAAGCACTCAATGACCTGGTACGCGAGGGCAAAGTTCGCGCACTCGGCGCCAGCGCTATGTATGCTTACCAGCTGCACAACCTGCAGATCGTCGCACGCGACCACGGATGGACGCCCTTTACGAGCATGCAGTGCCACTACAACCTGCTGTACCGAGAGGACGAGCGGGAGATGATTCCGGTATGCCGCCAGTTCGACATGGCCCTTACGCCATACAGCCCCCTGGCGTCGGGACACCTCTGCCGCCCCACGTGGGAAAGCTCGAGCACACGTGGCACCACCGACACGACCATGGCCAATAAGTATGACCATGACCGCGCCATCGACATGCCCGTCGTCGAGCGTGTGGCCAAGGTTGCCGCCGATCATGACGTGTCGATGCCGCAGATTGCGCTGGCGTGGCACTGGGCGCGTGGAGTCGAGGCGCCCATCGTGGGTTGCTCCAAGCCCGAGCGAGTCGACGACGCCGTAGCTGCGCTCGACATAACGCTCTCCCCCGCCGAGATTGACTTCCTCGAGGAGCTTTATCAACCGCACGCGCTCGTTGGTCCCAAGGCCCGTCCCGGCGAAAAGCCGCTTGCCGGCACCACCAAGGTCAAAACCGCAAAGTGATGCCATGGACGACAACATCATCGACGGCCTACGCGACGCCGGCTGCAACGAAGAGTTTATCGAGCTGTACGGTACTGCCGCCAGCGACTGCGCGCGCATTTGCATACTAAAACGGCATCGCCGCGAATTGCTCAACGATATACACGCGGGGCAACAGAAGCTCGAATGCCTTGACTATCTCATCTATCGGCTACGCAGTGCCTCGACCGGATGCTGTTCAAGCCGCTCAGCATCGCAGCCATGAGGCGTCACTTAATAGCACCTCACCATAAAGCCTAAACCGCAGCAACGAAAGGGACTCCAATGACTAAGACACTTGTGGCATATTTCAGTGCATCGGGAACCACGATGGACGTTGCAAACCACTTGGCTCGCGTGACGGACAGCGACCTGTTCGCCATTGTGCCCGCCAATCCATACACAAGCGCCGACCTTAACTGGCGCGACAAACAGAGCCGCAGCACGCGCGAGGCCGCCGACCCCTCCTGCCGCCCTGCCATAACCTCCAGAGTCGAGCACATCGAAGACTACGACACCATCTTTTTGGGTTTCCCCATCTGGTGGTACGTGGCGCCGGCGATTATCAACACATTCCTTGAGTCTTACGACCTGACGGGCAAAACGGTCGTCCTGTTTGCCACCTCGGGCGGAAGCGGAATGGGCAAAACGGCGTCGGTCCTTAGGGTAAGCGCTCCAAGCGCAAAGATCGTTGACGGCGGCATTCTCAACAACGCAAGCAACGCCGACATCGAGAAGTTCGCGGAAAGGTGCCTCTAACGCTGCAAAGGTACGAATGGCAAGCCCGTCGAGCCGTCGCGCCGTCGCGCCGTCGCGCCGTCGTGGCAGTTTTGTCGTATGACCATGCGCTCATCGATGGTGGGATTCCCTATACTGAGTTGCATATGACGGCATCGTGCCACAACGACCGCCACGACACCAAGGACCAGCTATGGCAACACTCTCCGAACAAGAACGTAAGCGCATCCAGCGATACTGCATCTGCCCCAAGGTTGCCGGAGCGGCGCTCGCCATGGCGTTCATACTGCCATTTTTGATCATTCCCTTCGAAATGATTGACGACATCGTATTCCATCACGAAGGCTTCCAAGAGACGGGCATGATGACCGCCTTGGTGCTCACCGCCGTCGAGCTCGTCATCTTCTGCTACTGCGCGCTCGCGCCGCGCTTTGGCATGCGCGGCAAGCAGTGGAGAGAAATGCAGCACCGACTTGCCGTCGAGCAGAGCGAAAAAGACCGCTCGGCACAAATTGCGGGCGTTGTTGGCACGCAGGCCGCCGCGCGTCTACTCAAGAACAGTGACAACGAGACCGCGCGCAACCTGGGCGGCGCGGCAGAAGTCGCCGCTGCCGTAGGCGCCGTCGCCACTGCAGCTGACGTGCTTACCGAGAGCTTCGCTAACGCAAGGGCCATGGCAGAGGCCTGTGGCGTGCCCATCCCCCGTGCGAAAAAGTGGATCATCGCGCTTGTAGCACTGCCCCTCGTAATCGTGTGCGGTGCCTATATCCCGCAGCTGGCGCAGGGAAACATCGAGATGCAACAGAACGCAGCGGCCGCGGCCGAGCAGATCGCCATCGCTCGCAAGGCATTAGAGCCCGCATGCGAGTACGTGTCCGCCGATGACCCCTACGAGCGATATCAAGATTACGGCTATCCCGTCCGCGGCTATCTGCACGAAGGCGACTCAGGTACCCAGAAGGCCTATACCTATCTGGACTTTGACAACAAGGGGACACTCAAGGAAGTGAGCTACGCGGCAGAGGTCGACCCCAGCGCGAGCCTTGAGGACAACCTTGCCCGCATCGAACGCGAGCTTGACGAGCTTTCCTCTGCCGTTCAAACCGTTGACGTCAAGACGGTGAGCCCCGAGCTCTTGGCACCGCAGAAACTCCCCGAAGAGTTTAGGCAGGCATTTTTGAACGGCTCACTCTACGAGAGAATCTCTATCAGGACGAGTGACGACCTCATCAAAACGTATTACTCGTTTGATACGGATCCCGAGGACGAGTTTGACGAGTACACCCATCCAAGCGTCCGTATTACGCTGATGGGCAAAACAAACTAGAAGGCGCGGGAAGGGGCCACCCCCTTCCCGCGCCTTTTCATCCAATGTGACAAAGGGGCTGTCCCTTTGTCACATTATTCGGAGCGTAGGGCCTCCACGGGGTCTTTCTTGGATGCGCTGCGGGCCGGCAGCAGGCCGGCGACGACCGTCAGCAGCACCGACATCGCAATGAGTATCAACGCATCCTGCACGGGCAGGCTCATCAGGTTGGGGACCTGCTTGGCCGCAAGCGCCCAGGCATTAACCGGAAAGCTCACGAGCACCACGACGACAATGGCAAAGACGCCGGCGATGAGACCTTCGATAAACGTCTCGGCGTTGAACACGTTTGCCACGTTGCGCTTCGACGCGCCGATTGCGCGCAGAATACCAATCTCCTTTTTGCGCTCCAGCACGCTGATGTAGGTGATGATGCCGATCATGATGGAACTCACCACTAGGCTAATGCTCACAAACGCAATGAGCACCAAGCTGATAGTATTCACGATGTCGGTCACCGAACCCATGATGATGCCCATGTAGTCGGTGTACGAGATTGCCTGCTCGTCGTGGCCGGCGGCTTTGACCTGCTTGTTATAAGCATCGATGTGATCGAGCACGCGCTCCTTGGCCTCAAAATCGCGCGGGAAAATCTTGACCGAGATGGGGTCCGCCTCATCCGCATAGCCCAACGTGGTCAGATTGTTATCGTAGGTGAGCTGCGACGCCTTGGCGTAACTCATCATGAGCGAACTCAGGTCCTCGGCGTCCATGTTGAAATGGATGGCACGAGCAAAGGCACTCGCATCCACACGCATAGCGCTCGCCAGGTTGGCAATACTCGACGACATCTGTGTAGCCATCTGGCCCATGAGCCCCGCCGCGCCTGCTTTAAGCTGGGACGATACCGTTGTCGCAATCTGGTCGCTGATTGTCTTGGTCACCTGGTCCATTGCCTGCTGCAGATACGGAGCCAGCTGCTTTTGGACATAGTCGGTCATCGCCTGTTGCAGGCGCTCGGCCAGGACATCGCCGCCGAGCGCCCTGAGCTGAGCCAGGTATTGCTGGGCTGCGGCATCATTCTCAAGATATGCCGAGAATGCGGCAGCGAGCTTTGACGCGTCTTTAAGGTCTTCGGGTGACAGCGCCTTAAACTGATCAGAGCGCATAAAGCCCTCAAACAGCTGGTTGGCAAGTGCTCCCACCTGCTGCATTTGCTCAGGCGTGAGCTCAAGACCATCAAAGATGCCCGAGAAATCTGGGGCCGGCGCTTTGGCCATGATGTCGCCGAAGTCGATGTCCTTCCCAACACCCGAAAGGTCAATATCCAGCCCGGACAAATCAAGGCTAGAAAGGTCCATGCCGCCGGCCGCACCCGAGAGCGCAGACGAATCGAGTGAGAACGCGCTCTTCAGCGCCGCCTCGTCCACACTGAACATGCTGCTCAAATCCACGCCTTGCTTGGCCTCGCCCTGCAGCTCGTCGAAGGTTTTGCCCGTAAAGACATCCGTCTCGGGGTGGGCAAGCTGCTCCTGCACAATCTGCGAATCGGCAGCACGCTCCATAAGCTGGCGAGTCAGCGCATGCGTATAGGCAATGCCCGGGGACAATGCGCTCGCGTTTGCCGTCTCGTTGGGTCGCACCACGCCCACAATGCGCACGTCAATACCGTCGGCAACCTTGGCTTTCATAAAGTCGGCGTCGCCAGACATGTCAGTCCACATGCCGGTCTCTTCGTTTTTGCGATAGGCATCGGCCGGCGACAACACCTTAAACGTCGTGGACAGTGCATCGTCGTAGGTAAAGTCGCTGCCGGTCTTGGGCGTCTTGACCTTGCCGTCGGCCGTCATGGCACTGTTAACCAGGTCGTTGAGCTCATCGATATCCAGCGCGCCGATACTGTAGAGCGTGTAGTCGCCCACTGTTCCGCGGCTCGAAAGCACCATCACGGCCTCGTTGGCAGACGTAGGCCAATGGCCGGCAACGACATCGTACTGGCTGTCGAGCAGACTCTGGTCGTCAATCATCTCGTTAAAGACCGAGGTTCCCATGGAATCCATGCTCACCGTTGCCGCCGAACTTGCACCGCCGCTCATGGCCTCGGTCATAGCGTTGGGCACCAGCCGGACAGGCTTCTCATCGCCCTTGCCCGCACGATAGACAACCGGCGTCACGCCGTAGCCGTACTGGATAGCGTTGACCTCTTTGTCGATACCGTCGCCGCCGTCGTCAAGCCATGCCTTAAAGCTTGTCATATCGTTAGATTTAACACTTGCGAACATGTCCTTTACGGCCGTGACCACAGGGATCTTATCGGTCCCCTGAGCCTTGCCGCCGGTAGCGCCATCGGACGAGTCCTCGCCCTTGGACGCCTCCTCATCCGTGGCCCCCTGTCCGCCCATCATAGACGACAGGTCGTAATCTTGTTTGGAAATCGTGAGCGGGTAGCTCGAGAGCGTGTCCTCCTCGACCTTTTTGATGTAGTCGTTTACGCCGTTGGAGAGCGCCAGGATTGCCGCAATGCCGATAATGCCAATCGAACCCGCAAAGGCCGTCATGACCGTGCGGCCCTTCTTGGTCATGAGGTTTCGGGCAGAAAGCCCCAGCGCCGTCACAAAGCTCATCGAGGTTTTGCGCGTGGGCTTGGCCTCGCGACGCGCGGCCTCGGCAGCATCAAAGGGATCTGAATCGTCGGTGACCTTGCCGTCCGCCAGGTTGACAATGCGCGTGGCGTACTTGTACGCCAGCTCAGGATTGTGCGTGACCATGATGACCAGACGGTCGCGCGCAACGTCCTTGAGCAAATCCATGACCTGGACGGACGTCGTTGAGTCCAAGGCGCCGGTCGGCTCGTCAGCCAGCACAATCTCGGGGTCATTGATCAGAGCGCGGGCAATGGCCACGCGCTGCATCTGCCCGCCCGAAAGCTGGCTCGGGCGCTTGTCAACGTGCTCGCCCAGACCGACTGCCTCGAGCGCCTTGCGCGCACGTTGGCGGCGCTCGGCATGCCCCACGCCCGTGAGCGTAAGCGCCAACTCCACGTTTTCCAAAATGCTCTGATGCGGAATGAGGTTATAGCTCTGGAACACAAAGCCGATGCGATTATTGCGATAGGCATCCCAATCGCGGTCGTTGAAGTCCTTGGTCGAGATGCCGTCGATCAGCAAATCGCCCGAATCGAAATGATCGAGTCCACCGATGACGTTGAGCATCGTAGTTTTACCCGAACCCGAGGGACCCAGAATGGCTACGAACTCGTTATCGCGAAAAGACAGGCTTACGCTGTCGAGCGCTACCTGCGTAAACGACTGCGTAACGTACCTTTTGCAAATAACTCTGAGATCCAGCATGGACGGCAACCTCTCTCGCGCGGGCGCGCTCGCCCGCTCCCCCCGCCGTTCACGTTCGGCGCGTTTGTCCTACTCTATCCTCATTTTTGGCCGATACCAGTGAAGAATGTAACGAACCGCGCCAAAAAACGAACGGGACAGCACGCCGCATGGCGCACCATCCCGCATATAACATCCCCGATGCGACAAAGAGGCTGTCACTTTGTCACATTCCAATGCGCGCTACTTTTCGAGCCCGCACGGCATAACGTTAGCGCTGCCGCGGCGAGCCTCAGTCACGGCTGCAAAGAAGCGATAGCCGCCCGAGAAGTTAAAGCACTCAAAGCCATGCTGCGCCAAAATGCGGCAAGCAATGTAGCTGCGAATGCCGCTCTGGCAAATCACGTAAACCGGCTTGGCCCGGTCGAGCTCGCCCAGGCGATTGCGCAAATCATCGACGGGAATGTTTACGAAACCATCGATATGCCCGCGCTCATACTCCCCTTCCGTACGAACATCGAGCAGCTGCACGCTGCCATCGCGTGGCAAGTTGGGCTCATCCTCCCAATGCCACTGCGCCAGTATGCCGCGATTGAGGTTCTCGATCATAAAGCCCGCCATATTGACGGGATCCTTCGCCGATGAATACGGCGGCGCGTATGCTAGGTCCAAATCCTTAAGCCTATCGCCGCGCATGCCTGCCTGGATGGCAGTCGCCAGAACGTCGATACGCTTGTCCACACCATCGATGCCCACGATTTGCGCACCCAGCAGGCGCAATCCCTGCTTCTCGAAGACAACCTTCATGGTCATGGGCGTTGCACCCGGATAATAACCCGCATGCGAACCGGGCGACAGGACCACGCTGTCGCAGTCAACTCCCGCCGCGTGTGCCGCCTTTTCGGATAGTCCCGTGCTTGCCGCCGTCAAGTCGAATACCTTGATAACCGATGAGCCCAACGATCCGAGGTAGCAGCTGTCCATGCCGGCTATGACATCGGCGACGACACGCCCCTGCTTGTTGGCGGGGCCGGCGAGCGAAATGACCGCGTCCTCGCCGGTCACCTGATGCGTGACCTGCACGGCATCGCCCACGGCATACACGTCGGCAGCAGAGGTCTCCATGCGGTCGTTGACCACAATAGCCCCCTTGATGCCCAGTTCGAGCCCCGCCTCTTGCGCCAGATGGCTCTCAGGTGCCACGCCAATGGCAAGCAGCACCATATCGGCTCCGATAGGGTCATCGCCCGCAACATGGGTGACAACGCGGCCATCAACTTCCTCAAAACCTGTCACATCGGCCTTGAGGCGCAGATCGATACCGTGCTCACGCACCTCGGTATGCAAAAGGGTCGCCATGTCGTAATCCAGGTTGTTCATAAGCTGGACGGGACGCTGCAGAAGGGTCACCTGGAGCCCCAGCTCGCACAGATTCTCCGCCGTCTCGACGCCAATGAAGCCGCCGCCGATCACGACGGCACTGCTCGGTCGCCGCTCTCGAACATAGCTGTGAATACGCAGCGTGTCCTCAACGGTGCGTAGGCTAAAGATTTTATCCGAGTCGATGCCCGGCAACGCAGGGCGAATCGGCTTTGCACCCGGCGACAGGATGAGCTTGTCATACGTCTCGACAAATTCCTCGCCCGTCAGCATATTGCGAACCTCGACCGTATGCGAATCGGGATGGATGGCAAACACCTCGTGACTCGTCTTGACCGCAATGCGAAAGCGATCCCAAAAGCCCTTGGGAGACTGCAGCGTCAATGCGCTCTCTTCTTCTATCACGCCGCCAATGTAGTACGGAAGCCCACAGTTGGCATACGATACAAAACCCGTGCGCTCAAAGATGACAATTTGGGCCTGCTCGTCGAGTCTGCGCAAACGTGCCGCCGCCGATGCGCCGCCCGCGACGCCTCCAACGATAACCACCTTCATAGCTAACGCACCACCTTTCCCGTGTAGCCGCTTATGCCGCCGATATTCTTGACACTGCCATACCCAGAACGCTTAAGAAAACTCACAGCTTGGTTGCTTCGCGCACCGCTCAGGCAATGCACGAGAAGCTGCGTGCCCTTTCGACGTATACCCATGATGCTACCCCGAAGCAGAAAAAAGAGTCGCTGTTTCCAGCGACTCCCCTTCAGTTGTCTGTCCCACGGACTTACTGTTCGCTCTTCGCGAGTGCCTGATCGATCAGTTTGTTGAGCGCCTCGCGCTGCTCAGCGGAGTTGATGCCGCCCATGATCGGCTCTCCCACAATGTTACCGTTCTGGTCGATCACGTAGGTGGTCGGGAACGAGTACAGGTTGGAGGTGAACTTTCCGGCCTCGCTGTCCGACTTAAACCAGATGTTTTTATACGTCACGCCCTTCTTGGAAAGCACGTCCCTGGCATCGGCCACCGCGTCTTTGTTGCCATCGAGCGTAAAGGAATTAACACCCACGACCTGGCCGCCCTTCTCGGCAAGCTCCTTGTTGAGCTTCTCCAGATCGCCCAGCTCTCCCACGCACGGCTTGCAGGTGGTAAACCAGAAGTTCATGACGGTGACCTTGTTCTTGGAGAACAGCTCGTCGCTGTTTACATCGTTGCCGTCCAAGTCCTTGCCCTTAAAGCTGGGGAACTTCGTCTCCCCGCTCTCGCCGTTGGTCATACCCGCGGTCGAGGCATCAACGCTCTCCCCCTCGCCGGGCGTGCTGCCACATCCGGGGAACTCCTTCTCCAGCGCCATGAGCTTGTCCTCGATCTCCTTGACCTGCTGCGCGCCGGCCTTAAGCGTCTTAAGCTCGTCAGCCGCAAACTGATCCTTGGCGCCCTCGATGGTATCGAGCAAGAAGTCACCGTAGTTCTTGCCGTCCTCAATCATGGGGGTGTCTTTGTTGGCCGCAAGGAACACCTTTTCCCATAGGGCGTTATCGCTCGCAAAGATCTCGTTTTCCTTTTGCAGCAGCTGCTGATACAGCTCGGCCGCCTCCTCGGCACTTGACGGCTTTTGCGCTATGAGCTCGGCAATCTGCGCATCGCCGCTCGTAGCATCCTTCGCGTCGCCCTTGGGGGCAGAGCACGCCGCGAGAGTCAGCGCCAGCACGGGCAGCATCAGCAGGGCCGCAATTTTTGACAGTTTCATGGTTCCTCCGTTGTATCGAAACTTATATAGATACCTATTTGTTTTCGCAGGCTTGCGCGGGCTGCGCGGGTTTGTCGCCCGTCACACCCAGCCCATAGCGAAAGCTAATGGCATCGACGGGGCATGCGCCCACGCATTTGCCGCAACGAATGCACTCGGCATGGTTGGGCGTACGCGTAACGTCCACGTCCATCTGGCACACTTTGGCGCACTTACCGCACGAGACGCATTTGCACTGGTCAACCTGAATCCCCAGCAACGACACCTTGTTCATGAGCGCATAAAACGCACCGAGGGGGCAAATCCATTTGCAGAAGGGGCGGTAGAACAGCACGCTCAGCACCGCAACCGCAATGAGGATCGCGAGCTTCCAGGAAAAGAGCTTTCCCAGCGCGGAGCGGATTCCCGTATTCATGATGGACAGCGGAATCGCGCCCTCGAGCACACCCTGCGGGCAGATGTACTTGCAAAAGAACGGGTCGCCCATACCCACATCGTTAACCACCAAGACGGGCAGTAGCACCACGGCAAACAGTAGCACGGCATACTTGATGTACGTGAGCGGCTTGAGCTTTTTCGTGGAGAGCTTTTTGCTGGGAATCTTATGCAGAAGCTCTTGCAGCCATCCAAACGGACACAAAAAGCCGCATACAAAACGTCCCAGTAGCACGCCGATCAGAATGAGCGTTCCGGTGACGTAATACGAAAAGCTGAACTTAGACGATCCCACCACCGACTGAAACGACCCGATGGGGCACGCACCCGAGGCCGCTGGACACGAGTAGCAGTTAAGCCCCGGCACGCAGACGGCTTTGCCGGCTCCCTGGTAGATACCGCCCTTGGCAAAGTTAGGCAGGTGAATATTGGTCGCAAGCGTCGCCGCCGCCTGAATCAATCCGCGGAATCTCGCCAAAAGATGCGATGCAGTGTTTTTTCTTTTATCCAATTCCGATACACTCCAAGCACAGCCTGATTGCCTTGGCCAGCACGGCATCTGCCTCGCCGCGCATAATTCCAAAGCCAACCATGGCTACCCCAACGATCAGCAAAGCCACCTGCGCCACAGGCTTAATCGCTTTGAACAATCTGACCACTCCTTTCGTTTCGCGACCCATTGGACCATACCGACTATAAAATCCGTGTTAAGCGTGAATGACTATGCAAGGAGAACGTTATGCGCATCTTGGTCGTCGAGGACGAGCGGGCGCTGTGCGATGCGATCGCACGCAGCCTGCGCAACTTGGCCTATAGCGTCGACTGCTGCTACGACGGGCAGCAGGCCCTCGATCTACTCGATGTCGAGACCTTTGATCTTGTCGTGCTCGACCTCAATCTCCCCCATGTCGACGGCATGACCGTGCTCAGGCAACTCAGGACAACTGATTGTGAGACCAAGGTGCTTGTGCTCTCGGCACGTGGCGAGGTCTCCGACAAGGTAGCGGGGCTCGATGCGGGCGCCAACGACTACCTCACCAAGCCGTTCCATCTTGACGAGCTGGCGGCACGTATACGCAGCCTCACGCTCAGGCGCTTTACGCAAAGCGACGTTGTTCTAACCTGTGGATTGTTGAGCTTTGACACCAAGGCGCGCCTCGCCTCCGTGGGCGGCGAGACCCTATCCCTCACGCGCAAGGAGACCGGCATCTTGGAATACCTGATGCTTAACCAGGGGCGGCCGGTGAGCCAGGAAGAGCTTATCGAGCATGTATGGGACAGCAGCGTCAACAGCTTTAGCAACGCGACCCGCGTGCACATCTCGTCGCTGCGCAAAAAGCTGCGCGGCGCGTTGGGGCACGACCCCATCCGCAACCGAATCGGCGAAGGCTACGTTATGGAGGACGGCAAATGAAGCGGCTGTCGCTGCAGTGGCGCATCACGTTGATGACGGCACTGCTGATATGTTCAACCTGCGTACTTATGAATTGCCTGGTTGGCTACTCCGGCATGCGCTACATGGACTCGATCGGCAATGAACTATCGGCGCACAGCAAGGTGGAGGCGGCCTCGCCCAGCTCATTTGACCCGACAAACAAAGAGCTCGACGACGCGCTGACCATCGTCGTGAACGACGCCCAAGAATCGTTTGGCGCGACGAGCTGGTATATAACTGCGGCGGTGACGCTGCTCGGCGGCGTGCTGGCCTACTTTGTGAGCGGACATGCGCTGCGGCCGTTGCGCTTCTTTGCGACGCAAGTCGAGAGCGTGCGGCCCGACAACCTCGCCGACACAAAAATCAGCGAGGACGTGCCCTCTGAACTCAGGCGCTGCAGCGCGTCGTTTAACGACATGATTACCCGCCTTGACGAGGGATTTTCCGCACAAAGACAGTTTACGGGCAATGCGGCGCACGAACTGCGCACGCCGCTTGCGCTCATGCAGGCCCAGGTTGAGCTGTTTTGCGCCGAGCACCCCGACGTCGACGCCGATACAGCGAGCCTGCTCGGGCTGCTGCAGGAGCAGACCGAGCGAATGACGCACATGACAAAGACCCTGCTCGAGATGAGCGAGCTGCGCAGTGTCCCTTGCAACGATGTGATTGACCTGGCGCCGATGATCGAAGAAGTGCTCACGGACCTGGCACCCCTTGCCGAGCAAAAAGACATCACGCTTACAAGTGAGGGCGACGCGCAAACGATCGGCAGCGATACGCTAATCTATCGGCTGCTGTTCAACTTGACCGAAAACGCCATACGCTATAGCGCGCCCAACTCGACCGTGCAAATCAACGCCTGCGCCGAAGGCGACCGCGTGCTGCTACGCGTGCGCGACCAGGGACCGGGCATTCCCGAGCAATACCAGACGAGCATCTTTCAGCCCTTCTTTCGCGTCGACAAATCGCGCAGCAGGGCATATGGCGGCGTGGGGCTGGGGCTTGCACTGGTCTGGGAGATTGCCGCACTCCACGGCGGCTCCATCGAGGTCGAAGAGAGCTCGGAGCGCGGAACGACCATGCTCGTGACTCTTCCCACTCGCGCACTCGGCTCATTAAAATAACGAACGGGATGGCACGCCGCGTGGCGTACCATCCCGCACATAATATCGAGGATGTGACAAAGGGACTGTCCCTTTGTCACATCTGCTAGTTCTCGTCGCCTACCAGCTGAGTTAGCTTACTCCCACTCGACCGTGCCAACGGGCTTCGGCGTGAGGTCGTAGCAAACGCGGCAAATACCGGGGACCTCGGCGGTCACGCGAGCGGTAATGCGCTTGAGCAGCGCCCAGTCGAGCTCAGGCACCTCGGCGGTCATGACATCGACGGTGTTGATGCAGCGGATGATACAGGGCCAATCGTAGGCGCGCTTGCCCTCGCGCACGCCGGTGGCGCGGAAGTCGGGCACGACGGCAAAATACTGCCAGATGGTCAGACCCGCCTTGTCGATCTCCTCGCGCACGATCGCGTCGGCTTCGCGCAGCGCCTCAAGACGGTCGCGGGTGATGACACCAAGGCAGCGGACGCCCAGGCCGGGACCGGGGAACGGCTGGCGCTCGACCATGTTCTCGGGCAGGCCGAGCTCGCGACCCACGACGCGGACCTCGTCCTTGTACAGCAGTTTGACGGGCTCGCAGAGCTCAAACTGCAGATCCTCGGGCAGACCGCCCACGTTGTGGTGAGCCTTCACGCCGTCTTGGGACTCAAGAATGTCGGGATAGATGGTGCCCTGGGCGAGGAAACTGACCTCGTCGCCAACCTTGCGGGCCTCCTCCTCGAACACGCGGATAAACTCGGCACCGATGATCTTGCGCTTGGCCTCGGGCTCCTCGACGTCCACGAGCTTATCCAGGAAGCGATCGGTCGCGTCCACATAGACCAGGTTAGCGTCCATCTGGTTCTTGAAGACGTCGATGACCTGTTCGCTCTCACCCTTGCGCATCAGGCCGTGGTTCACATGCACGCAAATGAGCTGCTTGCCGATGGCCTTGATGAGCAGGGCCGCGACAACCGAACTGTCGACGCCGCCGGAAAGAGCCAGCAGGACCTTCTTGTCGCCGATCTGCTCGCGGATTGCAGCGACCTGCTCATCGATGAACACCTGGGCAAGTTCGGGAGTGGTGATACGCACCATGTCGTCGGGACGCTTGTTGGGATCCATGCAGAGCTCCTTCTCGGTTCGATGGAAATGCGCCGCGCGTATGCAGACGCACCGTCATATGACCTCATTATATGCAGAACGAGATACGTTTCCCATCGCTGCGACAGAGCTTTTTGCAGGGGCGGCAGTTTTTCTATATCCCAAGGTCAGCTAGACTTCGGTAGCCACCTTGGGAGCATCGCCAATAGACTCTTCCTTTATACGTTCGGCACAATCGTAGGCGATACCCACAAATTCCAGTCCCGAGCAACAAGAGTACAATTGCTGCTAGTGTTGCCAGCTGTTGGGAGATGGAAGATGGACTGCGATGGCTACCCATGCGTTCCCATGCCGTTGATGTGCACCGCCTTTGTGCCGGGGCAGATTGACGCTGCGGTTGCAGGCATTTCCGACCCCGATTCACGCGCCATCGCCACGGCAGAAGCGCTGTACTTTCGCGGACAGGCCGCACTCGCCGCCAAGACGGCGCACCCCTATCTTGACGTCACCGATCCCGCGCTGCGCTATTCCGCATGCTTTATCTGCGGATACGCCAGTCTGTCGCTCAACCGTATCGCCGACGCCCGCCGGTGCCTTGCGGGCATCCTCGATACGCCGGCCGACGAGGAATCGCCCGCCGTCCACGCCACGCATATCCTGTTCGCCTCGGCCGCGAGCGTCCTGCTGCACTTGCCTTCCCCGTATTCTGCCGAAGAGTTTTATCCACTTGCGGCGCACCTACCCGAAGGCCTGCGACTGTTCGCCAGCTACGTGATGGCGCACGCCTTGTATCTGCGCGGCGAATACGGCCGCAGCCTGGGCATGGCGGAAAACGCCCTAATTATGAAACAGGGAAGCTATCCCATCTCTGAACTGTTCCTGCACCTGGCAGCTTCCATGGCATGCATGAGCCTCAAGGACATCGACGCCGCAAAAGCGCATTTTGGAGCCGCTTGGGACATTGCGCGCCCCGACGGCCTTATCGAGCTCATTGGCGAGCACCACGGCCTTTTGCAGGGGCTCATCGAGGCATGCCTAAAAACGCAATACCCTGACGACTTCGCACGCATCATCGAGATCACGTACCGCTTCAGCTACGGCTGGCGGCGCATCCACAACCCCGATTCGGGCGAGGACGTTGCCGACGATTTAACGACCACAGAGTTCACCATGGCCATGCTCGCCTGCCGCGGATGGACCAACGCTGAAATCGCACGCCATATGGGAGTATCGCCGGGCACCGTCAAAAACCGCCTATCCGGCGTATACGCAAAGCTTGGCATCGGCACACGCGCCGAGCTGGTCGCGCACATGTTGCGTTAGCGACCGGGCTGCCAAGCGCATCGAACGCGTTCCGGAACCCGGCGCTTCGCTCGATCAATTTGGACATTTTGACCCTTGAACGGCACTACCGCCACGAAGCGTCTTCTCGCAAAATTGGATTATTTCCACCGATATTTGCGGGATGGGAGCCCAAGATGCTTGATCGCCGTTCGTTACTTGTTGCCGGAGCGTCCTCACTAGCGAGCATCATGTTGCCTCGCGTGCCGGGAAGCGAAAATGCCTTCCTGCTGCCGTTCGCGCCCACCGCGGCCTATGCCGACGAAAAAGACCCCTTCAGGGTGCTCGTTCTCTCGCGCACCATGTTTGGTGTGGTCGTGGTCGACGTCGCCAACAAGAATATGCCCATCAAGGGAGCGCAGGTCACGCTCACGTCGCGCTACGCCGCAGGCGAGCAGCTCGCCGCCACGACCGATGACGAAGGCACCGCCATCTTTGAGATTGCCTCGCTTTCGGAAGGCTACGTAGACGAGGCAAAGCTCCTTGACGCGTACGACTTTAACGGCGGCATCTCCATTAGCATGGCGGGCTACCGCGATGTCGAGATTCCCCTTGCGCGTATCCAGGGCGGCACCGCCATAACCGCGCCCACGCGTCCGCTTTCCGACGGCGAGCCGTACTTCCGCCAGCTCACATTCGACGAATGGGACATCCAGTACGCTGAAGCCACGTTCATGGCATTGCCGAAGGACGACACGGCAAACGAGCAGCCCGATACGCACGCATTTACCGTGCAGGCTCATCTGCCGCAGGGCGGGCAGGCAACATTGCATATCAATAAAGTGATGCCCGCTGCGGGCAGCTCAACCGAAACCGTCACGCAGATTGGTCAGATCAAGGCCAGCGCATCGAGCGCGGATAATCTGGCGACGTTCACACTCGAAGACAAGTTCCTCGATGCAGCGTCGAGCCTTCTGGAAGAAGGATGCAAGCTGCGCTTTGTCCTCGACTACCAGGACAAAACCTACACGCTCTCCTCCCCCATGGCCGTTGTTACCGCGCCGGCGGCAAAGGCGGAATCCGGATCGACCACTATCGTCCCCACCACTATGGACCAAGAGATCACTCCGTTTGATTTCCCCGCATCGTTTCCCGGCATCGGTGGTAATAAGTTCACGTGCTGGATGCCCTCGTTCCCCATTCTGTTCGATTTCTCGTTTGCCGGGTACGTACTGTTTGGCGGAGGATACAAACCAGCCAGCTATATGAACGATTCGGGCAACCCTGATCCGGAATACTGGAAGAAATCGCCGCGTGAGTCGGGCGCCAAGCAGGCAAACCGCTACCTCGACGAGATGGAGGGGAAGTGGAATCAGTACAAAAGTATGAGTGCCGGTTCGGGCACCGATCCAAGAAACACCAAGCTCCTTCGCCACCATTGCACGCCGCTGTTCACGATGGATATCGCCACACAGCTGTACGGCTCGCTCGCCTACGATTGGGTGGGCAAAACCTGGGGTAACAACAACGACCCTGCATACGGCAATATTAAGGCCCTCTTCCAGGTAAGAACTGACCTCAATTGGACCGAGCAGTTTACCCTAGGACCGGTGCCATTTTTCCTAAACGTCAACCCTTGGGTGCTGGCGAAGCTGGCGCTCGCTGTGGGTGCCCACACGCACGGCAGCGGCGCGGCGTTTTTCAAGAACATTTCGCTCGACTATTCCAACACGTCGGGCTCGTTCACCATCCAGATCGGACTTGCCGTCACCTTTGGAGCCGGCGTTGCAGGCGTCGCTTCGTCTGCCGTGCGCGGTGCCGCATCCCTCACGCTGTTCATTGGGTACGAGAAGGCAGATGGACACCAGCTTCCGCGGCTGCGCGTGGGTGCAGACGTCGATGTCGATGTGATACTCCAGTTCGTAATGTTCAAGTGGACCACCAAGGCTTGGTCGGGGTCGTGGCCCACACTCATCGATTCGTGGAATATGTCGGTGAACAATGACGACCGGTATGTGCCCCAACGCTCTGAGCTGGCATTGGGTGGAGATACGCCTTACACGCTGGATGCCTGCTTCGGCACGCCCGGCAACACCGAGGCAGGTGGTGTGCCGCAGTTTATCGCGTCGGCCACCATCGTCACCAATTCCGAGCTGCTCGCACGCGCCGAGGTTGCAGCCGCCGCGATAAACGTCGCGCCTGTCGTGCGCGATTGGGATCAAGCGGTCACGCGCATTGAGCTCGAGGCGGATGCAGAAAGCGACGACACGGGACAGGTCGAACATTTCGTCCATGCGCTGATGGAGAACGACGAAAATGCCGCACCGATGTATGAGTACACCTACATCGGTCAGTCAACGAACGCCGTTGCGGACCCGAACGCCAATTCTGCCAGCGTGTCGGAGGACGAGCGTGGCGGCATAAAACCCTCGAGCGACAACGTGCTGTTTTCCGGCGTGCTCAGCGAAGCCCACATGAAGCTAACGATGATTGCCGGCGTAGAATGCCTGTTCCGTATCGCCTCGGTGCGCTACGGCGACAATGGCCGCTCGCGCCTGGTGGTGCACACAAAGGCAAACGGCACGTGGTCCGCTCCCACGCCCGTGGACTTTCCCCTTGGGTTTGGCGAGGGCGACGTGGAGCGCGACGGCATATTCGATTACGACTTCGACGTGGTGGAATATACGGACGGAAGAGGAAACCAGGACGCCTACGTGCTGCTGGTCTCGGGCGAGCGCCCCGCCGGCGACAACACCCTTTTCGATACGGCAAGCACAGCCGGCATACTGTCCGTTGTGCGCCTGCGCATAAGCAACGACGGAGTTCGCGTGATATCGCACACGTCGTGGCGCAGCATCTCGCGCGGCCGCCTTCAGGAGGATGGCTACCATTGCCTGCAGTGCCCGCGCATCACGGTAGGCAAGACGCTGGTCGACGGACGCCTGTCGGGCGCCTACCTCCACCGCCGCGGAACCACCGCAGAGAAGGCGCTCGGCAGCGAGGCCGAGGTTGCGCTGGAATGCTTTACCCTGTGGTCGGATGATTTGGGCGACAGCCTGACGTTCCGCCAAGTTCTTCGCTTTCCGCAAGCACCGTCGAGTATCGAGCTGGGCGAGCCCGAAACTATCAACGGCAAAATGGTGGTGCCCGTTGCGTACGAGACCGCAGACGGTTGCGGCTGCGCATCGTACGCCGTGATCGGCCAGTCCATTGCGGGCTGGGGCGTTATGCCACCAGACGCCACGGTGCCCCATGCGGTGCCGTGGCCACAACATTCGGGCTTTTTGGCCACCGTCAACGAGCAGCTGCAGCATATTACTTGGACGCGAGGCGCATTGGCATTTGCAACGCAGCCCGTGGGTGCCGCAGGCTGTGGCCCGGCATCGTTTAGCGTAAGCAACAACGGCAGGTGCGCGCTCTATGTAGAGAACACCGATGGCAAGGTGGGGCAAACCTACGACGAAGAAGGCAACCCGGTAGCAGTAATGGGCAAGCACTTCCGCATCTTCGTCAGCACCTTGGCAGGCGATCTGTTCACGGAGCCGTTCGTGATGTGCGAGCTGGACCATCCCGTCGATCAGATAACGACATTTTTGACGTCGGGAGGCATGCTCTCCGCGCTCGCCACGCACATTGTGAGCGCGGAGAAGAGCGAGGCAGAGCTGCACGGCATCGAAGTGCCTCTGGTGGCGTGTGCCACTCCGACGGGCGCGGTCGCCACCTCGGGCGCGGTGGTGCCCGGAGCAGCAGGCGAATCCTTCATGGTCACGGTGCGAAACGACGGCAACACTTTGCTGACTGCCGGCACAATCGATCTGTACCGAGAGGGCTCCAGCCAGCCGTTCTCCAGCGCATCCATCGGATTCGGAGCGAACGCACGCATGGCTTCGATCTACGATCCAGAGCTTGCCGAAGACGCTTCGGCCAACGACATGGCACACGTAAAGTACGCGCTCGAGACGCTGGGCGCACGTTTTGCAACGCACCCGCTGGTAGCCGACAACGGCAACGCCGTGCTGGCACCGGGTTGCACGGCACAGTTCCGCATGAGCTTCGCCATCCCCGAGAGTTGGAGCGACGAAGTGGGCAAACGCGTCACGCTGTATGCGAAGGCGCGTAATCTGGTGGCGCTCGATCCCGTAACGCTCGAGGAGATCCGACCGGGCGCAAACTCGGCGCTGAGTGCCGTTCTGCACGAGCTTCATGTGCCCGACGCGGCATGCGAACGCTCAGAAGTGCAGGTCGGCGTATGCGACAGCGCGGATACGACAGGACTTCACGACGCCCCGATGACGGCAGACGGCGATGGTGGCTCGAGTGGCAGCGGTACTGACGAGGGCGGCGGCTCCGGCGGAAGCAGCTCCGGCAGCGGCAAGGACCACGGCAATAACAAGCGCTCCGGAAAAGCGGGCGCGCTTGCGGGCACGGGCGATGTCAACGCTGCCCTTACGGCAGCCGCTGCAGCACTCGCCGCGGCAGGCGCGGGCCTCATCGCCTACAGCGCCCGCCGCACGGCGCTCGAAAAAGACGCCGCCAATGAGGTCAATTCGGATAGGCCTCGCTAGCTCCTAGTTACCTTTGTGAGAGACGCCGACTCGGCTCATCGAACATCAAAATGGGCTGGTTCTGAATACCCAGAGCCAGCCCATTGCACATTAAATGTCGTCTGAGGAGTCGAGTTCTGCCTCGAGCTTGGCACGGCGTCTTTTCGCCGTGAAAAACGTTGCGCACAGGACAGCAAACGTGGCCGCGAAAATCGTCGCACCGCAGAACACGCCCGTGACCAGGTTCGCCAACCAAAAGACGCTTTCGAGCGGTACGATCTGCGCCTCAGCGATACAGCGCATTGCGGCAATAACAAGCGCGAACGCGGCGCTTATGGAAACCATGTCCGCCATCGCCATGTGGACATAACAATTTCGATTCGCTATTCAAACTTACTCGGACAAAACCGACTCGGTTTTGTCCGAGTAAACTCGAGCATAAACTTATTCATGCGATACAATTAACTCGGACAAAACCGAGTCGGAAGGAACCGAGTAAGTGGAATTCATTGGCAGGGAGCTTGAACTCGCCCGTATTAAGAATACACTCAATGCGCCCGAGCAGCGCAATGTTCTCATTTACGGAAGGCGTCGCGTCGGCAAAAGTGAGCTCATCAAGCAGGCGCTAACCGATTTATCGGACGTCGCAACGATCTATTACGAGTGCCGCCAAACCTCCGAGGCAGACAACCTCGAGAGTCTGTCCGCCCTTGCTGCTGAAGCGCTAAGCTTTCCTCCGCTCGCCTTCACGGGCATCCGCGAGCTCATCGAATTTCTGTTTGCCCAAGCCAAAGACAAGAACATTACCCTCGTTCTCGACGAATACCCCTACTTGAGAGATGCGGTTAAAGGCTTAGACAGCATTCTCCAGACCTCAATCGACGCTCGCAGGGAAGACTCACGTTTAAACATTGTCCTGTGCGGCTCCTACGTTGAGATTATGAAATCTCTCATCGAGCATGAAAGCCCCCTCTACGGGCGAATTGATCTCGCGCTTGAGCTTAAGCCCATGGATTACTTTGACGCTGCAAAGTTCTATCCCGCGTTCTCACCCGAGGACAAGGTGCGGCTCTATAGCGTTTTTGGCGGCATCCCCTTTTACAATCGCCTCATCGATCAGTCCCAAAGCGTACGCGACAATATCATCGAGCTCGTCACAGAACCTGGCGCCCGCTTAGAAAGCGAAGTACCGTCCTATCTCAACGCCGAGATCTCGAAGATGACCAACGCCAACGAAGTTTTCGGGGCTCTCGCACAAGGTTACTCCCGTTGGGGGGACGTGCTGGCACAGTCGCACGTCTCGAGCGGTCCGGCCATGGCGGACGTACTCGACAAGCTCATGTCACTCGAAATCGTCCAAAAGCGTGCACCCATCAACGACCCTACGAATAAGCGCAAGTCTGGCTACTTTGTGGTGGACCCACTTTCGCTCTTTTACTATCGCTACGTCTTCCGCAATGCCTCTGCGCGTCAGCTGCTCGACCCGGAAGTCTTCTATGATCGTCACGTCTCCCAAGACTTCGAGGAAAACTACACTCCACATATGTTCGAGGAGATCTGCCGTCAATACCTCGTGCGGCAAAACAGGACTGGCAAGATCGAACCGGCTTTCGATGCCATAGGCAAGTACTGGTACGACGATCCCGCAAACAAAACGAGCGGCGAATTCGATGTGGTAACGCAAGACCCCGAGGGCTACGCATTCTACGAAGCAAAGTTCCGCAAATCCCCCGTCACGCAAAAAATGGTCGACGAGGAAATCACCCAAGTCGAGGCAACGGGGCTCAAGTGCCATCGCTACGGATTCTTCTCCCGTTCGGGCTTCGAAGCTGACGAAAGCGATCGAACCGTCTTCATCGACCTGCCGCAGATGTTTGAATAGGACAGACCCCACCCGCATCCCAAGCATCCATTATCTAATCGAACGATTGTTCGATGGATTTCGTGTTAGGTAGAATCGTCCGAGGCCTGGGCTATGCTACCTTGACTATCTATATGACTAAAACGCAGCAAGGGAGCACCGAGAGAGCGAGTATGGCAAAAAACACCGCAAACTATGGTAACGACAGTATCCGCCAGCTCAAGGACGAGGAGCGCGTACGCCTACGCCCCGCCGTCATCTTTGGCTCGGACGGACTCGACGGTTGCGCGCATGCCGCCTTCGAAATCCTGTCCAACGCCGTTGACGAGGCGCGCCAGGGCTACGGCAAGCTCATCACCCTCACCGCCTTTCGCGATGGCTCTATTCAGGTAGAGGACAACGGCCGTGGCTGCCCGCTCGACTGGAACCCCTCCGAGAAGCGCTTTAACTGGGAGCTCGTCTTTTGCGAGCTCTACGCCGGCGGCAAGTACAACAACAACCAGGGCGGCGACTACGACTTCTCGCTCGGCACCAACGGCCTGGGCTCCTGCGCGACCCAGTACGCTTCCGAGTACATGGACGTCACGGTTTGGCGTGACGGTAACAAGTACTCTCTGCACTTTAAGAAGGGTAAGGTCGTCGGCGCCAAAAAGAAGGCGCTCGAGATTGAGCCCAGCGACGAGAACCGCACCGGCACCACCATCAAGTGGCGCCCCGATCTTGAGGTCTTTACCTCGATCAGCATTCCCCACGAGTGGTACCGCGAGACCATGCGCCGCCAGGCCGTGGTCAACGCCAACGTGACCTTCCGCCTGTGCATCGAGGGCGATGATGGCGAGTTTACCGAAGAGGACTTTTGCTACCCCAAGGGCATCGAGGACTATGTGCTCGAGAAGGTCGGTGCCGACTACCTCACCGAGCCCTTCTTTATCGAGGCCGACCGTCGCGGTCGCGACCGCGAAGACCTGCCCGACTACAACGTAAAGATCACCGCGTGCATGTGCTTCTCGCGCACTTTCATGATGCAGGAGTACTACCACAACTCATCGTGGCTCGAGAACGGCGGCTCACCCGAGAAGGCGGCCCGTAACGCTCTGACCAGCGCCATCGATGCCTACATTAAGCAACAGGGCAAATACAACAAAAACGAGAGCGGCATTAAGTGGCAAGACGTCCAGGACTGCCTGGTGCTGGTGACCAACTGCTTCTCCACCCAGACGTCCTACGAGAACCAGACCAAGAAAGCCATCAACAACCGCTTTATCCAGCAGGCCATGACGGCATTCTTTAAGGAGCGCCTCTCGACCTACTTGATCGAGAACAAAGACGCTGCCAACAAGATCGTGGAGCAGGTGCTCATCAACAAGCGCTCGCGCGAGAACGCCGAGAAGACGCGCCTGAGCATTAAGACCAACCTGCAGCAAAAGACCGACATGGCCAACCGCGTGCAGAAGTTCATCGACTGCCGTTCCAAGGACAAAAACCGTCGCGAGATCTACATCGTAGAGGGCGACTCGGCAGCTGGCGCCATCCGAACGTCGCGCGACGCCGAGTTCCAGGGCGTTATGCCCGTCCGCGGCAAGATCCTCAACTGCCTAAAGGAAGACTACCCGCGCATCTTTAAGTCCGACATCATCATGGACCTCATGCGCGTGCTGGGCTGCGGTGTGGAGATCAAGGACAAGCGCATCAAGAACCTTGGTGCCTTTGACCTGGACAACCTCAACTGGAACAAGGTCATTATCTGTACGGACGCCGACGTCGACGGTTATCACATCCGCACGCTCGTGCTCACCATGCTCTACCGCTTGGTGCCCACGCTTATCGACGAGGGTTACGTGTATATCGCCGAGTCGCCGCTCTACGAGATCAACTGCAAAGAGAAGACCTACTTTGCCTACACTGAGCTCGAGAAAAACGGCATCCTCAAGGAGATCGGCGACCAAAAGTGCTCGATCAACCGCTCCAAGGGTCTTGGTGAGAACGACCCTGACATGATGTGGCTCACCACCATGAACCCCGAGACGCGACGCCTGATCAAGGTGGAGCCCGAGGACGTCACCAAGATGGAAACCATGTTCAACCTTTTGCTAGGCAACGACGAGGCGGGCCGCAAGCGCCATATCTCCGAGCACGGCAAGGAATATCTGGACCAGCTGGACCTGCAGTAGCAGCAAATCGATAACGACGGCCCATAAGAAGTTCAAGAGGAAATCGTGGCAAAGAAGAAGACGAAGAACCAGCCAAAGAAAAAGCAGGTCAACGCCGAGAACGTCATCGGCCTGCACTCCGAGGTCACCGACCAGCCGATCACGCAAACGCTCGAGGTCAACTATATGCCCTACGCCATGAGCGTCAACGTGTCGCGTGCGTTCCCCGAGATCGACGGCTTTAAGCCCTCGCACCGCAAGCTGCTCTACACCATGTACAAGATGGGCCTGCTCAAGGGCGAGCGCCAGAAGAGCGCCAACATCGTGGGCCAGACCATGAAGCTCAACCCGCACAGCGATGCCGCGATCTACGAGACGATGGTGCGCCTGGCCACGGGCAACGAGGCGCTACTTGCCCCCTTCGTGGAGTCGAAGGGCAACTTTGGCAAGTACTATTCGGGCGACCTGAGCTACGCCGCCTCGCGTTATACCGAGGCCAAGCTCTCCCCCATCAGCGCCGAGATCTTCAAGGACATCGACAAGGACCCGGTCGACTTCGTCGACAGCTACGACGGCGCCATGAAGGAGCCGCGCTTGCTGCCCACCACGTTCCCCAATATCCTCGTCTCGGCCAACAAGGGCATCGGCGTCGCCATGGCGTCCGACATCTGCGGCTTCAACCTCAACGAGGTCTGCACCGCCACAATGCACTACCTGAAGGACCCCGACTGCGACCTGCTCGAGTACATGCCCATGCCCGATTTCTCGACCGGCGGCGAGATTATCTACCGCCGCGAGGAGATGGAGAAGATCATCGAGACCGGTCTTGGCAGCTTCCAGATTCGCTCCCGCTGGCGCTGGATTCCCGAAGAGCGCATCATCGAGGTGTACGAGATCCCCTACACCACCAAGACCGATGTCATCATCGAGCGCATCGTCAAGCTCTCCAAGGAGGGCAAGGTCAAGGAAATCGCCGACATCCGTGACGAGACCGACCTTTCGGGCCTGCGCATCGCCATCGACCTTAAGCGCGGCGTCGACCCCGATAAGCTCATGGCCAAGCTCTATCGCTCGACCACGCTGCAGGACTCATTCTCGTGCAACTTCAACGTGCTGGTCGACGGCTATCCCCGTGTTATGGGCGTGCGCCAGATCCTGCACGAGTGGGTCGCGTGGCGCATTCAGTCCACGCGTCGCCGCATTAACTTTGACCTGGGCAAAAAGTCCGAGCGCCTGCACCTGCTGCACGGCCTCGAGGCGATCCTGCTCGACATCGACAAGGCCATCGCCATCATCCGTGGCACCAAGCTCGAGGCCGAAGTCGTGCCCAACCTCATGAAGGGCTTTGACATCGACGAGACCCAGGCAGAGTTTGTTGCCGAGCTCAAGCTCCGCAACATCAACGAGGAGTACATCCTCAACCGCACCAAGGACATTGCAAAGCTCGAGGGCGAGATCGCCGAGCTTGAGGAGATCCTTTCGAGCGAGGAAAACATCAAGAAGGTTATCAGCGACGAGCTGGCCGCGGTCAACAAGAAATATGTGATGCCGCGCCGCACGGGCAGGATTGAGCCCCACGAGGTCGTCGAGGTAAGCTTGGAGCCCGAGGTCGAGGAGTACCCGGTAACCATCATGCTCTCGCGCGATGGTTACCTTAAGAAGATGACTGACCGCGTGCTCAAGAAGGCGACCACGCTCAAGTACAAGGACGGCGACAAACCCTTTATCGAGTTCCCGTCCTCCAACACCCACGAGCTGCTGGTCTTTACCAACAAGAGCCAGGTGTACAAGTGCAAGGTCGCGGCGTTTGAGGATACAAAGTCGGCCCAGCTGGGCTCGTACCTTCCGACCGATCTTGAGATGGAACCCGACGAGAGCGTCATCTGGGTCATCGACCCCGAGGACTACAAGGCCGACGTGCTGTTCGTCTTTGAGAACGGCCGCGTGGTGCGTGTCGCGCTTTCTGGATACGCTACCAAGACCAACCGCAAGCGCCTTAAGAACGCCATCTACGGCGGCAGCAAGCTGCTGTATGCGCAGGTGCTCAAGGAGGACCGCGACCTCGCGCTGGTCTCGAGCGACTACCGCCTGATGAACTTCAACACGTCGCTGCTCAAGACCAAGACGACCACCAACACGCAGGGCGTCCAGGCCTTTACGGCCAAGAAGGGCCGCTCGGTCACCACCGTCGGCACGACCGAGGAAATCCTTGGCGCCGGCGTCTCGGCCGAGAAGTTCACCGCGCAGAGCCTGCCCTCCGCCGGCGCCCTCATGAAGGAAAATGACATGCCGAGTTTGTTTGACTAAAACAACGGCGACTAAACCGTCATGGTTTTACAAAGCAGCGGGGCCCGGAGCGCAGTAAACGCTGCGCCCCGGGCCCCATGCATTACACCAGCATCATCCCTATAGACAAAATGCCGCATAAAGCGGAACAGACATAAGCCCATCATTCATTCCAAAGGGCTTAGTCGATAGCCTGATAAGGCGCACGCCCGGATGGGTCTTTTTAAGTGAGGACAGACTTCGAGATCTTGTGTTCTCCCCCGCCTTGACTTCAATCGCAGACAAGCATCCCTGCTTCTCTACTACAAAGTCGATTTCCGCACGATTATCTCGCGCCCAATAATGCAGTGGATAACCCATGGCTGAAAGCTGTTGGGCAACGTAGTTTTCGGTAAGTGCACCCATGAATGTGCCGCCGATACCGGCAAGAATATCGGCGCGTTGAGCACCGGCCTTGGAGACCAGCAGCCCTGTATCCGCCTGATAGATTTTAAAAGCAGAAGGGTTAACGAAGGCCTCTAAGGGGCTTTCGATCTGCCCGACTAGGCTGCAGCGCGCCACCGTACCCGACAATACAAGCCAATCGAGAGCATCTCCAAAGAGAGACGCATTGCCCCCCGCTCGCACTACCTTGTATTGAAATTTACGATTCTCTTTGGCAAGCTGCTGTGGAATGGAATCGAAGCACGCACGCGTCTTTGCACTCAAGCGTTCATCAGCATATTTATTGGTGTCGGCGGAATATCCGTCGAGAATAATCCGATGCTTTTCGGCCACATCAATGATTGACTGATCATCGATGTACGTTTGGACCGCCTCGGGCATTCCGCCAACAACAAGATACTGTCGATAGAGCCCAAGCGCCTTTTCATGAAGGCTTGGCGCAAGAGGACCCATTATCTCGAATGATGAGCGTATCTCGTCGACCAGCTGATCGTGCCCCATCGCCCAGAGAAACTCCTCGAAATCGAGTGGAGTCATCTCAATCAAGTCGGTCTTTCCGACGGGGAACGAATACGACTGATGGTTAATGGCAACCCCAAGAAGCGACCCGGCAGCCGCAACGTAATACTCGGGAGCATCTTCGCAAAAGTATTTAAGGGAAGTGAGCGCTTCCTCGCATGCCTGGATCTCGTCAATGAACAGTAAGGTTTTGCCAGGCACGATACGCTGTCCCGTACGAGCCTCGATCGCACGTACGATCGAATGAGGGTCAAGACCGCCCGAAAAATCCGCTCGCGCCGACCGGTCGTTCTCAAGATTAACGTAGACAACCGATTCGAAAAGATCCTGGGCGTACGTTCTGAGCAAATAGGTCTTGCCACACTGGCGCACGCCTTTGACCAGCAAAGGTTTTCTATCAGCTCTGTCTCGCCATTCCCTAAGGAGCTCGTCTGCCTTGCGACGCATACGTAACCTTCCCTCATGAACTTCTATTTGACAATATTTTAACGCGGATTAATTTGTTTTCAGTTATTTTTCTGCGTTTAAAAATTGTTCTATACGGTACTTGAGGGAATTCGCCCCTATCTCTCGGTAAGGACAGCAAGCATTTCCACCAACGCTGATTGCCATGCGTTCTTCTTGTCCTTAGGCAAGCTTGCGAGCGAGCTCTCGCACCTCTTTCAACTTGGGCGAGGATGCCATGCTGTCGCGCTCGGTCATACCGCTGATGGTGACAATGCCCTGGTCCTCCCACTTGCAGTACGCGCAGGTTGACTTGTACATAGCGATCGCCGCATCATAGACACCCTCGCTGTGGCTATCGAGTAAAAGGGCCGTCTTGGTGAACGGGAATCCCGTGGCACCGAAGGCGTACAGGCGGTCGATGGCGGTCTTTTCCTGCGCAGTGATATCAGACCAGTAGATAGGCGAAGCGAAGACAACCATGTCGGTGTCTTTCAGCGACTCAATCACGTTGGCCATGTCATCCTTCTGCACGCAGACGCCCTCATGGGCGAAGCAGTACTGGCATCCCAAGCAGCCGGCGATCTTCTTGCTGGCAACGCGGATGACCTCGACCGTATGGCCGCCCTCACGCGCGGTCTCGGCAAACGCCTCGACCATGGTATCGGTATTAGCGCCCTTACGCGGGCTGCCGCTCAATACAACGATATTCATAGGATTCCCTCTCCCTCATGCTGCAGGCGCGCAGCATGCTTTCTTGTAACCAAAACGAATGGTGTTAATCAATCGCCAGCAGGCCATATCTCTTGTTCAAGTTCCCTAAAGAAGCTCAAGACGATTGCGATTGCCTTATACAACGTCGAAAATCAAAGAGGGCCCATAGCAACGCCACCTACCTGAAATGACATGCGGTCAAGACGAGCTACGAGGATCGTGACGAGCCGATACCGCCCGCATGCCCCCTTCGGAATAGGCGCTGAGCAGCTCCTGAGCGTGGGCAAACTCGGGCCCTCGCCTCCAACCGAGCAGGCGGTTGACCGCGAGATTTCCCTGGACGTTGTGGACGAAGAGCAGATAGGCGTCCTCACGCGAAAGCCCAGTCTCCTCCATGATCGAGGGAACCATCTGCTCGGCGCCGCGCTCGACGACGCGCTGTGCCACCCGGGCGTACGCGTCGTCATCCGAGTAGAGCAGATAATAGTCATCGTTTGCCGGCGGACGCTGGCAGAGGGCACCCGCCTCCGTTCCCTCGAGCGGCGGCACCGCCGCCAAGGCCTCGTCGATAAGCGCGTCGAGCAGGGCGAACTTGTCCTCGTAGTGCAGATAGAACGTGCCACGGTTGATATCGGCGCGGCGGCAAATATCCGCTACCGTCATCTTCGCGAAGCCGACCTCGGCCAGCAGCGCGAAGAACGCCTCCCGTATGACCGAGAGTGTATAGCGTCGGCGACGATCGATCTTCCCCGCTTCCATTACCCCTCCAATTGCAACGCTCGACAATGCCCGGCAAACGCTCGTTTATCGACAGCAGGCCGAAGCTGTTCATTGCTCTTAAGCAAATCGACATGGATACTTTTTATAGACACCTGTTTATAATAGCTGAAAGAAGGTATCCAGTGACCCTGTACGAGCAGCTCGTTATCGAGCTCACCAACCGATCGTTTTCCCTTCATGCCGCCTACCGCAGCGGCAGCACGCCCTATGAGCTGAGTGACCGCGAGCCCGAGCCCTACGACCAGCAAATCGAGGACTTCGCCCGTATGATCGAAGAAGCCGATTGCGTGCTGGTGGGCGGGGCCTCCGGGCTCTCCGCGGCGGGCGGCGGCGACTTCTACTACGAGGACAACGCGACCTATCGCAAGCATTTCGGCAAATTCGCCGAGCGCTACGGTTTCAAGGGCGCTTTCGAGGGGTCGTTCTACCGCTGGCCCACCGCCGAGGCGCGCTGGGGATACCTCGCCACCTTCCTCGACACCACGCTCAACGCCCCGCTGCGCAAGCCCTACAGGGACCTCGACGCCATTCTCGCCGAGAAGGATTTCTTCGTGCTCACCACCAACCAGGACACGCAGTTTGTGAAGCTCTATCCCTGGGAGAAAGTGGCAGAGATCCAAGGCGACCACCGCTTCTTTCAGTGCTCCCGCTGTTGCACCGACGCGGTGTGGGATGCGGTCGAGCCGGTCTCCAACATGGTAGAGGCCATGGGAGACGGCCTTGAGGTTCCGACAGAGCTCGTGCCGCGCTGCCCGCACTGCGGGGCAGAGGCGTTCCCCTGGGTTCGCGGCTACGGCAACTTCCTGCAGGGCGAACTCTACGAGGAGCAGTACCGCAAGGTGTCCGAATGGCTCGACGCGCACGCACGGCAGAGGATCCTCTTCCTCGAGCTGGGTGTGGGCCGCATGACGCCCGCGTTTATCCAGGAGCCGTTCTGGGCCCTCACGGCGCAGTTACCGCAGGCCAGCTACATCGCCGTAAACAACAAGACGCAGTTTCTCCCCCGCGCGATCGAGGATCGGGGGCTCGCCGTTCGCGCCGACATCGCCGACGTGCTTGCCGACGTGCTTGCCGACGTGCGCAAGACGCTGGGGAGGTAGCGCATGGAGACGGCGAAAGCAGTTCGCATAGGCAGGGCGCTAGCCGAAGCGGATCTTGTCATCATCGGCGCTAGCAACGGACTCGACATGGCGGAGGGGCTCAACCTTTTCTGCGCCGATGCTCATTTCCAAGAGGCGTACGGGGACCTCGCCCAGGCAGACGGCATCGGCTGCATACTGCAGGGGCTCGCTTCCCCGGATGCCAGCGTGCGACGCCGATGGGCCGAGCGGTTCCATCAAAAGGAGTATCTCGAATATGAGCCCGGCTCGCTCATGAACGGGCTGCGGCGTCTTACGGAGCACGCCGACACCTTCGTGGTCACATGCAACATCGACGGGCACTTCGCGCGCGCCGGGTTCGACGAGAACCGCGTGCTCGAGACGGAGGGGGGCATACGCACGTCGATCGACGAGCGGCGTCTCGCCCATCCAGACGCCCTCGCCACGGCCCAGCTCGAGGAGCTCGAGCGCCTTGTGCAAGCCCATCGCAACGGCAGGGTCGCCATCCTCGAACTTGGCGTGGGACTGCGCAACGGCATCATAAAGCACATGCTCGCCCAGATCGCGAACGTCTGCGAGCACGCCACCTACATCGTGTTCAACTACAGCCAGGCTATGGCGCCCGATGCATCGTGCGAGACGATTCTCGTTGACGGCGATATGGCCCCGGCTTTCGAGGAGATTGCCCAATGCCGTCTCTAGAGAGGGAGGCGTATAGGCTTCGAAGCCTTATCGACGATGCCGACGCCATCATCGTCGGCATCGGCTCGGGCATGTCAAGCGCCGCCGGGTTCAACCATTACAACCGCGCAGGCATGGCGCGCGCCGGAATGACGGACTGGCAGCAAGCCTTTGGCTTCAAGAGCCTTTTCGACGGCTTCTACCACCTCTACCCCAGCCTCGAGCAGCGATGGGCATACTATGCGCGATACATCGACTTCATGCTGCGCGAGCCGACCTCGCAGCCCTATCTCGACCTACGGTCCCTCATCGGCCATAAGGATTACTTCATCCTGAGCACCAATGTAGACACCCAGGTCGAGAAGACGTTTCCCACCGAGAGGATCTGCAACTATCAGGGAAGCTTCGCGCACCTTCAATGCAAGCAGCCATGCTGCGACGAGCTCTTCGATGCGAGCCCCTACGTCGAGCGCATGCTCGCGGGCATGGCGGGGTTCGAGGTCCTCAGCGAGGATGTCCCCCGATGCCCGCATTGCGGCTGGCAGCTTGTGCCGTGGGTGCGCGACGACACGTTTCTGCAGGGTGCGGCCTGGCGCGAGAGCCTCGGACGATACGAGCGCTTTGTGTGCGAGCGCAGCGATCGCCGCGTGCTGTTGCTGGAGCTCGGCGTGGGCGAGATGACCCCCGGCATCATCACGCTCCCGTTCTGGAGCATGACCGCGAAGCTGCCGGATGCGCACCTTTTGAGCGTAAACATCTCGGGCGGCTCGGCTCCGCTGCAGCTTGGAAGTAAGGCGGAGGCGACCCAGGCCGATTTGGGCGCCCTGCTCTCGGTGGCGCGGGCAGGTGGCGAGTAACGCGGAGCGGTAGACGCGCAATGAGGTTTTAGCCGCAGCCTCCGAACGAGAGGGCTCGGAGGCTGGTATTCCTGAATCGCAGGTCACGATGGGTTATCGGAATCGCGAAGAGCGGATACCGCCAGTAAGCCCCCTTCGGAATAGGCGTTGAGCAGCTCCTGGGCATGGGTGAACTCGGGGCCTCGTCTCCAGCCGAGCAGGCGGTTGACGGCCAGATTGCCCTGGACGTTGTGGACGAAGAGCAGGAAGGCGTCTTCGCGTGAAAGCCCTGTTTTCTCCATGACCCAGGGAACCATCTGCTCCGCTCCGCGTTCTATGACGCGCTGGGCTACGCGAGCGTATGAGTCGCTGTCCGAATAAAGCAGGCGATAATCGTCGTCTGCCGGCGGACGCTGGCAAAGCGTTGCCGATTCAACCCCCTCAAGCGGGGGAGCCGCTGCCAATGCCTCGTCGATAAGCGCATCGAGCAGCGCGTACTTATCCTCGTAATGCAGATAGAACGTTCCCCGGTTGATCTCGGCGCGGCGGCAGATGTCCGCCACCGTCATCTTCGCGAAGCCGACCTCGGCCAGCAGCGCGAAGAACGCCTCCTGTATGACCGAGAGGGTGTAGCGCCGCCGGCGGTCGATCTTGGTTTCTCCCATCGCCTCTCCAATCTGAGTCGTTTGACAATGTCCAGTAGCTGTTCGTTTATCGACAGGTGCACGCGTTTGTTCATTGCCCCTGCGAAAATCAACAAGGATACTGTTTATAGACACCTGTTTTTTATAGCTGAAAGGGAGCACGGATGACCCTGTGCGAGAAGCTCGGCATCGGGCTTGTCAGCCGATCGTTTTCCCATCGGGCCGTCTATCGAAACGGCGGCACGTCATACGATTTGAGCGATTGCGAGCCTGCTGCTTGCAAGCAAGATATCGAGGCTTTTGCCCGCAAGGTGGGGGAGGCTGATTGCGTGTTTACGGGAGAGGCAGGTAGGCAGGCGTTATGAGCATCTGCATCAAAAATCAGATTCAGAATATGAATATCGTCATCGGCTGCACGGTGGGGTGTCCATATTGCTATGCCCGTAACAATGTGAAACGTTGGCATATGATTGACGACTTCGCTGATCCTGCGTTCTTCCCGAGCAAGCTCAAGATGATGGAAAAGAAACGCCCGCAGAACTTTCTCCTTACCGGCATGAGCGATCTCTCCGGGTGGAAGCTGGAATGGCGAGACGAGGTATTTGCAAAGATCCATGAGAATCCACAGCATCAGTTCCTGTTCCTGACCAAGAGACCCGATTTGCTGGATTTAGATACCGACCTGGAAAACGCATGGTTCGGCGTTACGGTGACGAGGAAAGCGGAGCTGTGGCGTATCGACGCCCTTCGGAAAAACGTCAAAGCAAATCACTTCTTCGTTACTTTTGAGCCGCTATTCGACGATCCCGGTACGGTCGACCTTTCCGGAATCAACTGGATCGTCGTCGGCACCATGACCGGGACGCAGAGCAGGAAGGTTCATACGGAACCGGAGTGGGCATGGTCTTTGACGGACCAGGCGCACGCGCTTGGCATTCCAATGTTTATGAAGGAAGACCTCGTCTCTGTCATAGGGGACGAAAACATGATTCAGGAATTGCCGGAAGAATTCGAAAGAGTGCTGGAGGTGCAGAGAACATGGCGGAAGTGATCGATGGAATCCTCATCAATGAGGTGGAAGCAAAGAACATCATGACCAAGTCCAGCCTGCCGGTAGGCGGCTACTCGGTCAATCCCTATGTAGGCTGCACGCATGCCTGCAAGTATTGCTATGCCTCCTTTATGAAGCGCTTTACCGGACACAAGGAGGAATGGGGCACCTTTCTTGATGTGAAGCATTGGCCGGAAATCAAGAATCCGAAGAAATACGCTGGACAGCGGGTGGTTATCGGTTCTGTGACGGATGGCTACAATCCACAGGAGGAGCGATTCGGGAATACCAGGAAACTCCTGGAGCAGCTGATTAGCAGCGATGCAGATATTCTGATCTGCACAAAGTCCGATCTTGTGGTACGGGATATCGATCTGCTGAAGAGGCTTGGACGAGTGACCGTTTCATGGTCGATCAACACGCTGGATGAGAACTTCAAGAACGATATGGACTCCGCGTCGAGCATCGAGCGTCGTATCGCTGCTATGAAGCAGGTGTATGACGAAGGTATCCGTACGGTCTGCTTCGTGTCCCCGGTATTTCCCGGCATCACGGATTTTGAGATGATTTTTGAGCGAGTAAAGGATCGGTGCGATTTGTTTTGGCTCGAAAATCTCAATCTTCGGGGTGGTTTCAAAAAAGCGATCCTGGATTATATCGCCGAGAAACATCCCAATCTCGTACCGCTTTACGATGAGATCTATAACAAGCGCAACCGTAGCTATTTTGAAGCGCTTGAAGTAAAAGCCGAGGAAATGGCCAAGAAGTACGATTGCCCCTTTGTGGACAACGAAATGCCTTATGGCAGAGTCCCCCAGGGGCATCCGGTGATCGTGGACTACTTCTATCACGAGGAGGTCCGAGGGTCAGATAATAGCGGAAAAAGAAATCGTTAAACGGAAACCGACGACGATTCGCTCGAGCGATTAGCGTCCACGCGTGGCTTCTGCCGATTGGCGCAACGGGCGACGGATTAAGGGATCGCTCGGGCGGATGATCCCGCTGCAGTACAGGCGGTCGCTCAATTTAGCGGCATGAGCGTTTTCGCACGGAAAACCAGTATCCCCTGTGCCGAGTTTAATCGTAGCGAATACAATGGGCACTGAGCATCAATCGAAAGTAGTCAAGAGCCTTTTCGACGGCTTCTACCACCTCTACCCCAGCCTCGAGCAGCAATGGGCATACTATGCGCGATACATCGACTTCATGCTGCGCGAGCCGACCTCGCAGCCCTATCTCGACCTACGGTCCCTCATCGGCCATAAGGATTACTTCATCCTGAGCACCAATGTAGACACCCAGGTCGAGAAGACGTTTCCCACCGAGAGGATCTGCAACTATCAGGGAAGCTTCGCGCACCTTCAATGCAAGCAGCCATGCTGCGACGAGCTCTTCGATGCGAGCCCCTACGTCGAGCGCATGCTCGCGGGCATGGCGGGGTTCGAGGTCCTCAGCGAGGATGTCCCCCGATGCCCGCATTGCGGCTGGCAGCTTGTGCCGTGGGTGCGCGACGACACGTTTCTGCAGGGTGCGGCCTGGCGCGAGAGCCTCGGACGATACGAGCGCTTTGTGTGCGAGCGCAGCGATCGCCGCGTGCTGTTGCTGGAGCTCGGCGTGGGCGAGATGACCCCCGGCATCATCACGCTCCCGTTCTGGAGCATGACCGCGAAGCTGCCGGATGCGCACCTTTTGAGCGTAAACATCTCGGGCGGCTCGGCTCCGCTGCAGCTTGGAAGTAAGGCGGAGGCGACCCAGGCCGATTTGGGCGCCCTGCTCTCGGCGGCGCGGACGGCGAAGGTATTTAAGCCTCCTTGCCAGTCGCTTTGAGATAATCCTCATCGTTCACAGGTTCCAACCACTCGTTGGAGGCTTCCTCGCCCGGAACCTCCAACGCGAGATGTGAGAACCAGCTGTCGGGTGCGGCTCCGTGCCAGTGCTTCACCCCTGGGGCAATGTTGACCACGTCGCCAGGGTGCAGTTTCTGCGCCGGCTTACCCCATTCCTGGTAAAACCCTCGACCAGCCACGCAGATGAGAATCTGTCCGCCGCCGTTTTTGGCGTGGTGCACGTGCCAGTTGTTGCGGCAGCCGGGCTCGAACGTCACGTTGTAGACGCCAACCTGCTCGGTTGATAGAGGCGCGAGGTAGCTTTGTCCGATAAAGTACTTCGCGAATGCGTCGTTAGGGGCACCGATGGGAAAGGCCATCTCGTTTTGGTGCTCGGCTTTTGCATCAGCGGCATCGTCATCCGCCCAGACCTCCTTTGCCATGCGGAAGGCCGCCCATGCCTTGGGCCACCCCGCGTAAAACGCGGCGTGGGTAAGGATTTCTGCTATCTCCGCCCTGGTTACACCGTTATTCTTTGCGGACATCAGATGGTATTGGAACGAGGAATCCGTCAGTCCCTGTGCCATCAGGGCCACAACCGTCACCACGCTGCGGTCTCGAAGGGAAAGCCCGTCTTCTCGACTCCACACCTCGCCGAACAGCACGTCATCATTGAGCTGTGCGAATTTGGGGGCAAAGTCCCCCAGGGCATCTCTGCCTGCCGTCTGCTTAATTGCCATGATCGATCTCCCCCTGTCGATGGTTTAGGTGCAAATCTGTTTCCGCATTACGGAACACCCTTTGCAATCCCTGTTCTAATGACGAGAATGAAGGTAATACCTAAACCTGACTTTAGGTCAAGGAATGAATTCGAGATTGATTCGGAGGAACCATGTACACAATCGGACAGGTGTCGGAGATGTTCGGCTTGCCCGCCTCAACGCTGCGCTATTACGACAAGCAGGGATTGTTCCCGGCATTGGAGCGGACGTCCGGCATTCGGCAATTCGGCGATACGGAACTCGAGGCGCTTCGGGTCATCGAATGCCTCAAGAAAGCGGGGATGGAGATCAAGGACATCCGTCTATTCATGGAATGGTGCGCGGAGGGTCCATCGACATACCCCAAACGCAAGGCCATGTTCGAGGAGCGGAAGGCCCACATGGAGCTAGAGATCGCGAACATGAACCGCGCGCTGGACATGCTGAAGTACAAATGCTGGTTCTACGGGCAGCTGAATCAGGGCGAGAATGAGACTGAGCTGAGGGCCATGATTCCCGACGGTTTGCCAGAAGATATCAAAGAGGCCTACGAGAACGCTCACGCTCGGTAGTACCAAAAACGCCCCTTTTTAAACTCAACCATTGTTTAAGATGTCACAACTCGGACAACAAGACTGCTTGCCCCGGTACGCAACGGGAGGGTCGACGCGGCTGGCATCGACCCTCCCATTTCCCAAACGGCATAAAGCTACTTGCTCACAACCGAGATGCGCTGGGCGACGTGGTTACCGGACTCGATCTCATCGACCATGGCAATCGCATAGTCAGCGTACGAGAGCGTTGACTCGCCGCGGCTGTTGAGCGTGAACTCCTCGCCCGCCAAGATATACTCACCGGTGCGCTCGCCGTCAGCCTGGAAGTCAGCAGCAGGGGAAATGAAGGTCCACTTGAGGCCGTCCGTTTCGCGAAGGTGAGCAAGGATTTTGCCGGCCGCGGCGGACAGCGGCTTCCAGTCATCGGGAAAGTCCGGGCCCATATCGACGGTGACCGTATGCTCGGGGTTGACGAACAGCGAGCCCGCGCCACCCACGATGAGCAGGCGCACATCGGTGCCGACCAGCACATCAGCCAAGTGGATGCCCGCGTCGGTGATACCGGGGATGGTCTCGGGCGTCCAGCCGCCCACGGCGTCCACCACGGCGTCGAATCCTTCGAGGTCTTCCGTCGTGAGCTCGAGTGCGTCTTTGATGACGGAGTTCTGAGCGGCGGTCCCATTCTCGCCGCGCACGATGGCGGTCACGTCGAATCCGCGACGCACGGCTTCCTCAACGATGAGGCTGCCGGCCCTGCCGTTCGCTGCTACAACTGCGATTTTCTTGGTCATCATACTTTCCTTTCGACCTGCGGCACTCGCCGCCGCTTTCCTTGCAGCTCATACGATACGCGTCAAAGGTATATAATGGAAAGTAGGCACATAAAGGTGCTGTAAGCACCAAAAGGAAACTAATGTAAATGACGTGCATGATTGCAGACGGAGGTTTCACGAATATGACAACACCGACTTTGGAGAACCTGCCTGCCTGCCCAGTGGAGACAACGCTTTTGCTCATCGGCAACAAGTGGCAGGTGCTCATCCTGCGCGAACTCTCGCTCAAAGGCACGATGCGCTTTAAGGAGCTGCAACGCTCGATCGGCAAGATTTCGCAGAAAGTTCTGACCAGCAACCTACGAACCATGGAGGAAACGGGGCTCGTTCATCGTGAAGCGTTCGCAGAGGTGCCCCCACGGGTGGAGTACTCGCTCACCGACCTGGGACAGACACTCAGACCCGTTCTTGACGCAATGAGAGCTTGGGGCGAGAACTACAAGGAGCAGCTCCGCGGTGGCGGGCTTCGATAAGTAGCTCCTACTGGTTACACGCCTACAGAAACCCCTCCGTCCTATCGCCATCACGGGAAACCCTCCTCCTTGGTTCTCGCCGCAAACGGCTTCGAGGCCGCGCTGGCGGTCCCGGCACGGCTGGAGTCGGCCCGCGCGAGCAGCGGAAAGGGATACACGCCCTTTACCAAGGTAGATTCCCTCTTTCATTTTCCGTTCCTTTCGCAGTATTCTCAATGCAGGTGCGCGGCCTGCGCGCATGGCGCCTAGGGGGCGTCGCCGTCACATCGTTTCATTCGCGCCTCTCTTTAGCGTTGGCAAGACGTCGGTTCGTGCCGTTCGGGTGCACGCAGGTTTTGATAATGCGCACCATCTCATCGATAGGCGTTTCGCAGCCGCTCCGAATCCAGTCCTGTACCACGACGGAGAGCCCATGCACATAAAAACTGATGACGAAGGCCCGCTGCTCGCTGGGATAGCCAAAGCGCTCCAACACTGGGTCGATGATGTGCTTCGCTAGGGCCTCGAATCGCTCCTGAGCTTGCAGCGTATGCCCGTTTGCGAGCATCGCGCGATAGATGGAGCAGTTGTCTTGGACGAACTCGAGGTAGGGCCTCAGATACTCGTCGGTTACGAAAACGAGCTCGTCGAGGGGAGCCGTACGGATAGCCCCGATCGTGTCTGCGGCGCTTTGTTCAAAGCGCTCGAAGAACTTGGTGTTCACATGCTCCGAACACTCCTTCACGAGGTCAGGGACACCCTGGTAGTGAAGGTAGAACGTAGAGCGCCCCACCCCTGCCTTCTTGCAAATCTCCTTAACGGTTATGAACTCCGCGCCCTTGTTCTGCAGCAAGTCGAGCAAAGCCTCGTCCATAAGCTGCGCCGTCGTAAAGTATCTGCTCTGCTGCCTGTTCACCCAAGCCTGCCTCTCCCTGATGCCAAAAGCTATTCGCCGGCAATTTCCTTGGCAAGCTCCATTATCTCAAAGGCGTATTTCTTCTTAGAGGTTTCCAGAATCCAGCGATACAGGACAAGGTTCACGCTTGCGCCTGCGATACCCAAGATACCAAGGACGATTCCGAGCACAAACAACGTGCCCTCGCCAGGTCCCAGCACACCCATGGTCAGGCACATGCCCACACCCAACAACAGCGAGGAAGCGATGCCAAAGCTGTAGGCGAAGACGTTCGCAGGGCGCTTTGCTTTGGCATCGAGCTTCTTGAGCGCGGTGAGCTTGGAGGCGCTTTTGGGCGCGTATTGCTTGGCGATCGATTCCGCGCAGATCTTGTCGGTGTCCATGTTTTCTTCCTTTTCTCTATGGCTTGTTCGACAACCCAAGAATAGGAAGAACGTGCAGGCGATTGAAGAACACAAACGGGACGTTGTGTCCATGTTCGGCTCGGGCCGGTACTGAACGGTCTCTCGCAGAGCGCGTCGGTTGTTCATTGCGAGTCGCCGATGGGACTTTCAGATGATGAATCGGCCCGATCTGAATTCTGGCTTGAAGTGGGGTGATTCGACGGATTCCCAAAGTGCGCCTTGGTATACCTCCGGGATTCTTTGGCCTCGATGACCTTTCCAACCGCACTTCCAAGTCATCGCGGCGTGCTCGTTAGATCCTTCGGCCGCTCCGCCTGCATTTGGCGTGGCGACTGGGGAGGAGGTTGCGTCGACGAATATGCTCAGGTCTCGTCCCAATAAAATTCCGCTAGATAGAATCAGAACCACCCTTAAAAAGGGTGGTTTGCCCTTAGGGTATAACCCACGGGCCCCGGGCTCGCGTCTAAAGGCGCGGGCCCGGACTTCGTCCAGGCCTAGTGCATCTTGACCCGTGGCGCGCCGGTCGAACCGGCGGCATCACCCCCTCTTGAAGGGGTCCCCGTACTCCTTCACGCTCAGCTTGTCCAGCGCGATGTCGTGGGACTCCTGCTCCCTGATGTACTTGGCGATCGTCGCCTCGTCCGGGCCGACGGTGGACACGTAGTGGCCCTCCGCCCAGAACTTCCTGTTGCCGAACTTGTACTTGAGGTTGGCGTGCCTGTCGAATACCATCAGCGAGCTCTTCCCCCTCAGGTAGCCCATCACGCTCGCGACGCTGTACTTCGGCGGTATCGCCAGCAGCACGTGCACGTGGTCGGGCATCAGGTGCCCCTCGATTATCTCGATCCCCTTGTACTCGCACAGCTTCCTGAGGATCTCCCCTATGTCGCCCCTGATTTGGTTGTAGATCACTTTGCGCCTATACTTCGGCGTGAACACGATGTGGTACTTGCACATCCACTTCGTGTGGGAAAGGCCGTAGGCCTTCTGGGCCATGGCGACCACCCCTTCGACTCGAATTCTTTACGGCCTGAACAATCGTCAATATCGGTCGGAGGGGTGGCTTTGTAAAGCCCCTGGTACGCTACTGTTGCCAGCGTGGCTTAGCGGACTGGCGAATCCCGCCCCGTGCGCGTCATCATCCAATCAAATGCCCTGGCAAGCAGCAGCACCGCCAATCACGCTACGTTCTTACGGTGCCCTCTGCGATAATATTAGCGAATTGTGTTTTCACCTCGCAGCTACGGAGACATTAGATGATTACGCTGGACAATCTTCGCGACGCACTTAGGGCTCTGTGCTACGAGCCGTCGGGCGACGGCACCGTTTATCAGAAATCCTGGGAAGAGACCAGCGCACAAATCACGGTCGATTTTTCCAAGAAACGCATCGGCTACCCGAAAGACCTGGGGTTCAAGGTCAACAAAGACACAACTTGTAACTTCTCCGATAACGAGAACTTCGTCGTACTCGCCTGCGTAACCATGCTCCTCGACAAAGGATATCGCCCCGAATCACTCGAGCTGGAGCGCGAATGGGCCCTTGGGCACGAACAAAAGAGCGGCCGCGCTGATATCTGCATTAATGACGAGAGGGGCGACACACTCGCAATCGTCGAATGCAAGACCCCTGGAACCGAGTTCAAAAACGAATTCAAGAACATGCAGTCAGACGGAGGGCAACTCCTCTCCTATTGGCAACAAGAGCGCGCGACTCGCTGGTTGGTACTCTTTGCATGCGATTTCATCAACAACGAAATCGTGCCAGACCAGGTTTCAATTAACTGCAGCGATGACGAGAACTTCATCGCGCTCGCCAAACGCGATGACACCATTGCGCTCTACCGCGACGCCCATACAGTGGAACAGCTCCATCAAGTTTGGACGGAAACGTACAACCAACAAGTCGAGGGAAACATCCTCTTTGGCGATAGGTCGACGGCATACCACCCGATGGTTCCTCCCCTTCTCAAGAAGGACCTTGTCGACTTCAGGGCCGAAGACAGCATCGTCAACCGCTTCGAGGAAATCCTCCGCCACAACAACGTCTCCGATAAAGAGAACGCCTTCAATCGCCTTATCGCGCTCTTTATCGCGAAGCTCCAAGACGAGCTCTCGAAAATGCCAACCCAGGAGATTGAGTTCCAATACCGCCAAGGACGCGACACCTACGAAACGCTCCAGGACAGGCTCCAGAGACTCCACTCAGACGGCATGAGAAAGCTCATGCGGGAAGAGGTCCTGTACGTTCCCAACGACTACGCCGAAAACCTCATAAGCAACTATACGGGCCAGCACCGCAAGAAGCTCATCGAGGAGCTGAACGGCACGCTGCGCAAGCTCAAGTTCTATACCAACAATGACTTTGCGTTCAAAGACGTCCACAACGAGGAACTCTTTCTTCAGAACGGCAAGGTACTCGTAGAGACGGTGCAACTTCTACAGCCGTATCGCATCGTAGGAACTCAAGACATTCAATTCTTGGGCGACCTCTTCGAACAGCTCCTTAATCAGGGCTTTAAGCAAAACGAGGGCCAATTCTTCACACCTGTGCCCATCACCCGTTTTATTTGGAAGTCACTCCCACTCGACAGCATCGTGCAGGACGAGGCTGGTGCCGTGCACTATCCACGCGTTATCGATTACGCCTGTGGCGCGGGGCACTTTCTCACGGAAGGATTCGAAGAAATCTCCGACGCCGCATGCCAATATGATCCGACCATAGAGGATGACCTCGGAGACGCCGACTGGGTCAGAGACAATCTCGTCGGCATCGAGAAGGACTATCGACTCGCTCGCGTTTCCAAGGTCTCGTTCTACATGCATGGCGCAGGGCAGAGCAACGTGGTCTTCGGCGACGGACTTGAAAATTATCCCGACAAGGGAATCGACAGCCGAACCGACAGGGGACGCTTCGACATTCTTGTCGCCAATCCCCCGTACTCTGTAGCGGCCTTCAAACCGCATCTCAAGCTTCACAACAACGAACTCAAAGTGCTGGAAACCATCAGCGATAGCGGCTCGGAAATCGAGACCCTCTTTGTCGAGCGTGCGGCACAGCTTGTTCGGCCCGGAGGCTACGCCGCCATCGTCCTCCCCACCTCGATCCTCGACAAGAGCACGAGCTCGAGTTTCATGGCCGCACGCGATGTGCTTTTGAGCTCCTTCGAGATCGTCTCCATCGCCAGGTTTGGATCAGGCACATTCGCGGCCACAGGAACAAACGTCGCAATTATGTTCCTACGTCGCTTTGACGAGATCCCGCCCCGCAATGCGAACGCACTTGATTTCGTTGACGCTGTTTTTGAGCGCAGGAAGCTCACTGGCTGGAGAGACGAAAGCGCTTTCAACGCTTATCTCGGCACAATTAATGTAGACGGAGATACTTACCGGGCTTTTCTCGCAGGAGAGGCTAACTGGAACGAATGGGCAAACACTCGCCACTTCAGCGTTTATTGCCATCTTTTCGAATCATCGAAGGAGCTCAAGACCCTTCGGAAGAGCAAGACTTGGAAGGCGGCCGACAAGAACTCACGGCTCAAAGCAGAGAACGAGCTGTTCTATCGCCATGCGCACAAGGAAGAGCGCAAACGCCTGCGCGTTTGGGGTCTCGTCTGCGGCGAACAGACGCTCATCATCAACTCACCTAACACGACCAAGGAAATCGCCTCTTTCCTTGGCTACAAATGGAGCAATCGCAAAGGCAACGAGGGGATACAGCCCATCGATGGTGAGGGCGTGCTCTATTCGGACAACGAATCGGACGACACGAACTCGCTAAGCGGCATCATCAGAGCATGGTTCTCCGGCGAGCAGGTTGAGCCCGGCGACCTTGCCCAGTACTACTACTATGCCAAGACCGCCGATTTCATTGACTTTGATGCCGATAAGTTCGACGAGACTCTTACGATTCCCCGCTCTTTCTACAAGCCCCGCTCGTTCGCCCAGGGCACCGTAGTCAAGACGCTTAGAGACATCACATCCTACGTTACCAACAGCGTGGCCCAGAGTTCCATCACCACCGACACTTACGTAACAACGGAAAACATGGTCAAGGACCGTGGCGGCATAACCGCCTATGGCGGAGAGCTTCCGGCAAGTGATGGCACCGCATACAAGAAGGGAGACACGCTCGTCTCCAATATTCGCCCCTATCTGCAGAAGATTTGGCTCGCAGACCGCGATGGAGCGTGCTCCAAGGATGTTTTGGTATTCCGAAGCATAAATACCGACAGCCTATTGCCCGAGTTTCTCCATCTGCTCCTGTGGCAGAAGGACTTCTTCGACTACGATATGTCCACCTTCACGGGAACCGGCAGGCCTCGCGGAGACAAGGATGAGCTGCTCAAATACCCCATCCCAGTCCCGACGCTCTCCGAGCAGAGAGCCCTCATCGACGATTTCAATCGCTTAACAGATGAAATCAATAGCAAACGACAGCAAATCGCCGCTCTCAAGGAGAGCGTCAAATCACGGTTTGTAGAGATATTCGCATCCTTTGATGGCTGTGAAAAACTCCCGCTATGCAACTGCGTTGATTGTGTCGAGTCCGGAAAGAGCCCAAAGTGTCTGACGACTCCGCGAGCTGGATCGGAGCCAGCTGTCCTTAAGCTCAGTGCCATTTCTACTGGTACATACTGCGAGGATCAGAACAAGGCGCTTCCGCTCGACAGCGAGCCTGTTATTAGCAAGTTTGTGCGGGATGGCGACATCCTTCTCGCTCGCAAGAACACTCCCGAGCTTGTTGGGCGCTCTGTTCTCGTTAGGCATACTGATGGCGGTATCATGTTTCCAGACATAGTGTTTCGTATGCATCCGTTGCCTATCGTCGACGGGGCATATCTCTCTCATCTGCTTTCCGAAACGATGCTTAATTCGATTCGTTCGCTTGCGCATGGCTCTGCTAAATCAATGAGTAATATTCCAAAGACCGAACTTGAAAAGCTGTTGATTCCGATACCACCCGCAAGCCTTCAGCGCCAGTTCGCCGACTTCGTCACCCAGGTCGACAAATCGCAATTTGCACTCGAGCAAGAGGTCGACGCCCTTTCCGCAGAGCGCGACGCCCTTCTAGACCGATTCCTCGCGTGATACGTTCCTCCCATCCATATCGGGATGGGAGGAACTGATGCACACGACGATCGAAATAGCAAACGCGGTTCTCACAAAAATGCAGGCACTCGTTAGCGGCGAAGTGCTTTCGTATCTCGAGAGCGTCCTTATGAGCGAACTCAGGGGCATCGAACTTGAAGTGAACGCGCTCAGCAATGTCGAAGACGAGGCCTCAAAGTACATGGAGCGATTCCTCGCAGCCAAAACCATCGAGGGATGCTCGCCTAAGACCATCAGGTACTACAAGGCCACACTTACAAGGGCGCTCGAAGCAATCAAAAAACCAATTGTCCGGATTAGTTCAGATGACTTACGAACATACCTGAGCGAATATCCCATGGGTAATAACGCAGGGAGCATCACCGTCGACAACGTCAGGCGCATCCTGTCGTCATTCTTCTCTTGGCTTGAAGACGAGAACCATATACTCAAAAGCCCTGCACGACGCATTAAAAAGATTCGCTCAAAGAGAACGGTCAAGTCCGTATATTCTGATGAAGAACTTATAGCCCTCACAGACGCCTGTTCTTGCAAGAGGGATCTGGCAATCATCAACCTTCTTAGTTCAACAGGGATGAGAATAGGCGAACTCGTCTCGCTCAATCGAGAAGACGTTGATCTAAATCGGCGAGAGTGCATTGTACTCGGAAAGGGCAACAAAGAGAGAGTCGTCTATTTTGATGCGACTACAAAGCTGCACCTAAACAACTACCTGCAAGAACGCAGCGATAACGTCGCCGCGCTATTCTGTAGTCTCACAAAGCCGAGTTCTAGGCTGCAAGTAAGCGGAGTCGAGCTCCGCCTTCGCTCCTTGGGAACAAAAGCAGGCGTCAAACACGTCCACCCACATAAGTTCAGGAGAACGCTGGCCACCAAAGCAATTGGAAAAGGAATGCCCATCGAGCAGGTGCAGAAGCTGCTTGGCCATCAAAAGATTGATACAACGTTGATGTACGCAATGGTCGATCAGGACAACGTAAGGGACTCTCATAGAAGGTATATCTGTTAAGTCAAATCACGGTTTGTAGAGGTATTTGGCGATCCGGTCGATGGTAAAAAATGGCCTTTCGTTAGGCTTGAAGACCTCTGTACCAAGTTGGGTTCCGGAGCAACGCCACGAGGTGGCAAAACGGCATACAAGGCCGAAGGTGTTCCGCTGGTCAGAAGTACGAATGTTCACAACGGTCGTTTCGTGTGGAAGGACCTTGCTTGTATTGATGATGAACAAGCCGCAAAACTAGAAGGCGTCACGCTGATGAAGGGTGACGTGCTTCTGAATATTACTGGCGCTTCGGTTGCTCGTTCATGTCTTTTGCCAGATGAATTGGCTGGTGGACGTGTTAATCAGCATGTCTCAATTGTCAGAGTCGACCAAAAACGGATGCTGCCGGTGCTATTGAACACGGTGCTGATCAGCGATTCGTATCAGAGACTCCTGCTAAACGGCTCAAGAGCGGCTGGAGCAACAAGGGAGGCAATTACCAAAGAAGCTCTAAAGAGAATGACGGTTCCCTTGCCTCCCCTTGAGCTTCAGCAAGAGTTCGCCTCTTTCGTCGCTCAGGTCGACAAATCGCAATTTATCATCCACCAAGATCTTCACGGCTTTTGAAAAGACAGATAGTTACATGTCCAACGCTACAGAAGCCCGAGGACCGTCGCCTTTGATAGCATCTCGTAGGCTCGCGGATATGTCTCTTTGTCGCGCTCGGCCATAAATGCCCAGTTCGCCGTCACGTCAGCCGCCCTCACCATAGCCACCTTGGAGGAGTCGACATAGGAGACTGGAATCTTGGGCAGCCAGTCGCTAAATACAGGAGGGTAGGAGGTCTGCCACGTTGGGTTGAACATGCCGCAGCGCAGCTCCTCATCAACCGATTCTGCCAGGTTGTACTTTCCGTCGATCGAAGTCGAATGCTCGTCAACCACAACAGAAACTGCATCAACCTCGCTCGCGGCAATTCCCTGAAGCCTCAGCGCGTCAACGATGCCGGACTTCACGCCACGCTTTAGAGCGTAGTCAAGATACCTTTGCTTGCGCCTTTTCGAGCTTGAATTCTCAGAGCAACTGCAACACCCCTGAGTAGTGGACCTCGTAGGGCGTCCTGAACCCCAGGCGCTTGTGGGGCCTGCGGTTGATGGCATCGTACACCCGCTCGACCTCCTCGTCCGAGACCGCAGAGAAGCCGGTCCCCTTCGGGAAGTACTCGCGCAGCAGACCGTCTGTGTTTAGTCAAGCCTGATTTTCGGGTTGGGGCTGCGGTGGAAATCCTGGTCCTCTTTTGGTCCAGGATTTCCACCGCAGCCCCAACCCGTAAATTGAACGCTATCAAACACAGATGCCGTCGCGAAGTCGATGTCGCGCGTGACGCGGCCGTCGGGGATGCGCGCGAGCAGCCCGCTTCCGCCCTTGAGGATAAACCGGCCGTCGGGGTTGCTGAACACCCTGCGCAGGAACCGGTCGCGCAAAGCCCGACGACAGCCGTCCCCGGGGTCACCGCCCCTGTCGCGAACGGCCCTCTTCAGGGCCCTGTCGAGCTGACCGCCGTTCTCGTACGTCATTCTTCCCGCCTCCTAGCTAACGAATCGTACAGGCTGGCCCCCGCCGGCATCCCGGCTTTTGCCCCCCGGCGTCGATTTTCTCCCTCAGCGCGCCCTCGTCTTCGACGAGGCCCCTTTCGAGCGCGTCCGCGAGCACGTTCGCGACCAGGCTCAGTTCCTCCCCGGAGTCTATCAGGTCCACCACCGTGAGCCAGGGCCTCGTCGCCGGGATGTCCGAGACGATCGCCACGTCCTTCGGGTCGAGGCGGCGCTTCCTGATGAATCAGGTTCGGGCGCTTAGTCTGCTTTCTCTCGGGCGTGCAGAACTCGTAGGGCGAGGGGCTGACCTCGCCGATGCCGTAGAGCCATGCAGCCGTCGCCCCCATGGCGACGGGGCGCCTCCCCGGGTCGATCGACAGTCAGGCCGCGAGGACGTCCTCCTCCCGCGTGCTCGGCGAGCCGCCCATGCGGTAGACGCCCTTCGCGAGCCTCTCTATGTTGCCGAGCCCTTCCAGCCTCGAGAGCGCGTACCGCTCGACGCCGAGCACCTTCGCCTGCACAGATGTGAGGAGCCCCCTTTGGGAAGAGGCGATGTCGTTGGTGGCTCGTATGACTTCGATTTATTCCATGCTTGCATTGTGGAAAATAATGCAACAATGCAAGCAATACGCTCAGAATACACGGCGTTATTCGACGGCATTCGGGGTCACTGAAACTGCGGAAACCGATTTTCGCATTTCTTTATTCCCATTTGTTGACCTGGGCGAATGCAATTGAAGAGGGCTTGAATCCGCCTCGCAGTTTCAAGTCAGTTTCATCCGCTCGAAATCGGCCTTCGGGGGACCAGAATTGTGAATTATTCCCGCAGGGCCTAATTATTCCCGTACCGCCGAGTACTCCGTTGTACCGCCCAGTAGGGACACACGGGAATAATTGGGTCGTTTTCCCAGGTAGAGATGCAAAAAGAAAGCCCTCGAACCAAAGGGTTCGAGGGCCGTTATTCCCACTATTTCGCTGGTGGCTTTGGTTCTGTCGTCCCGTCATTCCAGTTGCACCCAGTTTTCGGCATCGACACGGAACGCGTGCCGCCGAATGACGCGATGTCGCGTCTCGTCGGCTTCGGGGACAAAAGCTGGGACAACTTCAAAAACTTTTTTCAAACTCAGGGCTTTGAGTTTTTGTTTTTGTCCCAAAGGAGCTTCCGGCCGTGATTCGGATGCCCGATTGGGCGGAATCGCCCGTTTCTGGAACTCAACCGCAGCATCACGCACAAGCCACTCGCAACAACTGCAAATGATTGGTCGAGGGCGGCTTCCAACGCGATTCCAAAGCCGCAGGTCAGGCGACTGCGCTGCTGGCAGGGAAAGGGAGTCGTATCAGGCGGCTTGCCCATGTGTCGACGATGAGGCCTTCACCGAATGTCGAGAACATGCTGGTAAAATAGGCAACACTTTTTATGACAGGAGAACGAGCATGGCCGAACCCCACGATAGGAAGCCGATTCTCACGATCGAGCAGCAGATAGAGCACCTCAAGCAGAAGGGCGTAGCCTTCGAGCTGTGTTCCGAGGAAGAGGCCGAGGACTACCTGCGCGACAAGTGCAACTTCTTCAAGCTCGCATCCTATCGCAAACTCTTCTCGAAATACGAGGGAGGCCCGCGCGACGGCCGCTACGTAGACCTCGACTTCGGCCAGCTACGCCTGCTCGCGGCGCTCGACCAGGAGCTACGCCACGCCCTGCTCGGCATGACGCTCGACATCGAGCACTTCCAGAAGGTGACACTGCTTCGCGAGATGGAGGACCGTGGAGAGGACGGCTACGCCATCGTGGCCGACTACATGGCATCGCTTACCACTGCAAACAGGGAGTACCGCCTGCGCGAGCTCAAGATGAGCGGCCGCAGCCCCTACAGCTCGAGCCTCTACGCGAAGTACTCCGGCGACATGCCTGCCTGGGCCTTCCTTGAGCTCACCTCGTTCGGCACCCTCATCGACTTCGTGCGCTTCTGCGCCAGGCGATGGGGCGACAGGCGCTTCGAGGCCTCCCACTACGACCTCAAGCGCGTGAAGTCCGTCCGCAACTGCGCCGCGCACGGCTCGTGCCTGATCAACTGCTTCGCCGAGAGGGGCGCCGCCCGGGGCTCGGCGTCCAGTGGCGTCTCCCGAAGGGTCGCCGCCGTGGGAATCCCCAAGGCGACCAGGAGGAAGTGGATGGGGAATACGGCCATGCAGGAGGTCGCGACCGTGCTCGTGGCGCACTCCGGCTTGGTACCCGAGGGCTCCTCGCGCTCGCGCGCCGCATCCGAGCTCGCCGAGATGTTCGCCAGGGCCGACGGAGAAACCGAGGCGCTGCCCGACAAGGGGCCCGACGCCGCAGCTCGCTCCGCGCTCGAGTTCCTTCGCAGGTTGACAGAATCGCTCGGGTTGGTAGAATAGCCTGCAGATAGCAAAACCTTCACGGTTTTAGGGGCGGACTTGCGCAAGCGACTCTGCCCTATTTTTATATTCACTCGCTATAGGAGACGGGTGATACCTGGGTCAATGACAGAACTGAGAAGCCCGGAATAATGGAGCCAGTTAGAAACCCTCGGGTTTGCGGGGCGGGATCGTGAGAGCGATTCTGCCCTATTTTTTCCTCCGTCTGCCCCAAACCAAGTAGTTCGAAGATAGCCTGTAGGTGTCCTCCTGGGCGCCTTTTATTTTCAGGGAATCGGCCGCTTCATGAACGAGCGACCGGCTTGACCTAGATCGAACCGCCTTCATCTCCGCCTAGGCGCCGGCGATCAACATCGTAAATCCGCGCGTGCTACAATGCGGGCATCAGAGATGAAAACACAGTCCCCGTCGGGTAGTCGTGGGCGTGCGGGAGTCCGCATCAGTAACCTGCCTCCTTGGTTGTCCCTTCTCTGCATGGTCATCTACATAAAGGAGGAACCAACCATGCAGATCAGCGTGTCATCCACCCTGACCGTATATCATGACGGCCAATTCTGGGTCGGGCTGGCGGAGCATGTCGAGGACGGCAGATACGGCGTCGTCCGCATCGTCTTCGGTGCAGAACCGTCCAATGAGGAAATCCTGCAATTCGTTACAAGCAAATGGGCGAAGCTCTCGTTCTTCGGTGACGAGGCCACGGAAACAAGCAAGCCCGCGAAGAATCCCAAGCGACGCGCTCGCGAGGCAGCGAAAGCCCTTAAGCGGCCCGCGGTGAACACCAAGGCACAACAGGCGCTCGCAGCACAGCGGGAAGCGATGAAGCGGGAGTCGGCTCAAGCAAGAAGCCAGCGTCGCGCGGATGAGGCGGAGGCGCGCTTCGAGCAGCGAAAGCTGAAGCGCAAGCAGAAGCATCGTGGGCATTGATCGCCATGTGCAGCAAGGCAAACCATATACAGCAGTGGGGCCAGTTCCACTTGAAGCCGACGCCGCGTAGACGCTGATGGTGACGGCTATGCACGGGCACGGGCGCGCCGCCGCACTTCACAGCTTGTTTCTCAAGTATTTGGGACGCACACACGGCGTTCAAAAATGCGGAGCGACTATGTATGGCTCGAGACTGAGCCGAGGTGCCCTACTTCTCGCCCTCCAGCAGCACCACGATGCGGTCGATGTCGACGGCAAAGCGAGGCCTTCCCTCGTGCTCGTAGCGGTCGAGGTATGCCCGGCACTCTGAGACAATGCGCTTGGTGCTGCCGTCGATGATGCGTTGGAGCGTCTCGTAGTAGGCCGAGCCCTCGGTCCTGAAGCGGCGCTGGTAGGCCTGGTTATGGGGAACATCTTGATGTAGTGGATGCCGTGGCGGCAGTTGGGGCGCGTCGTGGGGCGGGGTGGCAACGCAAAGTACTGGTCTTTGGGCACGTTAGGGGCGATGTTGGAACGCAGCGGCACGGCGAAGTCCCTGCGCTTCCCGCGGAAACGCAGCCTCACCACTACGATGCAGGGACGATTGTGCTTAAGCATGAGCTCGCGGTCGCCCTCGGCGTGGTCGAAGAAGTCCTGGGGATGGATACAATCTTCATCGGTTACGCCCCCTTCATACGAAGCGGGGCCCGCATCGCTGCGGGCCCCTACAGGTGGGCGATATTCTACGCCTTGCGGCACCCCGTCGCCCACGGAGATTAAACGTACACGTAAGCCGTACTCTGAAAGCCGCGGCTTCCGGCAAGTAGTTTATACCACGAGAGGTCGCTTTCAATGCGCATAGCTCGCAAAATAGCACTCGCTGGGTCGTCACCCCTGGCAGCAACCTTCCAATCTTCATTGAAGTCAGCAGGTCAATTCATATAGTCATGGGGGTTTATCCTAAAGGGAATCAAATTAATACCCCCATAACTAAGGAATTTTCTATTCCCACTCAATGACTAGAGCCCTGGTGTAATTGGCTGGATCACCGTTCCGGGAACCGGTATCGACCTACCTGTCCGCCAAGCTCCTTCTTCAGCTCCAGCTTAGTATCTGACTCACACCGTTATAAGCAAAACCGAAGAGATGCGTCTTGGCCAAGAAATAAGGTTAGCCTTATCTTACTGCATGATTCGTGTGTTATAGTTAGATTGCTCTAACTGTTTGGGGGCGATAGCCATGCACGAACGCAAGGGCTTCTGGGACAAGAATGCCGGTCGGTACGACCGTTTCATGCGAAAGGACCGGGCGGCGTATGAGAAGATGTATGAGCTGATCAGGCCGGTGGTGAAAGCAAAAACCGTACTGGAGGTTGCCACCGGCACGGGGCTTATCGCAAAGAGCATCGTGGATGTGGCGGTGCACATCGAGGCTACGGACGCTTCTGCACAGATGATCCTTGAAGCAAAGCGGGACAATCAATCCGCAAAGCTGCACTTTTCCGTACAAGATATGTTCCGCCTGCCCTATGCACAGAAGTCCTTCGAAGTGGTGATCGCGTCCAACGCGCTTCACATAGTGCCGCATCCGGAAAAGGCCCTGCAAGAAATCAGGCGGGTGCTGAAGGACGACGGCGTGCTCATCGCGCCAACCTTCACCCACGCGGGGAACTCGGTTTCCGGCAAGGCAAAAGCCTTTTTCATGAGCATGGCGGGATTCCCCCTCCACAGCAGGTGGACAAGCGAGGAATACCTGCGTTTCCTGCGTCAAAACGGCTGGGCGGTGCGGAAAAGCGCGGTGCTGAAGGCCTCGTTCCCGTTGACCTATGCGGAATGCACGAAATCGGAGGGGCCAGATGTCGTTCTTTGAAAACACCCGCAAGCCCGTGGGCCTCGGCGGAAAACTTATGGTTGCCATGATGAACCTGGGCCACAGCCCTGTGGCGCGGTGGGGACTTCGATTTCTACGACTTGCGCCAAATGCCAAGGTGCTGGATTGCGGCTGCGGCGGCGGGGCGAACATAAAACGGCTGCTGAAAAAATGCCCGCATGGCGTCGTCAAGGGCGTCGACTATTCGCCCGTCAGCGTGGAGAAGACCAAAAAGCTCAACCGAATTGCAATTCAGGAGGGGCGTTGCGCCGTCTTGCAAGGCAGTGTGGCGGATATGGCGTTTGAGGATAGCTACTTCGATGCCGCCACGGCCTTTGAAACCGTCTATTTTTGGCCTGATTTGCCCCGATGCTTCCGTGAGGTCTGGCGGACGCTGAAGCCAGGCGGGACAATTCTCATCTGCAACGAGAGCAATGGCGATACGGACAAGGACGAGAGGTGGACGCAGATCATCGGCGGCATGACCATCTACAAGGACATTGAATTAAAGGCATGTCTGGAGCAGGCGGGTTTTCACGAGGTGCAGATACACAAAAAGAAAAAGTGGCTCTGCGTCACGGCGCGGAAGTAGGGGCATCAAGCACGGGTATTTTTGCATCCATCCTGCACATGGCGATAGGCATGACGGTCATAGCGGCTATGCTGACGGCAATTATGACAGTTTTTATTCACTGAGGAAGAAACCTATGAAATGTAAAATTGAGAAAAACACCGTGCAGGAGACGCTGATCCTCCCGCTGTATTCCCGGAAGCTGTGTACGG